>NZ_CAKKMI010000003.1:0-147619 GCF_918698105.1 Pseudomonas brassicacearum | reverse complement strand
GTACCCAATCCAATCGGTCGAAACTAAAGTTCCACAGCCTTAAGTGAACAGCATTGCTCGCCACAGGGCCTTGTTCCCTGCGCGACAGCGCAGCGTCGAAGACGCGGCGGCCACTCCCTCGCCACAAGATTATCGAACGCCCCCCCGCTTCAGAACGGCACAGCCACCGTCACCTGGCTGTACACGTTGGTGCCATTGCCACTCACTTGATTGCCCCCGGTCGTTGCATCCCGATCCGGCTTGTAGAGGCCTATCAGCGGCGTGATGATCAAGTGCTCGTTCACCGCCCACTCGGCATACAGATCCAGCTCACGGGCATCCAGGTTCAGGGCGCTGTCCTTACGCACGGTGTTGTAATCGAAGTACAACGCACCGAGGGTCAGATTCTCCAACGGCGTGGCTGTCAGGCCGACATGATGAATGCCCGTGTTGCTGTTGAAGGGCCCTGCATAGTTACCCGCGACTTCGCCCTGGAACCAGGTGCCATAGCCGGTGCTCTGCCCGGTGAACAGCGAGTCCCACTTCTGCGAATAACGGCTGTAGCGGTACGTCAGCTTCGGGGCCCAGGCAAGGTCGGCAAAGGTGTAGCCGGCCTCGGCGTACCAGGCGTTCTGCGGGCCGGCGTCCTTGTCCTGCCAGGCGTATTCAAAGGCCAGGCTGGCGTTCTCGATACCCGCGTCGCCTTCACCACGAATGCTGTAGACGTCCATGCCCTTGCGTTGCTTCTGGAAATCGCTGGCCCACTGCTCGTTCACGTCCAGGCCATGTATCCAGGTCAGCCCCAACGTGCCCGCCTTGGCGGTGTAGTCGAGCGTACCGGCGGCCAGCTCGGTTTCGGCCTGGGCGCGGTTATCGGACTTGAGCCACACCACACTGCCATGCAGCCCATCCTGCCCGCCCAGACGCAATACGGCGGTTTGATCGAACGCGTGCCGGGCAGCCAGGTAATAGGCACCACCGCGATTCAAGCGACCATCGGCAGGCCCTTTGCCCAGGTTCGGCCCGTCATCGTTGATCAGGAAGCCCCTGCCCAGCTTGACCACCTGGCGGCCGCCGGAGATATCGACACCGTCCTGTCCCAGCACGGGGAACAGATCGGCGGAACGCCAACCCAAGTAAGCGTCTTCAATCTTGGTCGTGCGCTCGCTGCCCAGCGAATTGCCGGCCGCGTCGCCATCGCCCCAGGTGGCAGAACTGACCAGGCTGAACGCCCCGTAGGCGGTGCCATGGCCAGCCAGGCCCTGGTCGCCGCTGACGCCGTACTTGATGAAGCCTTCGCGCCAGGTTGAACCGCCTGGCCGGCCGTCGTAGTTCTTGCGACTGTTGAAATGACCAAACACCGCCAGCATGTCGGCGTTGAGGTGCGTGTCGTCATCGGCATACAACTCATAGGCCTGGACCTGACTCGCAGCGCAGAGCGCCAGCGTACAGGCAAGGCCACTGCCGAAAAATTCCATACGCGATAGGTTCCGCATGGCTGGAGCTCCTTGTGGTGCGCCTTTGAAGGCTGTCTTTATATTCAGGAGCCGGCGCAGCACGCTGCGCCGGCTTACAGGCTAGCAGCAGTCGGCGAGTGCGCTGTCCAACGCGCCGACCATCATGGCGGCTTCGTCGCAGGTGAGGGTCAGCGGCGGCGACATCACGATTTTGTTGCCTATCGGACGCATCAGTACGCCGGCCCGGCGCGCTTGCTCGGCAATACGCGAGGCCAGGCCGTTGGCGGGGTCAAGCGGCTCGCGGGTGGCCTTGTCCGCCACCAGGTCCACGGCGATCATCAAGCCCTTGCCGCGCACTTCGCCCACTACCGCATAACGTTCGGTCAGCGGTTGCAGTTGCTCCAGCAACTGGGCACCGACTTTCCCGGCGTTACCCGGCAAATCCTCGGCCTCGACGATGTCCAGCACCGCCAGGGCCGCCGCGCAGGCAGTCGGATGCCCGCTGTAGGTGTAGCCGTGCATGATTACGTTGCTGAAGCCCGGGCCGTTCTCGATGGCATCGACCATGCGCTGGTTGAACACCGTGGCGCCCATGGGGATGTAGCCGGCGGTGATGCCCTTGGCCAGGCACAGTACGTCGGGGGCGACGCCCCAGCCACGACTGCCGAGCATGCAGCCGGTGCGGCCGAACCCCGTCACCACTTCATCGGCGATCAACAGGATGCCGTGGCGGTCGCAAACTTCCCGCAGCCGCTTCCAGTAATGCGCCGGCGGCACAATCACGCCGCCGGCACCCTGCACCGGTTCGGCGATCAGCGCGGCGATGGTCTGCGGGCCGAGCAGTGCGATCTGGTCTTCCAACTGGCGAATGCAGTGAGCGGTCAGTTCTTCCGGATCGCGGCAATCCCACGGATTGCGGTACAGCCACGGCGTGTCGAGCAGATGACAGCCGGCCAACAGCGGCCCGTGGTTGTAGTGATACACGCCGTTGCCGCCCACCGAGGTGCCGCCCACGTGCACGCCATGGTAGCCATTGCGCAATGACAAAAAGCGCGTGCGCCCTGGCTCGCCGCTGGCGATCCAGTATTGGCGGGCCATTTTCAGGGCCGTCTCGACCGCATCGGAACCGCCGGAGCTGAACAACACTCGCGCCATGTTTTCCTGGGCGAACATCGACGTCAGCCGCTCGGCCAGGTCGAACACCCGCGGATGGGCGATGCCGTCGAAGGTCTGGTAATAGGCCAGTTCATCCAGCTGCGCGGCAATGGCCGCCTTCACTGAAGGCCGGTTATGGCCCACATTCACGTTCCACAAGCCGCCGACACCATCGAGCATGCGATGGCCTTCGATATCGGTGATGTAGTTACCGTCGCCACGGGCGATGATCAACGTCTTGGACCGGTTCGCCGGCGCCGAAGAACTCATCGGATGCCAGAATTTTTTTGGTGCTGTCTTGTAGTGCTCGTACATGGTTGCAGTCCTCATTCTGTTTCACACTTGCGTACGTACAGCAGTTGCTGGCCGGTGAACTCCAGCAACCCTTCAAGGCCGAACTCGACGCCGAACCCGGACATCTTGCTGCCGCCAAACGGCGTATTCGGCTGGATCTGCGCATGGCAGTTGACCCAGGCCATGCCACATTCCAGGCGACTGGCCAGGGCCTGTGCCTGCTCGCTGTCACGTCCCCAGACCGATCCACCCAGGCCCATGTCGCCAGCATTGGCGCGACGCAGGACATCCTCGACATCCTGGTAGGCAATCAGCGGCAACACCGGCCCGAACTGCTCCTCATCCACCAGGCGCTGCCCATCGGTCACATCGGCGACCAGCGTCGGCGGATAGAAAAAGCCCGGACGGTCCAGACGAGCACCGCCGCACAACACACGCGCGCCCTGGGCACGGGCATCCGCCACCAGCTCCTCCACCAGCGCCAGTTGTTCGAGGTTCTGCACCGGGCCGAACGTGACCCCGGGCGCCAAGCCGTCGCCCACCACCTGACGCTGGGCGATCTGGGTCAGGGCCGCGGCAAAGGCCTCGTACTGCGATTGGTGGATGTACAAGCGCTTGAGGGCGGCGCAGGTCTGTCCCATGTTCAGGAATGCGGCCTGGAAGATATCTTCGGCGACCGCCTCGACCGAGGTGCCTGGCAGTACGATGGCGGCATCGTTGCCGCCCAGCTCCAGGGTCAGGCGTTTGAGGTTGCCGGCGGCGCCGCGCATCACGCTTTGGCCGGTGGCGGTGGAGCCGGTGAAGACAATCTTCTGGATACCGGCATGGGTGGTGATCGCACTGCCGAAACCTTGTTGGCCGGTCACGCTATTGATCACGCCCCGCGGCACATGGCGCGCGATGACTTCCACCAGGCGCAGGGTGCTCAGAGGCGTCAGGCTTGACGGTTTACTGATCACGCAGTTGCCGGCCCGCAACGCCGGCATGATGTGCCAGACGGCGATCATGAACGGCCAATTCCAGGGCGTGATCGACGCCACCACGCCCAACGGCTTGCGGTGCAGTTCAATGCGCTGGGTCGGGGTTTCTTCCACCAACTCCACGGGAATCTGCTGCTCGGCGGCATAGCGCGTCCAGGCCACCGCGCCCATCACTTCGGAGAACGCCAACTCCAATGGCTTGCCCTGTTCCAGGACAATGAGCCGGGCCAACGCCTCGGCTTCCTGTTCGAGATCGGTAGCGATGCTCAGCAGGCGCTGGCGGCGATCCTCATGGGTGCTGTGTCGCCACTCGACAAAGGCTGATTGCGCCGCTTCGACGGCAAGGTCCAGCTGGGCCAGGGAACCGGCCGCGCATCGAGCGAACACCGTACCGGTCGCCGGATTGAGCACATCGAAGTGCCCGTTTTCACCGTCGACCCGAGCCCCATTGATGAGCATTTGATAATCGTGCATTGCACCTTCCTTTCACGCGCTGACGAACCGTCCCGAACGACAGCGGACTTGTTTTCTAAAGTGGATTGAGGTTGTGCGTGACGCCTCAGAGCTTGTGGCTTCCCAGTGCCATGAACCGCTCGGGCGATGCCTTGCGCAATCGAGCGGCGAGGAACACGCCGACGATCAGCGCGACGGGAATCACCGCGCAGAGGCCATAGGACAAGAGCTGGCTGGCGCCGGTCAGCACGTCGAAATGAATCACCGCAAGGGCCAGGACCGCCAGCAATGCCAGGCACGAAAAGACCGGAAGAATCCGACCGCGCCAGAGCCCCAGCTTCAGCTCCGGGTGAGCGCGAAAATAGACAAACACCGACGCAGAGGTCAGCGCCATGAGCAGGATCACGCACAGGGTGGCCAGGTTGGAAAACCAGGCGAACAACTGAAGGATCGGATCGGCGTCCAGCGCGGCGAAGATCAGCACCACCACCGCCGCGATCAGGCTTTGCAGGACCGAGCCCATGTGCGGACTCTGGTGCACGCGGTGGGTGGTGCCCAGCCGGCTGTGCAGCAAACCGTCACGGCCGATGGCATAGAAATAACGCGCCGCGGCGTTGTGGAACGCCAGCAGCCCGGCGTAGATGCTGACCATGAACAGCACGCGGATGATCTGGGTCAGGTGCGGGCCGACAAAGTGATCGGACATGCCGTAGATGAACGTGGTCGGATCCTGGAGCGCCTGCAGGGTCGGTACGATCTTGTCCGCCCCGACGCCGATCACCATCGCCCAGACCGACAAGGCATAGAAACCACCGATCAACAGCACTGAGCTGTAGGTGGCAATGGGAATCGTGCGATGCGGATTCCTTGCCTCCTCGCCGTAGATGGTGGTGGCCTCGAAGCCGATGAACGCCGCGAAGCAGAACAGCAAGCCGATGGACGGCGTGCCGCTGAACACATGGCTGCGATCGAACGAATCGAGATTGATGCCACTGTCGCCACCGGTCTTGAGGATGGCGAAATCCAGCGTCAGGATCGCCAGGTATTCGGCAATGACCACCACCGACAGCACCCGGGCCGACAGGTCAATCTTGCGATAGCCAAGAATCGCGATGCTCGCCATTGCCAGGAGTGAATAGGTCCACCACGGCAAGTCCAGGCCAAAGACGCTAGCCATCGTGCCACTGACCACGCCGCCGAACATGCCATAGAGGCCGACCTGGAGAATGTTGTAGGCAAACATCGCCAGCACCCCTGCCGCCCCGCCGGCCAGGCCACCCAGGCCGCGGGAGGTGAAGGCATAGAAACCACCGGCGTTGGTCATGTGGCGGGACATGGCGGTGTAGCCCGCCGAGAACGCCAGTAACACCAGCAAGGCCAGGAGCAGCAATGCCGGTGTGCCAGCGCCGTTGCCCAACATGATGCCAATGGGGAAACCGCCGGCGATGACGCTCAAGGGACTCGCCGCCGAAATCACAAAGAAGATGATGAAACCGACACCCAAGGCGCCGCGCTTCAACTCCGTCGAGCTGCTGATCGGGAAAGATACGCTCATTGTTCTTGACCTTATTGTATGAGGCAGTTGTTGCTGGATCGGAGCCGGCCAGCTTCGCCGACTTCCAAAAGCTTATTGTTTTGCTTGCACGCTGGATTCGATGCTAGGCCCTTGCCAAAACCCTTCGCTATCCCAAAACGGCAGCATCCAAAGCCGCGCCCCAAAACAGGTCAACACTCCAGCGTGCAGCGTGCAGCGGCTGCCGATTCGGGATAACCGGCCGGCGTTTCCTGCCGCAAGATAGCCTTGCCCACCGCTCAGACAGTGCTGGGCCCAAAACAATAAAAGCCCCTAAGCGCAGGAAACTCTCAGCATGTTCTTCGCTCGTCTCTCTATCCAATGGCGGATCACGCTCCTGAGTGGGTTGTGCCTGTTGGCCGTCGTCGGGGCACTGACTGGCGCGTCCCTGTACCAGAACCAGCAAGGCGCCACGCTGCTCAAGCAGCAAAGCAGTCAACTACTGGGACGCTCGGCGCTGGAAGGTTTGCAGGCGCAGGGCCTGGCCCATGGTCAGCGGGTGGAACGCTTTTTCAGCGAAACAGCGATCTATGGGGAAGGTTTTGCCCAGCAGGTCCTGCAATTGCGCGCCCAAGCGTGGAACGGACGACTGACGCCAGGGCAACTGCGCCGCGACCTGATCGCCGCGACCCGCCAAGCCCTTCAAAACCGCGAAAAAGTCCTCGGCTTCTACGTGGTGCTGCTTCCCGACGCGCTGGTCGGTGAAGATGCCGGTTTCACTGGCCAACGCGATCTGGCCGGCAATGAAAAAGGTCGCTTTGCCCTGTACTGGTCGCAAAGCCAACCCGGGCAATTGGTCCAGGAGGTGCTCAGCGAAGCCCAGATCAGCGCCAACACCGCGCCGCCGGGCAGCGAGCCGGCCAACGCCTGGTACGTCTGCCCACAGACCCAGGGGCACACGTGCGTGACGGAGCCTTACGAGATCGAAGTCGAAGGCCAGAAGACGTTGATGAGCAGCATCTCCATACCGTTGCTGGACCAGGGCAACGTCATCGGCGTAGTGGGCATGGACATCAGCCTCGATACCCTTCAGCAACTGGCCGCCAGCCTTGCCAACGACCTGTATCCCGGTCACAGCGAGATCAACATTCTTTCCCCGTCAGGGCAAGTTGCCGGCCATAGCGGCACGGTTGACGGCGCCTCTGTCGACGTCCAGCAAGCCGTGCAAACCGTTCCTGCCAATACCCCCTGGCAATTGCAGATACGCGTGCCTGAATCGCTTGTGCAAGCGCCGGCCCTGCAGATGCAGGCCCAACTGGACGACAAGCGGCGCCAGGCCAATTGGTTCAACCTCAGCCTGGGCTTGCTCGCCAGTTGCCTGGGCTTATTGCTTATCTGGCTGACGGCCTACGGCGTCACACGCCCCTTGCTCAGGGTGGCGCACATGCTCGACGCCATTGTCGAGGGCGACGGCGATCTCACCCAGCGCCTGCCCAACGACCGCCACGATGAATTGGGCCAACTGGCGAAGGGCTTCAACCGTTTTCTCGACAAATTGCAGCCCATCATCCGCGATATCCAGCAAGCGTCCCTGGACACCCGCGACACCGCCGATACGTCGGCGCAGGTGGCCCGGGAAGTCAGCGCCGGCATGCACACGCAGTACCGGGAGGTCGAGCTGGCCGCGACCGCCCTGCATGAAATGAGCACCAACGCCCAGGAAGTGGCCCGTCACTCCCACCAGGCGGCCGATGCCGCCACCGTTGCCGAAAACGCCAGCCGATCAGGGCGTGAATTGTTCGCCAACGCGGTCACCAGCATCGACAGCCTGGACCGGCGTTTGGAGACCACGCTTGAGCAAGTGCAGGCGCTGGCCGGCAACAGTCAACACATCGGCCAGGTGCTGGACGTGATCTGCGCCATTGCCCAGCAAACCAACCTGCTGGCCTTGAATGCCGCCATCGAAGCCGCCAGAGCGGGCGAACAGGGACGCGGCTTCGCGGTGGTGGCTGACGAAGTTCGTCATTTGGCCAGCAACACCCAGAACTCGGTCGAGCAAATACGCACGGTGATCGAAGCGTTACAACAGCTGAGCCAGGAGGTCGTGCACAGCACCCAATTGAGCCGCGAACAGGCCAGGGACAGCGTCGTTCAAGTCGAAAAGACCCAGGCGGCACTGCAACACATCAGCGACGCCGTGGAAGTGATCGAGCACATGAACCAGCAGATCGCCAGCGCTGCCCTGGAGCAAAGCGCTGTGGTTGAGGACATCAGCCATCGCGTCAGTGACATTCGAGGGATCAGCGAGACCTTGACCGGCCAGATGGAACACGCATCGCAGGCGAGCCACTCGCTGCATGCCATGGCCAATCGTCAACAGCAGTTGGTGGGGCATTTTCGGATCTAGTGGCCCCTGAAACAGACCATCAGGGTGGTTACACAATTTCACAGAGCGCCTACAAAGCTTCACCCCTGCCATTGGCCTCGATCCCTACCATGGGCGGTTCAATATTGGGGAAGCACCATGTCCAAGATTCCTTTCGTCACACTGGGCCTGTTGGTCGGCGCGCTGCTGCTCAGTGGCTGTGATAGCGCCTCGCCCCCAGAGACATCCGCTCCGCTGCCCAGCGTGCGTGTCGAAACCGTTCAGGCCCGGCCCCTGTCGATCAGCAACGAGCTGAGTGGCCGGATCGCCGCGCCACGGGTGGCCGAAGTCCGGGCGCGGGTGGCCGGCGTAGTCTTGCAGCAGGTGTTTCGTGAAGGCCGCGACGTCAAACAGGGCGAGGTGCTGTTTCGCATCGATCCGGCGCCCTTCAAGGCCGACCTGGACAGTGCCGAGGCGACGTTGCGCAAGGCCGAGGCCAATGCATTCCAGGCCCGCTTGCAAGCGCAGCGTTACGCCCAGTTGATCGATGACAAGGCGATCAGTGGCCAGGATTACGACAACGCCCGGGCCAGCGTGCGCCAGACCGCCGCCGACGTCGCTGCCGGCAAGGCTGCGGTGGAACGGGCGAAGCTGAACCTGGGATACGCCACGGTGACCGCGCCGATTTCCGGGCGCATCGGTCGCGCCCTGGTAACCGAAGGCGCCCTGGTGGGGCAGAACGAAAGCACGCCGTTGGCGCTGATCCAGCAACTGGACCCGATCCACGCCGACCTCACCCAATCGACCCGCGAACTCAACAACCTGCGCCGCGCCTTTCGCGCCGGGCTTTTGCAAGCGGTCGGCCAGGACCAGGCCAAGGCCACGTTGATTCAGGATGACGGCAGCCCCTATCCGCTGCCCGGCAAATTGCTGTTCACCGACCTCAGCGTCGACCCGAGTACCGGCCAGATCACCCTGCGCAGCGAATTCCCCAATCCCGACCTGGACCTGCTGCCCGGCAGCTTCATTCGCGTGCGCCTGGAACAGGCGGTCAACAGCCAGGGCATCACCGTGCCGCAACGGGCGATCCTGCGCGACAGCGCCGGAGTTGCCCAGGTGTTGCTGCTGGACGCCGAGCAGAAGGTCAGCCAGCAACCGGTGCAACTGGGCGCCGCGCAAGACGATCGCTGGGTCGTCACGCAGGGTTTGAAACCCGGCGACCGCATTGTCATCGAAGGCCTGCAACACGCGCGCCCCGGCGAGCAAGTCCGGATCGACGATTCCCCACCTCCCCTCGCCCAGGTTCCCGGGCCACAGGCAGGACACTAAGCCATGCCGCAATTCTTCATCGACCGTCCGGTGTTCGCCTGGGTCGTCGCGTTGTTCATCCTGCTGGCCGGTATCCTGGCGATCCCGCAACTGCCGGTGGCACAATACCCGGTCGTGGCCCCGCCACAGATCGAGATCTACACCGTCTACCCGGGCGCTTCGGCGCAAACCGTGGACGAAAGCGTGGTCAGCCTGATCGAGGAAGAACTCAACGGCGCCGACAACCTGCTGTATTTCGAATCCCAAAGCAGCCTGGGCAGCGCCACCATCACCGCGACCTTCCAACCCGGCACCAACCCGGAACTGGCCCAGGTCGACGTGCAGAACCGCCTCAAGGCCGTGGAGTCGCGCCTGCCGCAGGCGGTGACCCAGCAAGGCTTGCAAGTGGACAAAGTCTCCGCCGGCTTCCTGCTGCTGATCACCCTCACCTCTAGCGACGGCAAGCTCGACGACGTGGCCCTCAGCGACTACCTGGCGCGCAACGTGATGAACGAGATCAAGCGCCTGGACGGTGTCGGTAAGGCCCAGTTGTACGGGGCCGAACGGGCCATGCGGATCTGGATCGACCCGCAGAAGCTGGTGGGCTTCAACCTGACCCCGGCCGACGTCAACGCCGCCATCGTGGCGCAGAACGCCCAGGTGTCGGCTGGTAGCCTGGGCGACTTGCCCAGCCGCAGCACCCAGGAAATCACCGCGACCATCGTCGTCAAAGGCCAGCTCAACACCCCGCAGGAGTTCGCCGACATTGTGCTCAAGGCCAACCCCGACGGCTCGACGGTGCGCATCGCCGACGTGGCCCGGGTGGAAATCGGCAGCCAGGAGTACCAGTTTTCCACACGCCTGAACGGCAAGCCGTCTACCGCCGTGGCGGTGCAACTCTCGCCGGGCGCCAATGCCTTGAACACCGCGACCCTGGTGCGCAGCAAGATGGACGAGCTGTCGCGCTACTTCCCGGCCGGCGTGGAATACAAGATTCCCTACGACACCTCGCCGTTCGTCAAGGTCTCGATCACCAAGGTGATCTACACCCTCGGCGAAGCGATGTTGCTGGTGTTCGCGGTGATGTTCCTGTTCCTGCAGAACATCCGCTACACCCTGATCCCGACATTGGTGGTGCCGGTGGCGCTGATGGGCACCTTCGCGACGATGCTCGCGCTGGGGTTCTCGATCAACGTGCTGACGATGTTCGGCATGGTGCTGGCCATCGGCATCCTGGTGGACGATGCCATCGTGGTGGTGGAGAACGTCGAGCGGATCATGGCCCAGGAAGGCTTGTCGCCCAAAGAGGCCACGCGCAAGGCCATGGGACAGATCACCGGGGCGATCATCGGCATCACCCTGGTGCTGGTGGCGGTGTTCATTCCGATGGCCTTCATGCAGGGCTCGGTGGGGGTGATCTACCAGCAATTCTCGCTGTCGATGGCCACATCGATCCTGTTCTCGGCATTTCTCGCCCTGACCCTGACCCCGGCGCTTTGCGCGACCTTGCTCAAACCGGTCGCCCAAGGTGAGCACCACGCCAAGACGGGTTTCTTCGGCCTGTTCAACCGTGGTTTCGACCGCTTCGGCGAGCGCTATCAAGGTTGGGTGGCCTATGCGGTAAAACGCAGCGGCCGTTATCTGCTGATCTACGGCGTGTTGCTGGTGGGCATGGGCCTGCTGTTCAGTCGCCTGCCCTCCTCGTTCCTGCCGGTGGAAGACCAGGGCTACACCATCACCGACATCCAGCTGCCACCGGGTGCCAGCAAGAATCGTACGGTGCAGGTGGTCGAGCAGATCGAAGCCCACAACGCCGGTGAGCCGGGGGTCGGTGACAGCACGATCATTCTCGGTTTCAGCTTTTCCGGCAGCGGCCAGAACGCGGCCCTGGCCTTCACCACCCTCAAGGACTGGTCGCAACGCGGTGCCGAGGATTCGGCGGCTTCCATCGCCGACCGCGCCAACCTGGCGCTGAGCCAGATCAAGGACGCCATGGCGTTCTCGGTGCTGCCGCCGCCAGTGGACGGCCTGGGCACTTCCAGCGGTTTCGAGTTCCGTTTGCAGGACCGTGGTGGCCTCGGCCATGCCACCTTGATGCAGGCCCGCAGCGAATTGCTCGCCGCCGCCGAAAAAAGCCCGGTGCTGATGAATGTGCGCGAAAGCGCCCTGGCGGAGGCACCGCAGGTGCAATTGGAGGTCGACCGCAAGCAGGCCAATGCCCTGGGCATTTCCTTTGCCGACGTCGGCAGTGTGTTGTCCACGGCGGTGGGTTCGACTTACATCAACGACTTCCCCAACCAGGGGCGCATGCAACGGGTGGTGGTCCAGGCCGAGGGCGACCAGCGCAGCCAGGTCGAAGACTTGCTGAAGATTCATGTGCGCAACAACAGCGGAAAAATGGTCCCGTTGTCAGCCTTCGTCCAGGCCCGCTGGACCCAGGGGCCGGCGCAACTGACCCGCTATAACGGTTATCCGGCGGTGAGCATTTCCGGTGAACCGGCACCGGGCTACAGCACCGGGCAAGCCATGGCCGAAATCGAACGGTTGGTGGCCCTGGGCCCGACGGGCCTGGGCCAGGAATGGACCGGGCTGTCCTTGCAGGAACGCTTGTCCGGCAGCCAGGCGCCCATCCTGTTGGGCCTGTCGCTGCTGGTGGTGTTCCTGTGCCTGGCGGCGCTGTACGAGAGCTGGTCGATCCCGACCTCGGTGTTGCTGGTGGTGCCGCTGGGTGTGCTCGGCGCGGTGCTGGCCGTGTCGTTGCGCGGCATGCCCAACGATGTGTTCTTCAAGATCGGACTGATCACCATCATCGGCCTGTCGGCGAAGAATGCGATCCTGATCATCGAGTTCGCCAAGAGCCTGTACGACGAAGGCCACGACCTGATCGACGCCACGCTCCAGGCGGCACGCCTGCGCCTGCGACCGATCATCATGACCTCGCTGGCCTTCATCCTTGGGGTAGTACCGCTGGCGATTGCCACCGGCGCCAGTTCGGCGAGCCAGCAGGCCATCGGTACTGGTGTCATCGGCGGGATGATCAGCGCCACGCTGGCGGTGGTGTTTGTGCCGGTGTTTTTTGTGGTGGTGATGAAGCGCGTGAGGCGTGTTGATCCCAAGTGAGGTTAAGCCAGACCATCGCTATCGCGAGCAAGCTCGCTCCCACGGGGGCCTGCGGGGCACATGAATTGTGTGCCTGCCGAAGATCCAATGTGGGAGCGAGCTTGCTCGCGATAGCAGTGGTCCGGTCTAGCCGTCAGTCCGCCTGCACCGTGACCTGGCGCTGTTCGCCCAAGCCCTGGATCCCCAGGCGCATGGTCTGGCCTGGCCGCAGGAACACCGGGTTGGGCTTGATGCCCAGGCCGACGCCGGGCGGCGTGCCGGTGGAGATCACATCCCCCGGTTGCAGGCTCATGCAGCGGCTCAGGTAGGCAATCAGTTGCGGCACGCTGAAGATCAGCGTTCGGGTATTGCCATTCTGATAGCGATGTCCGTCGACTTCCAGCCACAGGTCCAGCGTATGCGGGTCGGCGATTTCGTCCCGGGTCACCAGCCACGGCCCTAGGGGGCCGAAAGTGTCGAAGCCCTTGCCCTTGTCCCAGGTGCCGCCACGCTCCAGTTGCCACTCGCGCTCAGACACATCGTTGATGACGCAGTAGCCGGCGACGTGCTCCATGGCGTTGGCTTCGTCGATGTAGCGCCCGCCTTTGCCGATGACCACGCCCAGCTCGACTTCCCAGTCGGTCTTGAGCGAGCCGCGCGGGATCTGGATGTCGTCGTTCGGCCCGCAAATGGCACTGGTCCATTTGTTGAAGATGATCGGTTCTTTTGGCACCTCCATGTTCGACTCGGCCGCATGGTCGGCGTAGTTCAGGCCGATGCAGATGAATTTGCCAACCTGTCCGACGCAAGCACCGATCCGTGGCTGGCCGGCCACGATCGGCAGGCTGCGCGGGTCGAGGGCGGCGAGCGCTGCCAGGCTGTCCGGGTCGAGGACCTGCCCGGCGATGTCCGGCACATGGCCCGAGAGGTCGCGGATCTGGTTGTCGGCATCCAACAGCCCGGGTTTTTCCGAACCTTTTTCGCCGTAGCGCAATAGTTTCATGTCGTGCTCCTGCTCAAGTGAAGACCGGGTTCAGAGGCTCATGCCACCGTCGATGATGTGGATGGCACCCGTGGTGTAGGCGGACGCATCGCTGCCCAAGTACAACGCCAACTGCGCGATCTCTTCAGTGTGGCCGATGCGGCCCATGGGCTGGCGGTCGAGAAACTGCCGGTAGACCAGTGCCTCGTCGACGCCCTGCTGCGCGGCCTGGTCGGCGATGCGCTGGCGCAACGAGGGTGAATCCACGGTGCCCGGGCAGATCGCGTTGCAGCGGACGCCCCGGCTGACGAAGTCGATGGCGACGGATTTGGTCAGCCCCACCACCGCAGCCTTGCTGGTGGCATAGGCGAAGCGATTGGGCACGCCCTTGACGCTGGAGGCCACCGACGACATGTTGATGATCGAACCGCCGCCACGGGCCAGCATGCCCGGCAGGAACGCACGGATCATCCGGTACATGGCCGTGACATTGAGGTCCATCGAACGTGCCCAGGCGGCTTCGTCGCAGTCGAGGATGTTGCCGCTGTGCACGAAGCCTGCGCAGTTGAACAGCACGTCGAGCCCACCGATGCGTTCGCAGGCGGCGCTGATGGCCGCAGGCGACGTGACGTCCAAGGGCATGGCGGTGATGCCTTCGATCCCCGCCAGTGCCTGGATATCGATGTCAGTGGCAAACACCTCGGCACCGGCCCGGGCGAAGGCAATGGCGCTGGCCAAGCCAATGCCCTGCCCCGCTGCCGTCACCAGCACGCGCTTGTTCTGCAAGCTCATGCTGTCTCCAGTTGCGCGGTGGTAGGCGCTGTCTTGGCTGTCCTGCCGAGCATCGAGGCAGGGATGGCCAGGATCAGGCCGCCGCTGACCAAAAGACACAAGGCGAGTACATAGGTGCCATTGTTGATGTTGCCCGTGAGGGTTTCGGCCACGGCGGTAATCATCGAACCGGTGAAGCCCGACAGGTTGCCGATGGCGTTGATCATGCCAATCCCGGCTGCGGCGGCAACGCCCGACAGCACGGTGCCCGGCAGGGTCCAGAAAATCGGCATCAGGCTGAGGATCCCCGAAGCGGAGACGCTGAGAAAGAGCACGGACAACACCAGGTTGTCAGCGAAGAAAGCACTGAGGATCAAGCCGGCGCCGCCAATGAACGCCGGAATCGCCGCGTGCAGGCGCCGCTCACCGGTGCGGTTGGAGTGCCGGGCGTTGAGCAGCATCGCCACCACCGCCACCGAGTAAGGAATGGCAGTCAGCAGACCGATGTGCAAGCTGTTGGTGATGCCGGTGCTCTTGATGATCGACGGCATCCAGAACGCCAGGCCGTAGAAACCGGTGTTGAAGGTCAGCAGGATCAACACCAGCAACCACACCCGGGGATTGAAGAACACTTCACTCAAGCGCGTGGCCTTGCCCTGGTTGTCGGTATGCAGGTTGGCCTTGAGCAGGGCTTTTTCCGCGACAGACAGCCATTTGGCTTTGTCGATGTTGTCGGCCAGGCAGACGATCACCACGAACGCCATGATGATCGAAGGAATGCCTTCGATGAGCAGCATCCATTGCCAGCCAGACAGGCCATGCACCCCTTGCATGCTGTTCATCAGCCAGCCGGAGAGGATGCCGCCCAGGGTCAGGCTGACGGGCAACGCCAGCAGGAACCCGGACATCACCCGGCTCTGCCGATGGGTCGGGAACCAGTAGTTGAGGTAGAGGATCACGCCGGGGAAAAAGCCCGCTTCACAGATACCCAACAGGAAACGCAGCACATAGAACATCGTGCTCGATTCGAGGTGGAAGAAAGCCGCCAGCGGCACGGTGTAGGCCACGGCCATGGACACCACCGCCCAGGTCAGCATGATCCGGGCAATCCAGAACCGCGCGCCAAAGCGATGCAGCAACAGGTTGCTGGGGACTTCGAAGAGAAAATAGCCCCAGAAAAACATACTGGCGCCCAAGGCATACACGGTATTGCTGAATTGCAGCTCGTTGAGCATGTCGAGCTTGGCGAACCCGATGTTCACTCGATCAAGGTACGCCGCCATGTAGCACAACAGCAACACGGGCAGGATCCGCCAGATCACCTTGCGGTAGGTCCGGTCTTCGAAATCCAGTTCGCCAGCTTGCGCCTGGGCGGGCAACGGCTCGGAGATGGTTTGCATGTGGTAACCCCTGATTGTTTTTATTGGGTCACGTCGAATGAGCGAATCATCCGGCGATTGAACGAGGACTCTACTGTCGGGAAGCGATTCTTTCCCAATGGCATTTTTGGATTAGTTGATAACGGTGCGTTATCGAAATGATCCTCAGGCCCATTGAACCTGTGGCAAGCCTTGCTTCCACAGATTCATGCTGCCCTTAAGCAGGCTGCATGGCGGCCAGGCGGGCGTTGTCCTTGAGGATCTCGGCGAACTCCAGCGCCGCGCCCACCAATGGCTCATCCTTTCGCGTGAGAATGCCGTAGTCCTGCGGCACCAGGTGCAACGGGGTGTCGAGGGTCTTGAGCTGGCCGCTTTCGAGCAGCGGATCGACCATCGCATTGGGCAGCATGCCGATCATGGGCCCGCGCTGCAGCACCTGGAGGAAGGTTTGCATGGAAATGGTGTCGATGGTGTTGCGCGGCATTCCCACCCCGGCCTCGGCGAAGGCCAGCTCCATGCGTGCACGAATCGGCGTGCCCACCGGGTAGAGAATCCATGGCAAGTCCACCAGCTGCTGCAAGGAGACCGGGCCCGCGCCGGCCAATGGATGGCGATGGTTGACCACGATGCAGAACGGTTCCGGGGCCAACGGCTGGAAGTCATAGCGCTGCTGCTGGCTTTGATCGGTAAAACGGGCCACCGCCAGGTCGAGCGTCTTCTCTTCAAGCATTTCCATCAGGTGGTTACTGGTCTGCTCCACCACTTCAATCGACAGCAACGGCCAGCGCTGCTTGATCTGCAGGATCGCCTCGGGCAAGGCCACCGCAGTGGCGGCAAAGATCCCGCCGACCTTGAGAAAGCCGTGGCCTCCCTCGCGCAAGCTGCTGATTTGCTCGACGAACGAGCGCGCATCATTCAAGGCAATCTGCGCGTACCGCAGTACGTGTTCGCCCAAGGCCGTGGGCGGCATGCTCCGTGGCAGCCGTTCGAACAAGGCAAAGCCGAGCAGGCTTTCGATTTCCTTGAGCATCTTGCTGATGGCCGGCTGGCTGAGGTTCATCTGTTGCGCCGCCAGGTGCATGTTGCGGGTGCGCCCCAACGTATCGATCAGCAGCAAATGGCGGAATTTGAGCCAGCCACAGAAGCTGGAGAAGGACAGATCTGACATGGCGATTCCTCAGGCCGGCGATAACCCGACGTTATCAAATACTGAATATATCTCATTGGAGTTTATCGAGCGGCCACCCTAGCGTGAAGGCTTTACGAACCAGGAAGACTTGCCATGTCGCTACTGCTTACTCCCGAGAACACCCTGCCCGTCGATGGCGTGGCCGGAACCCTGATTGGCCGTGCCTGGGTGCCAGGCCGGATCGCCGGGCCTTCGCCCATTGCGTTGCGCAGCGACGGTGTGTTCGATCTCTCGGACCGTTTTGCGACATTGAGCGATTTACTGGAAACCGAATCGCCGCTGGCCGCCGTGCGCCAGACGCCCGGCACCTTCATCGCCAGTGTCGAAGCCCTGTTGGCCAATTCCGGACCTGATGCCGACCCGAGCCAACCGTCGCTGTTGCCGCCACTGGACTTGCAAGTGATCAAGGCCGCCGGCGTGACCTTCGCCGCCAGCATGATCGAGCGTGTGATCGAGGAACAGGCTGGCGGTGACGCGGCGAGGGCCGAAGCCGTACGCGCCACCGTCCACAGCGTGATCGGCGACAACTTGCGCACGATCGTGCCGGGCTCCGAGCAAGCCATGCGCCTGAAGGCCCTGCTCATCGAACAGGGCATGTGGTCGCAGTACCTGGAGGTCGGCATCGGCCCGGATGCGGAAATCTTCACCAAGGCACCGGTCCTGGCCGCCGTGGGCAGCGGCAGCCGCATCGGCATTCATCCCGGCTCGCAATGGAACAACCCGGAGCCCGAAGTGGTGCTGGCCGTGAACAGCCGGGGCCAGATCCTCGGCGCCAGCCTGGGCAACGACGTCAACCTGCGGGATTTCGAAGGCCGCAGCGCGCTGTTGCTGAGCAAGGCCAAGGACAACAACGCCTCCTGCTCCATCGGGCCGTTCATTCGCCTGTTTGACGAACACTTCAGCCTGGATGATGTACGCGCCTGCGTGGTCGATCTCCAGGTACACGGCGAGGACGGCTATCGCCTGCACGGCTCCAGCTCCATGAACCAGATCAGCCGCGACCCGCAGGACCTGGCCGGCCAGACGCTCAACGCCAATCACCAATACCCGGATGGTTTTGTGCTGTTTCTCGGTACCCTGTTCGCCCCCACCGAAGACCGTGACCATGCCGGCAGCGGTTTCACCCACAAACGCGGTGATGTGGTCAGCATCAGCAGCCCGTTGCTCGGCAGCTTGCATAACCAGGTGACCCACAGCTGCGATGCCGCCCCCTGGACCTTTGGTGTCAGCGCCTTGCTGCGTAACCTTGCCGCCCGAGGCCTGCTGGACCGCTAGAACGCCACGACCGTGACCGATTCATCCAATTACAAGAGAGAACTGAATCATGAGTGACACGCCAAAACGCCGCCTGCGCAGCGAGCAATGGTTCAATGACCCTGCCCACGCGGACATGACCGCCCTGTATGTCGAACGCTACATGAACTACGGGATGACCCGCGAAGAACTGCAATCGGGACGCCCGATCATCGGCATCGCCCAGACCGGCAGCGACCTGACGCCCTGCAACCGTCATCACCTGGAACTGGCACAACGGGTCAAGGCCGGCATCCGTGATGCCGGTGGCATCCCCATGGAATTCCCCGTACACCCGATCGCCGAACAGTCGCGCCGCCCTACCGCCGCGCTGGACCGCAACCTGGCGTACCTGGGGCTGGTGGAGATTCTTCATGGTTACCCATTGGATGGCGTGGTGCTCACCACCGGCTGCGACAAGACCACCCCGGCCTGCCTGATGGCCGCGGCGACCACCGACCTGCCGGCCATTGTCCTGTCCGGCGGGCCGATGCTCGACGGCCACCACAAGGGCGAACTGATCGGCTCCGGCACCGTGCTCTGGCATGCGCGCAACCTGATGGCCGCCGGCGAGATCGACTACGAAGGCTTCATGGAAATGACCACCGCGGCATCGCCATCGGTGGGTCACTGCAACACCATGGGCACCGCCTTGTCGATGAACGCCCTGGCCGAAGCCCTGGGCATGTCACTGCCCGGTTGCGCGAGCATCCCGGCGCCCTATCGCGAGCGCGGGCAAATGGCTTATGCCACCGGCAAGCGCATCTGCGAGCTGGTGCTGCAAGACGTACGCCCGTCGCAGATCATGACCCGCCAGGCCTTCGAGAACGCCATCGCCGTCGCCTCAGCACTCGGCGCTTCGAGCAACTGCCCGCCGCACCTGATCGCCATCGCCCGGCACATGGGCGTCGAGCTGAGCCTGGACGACTGGCAACGGATTGGCGAAGACGTGCCGCTGCTGGTCAACTGCATGCCGGCCGGCAAGTACTTGGGCGAAGGTTTCCATCGGGCCGGCGGCGTGCCAGCGGTCATGCATGAACTGCAAAAAGCCGGGCGCCTGCATGCAGACTGCGCCACGGTCAGCGGCAAGACCATCGGCGAAATCGTCAGCAACAGCCTGACCAGCAACACCGACGTGATCCACCCCTTCGACACCCCGCTCAAGCACCGGGCCGGCTTCATCGTGCTCAGCGGCAACTTCTTCGACAGCGCGATCATGAAGATGTCGGTGGTGGGCGAGGCGTTTCGCAAGACCTACCTGTCCGAACCCGGCGCCGAGAACAGCTTTGAAGCGCGGGCCATCGTGTTCGAAGGACCGGAGGACTACCACGCCCGCATCGACGATCCGGCGCTGGACATCGACGAGCGCTGCATTCTGGTCATTCGCGGTGTCGGCACGGTGGGCTACCCCGGCAGCGCCGAAGTGGTGAACATGGCCCCTCCGGCGGCGTTGATCAAGCAAGGCATCGACTCCCTGCCCTGCCTCGGCGACGGACGCCAGAGCGGCACCTCGGCGAGCCCATCGATCCTCAACATGTCCCCGGAAGCGGCCGTGGGCGGCGGCCTGGCGTTGCTGAAAACCAACGACCGGCTGAAAGTGGACCTGAACACCCGCACCGTGAACCTGCTGATCGACGACGCCGAGATGGCCCAGCGCCGCCGCGAATGGACGCCGAATATTCCGCCTTCGCAAACGCCCTGGCAGGAGCTGTACCGGCAATTGGTGGGACAGCTTTCCACCGGGGGTTGCCTGGAGCCGGCGACGTTGCATCTGCGCGTGATTGCCCGCAGTGGCGAGCCGCGTCATTCGCACTGAGTCCAGGCTGCCGATTGTTCACGCGCGTTGAATGCTGATGACAATCCAGAGGGATTTATTCCTTGCCCCCAAAGGGGAAAGATGCGCGCCAGGGGTCGCTGTCCCGACCGCATCTTTCTCACACCCACGGAGTAGATCCATGCCATTCGCCAACTACAAATTCCCCGAAGGAATCCTGGACCACGCCCGCAAAGAAGAAATCATCCATCGCACCACAGAGATGTTCGTCGAGTACTTCGGCGAGCAGGTGCGACCGTTCACCATGGTCCTTGTGGAAGAGGTCGCCGACGGTGGTTGGGGGCGCGCTGATGAAACGCTGACGCTGGCGAAGATGGGATTGCCAGCGAAAGGACAATAACGCCTGCGGATCATCCACGATGCACGACCCCCGCTTCACGCCGGGGTCGTTATCGACATCACGCATCAGCCCTTCAAGCAGCCTGCCAGGAATTCCCAATGACACCTCCAGACGTATCCCCGCCGCGCTCGCCGTCGACGACGACGGTGACTGCACGCGTCGCCAGCGTCGAACCTCACCTGTACGCGTTGCTGCGGATTATCTTCGCCGTGGTCCTGTTTACCCATGGCTTGCCGAAGGCTCTGCGCACCGCCCACGGCTCGATGGCGGACCCAATGACCGCGTCGATCAACCTCATCCAGAACGTGATGGGACTGCCTTTCGCCGCACAGCTTGCCTTCCTCGTCATGCTCCTGGAGACAGTCGGTGCATTCATGCTGGCGATAGGGCTCGGCACGCGACTCGTCGCCCTGCTGATCGCCATTGAGATGGTTGCAATCAGCTATGCGCTGGGACCGACATGGCCCTGGATAGATCGGGGCATCGAGTTTCCTGTGCTGATGGGTTTCCTGGCCCTCTACATCGTCGCGCGCGGCGGCGGTGCCTACTCGCTGGACTCACGCCAACGGTAGACCCCGACACCCATGGACTGCGCGTCAACTCGCAGCGCTGTGCGCGGTCGCCGCCACGGCCTGGAGCCCACCAAGGGCATAACTCATCATGTGGTCGATCAAACCCTGCGGCTCGAGACTCAAGCCTTGCAGTACATGCTGCTTTAAGGGTTGATGGGCTATCAGCAAAAAAAGACAGGGGGCAAAGACGCTGATGGCGCTGCGCAAGGTCGTCGGGTGATCCGCAGGCAAGTTCATGATTTGCCCAAGCAAGCCACGCAGAATATGCGCCTTGGGAAACGACTGCTCCTTGAGCACCACCTCAAACTCGGGGGAAGGCGAAAGCACTTCGCGCGTGAGCACTTTCAGCGCCCAGCCGTCAGGATGGTCGTGCAGGCGCTCGACCAACACGGTGATGAGGGCACGTAATTTGTCTTGCGGCGAGCCGGGCCGCTCGTTAAGCGAAACCAGTGTTTCCATCCGCACCAACCGAGCGTGGGCTTCGAGCAATACCGCGCGGTACAGGCCCTCTTTGTTTACGAAGTGATAATTCACCGCCGCACTGTTGGCTTGCGAACGTTCGCAAATCTGCTTGCTGGTGGTGTTGGCCAACCCCTGTTCGGCAAACAACTCACCCGCTTTTTCCAGAATCTGCAGCCGCGTTGCCTGTCCATCGAGCCGCGAAGCACGAGGCAGGGAAGGCTTGCCGATGGCATTGTCCATGAGCTCATCTCTTTATAGTTCTAATTCAAATTTGACTTTTTATTTTGGCCTACCTATTTTGGTCCCGTCATTGTCCCTTTACAACACCGCGCGAGGACTTCGCAGCCGATGCTGCGGGCTTTTCACGCATTACCAAGGAAATACCGTCATGGAAGCGCGCGTAATGACACCTTTCACCTACTTCTCATTGCCAATGCAGAAGCAGTTCCTGGCCAATCAGCGGGCCATCCAAGGCAAACCCTACGCCGACTTTTTCCGCTCCAAGATCAGCGTGCCGCTCAGTGCCGTCGAAAAAATACAGCAAGGCCCCATGCCCTTGGCTGACACCTTGACGCCCAGCGTTGAAGACCTTAACCGCATGCTCGCCGCTGATTTCATTAGCGAAGAGGCCGGATACGCCCTGCTGCCAGGGCCGATGGCCTATGTGCAAAGTCGCAAGTTTTTTCCCAACTGCACAGCTGAGATGCTCAAGTGGTGGTTCATGTGGCACCCACTGGAGGCTGAACGCTACACCTTGTGGTTTCCTTATGCCCATGTGGCAAACCCCTGCGTTCATCACGAGCGCCTTCTCGACGATACCTTGAGCTTCGAGGAGCGCCTGTATGGCAATACCTTCTGCGCCTCTGAGTATGTCGGCGACCGTCTCATGCACCTGCACATTGATTTCAAGGATCCCTGCGAGCTGGGCTTCTGCCCGGACCTGTACCGCGAATCCAAAATAGACGGCAGCGTCAGCGCCTTGATGAGCCTGGCCCACGAACCGCAAGTACCGGTGTCGCTGATGGCGCACTTGTTCAAGGAATGCCCGGAGGGTCTGTACCTGACGAGCCGTTACTGGGTCGGCAGCCACCCTGCCATGCTGCGTTTTCCAGGCGCCGAGCGAGCCGCTCAGCTACTGGAAGAAAACGGCCTGGGAGAAGTGGAGCTGGAAACCCTGGCTTATGAATTTGCGGTGCATGACTTGTGTGAGTTCAACCACTTGGCCAGCATCCTGCCGAGCCTTCATGCACGATTCAGCGGCACGAAATAAGCGCAACCCCTCCCCGATAATCAGGCTTCGGCGGCGTCTTGAACCGCCGCCGAAGTCGGACGCAATACCCCGTTCATCAGCAGTGTCGTGAACTCATTGATATCCGCTTCCACCTCCAACTGCTCGGTCAACAGCCGGTACCAGCAAAACCCGAAGATCATGTCCAAGAGCAATTCACGCGACGTATCCTTGGGCAACTCGCCCTGCTGAATAGCTTTTTCCACCAGCTTGCGAGGCAACTCCCTACGGCGCTCCATGAATTCGTCTTTCAGCTTGGGCAGCGTGCTGGGGTCAAGCTGGGCCTCAGCAATGACACACCGAAAAGCTTCCCCGCAAATCGTTTCTCGCCAGACCTTCCAGAGATTGAGCAGCAAGAAATTGAGGTTCTCCTTGAAGGAACCTCTGTCCGGCTCTTTGCGAATCTGCTCGCTTTCACTCTCGTAGACCTCGGCGATCAAGGCTGCCTTGTTACCCCACCACCGGTAGATTGTCGGTTTGCTCGCGCCAGCGCGGCGGGCCACAGCCTCGATGCTCAACCCCGAGTAACCGCACTCCTTGAGTGTTTCTATGGCAGAAATGATGATCGCTTTGTGCGTGTGAGGGCTCCTCAATGAGCCAATGGAGCTCCGAGATGGTTTACGGGCCATAAATCAAAATCTCCAATATGGCGCTTGACAAAAGAGACTCAGGGTATAGGATTCTCTCGAAAAGCAATGAAACGGATCGTTTCGTTTTGTATGCTTATTTGATCTCAGCTTCTGCTTAGCAGGGGGTCTCTTTGGCGCTTCTTACCTCTAGGTAGGGAAATGGGAGAAGAAAAGTCATAGATTTTTAACACGACCTTAACGATACGGTACGTTTCGTATCATACATAATGCTTGGGCGGAAATAAACCTATAGTTCACGGGTTGACCGGCAGGTTCTGCCGCTTGAACCCGCCTATTTACGGGGCATAGGACCGTCAGTATCACTTTGCGGGCACCAATAGATAGTTTCTAAATATTTCATGCGCCTGTCACGGCTTTCTGCCAGCAGGTGAAAGAACGGAATCTGGAGGAAGTACTCATGAATAAAGTAGGAATTGTGAGCTATGGCGCGGGCATCCCGGTCTGCCGGCTCAAGGTGGACGACGTGATTCAGGTGTGGAAAAACACCGATTTGAGTTTGGTAAAAGGTCAATTGGGCGTTCTCGAAAGGGCTGTGCTGCAACCTGATGAAGACGTCATTACCCTGGGCGTCCTCGCTGCCCAACGCGCACTGGACAAAGCGCCGCCTTGTTCCCTTGAAGCGCTTTATCTTGGCACCTGCACCAACCCTTATGATTCTCGGGCCTCAGCCGCGATCATCCTGGAAATGCTTGGCTGCGGCTATGACGCCTTTTGCGCAGACGTGCAGTTTGCCGGCAAATCAGGCACCAGCGCCCTGCAGATTGCATACGCCTTGATCGCATCGGGCATGGTGGGCAACGCGTTGGCGGTGGGCGCCGATACGATCAACCGCAACACCGCCCCCGGCGATTTGACAGAATCCTACGCCGGAGCGGGCGCCGCTGCCCTGCTGTTGGGTACAGAAAATGTGATCGCGCATTTTGACGCAAGTTTTTCTTGCGCAGCGGATGTCGCTGACAACATCAGGCCTCAGGGGGACCGCTATATCCGGTCGGGAATGGGACTGGGCTCGGACAAGAACAGCATCGGCCTTGAAGACCAGACTCGCCGTGCTGCCTCGGGATTGATGGCCAAGATCCATGCGCAGGCCGGTGATTTCGATTATGTCGTCTTCCAACAGAACCTGGTGTCGACCCCCTACTCTCTCGGCAAGCACCTGGGCTTCACGACGGCGCAAATCGAACCTGGCATCTATGCCCAGAGTGTCGGTGATGCTGGGGCAGCGAGCCCTTTGCTGGGCTTGGTCAATGTCCTCGATCAAGCGCGTCCTGGTGAAAGAATCCTGGTGGTTTCCTATGGGTTTGGCGCGGGCAGCGACGCCATTGCCTTGACCGTCACCGATGCCATCGAAGCCTATCAAAAGACCAACGTTCCGCTGCGCACGCTGCTGGAGGATAAGTACTACGTGGATTACGGGACGTCGATCAAGTACGAGTTCAAATACTTGCGGCCCGACTATGCCCTGACGGCCTATCTCTGATTCCAATCCATCCAGCAAGGAGCATCCTTTTATGAGCGCACGACGCGTTGCTATCGTTTCGGCTGCCTATACCCCTAAGCCCGGCAGTTCCAGAGTTCGTCAGACCTTCAAGGAGATGATCGTCGAGTCCGCCTACCAAGCGCTCAACGCCATCAAGATGCACCCCCGCGAACTCCAGGCAGTTGCCTATGGCTACCACGGTGAAGGCATTTCCGAATACGGAGGCCTGGGCCCGACCATCTCCGATGCCTTGGGTATCAGCCCTGCCCCCACGTTCATGAGTACGGCCAACTGCACCAGCAGTTCGGTGTCGTTCCAGATGGCTCACCAGATGGTCGCCTCAGGTGAGTACGACATCGTCCTGTGCGGCGGCTTTGAAAAAATGACCGACCACATCAACTATGCCGAGTACATTGGCTCCAGTACTGAATGTGAATACGATTATTTTCTCGGCATCTCACACACAGACGCCTTCGCCCTGGCGACCGCCGAGTATTTTGAAAAGTTTGGTTATGCAGGACGCGAAGCGGATGTATTGGCGACTTTTGGGCGGCAGATGCGTATCTATGCCCATAACACCCCCACGGCTACCCGTTATGGCGTGCCGATTCCGTCCCTCGAAACCCTCAAGAGCAGCGAAGCCTGTGGCTCGATGCTGGCCTGGGGTGAAGCCAGCGGTTGCGCCATCCTGGTTGCCGAACACCTTGCGCACCGTTACACGACCCAACCGGTATTCATCCGTGGCTGTGCCTACACCGGCGTATCGCACTATTTCGGCACGCGCTATCACAACCCGACGTTGCAATTTCCGGGTCTGCCAAAAGATGTAGGCATGGCGGTTTCCGCCAATTCGATGGCCTGCGCCGAAATCGCCTACAAAAAAGCCGGTATCACCGCAAAGGATATCGACGTGGCGCAAGTCTATGACTTGCTGGGCGCCGGGTTGATTCAAATGGAGTCCATGGGCGCATGTGGTCCAGGCCAGGCAGGCGACTTTGTATTGGAAGGCGGCATCGCCCTTGATGGGCAACTTCCCCTGAACACTGACGGCGGCAACATCGGACGCGGCCACGCCTCCGGTTGCGATGGGATTTTGCACATTACTGAATTGTTCCGACAGCTTCGCGGCGAGTCCAACAACCAAGTCAAGGGCGCCCGTATTGGCGTCTCGCAAAACCTGGGCGGCTATGCCGCGCACAACAGTGTCATTGTGCTTTCCAACGATTAAGGAGCCGACCATGTCCCTTTACCCTGAACAGATTCACCGCATGACCACCGCCAGCATGTTGCGCGAATGGCGCGAACATGGCGGCAAATACCGCCTCGAAGGCAGCCGTTGCCAGGATTGCGAAGAAATTTTCTTCCCTCGGCGCACCGTCTGCGGCGCATGCAATTCGTTGAATGTGGAACCGTATCGCTGCGCACGCACCGGCACGATCCAGGTCAGCGCCCATGCCGAGAACCCGATACTGGCGGCCATGGGCTACGGCGAAACCGTGCCCCGCTTCATGGCGATGGTGCGCCTGGATGATGGCCTGGTGATTGCCTCGGAAATCGTTGATGTCACCGATCCCCGGCAAGTCGTCAGCGGTGCGCCTGTGCGCATGGTTATTCGCAAACATGTCCGGGAAAGCAACTTGGCCTGGCAATATGCTTATAAGTTTGTATTGGTGAAATAACCAACAAGACGTCCGCCACACTCCGCGCTATCGATAACAACAGTCAAGTTTTTTGGCCTCCCAGCCCGTTGCTTTGATTCTGTTTTTCAGAGTCCCGCTTTGCTGTCATTGCCTTAAACGTGTTTCTAACTTTATTGGCTATTAGCCGAGGACTTGTCATGTCTACTCTTTGCAAACCCAGTCTGTTGTTCCCGCAATACAAGATCACCCAGCAACAAATGATCGAGCATCTAGAGCAGTTGCATGATGATCATCCACGAATGGCACTTGCCAAACGAATGATTCAAAACACCCAGGTGAACGAACGGCACTTGGTCCTGCCTATCGATGAACTGGCGGTGCACACCGGCTTCACCCACCGCAGTATCGTCTATGAGCGCGAAGCCCGCCGCATGTCATCCATCGCGGCGCGCCAAGCCATCGAGAATGCCGGGCTGACCGTCGACGACATTCGCATGGTCGCGGTGACATCGTGCACCGGTTTCATGATGCCATCGCTGACGGCCCACTTGATCAATGACCTGGGCCTGCGAACGTCGACCGTACAACTGCCCATCGCCCAACTGGGTTGCGTGGCAGGCGCCGCGGCGATCAATCGCGCCAATGACTTCGCCAGCCGGGCGCCGGACAACCATGTGCTCATCGTCTCCCTGGAGTTCTCATCGCTCTGCTATCAACCCCAGGACACCAAGTTGCACGCGTTCATATCAGCGGCGTTATTCGGCGATGCCGTATCGGCTTGCGTCATGCGTGCCGATGACCAGGCACCTGGTTTCAAGATCGCCAAGACCGGGTCTTACTTCCTGCCTGACAGCGAGCACTACATTAAATACGACGTTAAAGACAGTGGCTTTCACTTTACCCTGGACAAGGCCGTCATGAACTCCATTAAAGATGTCGCACCGATGATGGAGGAATTGAACTACGAGACCTTCAACCAACATTGCGCTCAAAATGACTTTTTCATCTTCCATACCGGCGGACGGAAAATTCTGGATGAACTGGTCCTGCAACTGGACTTGGAACCCGGCCGGGTCGCGCAGTCTCGCGACAGTTTGAGCGAAGCCGGGAACATCGCCAGCGTGGTGGTCTTCGACGTGCTCAAGCGCCAGTTTGACAGCGGGCCTGTCGATGGCGCGACAGGCATGCTGGCGGCCTTCGGCCCCGGTTTCACCGCCGAAATGGCCGTGGGCAAATGGGTCGCCTGACAGACCCGATGAAACACCGGCACCCAGCCAGGGGCACACCTGCCCCTGGCTGCTGGAGTACGGATCGCAGGCGTTCACCTCGTTCGAGAGGGCTTCGAAAGCGCTAGGGAAAGAAGGGGAAGGAACATGGAGATGAAGTATCTGCTCGCTCGACCTTGGGGCGGCTATGAAAGACGCATGATCACGCTTTTGTCGCTGAGCTTCGGGCTGGTAGGACTGGACAGATTCATTATCATGCCGCTGTTCCCGGTGATCATGCATGACTTGGCGCTGGACTATCAGGACCTGAGCATGTTGTCGGCCATCCTGGCCTTTGCATGGGGAGGCTCTGCCCTGTTCATGGGCGCCGCCGTCAGGGTACTGGGCCCCAAGAAGTTGCTGGTGCTGTCGATCACCCTGCTATCGCTCCTGGCCGGTGCGTCGGCATTGATCACCAGCCTGGTGGGCCTGGTGCTCTTGCGTGCCTTGATGGGCGTCTGCGAAGGGGCCTTCACGCCAGTCAGCATCATTGTCACCGATGAAGTCTCGCAGCCTTGCCGGCGCGGACTCAATCTAGGCATCCAACAGGCCTTGTTCCCCATCATCGGCCTGTGCCTCGGACCGCTGCTGGCGGGCGTCTTGCTGGAAATGTCCGGATCCTGGCGCGCCGTGTTCGCCATCATTTCGTTACCCGGCCTGTTAGTGGCCTGGTACCTCTATAGAACCTACCAACCGACCCAGGCGCCCGGCGCGGTGTCGATTGCACGCACCTCTAAAAGCCAGTGGAGGACGGCCCTGTCCAGCGGGAATGTGCGGCTCAATATTGCCTTGATGCTTTGCATACTGACGTGCCAGTTCGTTCTGTGTGCCCTGCTCCCCAGCTACCTGACCGATATTCTGCACCTGAGCAATTTCTCCATGGCCATGATCATTTCCGCCATTGGCCTGGGTGGTTTTTTTGGCCAGTTGGTCATTCCCGCTTTGTCCGACCAACTGGGTCGCAAGCCCGTGGTTTCCATCTGTTTCATGATCAGCGCCCTGTTGGTGGGTTTATTGATCATCAGCCCACCGCTGCCCTGGCTACTGTTCCTTCAATTATTTTTCTTGTCCTTCATCAACTTCAGCCTGATCTGCATGACGGTCGGCCCACTGACCAGCGAATCGGTACCGCCCAGTCTATTGGCCACCGCGACGGGCCTGGTGGTGGGCTGCGGAGAGATTCTTGGAGGCGGCGTCGCGCCTGTCGTCGCTGGCTACATCGCCATGACGTGGGGGCTTACCGCGATTCTGTTCCTGGCACTGGCCGGAAGTATCACGGGAGGCTTGCTGTCCTTATGGCTTAAAGAGGCAAACCCGGCTTTCAACCGTCTCAAGGACTACGCCCCATTGTCCGCACGCTTGACCCTGGAGGATAAGTGATGACCCATTATGTAATGTTGCTGGACTCTCCAGTGCCGCGAGGAGGCCTTGGCGTATTTGATTTCAAGTCCGGGCAAAGCCGGGAGGTGCGTCCCCCCCAGGGAAATCTTTATGAAGCCCTGGCCCATTGCGCGGATCGAAGTATGGATTGGGAGTCCTATCTCAAAGACCTGCCGTCCACGCCCTACCCGCTTACGCCAGCTGCAGTGAAATACCGGCCGCCGCTCAAACCCGATAACAACTTATTGGTCCAGATCAGCGAAATCACCCTCTGTACCGCCAAGACCGAACAAGCCTGGTATTACAAAGGTAACGGCCGGTTGCTCAAGACCGACGGCGACCCTTTGCAGGTGCCCTATCATTCCCAAAGCATCAGTAGCGAGCCGTGCATTGTCTGCCTCTATTGGGTCGACCCGTTTGGCGCACTGCGCTTCATTGGTTTTACCCTGGGCAACGATATTCACGATCATGTATTGCACAGTCGTGACGCCATTTCTGCAACGCATGCGCACTTGCGTACCTGTGCGATTGCCCCGGCATTGATCGTGGGGGAATTGCAGGCTGACTTGGCCATCAATGTCCAGATAGAACGCGACGGCCAACCCTTGACGGCAAGTCACCACCGGATGAGTTTGCATCGCTGGCAAAGTTTGCGCCGATATTCGCAAGAGTTCCTGGAGAAACATGAGCAGTTTCTCGAGCCTGGGCTGGTCCATTACGTGTTTTACAGCTTGAGCCATCGCACTGCGAATGTGCCGCTCCAGCACGGTGACTGGCTCAGCATTGACTGCCCCGAGCTGGAATTGGCCATGAGCAATCAAATCGTCGAAGAGGAATTGGTTTCCCTGGCTCCCTTGCCTGCGCGACGCGCACCTGACCATGACTGTATCGACCGGCCCTTGCCCGTGCCGAAAAAGTACTGATCGACCGCTATCGACGGCGGGTGGCCCTTGGTTCTAGCCACCCTTGCCCGTTGCTTAGAAATCGACCGTGGCCGACAGCTGCAATGTGCGCGGAGAGCCCGCAGAGAAAGCCCCATACGAGGCGACACCCGACCAGTATTCGCGGTCAAAGACGTTTTGAACCGTGGCGCGCAAAGTCGTAGGCCGACCTTCGATCGTGGTGGCGTAGCGAGCACCGGCATCGAAGCGGGTCCACGCATCCAACTGCTGGGTGTTGGCCTGGTTCACGTATTGGCTACTGGTGTAGATCGCACCGCTGGTGAGGGTAAAGCCTTCCACCCATGGGGTGTCCCATTCAGCCCACAGGTTGGCTTGTACGTCTGGCACGCCCACCGGTTTATTGCCACGGTTGGCCGCCGTGGCGGAATCCGTAAGCTCGCCGTCGAGCAGGGTCACGCCACCCATCAAGCGAGTACCAGGGGCCACTTCGCCGAACATGCTCAACTCCACGCCACGGTTACGCTGTTCGGCCTGCACCGAGAACACATTGCCCGCGCCGATTTCGCCACTGGGCTTCTCGATCTGGAACAGCGCCAGGGTGGTCATGAAGGTGCCGTGCTCGTACTTGACCCCAATCTCGTGTTGCTTGGATTCATAAGGTGCAAACGTTTCGCCGGCATTGCTCGCGTTGCCTGGCGCGACGTCACCTTTGCTCAGCCCCTCGACATAGTTGTAGTAGAGCGACACATCCTCCCAGGGCTTGACCACCACCCCGACCATCGGCGTCGTGGCGCTGTCGTCATAACGGGAACTGACCGAGCCGGCGGCGTTGTAGTTGCGCGACTCGATATTTTGCCGACGCAGCCCCAAGGTCAGTTGCAGACGGTCATCCAGTACCGACAAGGTGTCAGTCAAGGCGAAGCCGGACAGCTGCGACTCGGAAATCCGCAGCACCTTGGGCGCATTGATGGCCGGCTTGGGCACATCCACCGGGTGATAGATGTTCGAGCGGACCTCTGGCCCATTGTTGATCCCTCGGGACAGTTCATCCTGATATGTGGTCGCCATCAGCGTGGTCGTGTGGCTGACAGGACCGGTGTCGAATATCCCGCGAACGCCCACGTCGGCTGTCGAGCGGTCTACGTTGAACTTGTAATACCCAGGTGTGTTGCTGATGTCGCCGGCGTCGTTGAGGATTCTTGGCACCTGGTCGGACATCCGCTTGACGTCCGACCGACCGCCACCGGCGTGGGCGAACACGGTGACCGCGTCCGTCAGGTCATATTCGCCACCTAGCAAGGCCGACTGCTCCTTAGTGTCCGACCAACCCCATTTCTGTGACGCATTCGTACGACCGTTGGGGGCCGATGGGATTTCAACGCCAGGCGCGACGGTGAAGGGCCGCGAGGCGCCGTCGAAGCTTTCTTTCTGGCTGATGAAGTCGACGTTCAAGCGCAAGCGCTCGCCCCAGTAATCAAGGGCGATAGCGCCGATATTGAGTTCGCGCTCCTGGTCATCGACGGCCGTGTCGCCACCCTGGAGGCTGCCGTTGAAGCGCACGCCGAACTGGTTCTCCGAGCCGAATCGACGGCTGACATCCAGGTGCCCGCCCACTTGGGAATCGGACGCGTAGCTGCCGGTAAAGCGGGTCAGGTCTTCGTCCAACGGACGCTTGGGGACGATATTGATCACCCCGCCCACCCCGCTGTTCGGAGAGATCCCGTACATCAGCGCACCCGGCCCCTTGAGCACTTCGACCCGTTCGGCGTAGTCGGTGAACACCCGGTAGTTGGGGGCCACGCCGTACACGCCGTCGTAGGCCAGCTCGCCGAGGTTGCCCTCGCCGATCGGAAAACCACGGATGAAAAACGAATCGACGATGCCGCCCACCTGGCCGGTGGAGCGCACCGAAGGGTCGCGTTGCAGGGCGTCGGCCACGGTCACGGTTTGCAGGTCGGCCAGGGTCTTTTCGGTGTAGCTGGTCACGCTGAACGGCGTGTCCATCACGTCCTTGTTGCCCATCATCCCCAACCGTGCACCGCGCGCCACCTGTCCGCCGGCCAGCACGGGCGGCAGTGCGCCTGGGTCGCTTTGGGTGCCGCTGATGGTGGTGGCGTCAAGGGTCAAGCCTTGCCCGTTGCCCTTCGAGACGTCCGAGGTTTTATCGGCGGCAGGCGCTTGTTCGGGGGTTGCCGCCCAGGCGGTGGCGCTTCCTGCGACCAGGATGAAACTCAACGTGGCGCTACGAATCGCGAGGGATAACGCAGACTCACCACAAGGTCGACGTGCAACAGACATGGCTTAAGGATCCTTTCCAATGAGAGAAAATGGTAATCACTCCTATTGCCAGCCGACCTGCGGAAAAGTATCACCTCCCGGGGAGTTTTTTTCAGGCTGTGCCGGATCCCTCAGGCATACAGGCGTTCCAGCGGTATCGCGACGACAGGCAGGGCCGGGTCGAACGCGTGCCGCGTGGTCTTGTAGGGGAACAACTCACCCCGGGCGATGGTGCTGAAAATCCGCGCCACTTCGAAGGCTTTGCCGGTCTGCCAATGGCGCACACACACCCGCGGATCCGCGTAGTCGAGCTGGATGCACGGGACCCGCTTCAAGCCCAATTGCAACGCCGCGTTGAAACGATGATTGCCGTCCATCACGATGCCTCGCGAACGCTCGACGATGATCGGTTCCAGCCAATGCCCGGCGCGGATGATCGACTCTCGCAGCCATTGCACATTGGCCGGATCGACGTGCTCCGATTGCAGCACTTGGCACAGCGGTCGGAGCGCAATCTGATAACTCTGGTGTTCCATGGTGAATCTCCTGGTCGGCAACGGGTTCAGCATGCGTCCGCCTTGGCGGGCACCGCGTAGAGGCTGGCGACGTCCAGCAAGCGCTGGGCGTGTTCGATGAGCGGCAGATCCACCATCTCACCGTCCACCTGCACCGCATGGGAGCCGCTGGCCACGGCACGCATCACGCGGTCGGCCCAGGCCAGTTGACCCGCATTGGGCAGGAAGGCCCGCTGGACCGTATTCAATTGCGCGGGATGGATACACAGCTTGGCGCCAAAGCCCAGGGACCTTGCGTAATGCGCATCATGATTGACCATCGCCAGGTCGTTGATGGCCGGTGTCACACCATCGATCGGCGCAGGCAAACCGGCCGTGCGCGACGCCAGCACGATCCGATTGCGGGCGAACAGAAATGCCTCTGGCACCTGGCTGCAGTTGATGTCGAGGGAAAAATCCAGCGAACCGAACGCCAGGCGCGACAGCCCGGCAATGCCGGCAATCGCCTCGACCTGCTGCAAGCCCTTGGCCGTCTCGATGATGGCAACGATCTGCAACGTGGGCTGCCACGCCAACAGCCGCTCGACCACTTGGCACAAGGCCTCGTCGTACTGCGCCTTGGGCAAGAAAATCCCCGCGCAACGCTCGGGATAACGCATGTCTCCCAGCCACGTCAGATCCTGGCGCAGGAAGGTGCTGTCGACGCTGTTCAGGCGGATGTAACGCTGACAAGCGACCCTCGGCACGCTTTCCTGCCAGGCCCAAATGGCCGCGCGGGCTGCAGCTTTGCAGTCGGGATGAACGGCATCCTCGAGGTCGAGAATGATCGCGTCCGGCGCTGCGTCGGCCGCCTTGGCAAACCGCTCGGGTCGATTGCCGGGAACGAACAGGTAGCTGATGGGAAGCGTGGCGATGGTAGGGGGACGTTCAGTTGTCATGGAGCTCTCCTGGGTGCATCAGTGGTGATTGGCGAAAAAATTCATGTACCTCAGGCAGGGAAATCCCGGTCTCGGCTGCGATCTGGGTCAGCGCCCCTTAATTCCTTTTTCATCAAGGCATTAAGGGTTTTTTTTCTGCGCGAGAACGCTCGCAAGCATCGGCGAACAAGCGCTAATGCGCGCTCGTTCAGCGAGTAGTCATTTAATTTTTTGAAAACCTTACTTGATAATCATTCGCGTTAGCAATATGGTTCTAGCCATCGAGCTGAAGCAAGCCAATCAACAAGGGAAGTTTTCGTCATCACAGGAAGTGCATAGCAGTGATGTCATTTGAATGCCGGTCATTGACTGTTCAATACGGACGCTCCATCCGTCGATGGCTGTTGCTCCGCTCTCCGGACAAACCTTAGGGAATGGGTTTCTCATGCCTTGTTTCGTGAAGTACTTATTACGTCCGGCCTGATGAATATCTCTTCAGGCTTCGCTTGGCTTACACCGCCAAACACTGAAATTCGTTACGCCTGAAGACGGAAAATTCACCTCGACAACCGCGATTGTCGAACTATGAAAAATGGCATGTTCGACGCCAGGGGTAACTATGCTTAACGTTTCTGTGCCGACATTTAACAACCGAACCGAAGTGCACCAGCCTACTTTGCTGGCGCCCCTACTCGACCCGGTGATCAGACAATTCATTCAGGGTCATTCACAAAGGCTTATAGAACTCGTTTCACAATATGGATCGCCCCTCAACCTGATATGGCCCCACGCATTCAAAGCCAATACGGCGGCGCTACAGAGCGTGTTGAAAAAATACGAAGTGAATCACGTCATCTTCTATGGCGCCAAAGCCAACAAGTCCCAATGCCTGCTCCACGCGGCAGAGGATTTGGGCATCGGCGTCGATGTGTCGAGCATCCACGAGCTGAATGCCGCCCGGCGCGCCGGCACGCCGGGAGCGCTTTTGTGTGCAACGGGGCCTGCCAAAACGGTCGTTTTCCACCGGGCACTGGTAGAGGCCGGCTCACTGATTTGTGTGGATTCGCTGGAAGAATTCGCTCATCTCCAAGCGCTGGTCAAATCCGCGCCCTCCCCCGTGCAGGCCAGGGTCTTACTGCGATATCGGCCGCAGAGTTGCCTGGCGAGCCGTTTCGGAATGGGCACCGATGACTTGTTGGAGTGCCTGCGACGGTTGACCGAAAAAGACGAACATTTTCACTTCGAAGGCTTTCATTTCCATCTGGGCGGCTACGGGTACGAAACCCGGGTACAGGCCTTCCGCGAAGTCACCGCCTTTGTCGATGCGGCGTGCGAGATGGGCTTGAATCCAAGCATCATCGACATGGGTGGCGGGCTGCCGATTCGTTATGTCGACACCGATACCTATAATAATTTTCTGCAGAACGACAATAAGCCCGGTCATTACTACAGCCATTCGGTGCCCGAGGCGTTTTATCCCTATGGCGGCAGTCTAACAGCCAGTCAGTGGCTGGAGCTTTTCCTGCAAGCCGATCATTCATCCGGCCGCTCCATAGCGAATTACTTAAAGTCACGGAATATCACCTTATCGTTGCAACCCGGCCGAAGCCTGGTGGATCAAGCCGCCATCTCGGTCTTTAGAGTGACCCGCACCAAAAAGCTGGCAAACAACAAAACCGTGATCTTTGTCGAGGGCAGTAGTTTCAGCGCTTGTGAAACCTGGTTCGCCTCTGAATATCTGGTAGACCCCATCTTGATAAGCGCAACGCAATCCCCCGGCAACCCGACTCAAGCCTACATCGCCGGCCATAGTTGCCTGGATGATGACGTCATCAGTTACCGCCTTATCAACTTCGAACATTTACCCCAGCCCGGCGACTTATTGATCTACGCCAATACCGCCGGCTATCAGATGGATTTGCTGGAAAACGAATTCCATCGTCACCCCCTACCCCGTCGATTAATGGCGACTTGTTGTACACAAGGCCACTACGCGTTTTCACCTGACTGCTGAAGGGAGTACTTCACATGATACTTAATAAAGTTTCAGATCTGATCGGCAATACCCCCATGCTGGGCATTGAGATACCCGACACTGATGCCAGGCTGTTGCTCAAGATTGAAAAGAACAACCCCGGCGGCAGCATCAAGGACCGCATGGCGCGGAACATGGTATTGGCTGCGCTCAAGTCCGGACGCTTGAAGCCCGGCGGCGTGGTCGTGGAGTCCTCCTCCGGCAACACTGGCATCGGCCTGGCCATGGCCGCTGTCGAATTCGGCCTGCATTTTATCGCCGTGGTCGACCATCACGCCGCCCAAGACAAGATCGCAGTCATGAAGGCGCTAGGCGCCGACGTCCGATTTGTCGCCGGCCATTATCGCGAGGATGAAGTCGCCGTGGTCGAGCGTCAACGGATGGCTGCCGAACTCGCCGAACAGATCCCGGGAGCGGTGTTCATGAACCAGTCGGACAACGCCGCCAATGCCGGCGGCTACAGCGACTTCGTGCGCGAAACCATTGCCCAGGTGGAAGGCCAGGTCGACGCCTATGTCGGGTGTGTCGGCACCGGCGGCTCGATGACCGGCATCGCACGGGGGCTGAAACTGCATAACCCCGACACCGTGACCGTCGCCGTGGAACCCGCCGGTTCCATTGTCTTTGGTCATCCCGGCTACCCGTACTATCAGTCCGGCACCGGGACGCCTGCCGGCGACACCGTGGGCCTGGTGCTCGACTACAGCTGCATCGACCTGGGCGTCCAGGTCACCGATTCCCAAGCCTTCGAGACCGCCCGCTATATCGCCCGCAACCTGGGGTTGCTGGTAGGCGGCTCTACCGGTGGAGCGATTTTCAAGGCCCTGGAATTCATTCACAAAGGCGTGCTGACCGGCAATGTCGTGGTCCCGATCGCCGATGGCGGCGAGAAGTACCTGCACACCGTGTTCGACGATCAATGGCTGCAAGAGCGCGACTTGCTCGACCCCGGCATCGCCGTGCAATTGGACGGCTGGCTGGGCAAGACCCAATGGCAGGAATCCAGTTCTGCGCCGCTGCAATTGAGCGTCGCATGACCCTCCACCCACACAGGAACGCCCCTTCATGAACGTGCTGAAAGTCGCCATTTGCGGCGGTGGCAGAACCGGCCATCTCAACGCCGTCCTGTTCAAGCAATTGCCTGATGTCCAGGTGTCGCTGCTCACCAGCAACCGGGACATCGTCGACCACCATACCCGCCAAATTCCCATGCAGGCGTTGATGCCAGACGGCTCGATGCTGAGCGCACGGCCGGACCGGGTGACCACCGAGGCAAAAGTCGCCATCGAGGACGCCGACATCGTCATCATCACGGTGCCGGCCCATGCCCGACCGCAGTTCTTGCAAGACATCGCACCGCACCTGAGCACGACCAAGCCGGTGTACGTCGGCGCCATTCCAGGGTTCTGCGGTTTCGACTGGCTGGCCCAAGCCACATTGGCGGATAAACCGAACCTGGTGATCTGGGGCATGAAGGACGTCCCGCACACGGCGTTCGACCTCAAACCCGGACGCTCGGTAAAGATGGGCGGCGGCAAAAGCCAGCTGTATGTGGCCACCCACGCCCGGGAAACCCTGGCGTCGCGCCAACTGCTCCAGCAAATGCTCAGGAGGCTGTACGGCCCATGCGTGACCCTGCTCGACCATTACCTGGAGATCACCCTGACCCCGGGCAATCCGATCATGCACAGCTCGGTGATCTATGGGTTGATCGGCCCTTACGGCCAGTGGCACCGCAAGATCTTCCCGCAACGCCTGTGCTGGTGGACCGAGTGTCCGGAACTAGGCGCCTATTTCCTGGAGCGCATGGATGAAGAAAGCCAGAACCTGTGCGCGGTCATCAGCCAGCGCATGGGCGTCGACCTGTCCTCGGTCAAGTCGTTGAAACAGGAGATCGTCGAGGCCTACGGCGAGCAGATCCGCGACCGCAGCAGCATGCTTTCGATCCTGCGTACCAACCGGGCTTACCACGACATTGTCGCGCCCATGGTGCCGGCCGATGGCAACCGCCCCGGCTATGTAATCGAGCGCCAGAGCCGTGCCTTCAACGAAGACGTCGCCTATGGCCTGGTCCTGCTGGTGGAAATGGCCAAGCGTTTCGAACTGAAAGTCCCCTACATCGAGGAAGTCCTGCAGTGGAGCATTGCCTACATGGAAGGCTTGCGCGACTCGGCGCTGGACTACTTCCCGACCCACTGGCCGCGCTCGGCCTGAACCGGGCTTCACCCTCTTCTTTAATTCATCGACGAGCAGATACCGATATGGATGACTTCAAGACACTGGTCACTTATTCACGCAAAAATGCCATGCGACGCTTGGTTCGCTGCCTGTTTGCCGAGAACATCCTGGACCGTTCGGCCCTGCGCTTTTGCGCGGACGGCAGCGAGGCGACCTACCCGTTGAAAAATACCCGGGCCCAGCTGTTTTTCTCGCGGATCACCCTGGCCCCCGCCGACACCTTGATCAGTGACGGCGACGTGGTCCTGCTGACCGACGAAGGCGTACGCCAAGTCATTCACAGCCATCAGGACTTGCTGGACGTGCTGCGCGACAGTTTTGACTTCGAACCCAGCGACGAAGGTGTCGCCGGACTCAAGTCGGACATGGAAAACAGCCTGATGAACGATGCCCATGCCCGCCAGCATCGCCAGCAATGGAACGCGCGCCTGGCCCAGGCCGCCGAAAGCCACGGGCTCGTCAGCCTGACCGACTACCTGCGCCAACACACCAGCACCAAGGACGCCGCGATTCTTTTGGACCAATGGGGCTCGCTGGAAGGCCATCCGTATTATCCAACCTGGAAATCCCGCCCCGGCCTCAGCGATGCGGAAGTCGAACAACTGTCCCCCGAGTTCAACGCCAAGGTCCCCTTGCGCATAGCCGCATTGCGCGCCGACATGGCCAAAAGTGAAAGCATGCCCCATGTCACCAGCTACCACAGTTGGTTCGCCAGCAACTTTCCGGCGCAATGGGCGCAGTGGACCGCCGCGCTCAATGCCAAGGGCCTGGACGAAAACCACTGGCTGCCACTGCCGATCCATGCCTGGCATCTCCAGGCCTACGTACTCAAGACCTTTGCCGCGGAAATCGAAGCAGGCATCCTGATCACCGAAGGCCCCGACCTCCAGACCCTGCCGACCATGTCCTACCGGACCATGATGCCGGTGCTGGACGAGACCGCGCCGCTGATCAAATTGCCCATCGCCGTGTGGATGACCAGCGAGCTGCGCAGCCTGCAAGCCAAGTCGATCCATATGGGCCCGCGGATCAGTACGGTGATCACGAAAATCCTTGCCGCCGAAAACGGCTTCGACCAGCGCCTGGAAATCTTCCCGGAAGAAATCGGCGTGCGCTACCGCAACGCGATCACCCAGGACGATGCCCCCGGACGACACCTGTCAGTGGTCTATCGCGCCAGCCGAGCGGCTTTCGAACGCAGCGACGATTGCCTGCCGATTACCGTGGCCTCGTTGTTTACCCGCCTGCCCGGCGGCCGCCCGCTGTTTACCGACCTGATCGAGCGCGATGGGGCTCGGGCCGATGCCCAGGGCGTTGAAGATTGGTTCCGACAGTACGCCAGCGTGGTCACCCGCCCAGTGGTCGCGATCTACCTGATGTACGGCATCGGGCTCGAAGCCCATCAGCAAAACACCATGGTGCTGTTTGCCCCCGATGGCAAAGCACGTAGCCTGCTGATCCGCGATTTCGGTGACGGCAGGACCTACGCACCCCTGCTGGAGGAACGCGGGTACACCTTGCAACCTCATGTGCAGCCGGGCATCTTGCCGACCGTGTTCGTGGAAGATATTGAACCAGTGCGCATGTTCGTGCTCGACGCGGCGTTCCTCACCCACCTGCACGAGGTCGCCTTGTGGCTGACGCGGGAGTATGGGCTTGAGGACACGCGATTGTGGCGCGTGCTGCGCGAGGAAACCGAGGTGGCGTTCGAAGCCGTGCGCGAGCGCGTCGCCGCGCCATTGTGGGAGGCCGAACGCCAGGCGTTCATCCAGGACCCGTGGCCGACCCGATCGTTATTGCGCATGCACCTGTTGCAGTACTCCAACTATCGTTTACAGCACACGCTGACCAACCCGCTTGCGAGCGTTTAACCACCGAGGCTGAGTCATGTCCCACGCAGGTGCCTTCCAGGGTTCGAACGTCAGAATCCTGATTTACCTTCTATTCGCAATCCAGCTCATCTCCATGGGCGCGATGGAAATGAGCGGACCGTTCTGGCCGGTCCACCTGCGCGGGCTGACGTCCTCGGAGTCGGTCTTCAGCTTCGCCAGCATCGCCGTGTATGTCGGGCCGATGCTGGGTATCATTCTGACCAGCGCCTTCTGGGGCCGTATCGGTGATCGTTACGGTCATAAGTTGATGATGATCCGCGCCCTGGCGGGCCTGTCATTGACTCAACTCGGGCTGGCGCTGTGCAGCGATATCTGGATCATCCTGGTGCTGCGGTTTTTGCAGGGCGCCTTTGCCGGGTACATCGCCCCGGCCCAGGCCTACGGCGTCAGTATCGAAGCCCCGTCGCGACGGGCGCGGCTGTTCGCGATCCTGCAAATTTCCACCAACGTCGGCTCATTGCTCGGCGCGGTGGTCGGGGGCCTGATCCTCGACTACGCCACCTTCTTCTGGATCAACATCATCGCATCGGCCTTGTGCGCGGTGTGCACGGTGGTGGCCGCCGTAACCCTGCCGGACGTACCGCCGGTGAAGAAACCCACGACCAGCCAGGCCCCGGCGACAACACGCCGTACCGACAGCGTCTGGCAAGGATCGCCATTGCTGTCATTGCTGTGCGTCATGGGCATCCTGCTGTTGGCGCGGATGCTGCCACAGACCTCATTCTCCTTGTATGTGAGCTCGGTATTCGACGTCAGCAATTCGGTGGTCGGCCTGTGCTACGGCTTGCTGGCACTGGGCTTTATCCTCTCGGCCACGGCCTGGTCGCGCTATTTCGAGCACCGTACCCAGAAGGACACCTTGCATCGCATCATCTACATCGTGCTCGGTTGCATCGCCCTGACCGCGCTGGCGGGGGTCACGCGCAATGCCATCGTATTTGTCGTCGTCTACTTCATCTGGGGGGTGCTGCTGGGGGCTACCACGCCGGTGCTGATGGCACTGGTCTCGAAATCCGCCGACAGTGCGCGACAAGGCCAGGTGCTGGGCATTGCCCAGGGCACCGCGCAATTTGCTTCGATCGCGGGCATCTCGGCCGGAGGGTTGCTGAGCCAAGTCTATGGGTTGCAGTACACCTACCTGTTCGTTTGCCTGGCCTATGTGTTGGCACTGATTCCCGTCGTCGCCTTGCGGTACTGGCCCGCGACCCTGCAAGCCAGCCCCGCCCCGCCCGGGGACTGATCAAGGAGTTTCCCTTTGGACATTGAACAACTGCGCGCCGATACGCCCGGTGTCGCGCACCTGATCCATTTCAACAACGCCGGGGCGGCGCTGATGCCTGAACCGGTGATCAAGGCCGTGACCGACCACCTGCAACGGGAGGCGCGCCTCGGTGGTTACGAGGCCGCCGGGCAACAGACCGCGGTGCTGGACAATGTCTACAACAGCATTGGCCGCCTGATCAACGCCAAGCCCGACGAAATCGCGGTGATCGAAAACGCCACCCGCGCCTGGGACATGGCTTTCTATTCGCTGCCGCTGCGGCCCGGCGATGTGGTCCTGACCTCCACCACCGAATACGCCGGCAACTACATTCCCTACCTGCAACTGAAAAAACGCCGGGGTATCGAGTTGCGGATCATCCCCAACGATGAGCACGGCCAGGTGTCGTTGCCGGCCCTCAGGACGCTGCTGGAGGATGATCGCGTCGCCTTGGTGTCCTTGCCAGTGATTGCCACCAACGGCGGACCGGTCCAACCCGTCGAACAGATCGGTACCCTGGCACGGGCCGCCGGGGTGCTGTTTCTGCTCGATGCCTGCCAAGGGGTCGGACAAATGCCGATCGATGTGAAACGCATCGGCTGCCACATGCTCGCCGCGACCAGCCGCAAGTACCTGCGTGGCCCCAGGGGCATGGGCTTTCTCTATGTCGAAAAGGCCCTGTGCCAGAACCTGGAGCCGGTTTTTCTCGACCTGCATGCCGCCACGCTGCAAACGCCTGACACGTTCTGTCTGCGTGACGATGCCAAGCGCTTCGAAAACTGGGAATGCAACGTGGCGGCCAAGCTGGGGCTCGGCGCGGCGGTAGACTACGCACTGGCCCAGGGCATCGAGCCGATATGGCAGCGCATCCAACACCTGGCCGGCCATTTGCGCGAACGCCTGGCGGCGATTCCAGCGATCACACTTCAAGACAAGGGCCCGCTCCAGTCCGGCATCGTGACCTTCACGCACCGACACCACAGCGCGACACAGGTCCAGCAATGGCTGGCAGGCCAGGCCAAACGGATCAACGTCAGCACATCGACATCACGTTCGACGCTGCTCGACATGCAGCAGCGCGACTTGCTGGAAGTCAGCCGCGCCTCCGTACACGTCTACAATACCGAAGCTGAAATCGACACCCTGGTGACCGCGCTGATGCACCTGCCGCGCACCTGAGGAGATGGTTCAGGGCTTTGCTCAAAAAACGGTGCGAGCTTGCTCGCGATGGCGGCAGTGCAGTCAACATCCTTGCAAGCCGACAAACCGTTATCGCGAGCAAGCCCGCTCCCACAGAGGTTTTGGGGTGTATGCGGTGTCTGTGAACAACTCAGAAAAACTGTGGGAGCGAGCCTGCTCGCGATGGCGCGGGCACAGTCAACATCCCTGCAAGCTGACCCACCGCTATCGCGAGCAGGCTCGCTCCCACAAGGGGCGCGCGCTGTGCCTGAAAAATCCAAGTCAACCGCAGATCAGAAATGTGGGAGCGAGCTTGCTCGCGAAGGCGTCGGCACCGTCAACATCCCTGCAAGCTGACCCACCGCTTTCGCGAGCAAGCCCCCCACAGTCGAACGCCGCTTGCGTCGCGGGCAAGTTGTCCTTTAGCATTGGTAATACTTCTCAATTGCAAAAAAACTGCAGCCATGAGCGAAACCCTGCGCGCGAACAACGACCATCATCTGCGTGTGATCGAAGCGCTGTACGCCGGCCATCACGGTTGGCTGTACAACACGCTGAAGAAAAAGCTGGGCAACGCCATGGATGCAGCGGACCTGGCCCAAGACACCTTCACGCGCATTCTCGCCTCCCAAGTCACGGCCATTGACCAGCCCCGGGCCTACCTGAGCTGCGTGGCCAAGGGCATTCTCATCAACTGGTATCAGCGCAAGGCCTTGGAACGGGCCTACCTGGAGGCGCTCGCGCATTTGCCGGCCCAGGAAGTGCCATCCCCTGAATTGCGCTTCCTGGTGCTGGAAACCCTGCACGAAATCGACGCCATGCTCGACACCCTCCCGGCGCCGGTCAAGCGAGCATTCCTGCTGTCGCAGATCGGCGGCCTGAAATACGACCACATCGCCCAACAGCTCAACGTCTCGCTGATCACGGTCAAGCGCTACATGAAGCAGGCGTTCGTGCAATGCTTGATGCTGGTGGAATGAATGCTCACTCGTCGCCGTGAGCCGCCGCTCGATCCCAAGGTTCTCGAAGAAGCCGCCGATTGGTTGATGCGCTTGAGCGAACGCGACCTCAGCGACACCGAGCGTGCCGAATGGGAATGCTGGAAAGTCAGCAGCCCCGAGCGCGGCCGTGCCTGGTCCCGCGCGCAGTTGTTGCAAAACAAGCTCGGCGGCTTGCCACGATCATTGGCGATGTCGGCACTGGATCGCCCGAGCAGCCCCGAACGGCGCGCGACCCTCGGCAAACTGGCGTTGCTGCTGGCAGTCGTTCCCGCCGGTTGGGGCAGCTGGAAACTGGCGCAATCGCAGCAATGGTCCGCCAACTACCGCACCGCCGTTGGCGAGCGTCGCGAGTTGAGCTTGGCCGACGGGTCTCACATCACCCTCAACACCGGCACGGCCATCGACGCCCTGTTCGACACCCAGCAGCGACTCATCCATGTGCGCGAAGGGGAAATCCTTGTCCAGACCGCGCCGGATGTTTCACCGGTGGCCCGCCCCTTCCTCGTCAGTACCCGCGAGGGTCGGATGCAGGCCCTGGGCACGCGGTTCACCGTGCGCCAACTGCCATCGCGCACGCACCTGGCGGTACTCGAAGGCGCGGTGCGGATTGAATTGGCCGGGGCTCACCAGGCCGCGCCGCTGATCGTCAACGCTGGACAGCGCACCGACTTTTCGCCCCAAGCCTTCAGCCAATTGACCCCAACAGATCGCAACGTCGGCGCATGGGCCCAAGGCATGCTGATGGCCGACAGAATGCGCCTGGCGGATTTCGTCGCCGAACTGGCGCGCTACCGCCGGGGCTTCGTACGTTGCGACCCGGCCATCGCCGAGCTGCGGGTTTCCGGGGCGTTTCCTATCAGCGACACCCAGCGCACGCTCAACATGCTGGTTCAAACCTACCCGGTTCTCGTCACCGGCCACTTGAACGGTTACTGGGTGACGCTCACCCCCGCCTGATCACACAAAATATTTGCTGCTCATCTGATACTTTTTTTGATCTCGACTGGCAAAAAAAGGAATAACCATTTCATGTCGTCCATTAGGGTCATCCATCCATGCTCGTTGCACGGCCCCTGCGTCCGGATCGTCCGTCCAAGCCTGTCATGCGCAGTGTGCTGTTGAGCCTTGCCTTGAGCATGGTCACTGGGTCGTTCGCCTTCGCCGCCGTGCCCGCGCAACTGGAAGCCGTCGCCCCCCGCGCCTATGACATCGCCCCGGGGCCGCTCGGCCCTGCCCTGTCGAGTTTTGCGGTGACCGCCGGCATTGCCTTGTCGTTCCAGCCGTCAATCACTGAGGGCCTGGTCAGCCCGGGACTCTCGGGCACTTATCCAGCAACGCAAGCACTCACACACCTGCTGGCCGACAGCGGTGTGGAGATGGTTGCCCGCGACGATGGCAGCTACACACTGGTGCTGCGCCAGGTGTCGCTGCCGGAGATCAACGTCGATGCCGCCGGCAGACGCAGCACCGGCCTGCCGCCCACCGGCTCCAGCGGTCAGGTCGCCCGCGGTGCGCGCCTCGGCCTGCTGGGCAACGCCGATGTGATGGATGCGCCGTTCAGCATCAGCAGCTACACCTCGACGATGATCAAGGATCAGCAGGCGGTCACCGTGGGCGACTTGCTGGAGCGCGACGCTTCGGTGCGCTCCACTGGCCAGGCGGGCGGCATCGTCGACTCGTTCTTCGTCCGTGGTTTTCCGCTGGGAGAAGGCAATCTCGGTGAATTGGCGTTCGACGGTGTGTATGGCGTGGCGTCCAATTACCGGGTGTTCACCGATTACGCCGAGCGCATCGAACTGGTCAAGGGCCCCGCCGCCCTGCTGTATGGCATGTCGCCCAACAGCGCCGTGGGCGGTGTGATCAACGTGGTCCCCAAGCGCGCCCTCGACGAGGACCTGACCCGGTTCACCAGCCGCTACGCCAGCGACTCGCAACTGGGGGGCCACCTCGACCTCAGTCGGCGCTTTGGTGAAGAGCGCCGGTTCGGGATCAGGCTCAACGGTAGCCTGCAGCAGGGTGACACGGCCATCGACAAGCAGTCCCGAGACGTCGGTACCGGCGCCATGTCCCTGGATTACCAAGGGGATCGCCTGCGCATGACCCTGGACCTGATCAGCCAGGATGAACAGTTCGACGCCGCCTCACGCCCTTTCAGGATCGACCCTGGCGTGCAAATTCCCTCGGCCGCCAACGGACGGACCAGTGTCAGCCAGGACTGGGGCCGCTCCCGAGCCCGGGACAAATCGGCGTTGCTGAGTGGCGAGTACGACCTCAGCGATCAGTTGACCCTGTTTGCCCACGCCGGCGGCGGGAAATCGGAGGTCGAGCGCATGTCCGACCAGACCCCGACCATCATCAACGCGACCGGCGACACGTCATCGGTTCCCGGTTATTACAAGTTCAAAGTCCAGCGCTATACCGTCGATGCCGGCGCGCGCCTGGGCTTCGACACCGGGCCGGTAAGCCACCGCGCGGTGCTGCAAGTCAGCCGTTATCGCGACGAATTGTCCCGGGGCATCGTTTCCGGCCCCGCCATCCTCTCGAACATCTATCATCCGGTTGACCGGCCCCGGCCCGACCTCGCCGAGCCCCAAACATCGAAAGTCTCCGAAAGCGAACTGTCGGGCATCGCCCTGGCCGATACCTTGTCGATGCTCGATGAGCGCCTGCAAGTCACCCTCGGGCTGCGTCGGCAAAACGTCCAGTCGGACAACTACGACACCACCGTTGCCACCCCGTCCTACGACAAGAGCAAAACCACGCCCCTGTTCGGTATCGTCGCCAAGCCCTGGGATCACGTCGCGCTGTACTACAACTACATCGAAGGCCTGAGCAAAGGCGACATCGCGCCGTCCGCCGCCACCAACGCCGAAGCGGTTTTCTCCCCCTACATCTCTCGCCAGCAAGAGATCGGGGTCAAGGTCGACTACGACCGTTTCATGGCCACGCTGGCGCTGTTCCAGATCAAGAAGCCCAGCGGTGAATTGTCGTCCGGGGTGTTTACGGTCCAGGCCCAACAACGCAACCGTGGCGTGGAACTGAACCTGTCCGGCGAGGTTACCCGGGGCACGCGCCTGCTCGGTGGCGTGACGCTGCTCGATGGGGAGCTGACCCGCACCAGCGTGGCCGCCAACCGCGGCAACACACCGGTGGGCGTCCCCAAGGTCCAGGCCAACCTCTGGGCCGAGTGGGACACCCCGGGTATCGAAGGGCTGACGCTGACCAGCGGCGCGATCTACACCGCCCGCCAGTACGTCGACCAGGCCAACACCCAGGCACTGGATGCCTGGACCCGCTTCGATGCCGGCGCCCGCTATGCCACGCGCATTGCCGAGCGACCCACGACCTTTCGCGCCACGGTGCAAAACGTGTTCGACCGCGCCTATTGGTCGGGGGTCGCGTCCTATGGTGCGTTTTCCCAAGGCGCGCCGCGCACGCTGCTGTTATCCGCCACCGTTGATTTCTGAAACCTGCGGGCCAGGGTGGCGGTTTGCGCCGTTGCCCGGTCCGGCTTTTGTAAAGGCATGAACCATGGTTACCGTTTTTCGTCACCCTCATACCCTCGTCGCGCTGCTGTTCGCCGGGCTGCTCGGCGCATCGTTTCTTTCGCTGACGCCCCGCAACGCCCTGGCTGCCGAGGCGGACCCGGCCCTGGGCAGGGTGACGGACCTGCTCGGGCGCCAGGTCAAGGTCCACCTTCCCGTTCGACGGGTGATTCTCGGCGAAGGTCGCCAGTTGTATCTGGTCGCGGCGCTGGACACACAAAACCCCATCGAACGCATCGTCGGTTGGCGCAAGGACCTGATCCAGTCCGATCCGGACACCTACGACGCCTACCTGCGCAAATTTCCCGACATCGCCAAGATCCCGACCTTCGGCGGGTTCGAGGACGGCACCTTTGACATCGAGCAGGCGATTTCCCAGCGTCCGGACGTGATCATCCTCAATATCGAAGCCCAACACGCCACCGAGGATGCGCGCTACATCGAGAAGCTCGACGCCTTGGGCATCCCGGTGGTCTACGTCGACTTTCGCAACAACCCGATGCAGAACACCGAGCCGACCATGCGTTTGTTCGGCCAGTTGTTCGGCAAGCAAGCCCGTGCCGAGGCGTTCATCGATTTTCGCAACCAACAGATTCAGCGGGTCACCGACGTCATTGAAGCGCGCCACCCTGCCCGGCCAAAGGTCTTCATCGAGCGCATCGGCGGCTACACCGATGATTGCTGCCTGAGCTTCGGCAACGAGAATTTCGGCCTGTTCGTCGAAATGGCCGGTGGCGACAACATCGCCAAGGGCATCATCCCCACCACGTTCGGCCAGTTGAATGCCGAGCAAGTGGTGGTCGCCAACCCGGCGCAGGTGGTGGTCACCAGTGCCAACTGGGAAGCCTTTGCCCCCGGCGGCCATTGGGTCGGCGTCGGTCCGGGGGCGGACATGGCCCAAGCCAGGCGAAAACTGGCGTGGTACACCCAGCGACCGGCCTATGCCGGTATCAAGGCCCAGGACGACCAGGCTTTCCACGCCATTTGGCACCAGTTCTACAACAGCCCCTATCAGTTCGTGGCCATCCAGCAATTGGCAAAATGGTTTCACCCGACGTTGTTTGCCGACCTGGACCCGGATGCCTCGTTCCGCCAATTGCACGAGCAGTTCCTGCCGGTGCCTTATGAGCCGGGTTACGCCGTCAGCCTGCGCCAGGCCGAGGACAAGCCATGACTTCGCTGAACGAAACCCTGGTGGTTCAACGTGACACGTACCGGCGCCTGGTACTGCGCAAGCGGCTTATCCTCGGCGGGCTCGCGCTGTTGCTGATCTGCAGCGTCCTGCTGGACCTGGCCCTCGGGCCGGCACGCTACAGCCTCGACGAAGTGCTCGGCGCGCTGTTTTCACCGGACAGCGCATCGCCCCAGGTCCGCGTGGTGATGTGGGACATCCGCCTGCCCGTGGCGCTGATGGCAGTTGCGGTCGGCGCCGCGTTGTCGCTGGCCGGCGCGCAGATGCAGACGATCCTCAACAACCCGTTGGCCAGCCCGTTCACCCTGGGCATTTCCGCCGCCGCCAGTTTCGGTGCGGCCATGGGGCTGGCGTTTGGCGTGGCCTTGTTCCCGTTGGCGGCACAGTACATGGTGCCGGTGAACGCGTTCATCATGGCCATGTTGTCGGCATTGCTGATCCACTTCCTGAGCCTGCGCCGCGGTGTCAGCGCCGAGACCATCGTGCTGCTCGGCATCGCGCTGGTGTTCACCTTCAACGCGTTATTGGCGCTGGTGCAATTCTTCGCCACCGAACAAGCCGTGGCCGCCGTGGTGTTCTGGACGATGGGCAGCCTGACCAAAGCCACCTGGCCCAAGCTCGGGGTGATCTGCCTGGTGATCCTGGTCACCCTGCCGATTTTCGCCCGGCGCGCCTGGGCCTTGACCGCACTGCGGCTGGGGGACGACAAGGCCGCGAGTTTCGGCATCAACGTGCGCAGCCTGCGCTTCCAGACGCTGATCATGGTCAGCCTGCTCGCCTCGTTCCCGGTGGCGTTTGTCGGCACCATCGGTTTCATCGGGTTGGTCGGCCCGCACATCGCGCGAATGCTGATCGGTGAAGACCAACGGTTCTTCCTGCCAGCGTCTCTGCTGACCGGTGCATTGATTCTGTCCGCCAGTTCGGTGATCAGCAAAACCCTGATCCCCGGCGCCATTTTCCCCATCGGCGTGGTGACGTCGCTGATCGGCGTGCCCTTCTTCATATCCTTGATTCTCGGCGGGAAGAAAAACTCATGGTAACGATCCAGCTGGAGAATCTCGGTGCCCGCTACGGCCAGCGCACGGTCATTCACGGCGTGACCACGGCAGCCTTTGTCGGCGGCCAGGTGGTGGCCGTGGTCGGCCCCAACGCGGCGGGCAAATCCACCTTGTTCAAGCGCATGGCCGGGTTGATCGACGGCCCCGGGCAGGTGTTCTTGGAGGGCTCGAAAAAGGGGCCGCAGGGCATCAGCTACATGCCCCAGGGCTTGAACACCAGCGCCCGGTTGACGGTGTACGAATCGGTCCTGCTGGCACGCAAACAACTCACGCCGGGCTGGGTCGTCCATGACGATGAACTGAAGCTGGTGGACGACATTCTCGCCGCGCTGGGCATTACCGAATTGTCATTCCGTAACCTCGGTGAGCTCAGCGGCGGGCAGCAGCAACTGGTGTCGATCGCCCAGACCCTGGTGCGCGAACCGGAAATCCTGCTCATGGATGAACCGACCAGCGCCCTGGACATGCATCGGCAAGTCCAGGTGCTGAATTTCATGCGGGCCCTTGCGCGCGAACGCCAGGTCATTGTGTTCATCGCCATCCATGACTTGAACCAGGCGCTGCGCTTTGCCGACCAGGTGCTGGTCATCGCCGACGGCACCGCCCAGGGTAGCGGCCCGAGCTCCGAGGTGATTACCGAGTCGATGCTTCGCCAAGTCTACAAGGTCAAGGCGCGGATCGAGCAGTGCAGCCGGGGCGAGCGCCACATCCTGATCGACGATATCGTTTGAGCGCTCAGTAGGCATCGATGTTGGATGTGCTGCCGTCATCGCGAGCAAGCTCGCTCCCACAATGGATCTGAGGCGGCCCTTGATCCTGCGACCACCGCCAATCCCTTGTGGGAGCTGAGCTTGCTCGCGATAGCGGTGGGTCAGGCTGCGTTGAAGTTGAATGGGCCGCTGTCATCGCGAGCAAGCTTGGCTCCCACAATGGATCTGAGGCGGCCCTTGATCCTGCGACCACCGCCAATCCCTTGTGGGAGCTGAGCTTGCTCGCGATAGCGGTGGGTCAGACTGCGTTGAAGTTGAATGGCCGCTGTCATCGCGAGCAAGCTCGCTCCCACCCACATTGGCTTTTGGGTTGGGTGCGAGCGCTAGGCCAAAGCGTCAGCCGTCGCGCACAGCGCCCTACCAAAGCGCAATGTCGTAGGTGAAGTAGATCCGGTTGCTGTCACGGCCACGGGAAAAGTCCGAGCGATAGACGTAGTTGCGCAGCTTCACCCCCAGCCCCTTGAACGTACCCTGCTGCACCACGTAGGCGATCTCTGCGTCACGCTCCCACTCTTTGACGGTGGTATTGGACTTGCCGTCGTTGCCGCTCAGGTAGCGGGTGGAAAATGTCAGGCCGGGCACACCGAGGCGAGCGAAGTCGTAGCCGTAACCGAGCATCCAGGTCTTCTCGTCTTCCTCGATGAACTTGCCGATCCCGACGTTGCTGAAGGAGTACACCGTGGCGCCGCTGACATAAGGCAGGCCCGCCTCGCCGCTGAGGGTTTGATAGCCGGCGCTTAGCGTGTGGCCGACAACGGCGTAGGACAGCAGCCCACTGAGCATGTCGTTGTCGATCTTGCCGCCATAGGCCGAGCCCGAATCGACACTGTTGAAGTAGCGCAGGTCGCTGGTCAGTACCCCGGCGCCCAAGGGCAGATCATGCTGGATACCGGCAAAATCCTGTCGATAGAAATTCTCCAGCTCGCCATGGAAGTAGCTCAGGCGGATGTTTTTGCCCAACTTGTAGTCAGCACCGGCATAGCTGAAGTCACCGGACTTATCGCCGCCGTAGCCATCGGGCACGATGGGCATGCTGTCGCTCGAATCGCGCAGCTTGAAACGCTCCAGATGCCCGCCGGTGATGGTCAGGTTGTCGATGTCAGTGCTGCTGATCTGGGTGCCCTGGTAAGTCTGGGGCAACAGCCGCGCATCGTTGTAGACCAGCACCGGAGTCTTGGGCAGCAAGGTGCCGTATTTGAGCGTGGTCTTGGCCACCCTGGCCTTGGCGGTCATGCCCGCGCTGGCAAACTCGTCGGCGGCGCGACCGTCGTCATGCACCGGTAGCAGGCCGGTGCCGCTGCGGCCGCGCCCGGAGTCGAGCTTGACCCCGAGCAGGCCCAGGGCATCGACCCCGAAGCCGATGGTGCCCGGCGTAAAGCCCGATTGGTAATCCAGCAAGAAGCCCTGGGCCCATTCGGTGCGCTCACTCTTGGCGGTCCTCGCCGCCCGTGCGCTCATCCCGTGCTCGTCGCGGAAATTTTCGTTGAAGTAGACGTTGCGCAATTGCAGCTTGAGTTTGCTGTCGTCGATAAAGCCTTCGGCGCTGGCCGTGGCCAGGGGCAACAGCCCAAGGATCGGAAACAAAGCCCCGCGGGTAAGCAAAGTGGTCATGTCGAGCTACTCGTTGTTGTTATTGGGCGTGCAGGCCGGCACACCCCCACTTGCGGGGGCGTGTCAGGCAAGAAGCTAAGGTTGGTGAATCAGGAAAACAGCGTCAGCGCCCCGGTCAGCAGGGCCAGTGCGGTAATCACCAGGGACGTGAGCACCGCCCATTTGACGGTGGCTTTCTGGAAGTCGCCCAGGTCACGGTCGACCATGCCCACCAGCAACAAGGTCGAGGCCACCAGCGGGCTCATCAGGTGCACCGGCTGGCCGAGGATGGACGCCCGGGCAATTTCGACCGGATCAATGCCATAGGCGGCAGCGGCATTGGCCAGGATCGGCACGACACCGAAGTAGTAGGCATCGTTGGACAGTACGAAGGTCAGCGGCATGCTGGTAATCGCCACCACCAGCGGGAACAGATGCCCCCAGGAAGGTGGAATCCAGTCGACCAGGGTCTGTGCCAACGCATCGACCATTTTCGTCCCGGAAAAAATCCCGGCGAAGATGCCCGCGGCAAACACCAGCAGGACCACGGTCATGGCGTTGCCCGAGTGGGCGAGAATGCGTTCCTTCTGAATGTCCAGCTGCGGATAGTTGATCATCAGCGCCAGGACGAAACCAATCAGGAACAGGATCGCCGAATGCATGAGCCCCATCACCAGCGCGACCATCACCGCGACCACCAGCAACAGGTTGACGTAGGCCAGTTTCGGACGCTTGTGCGGCGTGTTCTCGATGATCGCGTTGATGTAGCAGTCTCCGCCACCGCTTTGCAGCTGGACGTTGCCGATGCGCTTGCGCTCGGCACGACCCAGCAGGAACGCGGTGAACACCACCCACATCGCACCGCCGATCATGGTCGGCAGCAAGGGCACGAAATACTCACCGGCATCCAGGCCCAATGCCGCGATGGCCCTGGTCGCCGGACCGCCCCAAGGGGTCATGCCGCTCATGATGCTCAAGGAGAGCATGGAAACCGTCGCCAGGATCATCGGGTTCATGCCGATGCGCTTGTACAGCGGCAACATCGCGGCACAGGTGATCATGTAAGTCGTCGTGCCGTCACCGTCCAGCGCCACCAACAGCGACAACAGCGCCGTGCCCACGGCGATTTTCATCGGGTCGCCATTGACCCGCTTGAGGATCTTGCGGATCAGCGGGTCGAACAGACCGGCGTCGATCATCAGGCCGAAAAACAGGATCGCGAACAGCAACAGTGCCGCCGACGGCGCGACCATTTTCAGGCCGTCCAACATCATCTTGCCGGTGGTCCCGCCAAAGCCGCCGAGCACCGCAAAGACGATGGGCACCACCGTCAGGGCGACGATCGGTGACAGCCGTTTGGTCATTATCAGGAAGGTAAAGACCACCACCATGGCCAAGCCAAGTAAAGCGAGCATATGTCAGATCTCTTGTTGTTATGAGTAGCTTGGCAGACACCCAGGCGCACGCCCTCCCACCCGCCAGGCAACACGCGGAAGGTGTGCCTGGCGCAGCGCTATTGAGTGAGCTTACGCGGTGCTGTCAAGTCAGCCGTGAGCGACTAGATGTGTTTGGCGACCTTCGTGTCGTCCCAGCGCGAGTCCGTTGCCGGGGTCTGCGTCAGGGCGGGTTGGCCATCCAGGGTCCGCAACAGGACTTCGCGGTCACAGGCATTCTCCGAGAGGGAGATCACCACGGTCGCGACGGCGTTGCTCGCCAGGCTGGTCAACGCCCGCGCTTCGGACATGAACCGGTCGATCCCGATCAACAGGGCCAGGCCCGCCAGGGGAATGTCGTGGATGACCGTCAGGGTCGAGGCCAGGGCGACGAATCCGCTGCCGGTCACACCCGCGGCACCCTTTGACGACAGCAGCATGATCGCCAGCATGGTGATGACCTGGGTCAGCGTCAGGTCGATGTTGCAGGCCTGGGCAATGAATATGGCCGCCAGCGACAGGTAGATCGCCGTGCCGTCGAGGTTGAACGAGTACCCGGTGGGCAGCACCAGCCCCACGACGCCTTTCTTGCAACCCAGGGCCTGGAGCTTTTCCAGCATCCGCGGCATTACCGGTTCGGTCGAGGACGTCCCCAGTACCACCAGGAATTCTTCACGCAGATAACGCAACAGCTTCCATAGGCTGAAGCCGTGCGCGCGGCAAATGCTGCCCAGCACCACGAAGACGAAGAAGGCGCAGGCGATATACAAGGTCATGATCAGCTTGGCCAGCGAACCCAGCGACGTGATCCCGTACTGCCCCACCGTGAAGGCCAAGGCCCCGAAAGCGCCGATCGGAGCGAAGCGCATCAGGTAGGAGAAAATCTTGAAGACCATGTGCGAGGCTGATTCCAGGACCTCCAGCACCGGCTTGCCGCGCTCGCCCAAGGACGACAGGGCAAAACCGCAGAGCACTGCGATAAACAGCACCGGCAGCACCTCGCCTTTATTGAAGGCGCCGATGAAGGTGTCGGGAATGATGTGCATGAAGAAGTCCACCACGCTCAGTTTTGCGGCGGATTCGGTGTACTGCGACAGCCCTTGGGTGCTCAACTGCGTCGGATCGATGTTCATGCCCGCACCGGGCTTGAACAGGTAGACCGACACCAGGCCGATGATCAGGCTGATCACTGTCAGCGCCAGGAACAACAGCATGGTCTTGCTCAACAAACGCCCCAGCGAACGTTTGTCGCTCATGCCGGCGATGCCAGTGACAATGGTGCAGAACACCACCGGCGCAATCATCATCTTGATCAGTTTGATGAAGGCATCGCCCAGCGGCTTCAGGGCAATTGCCTGTTGCGACCAGAAATGCCCGACGACCACGCCCAGCAGCACGGCGCAGATGATCTGGAAGTAGAGCGACTTAACAACTTTCATGGCATCACCCATTTTTTAGAATTGTTCTGATGCAAACGACCCTGGTTGCCTGGGCTATCCGGCCAGCCGTTGGGACGCCGTGGCGTAGACGTAACCTGAGAACAGTCGGCGTGCGGTACGTACGACCGAAGCCCGAATGGTCTCACCCTTTTCACCGGTGTAGGACAGTACGACATCGATACCGCCGCTTGGGTGCTCAATCCGAACCTGTTGCAAGCGCGGCTCGCTGACGGTGCCAAGCAACTGTGCGACGACGCTGCCTTCGGTCACACAGGCAGTGGCCAAGCCGATGGAGCCGGTGATCGCCAGGGCGCGGTGACAGTTGTGCGGCATGAAATAACGCACCTGGACCGTCCCGCCAGACTTGGCTGGCGACACCAGCACCGGCTTGGGAATGACCTTGTCACTGACATCGCCCAAGCCCATGGCCAGGCCGGCTTTCAGGCGCAGGGACTCCAGGCGTTGCAGGAAGGCTTTATCGGCGTCCAGTTCAGCGGGGCTTTCATCGCCACGCTTGCCAAGCTGACTGGCCTGAACGATCACCATCGGCATCGCCATGTCGATGCAGGTCACCGGGATGCCGTCGATCAGGTCCTGGGTTTGCCCGGTCGGGAAGAGTTTCCCCGTCTTGCTGCCCGCCGCATCGAGAAAAGTCAGTTGCACCGGAGCCGCTGTGCCAGGCACGCCATCAATGGCGGTGTCGCCTTCATAGCTGACCTTGCCTTCCGGGGTTTGCACTTCGGAATTCACGAAGGTACCGGTATTGAGGTTGCGAATACGCACCCGGGTCAGGTCGCCGGAAGGCTTGACCAGCCCCTGTTCGATGGCGAACGGGCCGACCGCGCAGAGCATGTTGCCGCAATTGGGGGCGGTATCGACCCGGCGCTGGGAAACCATGACCTGGACGAACAAATAATCGACATCCGCATCAGGGTGCAGCGATGGGCTGACGATCGCCACTTTGCTGGTCTGTGGGCTGCCGCCACCGATGCCGTCGATTTCCAGCTCGTGGCCGGAGCCCATCAGGTTGAGCAGCAGCTCGTCACGTTCGGCGATGGCGAGCGGCAGATCCCAGGCGAGAAATACCGGGCCTTTGGACGTACCACCGCGCATTAGCACACAAGGAATTCGCTGCATGTTCACTAACTCTTGTTGATCAATCTGGATAATTGATGCTCTGGAAACAAGAGTGGCAGGGTTTGAAAAGTGATTCCAATGCAAAGATCAGAGCGATTATTGCGTTTCACAAATGAATTACTTTAGGCTACTTGCCATCGCGCATTGCCCTTCCCCGGTGAGATAACACATGGAATATGAACTCCAGGACATACGATCTTTCGTGAAAATCGCCGAACTCGGTAGTTTTCACGAAGCCGCCGACGCGCTGCACCTGTCGCAACCGGCCCTGAGCCGACGGATGAAAAAACTCGAGGAGGGCCTGGGAACCGCTTTGCTCGATCGCACGACCCGCAAGGTCAGCCTGACGAGTGTCGGGCGTGATTTTTTGCCCAAGGCACGGCGCCTGCTGGATGATTTCGACGACTCGATTCTCAACATCCGCGAGCTGGCGGAGCGACAGATCGGCCGGGTGACCTTGGCGTGCATCCCCACGGCGGCGTTCTATTTCCTGCCTTCGGTGATCCGCCTCTACAACGAGCGCTACCCGAAAATCCGCATCCGCCTGCTCGACCTCAGTGCCAACGAAGGGCTCGAAGCTGTATTGCGCGGCGAAGCCGACTTCGGCATCAACATGATGAGCGGCCAGCACCCGGACATCGAGTTCGTGCCCCTGGTCAACGAACCCTTTGTGCTGGCCTGCCGGCGCGACCATGAATTGGCTGAACGCAGTGCGGTGACCTGGTCGGAACTCAGTGATTATCGGCTGATCGGCGTTGGTCGCCTGAGCGGCAACCGCATGCTGCTGGACCACGCGCTGTCGGGCCTGAGTTGGCGTCCGCAGTGGTTTTACGAAGTGCAGCACCTATCGACATCGCTAGGATTGGTCGAGGCTGGCCTCGGCGTGTCGGCGATGCCCAGCCTGGCGATGCCGGCCGGGGATCATCCAACGCTGGTCAGCGTGCCGCTGATCGAGCCGGTGGTAAACCGCTCGCTGGGCCTGGTCTACCGCCGGGGCGCATCGCTCTCCCCGGCCGCGGAGAAATTCGTCTCGATCCTGCTTGAGCAGTGGCCGCAATGAAGCGAAAGCCTCCACACCGCCAACGCGGCGAGGCTGATCAAGGCGCCTAGCAGGCTGACCGCGATCCAGCCCCGCAGCGCATAAACCTGGGTCGCGGCCGCCGCGCCCAGCGCGCTGCCCGCCGAGTAGAAACACATGTACGCGCCGACCATGCGACTTTGCGCGTCGGGCCGTGCAGCGAAGATCAAGCCCTGGTTGGTGACATGCACGGCTTGCACCGCGAAGTCGAGCAACACCACGCCGCACACCAGTGCGATCAGCGAGCTCTCGGTAAACGCGATGGGCAGCCAGGAGAGTGTCAGGAGCCCCAGCGACCAGCCCGTAACGCGTTGTCCAAAGCCTTGATCGGCCCAACGACCGGCTCTTCTAGCTGCCAGGGCCCCAGCGACGCCGGCCAGGCCAAACAGGCCGATGGCCGTGTGTGAAAGCGACAGCGGCGCGGCGCTCAACGGCAGCACCATGGCGGTCCATAACACCGAAAAAGCCGCAAAGATCAGCAAGGCCAGCAGCCCCCGGGTCCGTAGCACCGGCTCGGTCATGAACAGCCTGAACAGCGACCGGATAAGCGCCAGGTAAGGCTGCCGGTCAGGGGACGACACAGCGGCAGGCACCACTGCCCAGAACACTGCCGCGATGCCCAGCATCAATCCCGCGGAAACGAAATAAACCCCGCGCCAGCCCGCCAGATCGGCGATCACTCCAGAGGTAAACCGCGCCAGCAGAATACCCAGGACAATGCCGCTGGTGACGGTTCCCACGGCCTGCCCCCGTTGGGAAGGCGTGGACAGCACGGCGGCATAGGCCACCAGCACTTGGACAACCACCGCCAGCAAGCCCATCACGATCATCGCCGCCAGCAACGCCAACCAATGCTGGGCGGCACCGACGACCGCCAGCACAAGCGCGGACAACACCAATTGGGCGAAAACCAGTCGTTTACGATTGACCCTGTCGCCCAGCGGGACGATGAACAGCAACCCCAGCGCGTAACCCACCTGGGTAGCCGTCACCACCACCCCGATCAATCCTGACGCGACGCCCAGGCTCTCGGCCATCGAGGCGAGCAAGGGCTGGGCGAAGTAGACATTGGCGACGGCCAGCGCGCAGGTCACGGAAAACAATAAGGTGAGTGCCGGCGAAAGCCCTGGGCATTGGTGATTTCTCGAAGGCTGCGGGGTGAAACAATCGACCTCTGCTGTCATGCACGTCTCCTTTGGCGCTAAACTGGTTTCAATTGAAAACCTGAGTGGATTGTTGCCTGATCAGGTTTTAATTTGCAACCACAGACATCGACCGGACTTGCGATCCTTTTTCAGAAGGCCAATAAAATGGAAAACGCTTCACCGCAAAACAGCGAATGCCCGGTAGCCAGGACACTGGACGTGATTGGTGACCGCTGGTCGCTCATGATCATTCGCGACGCATTCGACGACATTCGCCGCTTCAGCGAATTTCAAAAGAGCCTGGGCGTGGCCAAGAACATTCTGGCTTCGCGACTCAAGGCGTTGGTCGAGGTCGGGGTGTTCGACGTTCAACCCGCGTCCGATAGAAGCGCCTACAAGGAGTACGTCCTGACAGAGAAAGGCCGGGAAATCTTTCCGGTGGTGGTCAGCCTGCGACAGTGGGGCGAACGCTTCCTGTTCGAGCCGGGAGAAACGCGTTCCGTGCTGTTGGACAACACGTCCGGGCAGCCCCTCATGCCGATGGATGTTCGCTCCTCAAGCGGTCAGAAACTCGGACCGGCCGATTGCCACAGGGTGAGGCTCATTGCCGACAACCCGACGTGAGATCGATCGTCCCTATCCCTTCAGTACCAGCGACATGCCCGAGTACCTGGCGCACATGAAATCGACAAAGGCTCGCACCTTCGGCGCCGCAAGACGCCTGGACGTGTGCAAGACCCAGAGTTCGGCCTCCTTCCCCGATACCGTGCCCCACTGGACCAACTCGCCACTGGCCAACGGGTTCCAGGCCATCGACTGCGGAATGAGGGCAGCGCCACCACCGGCGATGGCCGCATCGCGGATCATCAGGAACGAAGAGAAGCGCAGCTTGGGGACCGGCTCCAGAATCAGGCTGCCGCCATCGAGCGTCCACTGGGTGGGCTCGAAACTGGACATCACAATGCCAGGAACTGAGCGGATGGCGCCGGGTGCTGGCCGAGGTAATCCAGGCGCGGCCACTACCACCAGACGGTCCTTGGCGAAGCAGCGACCGACTAAATCGCTGTCCGGGCTGGGGTTGATCCGGATGGCGACATCAAATTGTTCCTCGACCAGATCAACCACGCGATCTTCCGCAATCACCTCGATCGTGACGTCGGGATAAGCCGCACAAAATGCTGCACCGATGCCGCCCATCGCCAGCTGCGAGAACAGGACCGGGGCAGCGACACGCAAGCGTCCGCGAGGCGTCGATGCGCCCTCCTTCGCCGCCGCCATGGCTTCGGCCACCTCGGCCAACGGCCCTTCGGCCCTGCTCAACAGCAGCTCTCCAGCCTCGGTGAGTTTCAGCCCACGGGCACTGCGCTCGATCAGCCTGACGCCCAGTTGCTCCTCAAGGTCGGCAATGCGGCGCGACAAGGTGGCCTTGGATATTCCGCTCGCACGGCTTGCTTTTCCCAAGCCCTCATTCGTTGCGACGAGGGTGAAATCGATCAGCGCGTTCAGGTTCATGCTGTTCCACTTTTGAAACGGAGTGTCTACATCCTGGCGTCTTCGTTTTGTTTCTGCAACGGAATATCGTTTGAACATCGCAACGGGCCGACAAGGCCGTGGCGGACTTTTCTGGCTACCCACCCTTTTGCAGGAGATTCAACATGAGCATTCTCGTTACCGGCGCCACGGGCACCATCGGTTCACTCATCATCCAGCGCCTCGCCGACGCAGGCGCCGACGTCAAAGCCCTCGTGCGCCAGCCGGGCAAGGGTACATTCCCGGCGGGCGTCACTGAAGTCGTTGCTGATCTCACCGACGTCCCTTCGCTGCGCAACGCACTGGCGTCGGTGCGGACGCTGTTCCTGCTCAACGCCGTGACCCCCGACGAGGTGACCCAAGCCCTCATCACCTTGAACCTCGCTCGCGAGGCCGGCATCGAGCGCATCGTCTACCTGTCGGTGATTCACGCTGACAAGTTCACCCATGTTCCGCACTTCACCGGCAAGCACACGGTCGAGCGCATGATCGAAAGCCTCGACATGCCTGCAACCATCCTGCGCCCGGCGTACTTCATGCAAAACGAATTAATGGTCCAGCAGACGATTCAGAACTACTCGGTGTACCCGATGCCGATCGGCTCGGCGGGCGTGTCGATGATCGATGCGCGCGACATCGGGGACATCGCCGCTGCCGAGTTGCTGCGACGCGACAAGGCACCTTCGGCCCTGGACCGTGTCACCCTGGAGCTGGTCGGCCCGCAAGCACTGACCGGCGCCGCCGCGGCGAAGATCTGGAGTTCCGCCCTGGGTCGCGAGATCGCCTACGGCGGTGACGATGTGGCCGCCTTCGAAGCGCAACTGGCCGCGTACGGTCCCGCCTGGCTGGCTTATGACATGCGCCTGATGATGTCCGGCATCCAGACGTTTGGCATGCAGGCTGCTGAAGGAACCGTGGAACGGCTGCAGGCGATCCTGGGGCGTCCGTTGCGCACCTACGAAGACTTCGTCCGCGAGGCCACCGCAGGAGTTTGAACAGCTGGGCAGTAAGCGCCAGGTCGGTCAGCGGATGACCGACCTGGCGTGCAACGAGCAAGGCTTGCTCCAGCAACGGCTACTCGCTAAACCAACTGGCGAATCCCCAGAGACAAAATCAAACCACCACACAGTCGATCAATTGCTTTTTTCATTCGGTCCAGGAATCACCACACCCGCCAGGTAGACCAAAAAAACTGTCAAGACAGCGGAACCGTCGATCATGTGCGTCCTCGCGAGGTCTGTGGGCGGTGATCGTCACCAAAAATACCGTATTGCTGCCCCACGGATTCAACCCGTCGAGGCAATACACCTACTCCTCGGCAGGCCTCATATGAAAAATCGTGTAAGGCAGGATCAGCGTATCGGCGACGATGCTGAAAGGAAGGTCGACGACGGCAAACGGTGCCAGTGCGCGTGAATACACGTCGTTGTCATTCGTCGAGGCCTTGATGATCTCGATATCGGTCGCCGCACCGCAGTAAGGATGGAGGCCGCAGAGCTGTCCCATGCCAAAGGTTTCGTTGGCCGTGGCGCATCCGCCCAGCAGCGCCATCGTCAAAGCCATTACTACGATCCGCATGTCGCGCCCCTCCCCCAGGAAAGGCCGGACTGTAGCATTAAAGCCGCCCCGACGGCTCAGTGCTCAAGGCTAGGCCCCAGCAGGGTCGCGAACCACTCGATGAACACCCCGAGCGTGGCTGCATCAATAGAAACGTTGGGTTGGCTGTATTCAGCCAACCCCAGGTTCTCCTGTAGGATGCACACTCTCTCAATCAGTCGCGAATGTGATCAATGGAACTGCACTCAATTCTCGCCTTTACCCTGGTCGCGGCAATCGCCATTGCCAGTCCCGGACCTGCCACCTTGATGGCGATCAATAACAGCCTGGCCTACGGGCCGCGTTACGCGGTGTGGTCGTCGGTGGGCAACGCCAGCGGGCTGTTCTGCTTGTCGGCCGCCGCCATGCTGGGGCTGGGCGCGTTGCTCGCCAGCTCCGAGTGGCTGTTCAACGCCGTGAAAGTCCTGGGGGCGGGTTATCTGTTCTACCTGGGCGCCAGGCAGCTGTTCAAAAAGAGCCCGATACTCGCGCAGGACGTGCAAGCGGACGGCACAATCAGCAAGCCATCGCGTTCAAAGCTGTACAAGTCGGCCTTCCTGACAGCCATCACCAACCCCAAGGCGACGATGTTCTTCACCGCCCTGTTCCCGCAGTTCATCGACCAGAGCGCCGCACTGCTACCGCAGTTCCTGCTCCTTACCTCGATCTTCGCAGGCTTGTCACTGATCTCCTTGAGCCTGTATGCCGCCATCGCGGCCCAGGCCAAAGGCGTGCTGAAACGGCCCGCGTTTTCCGTGTGGATCAGCAGGCTCGTCGGCTCGACGTTCATCTGCTTCGGTGCGGCCATTCTGGCGATGCGTCGGCCGGCCGTTTAGCAAGTACTTTCACGTACCCCGTACCAGGTATTCCGTGAGGGTCGCTGCACACGCAACGATTCCCTCATGGAGCACCATTTCAAACCCATGGGTATTTTCCGTTGGAATGGCGATGCACCCCACTCGCGCCGCCACTCCAGCACTCATGATGGCACTGGCGTCGGAGGCGAAATCCACCAGAAGGGCAACTTGTGGGTCATATCCCGAGCGCTGTGCGGCCTTGATCAGGGCGTCCACGACAGAGCGGGTGTAATAGCCCTTCTGATCCCCGGTGTTGATGATCGGGTCTGCCGATAAAACCGTCCCGTATTCCTCAAGTACCGGGCCCACCTCGACCGCGATGGTGGTGTCCCCCGGCACGCGGGCAGCGGCATAGAGCGCACCGGCGTTGGACTCCTCCTCAAGCGTCGTGCAGACGAACCAGACGTCTTGCTTGAGCTCATGCCGACGGTTTTTCAAGTGCTGTGCTGTTGTGATCACTGCCGCCAAGGGCGCCCTGTCATCCAGGAAATGAGCAGCGATTGAATCTTTCACTTGGAACGGCTGACGCCAATGCTGGCTAAGCACCACGCGTACGCCGGGTCGGACACCGGCGTCGGCCAGTTCCTGCGGCGAACAGCGGGTGATGACATGGACATCGCTCCACTTCACAGCCCCTGAAAGGACATCGCGCCCCTGCGCTGAACCACCACTGTTGTGCATGGAGCCATAAGACAGTACGCCGGACAGGCATTTGCCATCGCCGAGTATGTCCACCGGACACACGCCGAAGCAGATGGGCTGGGCACCGCCCAGTGCCACGACCTCAAGATTACCGTCGGGCCTGACTTTCTTCACGATCATGGCAATTTCATCAAGGTGAGCCATGACCCTGATGGGCGCTTGCAAAGAATCAGCGGTAGCCTTGATCAGGCCCCTGACATTGCCTGCCTCGTCGACAGAGATCTCATCGCAATGCTTGCCCAGCTCCCTGAGGCATATTTCCCGAACCTCATCTTCCTGCCCGCCGGGGCCGCGGGCCAGGAGCAATTCTTCGAGCAAGGGTTGAATGTCCATTGAAGGCATCGGTTATTTTCCTGTCACGACGCTTGAAAAACGTAGACCGCCTCCTCTGTTCATCCGTTCAAATTCTGCAGACGCCCAGGCATGGCGTGGTCAATCCAATTCAATACACCGGCCAGGTTTCAACAATCTTCCCGCCGCGCACGGCCAGCAAATCGCCAAATTGCAGCAACACGGATTCAGTCTGGGTCGGCCGTAAAAACACCTGGTCCTCCACGTTCAATCCTACGGCCGGCGAGCCGTTGACCATTTCCTGGTTGGAGCTGCGACCATAAAGCTCATTGCTTTGCAGCCCCTTGGGCGACTCGAACTCGGCCATCCAGTTACCGCCATAGAGGAAGAATGTCGCGCGCTGATTAGGGTCCCACCAGGAGAACAATCGGGACTTGTCATCCAGGGCTGGGAAATTGACGCCCCCCGTGCTCTTTAGCACAGGCGTTGCGATAAAGGCCGCCGGCACATGCTCGGCCAGCGATGGCAAGTCGTAATGGGTCGGCTTGAGAAACGCCGTCCCCACCGAGACCTCGCTGCTCAAGCGTTCCTGCTCATGTATACCGTAGCTGGGGCTGCCGGCCGTATTGAGCGTGAGCCCTTCGTGCCAAAGCGCGGGGAAGTGTTCACGCAGGTAATTCACATGGCCGTTGTAAATGACCATCACCTTGTCGAACAACGCCTGGGACGAACCCAGAACCCTGGGCACGCCCATGCCGACAAACGGGTCATACCCCATGAAACCTGAGAATTCGAGATGCTGCGGATGGGCACTGATCAGCGTCAGCATCTGGCCGAGTACCGCGTGGTCGGCGACTCCGCCGCGGTGCAGGCCGACGTCCAGCTCGATATTGATCCGCATCCGGATGCCCAGGCCTTGCGCCAAAGCCAGGTAATCCATCAGCCGCCGGGGAGTATCGAGCAGCCATTGCAGTTGCCTGGAAGGGTCGAAGGTTCCCTTGTGGGTTTGGTAAAACACCTCGGCCGAGCGAACCGGCAAAGGCTTGCCGAGCAAGATGTCAGCCTCGGGAAAGGTCACTGCATCGTGATTGAGAAACGGCTGATGAAACGACATCAGCCGCCGGGTATCGGTACGTTTGGCGATGTACGCCAACAGTCCCGGTGATGGCAGGGATTTCTCCACCAGGCGCAAATGTTTACCCCCGCGGGTAACGGATTGCTTGACCACATTGATATTGTGATCGAGCAGGTCCAGGTCAATCAGCATCACGGGGCGCATCGGCCCATGGCGCTTCAGCTCCTGGTTCAGCGCGCGGAAGTACGCGTTGTAAGGGCTGCCCCGATCACTCGGACGCAACAACGCCCCCGCCCCGACCATCAACACACCCACTGCTGCGGTGCCGAGCATAAAGGTTCTACGATTCATCAGGACGCTCCCCTCTGCGTGCGCAGTCAAGTGCACGTTACGGCAGCGGTACCCGGCTGTTGAGGCTATGGGAGGTCAGAAAGGGGACTTTGGCGGCCAGGCTTTGATCGAACCTCCTAACCCCTGGACGTTGCAATGAACCGTGAGATGGCCGCCACCACATCAGCGCCCCGTTCAAGATAGGGCACATGCCCGGAGTCCTCGATGAACTCGCCGCACGCATCGGGCAGTTGCTGCAGCAGGTTATCCAGGGTCGCCGGCAAGAACACCTGGTCATGCCGCCCCCAGATCACCAGCGTCTTGGCAGCAATCTGTGGCAACCGATCGAGCAGCACGTCCAGGCCTTCGTGGCGAAAATCCTCGACGACCCGCTGCACCGCAGCAAACCTCGACCTGCCGCTGGCCGCCATGGCCTGGGCCAAGCGCCCTCCTACCTTGGGCGGCGCCTTGAACACCAGACTCCAGAAGCGCTCCATCTCCTCGACCGTACGATAGCCAAACACCGTCCCTGCCCCTTGCAGGCTGGCTTTCAGCGTGGGGCCTAGCGCTTGCTCGCCCAGACCGGCCGGCGCCAGCAAGACCAACTGACTGACACGCTGCGGATGTTTGGCGGCATACAGGCCGGCCACGCACCCACCCAGAGAACTGCCGACCAGCACGAAGGGGCCCTCGACGAGCGTTTCCAGCAAGCCTTCGAGCTCCGCCAGCATTGCCTGGGGGCCAAAGCCGGCACCCGCCTCGTACACGGATTGGCCATGCCCCGGCAAGTCCACGAAAACGCAAGGGTGATGGCGCGCCATGCCCAGCATCGCAGGGCCCCACTGATCCTTGCTGGCGCCCAAGCCATGGAGCATGACCAGCGTCGGGCGCTGTTGCCGTGCGCGGTTTTGCAGATAAGCCAGGCGTCCATGTGTACCGGTGTGCCAGCGCAGCTTCAAACCGAACTGCCAGCGGTGGACCAGGCGCAAGGTGCCGAGCAGCAGTCGGTCAACGCGGTTCATCCGCCACTCCTTGTCCTTTGTTAGCCGCCTTGAGGAAGAATCTTGCTGGCAGGCGCAGTTGGCACAGCGCCACACCTGACAGCGTCAACACGGCGCCGATCACCAGGCGCTGGCTGAAACCTTCGGCGAGCATGACCTGGCTGACAGCGATCGCGAACACCGGCACCAGGAGCAGGTACGGGCTCAGTTGCTGCATCGAGTTGCGGCCGAGCAACCAGAACCACAGGCCGAACCCCAGCAAACCACCACTGAGCGCGGTGTAGAGCACCGCCCACCACGCCTGGGCGCTGGCCGTGTAGACGCGTGTCCATTGCTCGCCTTCCTGGACGAACGACCACAGCAACAGTTGCGGTGCGGCGATGACCGCCGTCCAGGCACTCAAGGCCAGCGGATCCAGGGGCCCGAGACGCTTGGTCAACACTGACCCTGTAGCGAATGCCAAGGCCGCCAGCGCCACCAGCAACATGCCGATGAACGTACCGCCCGCCGACGGCGTGGCCAGTAGCACCAGGACACCGGCGAACGCCAGCAGGATGCCCGCCAGGAGTCGCGGTTTCAGGACTTCCCCCAATAACGCGAATGCCAGGACGAGGGTAAACGGTGCCGCCAATTGATAAATGATCGCCGAGGTCGAGGCATCAACCCGGGCGATACCGCAATACAGCAAACCGAAATGCAAGGTCCCGGTAATCGTGGCGATCAGGGCCACGGACGCCAACTGTTCACGCTTGACGCGCTTGAGCAGCGGCAGGAGAAACAGCGCCATGATCGCGTAGCGCATGGCGACCATGAGGATAGGCGGCAACTCGGCGCCGCCGATTTTCACTGCGGTAACCTGCGCGCCCCAGAGAAACGCGACCAGTAACGCGAGCAATGAATCTTTCAATGGCATGTCAGTTATCCCTTCTGAAATTGAATGGGCCGCAGGATTCTTTCCGGCTTGCCTGTCGCAGGTGCCGGGGGGTTAAGTCGACAGTGATGCTCACAGAGCCGATCCAATGTCTCGCGCAGGGCCTGTTCCGCTTCAGGATCGTGGGCCAGCTGGGTCTGGAAGCACGGCGGAAATCCCGAGCCGACCAGAATCATTTTGTTGAGCAGCACGTTCAGCGCGACCTGGGAGAAAACCGCAGTGTGTCCATAGCGTCGGCCGACGACCGCAATCGCCGCGAGCTTGTCGCGCAGCGGACGCTCCCGAGGCCGCAGGAAGCCATAGCCGACTCGCTCCAGAAACGCCTGGAAGCGACTGTTGGTGCCGTAGGCATGCATGACGGGGAGATAGAGCACCGCATCGGCGCGGTCCAGCCGCGCCACCAACTGCCCGACGTCGTCCTGCACTTGGCAGTCCTGGTCGGAACAGGCGTTGTCGGCGTCGCAGTAATCGATCCGGTAATCCTTGAGCCAGATGTCATCGACCGCAACCTCCTCGCCCAGGTGGCGGCGCACCAGCGCCACCACCCGTGCACTGACACCACAAGGTCGGCTTGACCCGACAATGATGGTCAGATTCATGATTCAGGACGCCTCCCGCAACCCTTCTTCGCCAGCCAGGTAGGCACGCAGCGCTTCTTCCATCAACTGCCCGGTCAGCCACAGCGTGACCCGGGCCACTTCCTTGATCTGACGACGATCTTCTTCGGTCTTCACCGCACGTTGCATCGCCACACGCACTTCCTCGGCGTGCTTCTCGTCGATGGTCGAGTGGGCGACGAAGAAGGTCATCTGCTCATCCTTCAAGCCCAGGTCGGCGCGGAACCGCTCCAGGATCGGTTGGATGTGCTCGTAGACGTCCTCGGCCCAGTAGCTGTAGCCCAGGCGAGCGATCGGCCCCTTGCGGATAGCCACATCGTTGAGAAAGGCGATCAGGGCCTGGGTCGGCGCCAGGGGTGCCGGCATGGCCTGCGGCAGCAGCCCGACCGACTCCAGGTCACGCAGCACCATGCGCTCGTGGCCCAGCTCTTCCAAGGCGTGCTTGTAGACGAAGCGCAACAGCGTCGTGTCCTCTGGATTGGCACTGTAGGCGCAGGCGGCCTGGTTCACCGAGTTGTAGCGGGTGTAGTGGTAGACCTGCAGCATGAGCTGTTGGTAGAGGGCTGGCGGCGTCGGGTTGTCCAGGCTGAATTTCCAGTAGGCGCCCTGCTTGATCTGGGCCCAGCCCGCGTCGACGATAGCGTCGAGTTCCTTGAAGAATGCTTGCATTTCAATTGGCTCCTTTAACATTGAGGTAAACACTTTCGAGTTCCAGGTACACGAGGCTGTAGCGCCGCTCGACCTGTTCCCCGGTCCAGGTAACGTCATCCACCAGCACGCGCCCGCCCAGGCCGACATAGAGCGCAGCCAATTGGCCGCGGCACAGTGCCGAGATGAATCGCAGGTGGGTGTTGGCTTTCAGCCAAATGGCCGCTTGCAGGAGAAACAGGCGCAGGTGCCGACCGCCGCGGTATCGCTCGTCCAGCACCAGGCGATTGGCATCGAAGGCATCCGTCGATTGTTCGAAATAGGCCTGCACGTCGACCGCTCGCTCGACGAAGCTCAGGCCATGGCCCAGCGGCGTGACGCGCAACGTCCCGACCACTTCGTCGTTGTCCAGGTAGACCAGGTGATAGGACAAGGCGTCGCGCACCTGCTCCCTGCGCTCGAAGTCATCCTCCCGTGCCGGGTTGGTCCCCAGGTAGCGACTCCTGAGTTGCCGGACGGACTCGAATAGCTCATTGGCGTGGTCGATCACGCGAACAGACAGGCTCATCGCTGACCTCACTGGCCTTGACGCTGATCGACGATGCGCGCTTCTTTCCAACTGAACCAACTGCCAAGGTTCACGTGCTCGGCCAGATCGCCCACCACCATGACCGTGGCATCGACCCCCAGCCGTTCGCGCAGGCGCTCCTTGATCAGCAGCACCAGACGCCCACGATCGCCTTCGAAGAAGCGTGACATTTCCAGCTTGGCGATGACGGTGTCGCGATCATTGGCGCGGCTGAGGATGATCTGGTAACCCAGGCATTGTTCGACGCCTTCAAGCAGTGCCTGCTCGATCTGTGCGGCCGAGAAGGCGCGATCGTTCAGTTGCACGGCATCCTTCACCCGACCGACGACCTTGACGGTCTGGCGCATCGATTGCGGATAGCCGGGGCGCGACTGGATCGAGACCAGGTCACCCGTGCGGTAGCGAATCAACGGCTTGCTGCCAGGGATCAGCATGGTCACGCACAACTCACCGTCGCCGGTGCAGCCCAGACTTTCCCCGGACTTGGGATCGAGCACTTCGATGATGTAGTTGAGGCGATGCGGCACCAACTGGTCGTTGGCGTTGCAGGCCGCGATGATCATCGCTTCCTGGGAACCATACAGGCTGTTGTAGGCCTGCGCGCCCCACAGGCTGTAGAGGTTATTCTTCAATGCAGGGGTGCACAGCTCGCCGCTCATCATGAACGCGCGCAGGGCGAAGTCCTCGCGTGGGTTCAAGCCTTGGCGCTCGGCTTCCTTGGCCATGGCCAGCAACAGCCCCGGCGCCGATGCGAGCACGCCGATCCGCAGGTCCTTGAGCAGTTGCAGTGCCTTGGGCCAACCGATCACCGGCGAGTGCGGCCAGATCTTGGCATTGCACAGGTCGAGCTGGGTGCAGACATCGCCCAGGGTGTCACCGAAGGAATGGACCTCGGTAGGTCCCATGATGCCGACCACGGTCTTTTCGCCCGGGAAATGCTTTTCCATCACGGCCTGGTAGGCCATCGCCAACTGGCGATTGCTCGCGTAGCTTTCCTTGCGGTCCCGCGGGCATGGCGTGGCGGGCCCGGTGGTCCCCGTGGTCTCGTAATAGAAGATGCTGTCTTCCAGCGGGCCGGACAAGATGTCGAAGCCTGCCTCGCGCAGATCATCCTTGGTCGTGAATGGCAAGGTGGCGAGGTCATCCAAGGTCAGCGAACGCTCGTCGACCTGGGCAAGGTGCCTGGAATAGAACGGCGAAGACCGCTTCACGTGGCCGACCACTTCCCGCAACTGTGCCTGGTGCCAGGCCGCCAGCTCGGTGTCGCTGAGGACGTCGGTCCAATAGGCCTGATGAATCGGATCGTACCGTTTCTTGAATGTCTCTAAATGCTCTTTCATTTCAGCCGCTCAGGTTTGATGGGTTACTGGAACTCAACGGCCGCTACGTTAGTAACAGAACTTATAAATACCCAGCTGCGCTATCCCTCAGTTGTGCGCGCACGAGTTTCTTGTTAAAAGCACGCGCGGTTACATACGCGTAGGGATAGCGCTTCGCCCCGCCGACATTCAGAAAATGAGTGAAAGATTAATATTCCCTCAGCAGTTGACAGCCCCAGGGCACGCTGGTAATTTCGCCGAACTGCCAATTATTCCCGCAGTGCTTAGCCAAGACTGGGATGTCTAAAAATGTACTATCACCTTTCTGCTATCAGTTCCTCCCACAGCTATCCCGACAGCTGTTCCCGGGCCATTCTGGCCATCTTCAAAAGCAATATCTGGCGTCGCTAATCTAGCGAAGACCGGAGCCTGTCTGCTGCCTGCCAGCAACGTCCTGATCTTTCCCCTCTGAATTCGAAGGCGCTCGCGCCTTGTGCCCTGCGCAACAATTGGCTGCAATCCATTGCAAGCTTTTTAGTGCGCGCGACATGAACAGCGTCCGCCCCGTCTATTCAGAATATCCGTCAACACGTATTTAAAGTGCCTGCGCGCTTTATATTCCCGTGGCGCTCTCTTAATCGAGTGCCTGAATCGTTGCACCTTGAAAATGGTATTAACCGTGGATAAAAATTTAATTGCCGTGAATGTTCTTCGCCGCGAAGAACGTCGACCTACGGATGCACTTGGCATCTATGCAAATGCACTGGAACAACTGGGTCGCGAGTCTGTTTTCATTCTTGAATCACTGTCCGGCCCAAGCCGTGATCGCCGGGCGACGATCATCGGCCTCGAACCGCTTTTCGAAGTGTGTATCGATGAGGGCCAGGCCCAACTGCGAGGCTGCGCCGCCCTGTGTGAACATCTGTCCGCCAGCCTGCGGCAAGCGGGCATGCAGGTCGACCAGGAACACAAGATCCGTCTACCCGATAGCGAGGCGGCGTGGAACCTGCTCCGGGCTATCCAGGCAACGTTCCAGCCGGCGGCCAATGCCCCTGCCAGCCTGGCCTTCTTCGGCTATTTTTCCTACGACTGCGTTCGCCTGATCGAGCGACTTCCCGATCTGGCCAAACAGACCTACGACTACCCGCTCATTGCCCTGTCGGTCTATCAGACCCTGGTTTATTTCCACAGCAATGGCATCGTCGAAACCCTGATCAACAACCACGATCTGTGGTCGCCCCGTACGTTGGAGGACTACCCCTTCCTGAGCACAACCCCGGCAGCCGAGGCGCTGGCTCCGCTACCGTACCCCGAGGGCTTCGAGGAAGAGCGCACGGTGACCCCGGAGCAATTCGTCGAGCGTGTCGAAGTGGCGATGGAGCACATCCGCGCCGGCGACGTCTACCAGATCCAGCTCGGCCATGAGATTCGCATCCGCTCGCAGGTTTCGCCGTTCGATGTGTACCAGAACCTGCGCCTGCGCAACCCTTCCCCCTACATGTACCTGGCTCACGTAGGCGGTATCGACCTGATCGGCGCCAGCCCCGAGCTGTTCGTCAGGATCAAGGACGACTTGATCGAGATGCGCCCGATCGCCGGCACCGTGGGCAAGAAGCCTGGCGTCGATCCAACCGAATTGGTCCTGGAGCTGACCCGCTCGGAGAAGGAGCGCGCCGAGCACCTGATGCTCATCGACCTGTGTCGCAACGATATCGGTCGCGTGTGCCAGGCCGGTTCGCTGGAGGTCGATGAGTTCATGCTGGTGGAAGAGTACTCGCACCTCTACCACATGGTGTCGAACGTTCGCGGCTTGCTGCGCCCGGGCCTGGATGCCTACGACGTGATCAAGGCTTCGTTCCCCGCGGGCACCATGTCTGGCGCGCCCAAGGTCAGGGCGATGGAGCTGATCGAGGGGATGGAGAGCAACCGCCGGGGCATTTATGCCGGAGCCCTTGGCCTGGTCGGTTTCGATGGCAGCGTCAACACCGCATTGTGCATTCGCTCGACGGTCTTCGACGAGGGCACGTACCACTTGCGTGCATCCGCCGGCGTGGTGGCCGATTCGGTGCCAGAGCTTGAGTGGAAAGAGACGCTGTACAAGATGGGGTCCGTCTATCGGGCAGTGACCGGCCAGGAGATCGCACTGTGAAAGTATTCTTGATCGACGCCTACGACAGCTTCGTCTTCATCATCAGCCAGTACCTGGAACAACTGGGGCTGGAAACCCACGTCGAGCGCCACGACGTCCCGGACCTCATCCAGCGCATTGAAGCGTTCTCGCCGGATTTCTGCGTGCTGGGCCCTGGGCCTGGGCATCCGGCCGATGTGGGCTACATCGAAGTGATCAAGCACTTTCAGGGGCGCCTGCCGCTGTTGGGTGTGTGCCTGGGTCACCAGGCCATCGGCCTGGCCTTCGGTGCCCAGGTTTGCCGGGCCCCGCACGTGATGCACGGCAAGGTGAGCACGATCGAGAACGATGGCAAGGGCGTCTATGACCACACCCAGGCACATGCGATTCGGGCGACCCGCTACCACTCGTTGATGATCAGCGAGCAGCCGTTACCCGACTGCCTGGAGATCACGTCCAGGTCCACAGACGACGGCTATGTCATGGGCGTGCGCCATCGCCACCTGCCGGTGGAGGGCGTGCAGTTCCACCCTGAAAGCATCCTCACCGAAAACGGCCTGGACCTGTTCCGCAGTTTCATCCGGTGTTACGTGCACAAGTGATCCCCTCGGAAGGGGCGTGCGCCCCTTCTTTCCCCGTACTGCGACTGCTTCATTCCTGCTAGAACTAGAGCGATCCGTTTATGGACAAACACCACTCCCCCGCCTGCGGCCGGACCCAGGCCGAGCGTGCCGCTACGCTGACCGCCTTCACGAGCCTCGCCAAGGATGCCAACCGTTGCGATTGGGAGCGCCTGCTGAACAAAGTGCTGCGCCAACTCGGCTTTGGCAGCTACCTCATCAGCCTGGGGCCGCCAGCGCCTAGAGATACCGACCCTCTCGCCGGCCTCATCACCACCTTTCCCAAACACTGGTTGGAACACTACCGCGGCGACGGGCTGATCGAGATCGACCCGATACTCAGGCACTGTCGACGTGAACTGGTGCCGCTTTTCTGGGACAGCGAACGACGGCGCGCCCGGGGACGCTCCCGGCACTTCTGGGAGCAACGCGAGCAACACGGCCTGCGCAGCGGCGTGAGTATCCCGCTGCGCTACGAAATGCTCAGGGGAACACTGAGCGTGGCCTTCGATGACACACAGATCACCGAACAGAAAGGTTTCTCCAACCCCGCCGTGTATCAACTGTTCATGCTCATCCCCTACCTGCTCGCCGGGATACGACATCAGTTGCAACGGCCTGCGCAACCGCGCCAGGACCTGACGCCCAAGGAAATGGACTGCCTGTACTGGGCCAGCGAAGGCAAGACCACCTGGGAAATCAGCCACATCCTGACCTGTTCCGAACGCACCATCGATTTCCACCTGCTCAATGCGCGACGCAAGCTGGGCTCGGTAAGCCGCCAACAGGCCGTCAGTGCTGCGGTGGCCTGTGGGTTGGTCATGCCGACCCTTGGAAGCGCGCACGATAGCGACCGGGGCTTTCGCCGGTCCATTTCTTGAAGGCACGATGGAAGGCGCTGGGTTCCTGAAAGCCGGTCTGTTCGGCAATGTCACTGATGCTGCTGCCGGTCTGGCGCAGCAGCTCGACGGCCAGTCCACGGCGGACTTCGTCCTTGATTTCCTGGAACGAGCTTCCTTCGCGCTCCAAGCGGCGACGCAAGGTGCTGGGGCTCATCTGCAGGTCACTGGCAAAGGCTTCCAGGGTGGGCCACTGGCTGTAATGGCTGTGGCGCAGGCACTGATGAAGCCGGGTAGCCAGGCCATGCTGATTGCGAAAACGGATCACCAGCCATTGGGGCGCACTGCGCAGAAATACCTTGAGGGAGGCCAGGTCCTGAACCACTGGCAAGCGCAGGTAGCGGCTGGCGAATTCGATTTCCGTGCGCTCGGCGCCAAAGCTCAGGTTGGGGCCCCAGAGCAATGCATCGTCACTGAGGGACAGGCGCGACTGACGAAAGTCCGCGCGATCGATGGGAATGCGCCGCCCGCCCAGCCAGCACAGCAGGCTGATCATCAGCACAAGAAAGGTTTCCTCACCAAAACGGCGGGCATCGGGATCCACCGAGCAGGTCTGTAGGCTGATCACCGCCCTTTTGCCACGTACGCTGAGGCTGCCGCGAAAATCCCGCAGGAACAACCCGAAGTTGCCCAGGCACTGGCGCAGGGCCTTGCCCAGGTCGGGTTCCTGAATCAACCCCCGGCAAATCAGGGCAAAGCTGCCGACCGGCATGCCGTGGGAATCGAGCTGGAAGAACTCGTCCTGCAATTCGCGAATCTGGATCAGCCACAAAGCAGCAAAAGCGCTCGCTGAAACCCGGGCCTCAGGCTGCTCCAGCAACGCCGGGTCGATACCGGCCTCGGCCAGTATCGCCGCCAGCCGTTGAGGCTGGTCCCGCAACGCGTGGATCATGGTGTGCACGAAGTAGACCGCGACCGAATCCTTTTCCCGCATAAACCCAGTTTCCCCACTTCCCCGATGGCAAAAAACGCCAGCATCGCTGAACAGTAATGGCATAGGCCCACCCAACGGCGACCTCTAGACTGGCGGCATTAAGGGGGCATGGCGCAGCATCTGTCGAGCCCCTCCGGCGAACCGCGTCCAGGGCCGGCCAGTGGCTGCACGCTGGGGCGCGCTTGAAAAAGGAAATACCCCACATGCATCTGCACGCAATCGGCGTGATCGGCGCCGGCACCATGGGCAACGGCATTGCACAGGTCTGCGCCCTGGCCGGCTTCGAAGTGACCTTGCTGGACATTTCCACCAGCGCCCTGGAAAAAGCCCTGGCTACCGTGGCCAAGAACCTCGACCGACAAATCGCCAAGCAGACCCTGAGCCAAGCGCAGAAGAACCTTGCCCTGGACAAGATTCGCACCAGCACCGACTACGCCAGCCTGGCCGGCGCACAACTGGTGATCGAAGCCGCCACCGAGAACCTTCAGCTGAAACTGCAACTGCTGCAACAGGTCGCTTCTCAAGTCGGCAGCGACTGCGTGATCGCGTCCAACACCTCCTCGCTTTCGATCACCCAACTGGCCGCCGGCGTCAGTCATCCAGAGCGTTTTATCGGCCTGCACTTCTTCAACCCGGTGCCGATGATGGGCCTGATCGAGGTGATTCGTGGCCTGCAGACCCACGACGCGACCCACGCCCTGGCCCTGGAAATGGCCCGGCGACTGGGCAAGACTGCGATCACCGCCGGCAACCGCCCAGGCTTCGTGGTCAACCGGATCCTGGTGCCGATGATCAACGAAGCCATCCTGGTCTTCCAGGAAGGCCTGGCCAGCGCCGAAGATATCGACGCGGGCATGCGCCTGGGCTGCAACCAGCCCATCGGGCCGCTGGCACTGGCCGACCTGATCGGCCTGGACACCTTGCTGGCGATCCTGGAGGCCTTCTACGAAGGCTTCAACGACAGCAAATATCGCCCCGCTCCATTGCTCAAGGAAATGGTCGCCGCCGGCTACCTGGGACGCAAGTCCGGGCGGGGTTTCCATGCCTATGGCTGAGCGTTGCTCGCGCTTCGCCGAAAGCCGGGACAAGGCCTTGGAACTGTTCGCCAGCAAGGGCTTCGGCCAGGTCGGCATGCGGGAGCTGGCGAGCCACCTGGGGTTGACACCTGGCTCGCTGTATCACCACTACCCCAGCAAACAGCACCTGCTGGCCGACCTGATCGAGGAGTTTTTCGAAGAACTGCTGGCCACGCTCGGACGCATTGAACAGCAACCCCGGGACAAGCGCGGCAACCTGCAACGGTTGATCCGCGCCCACCTCAAGCTGCACCGGGAGATGCCCTGGCATTTTCGCCTGGTGGAGCGCGACAGCGGGTGCCTCAACCTTGAGCAACAACAGCGGGTGCAGCATTTACGCGAGCAATACGAACGGCGGCTGTTGCTGATGTTGGGTGCGCCTCGGCGCCTTCCCTCCCGGGCAATAGCCGCGGCCGGCCACGCCATTGCCACCCTGCTCAACAGCGCGCCCAGTTGGCTGGCGCACCACCCCCTGGAGCAGCACGAACACGATGAGCTGCTGGAGAACCTGCTCGCTGGCGCCATAGAGCGGGTGTTGGCGTCCAAGATCGCCGCCGAATCGACATTGCGCGTCAGCGCGGCCTGAGCCAAGCCCTCAGCGCAACTGCAACGGGTCGACCAGGCCTGCGACAATCGCCATGCCCACCAGCTGCGGCAGGTTCTCGGCGCCCATGCGCTTCATGACCCGGGAACGATAGAGGTCGATGGTCCTGACATTGACCCCAAGCTGATCGGCGATTTCCCGGTTGGTGTAGCCCTGGACCAGAGGCAGCAACACGTCATTTTCCCTCGGGGTCAAGCTCTGCAGCCGCGCCTGCACCCGCGCCTGGCCGGCGCTGACGGTCTGGCTGTCGTCGGCCAGGCTCAAGGCCTGCTGCACGCTGTCGAGCAGCAATTGTTCGTTGTAGGGCTTTTCGATGAAATCATGGGCCCCGGCCTTGAACGCCCGCACCACAATCGGCACATCGGCATGCCCACTGACGAAGATCACCGGCAGGCGCAGCCCACGGTTGCGCATCTCTTCCTGCACATTGAGCCCCCCCATGCCGGGCATGCGCACGTCCAGCAGCACGCAACCATTGAGCGGGTTGTTACAGGCCTCGAGAAACTCCCGGCCACTGGTGAACGAGAGGGCCTTGAGGCCCACGGACTCCAGCAGCCAGACCGTCGAGTCGAGCATGCCTTGGTCATCGTCGACCACATAGACCACCTGTTCCGCAACATCCACCATTGCCCTACTCCTCTTGTTGTCGGACCACGCCGGCCGGGGTCGGCCCCGGCAAGTTGCAGCGCATCTGCAAGCCCACGGCCAGGGGCCGGGCCTGCAACTCGCCCCCAAAACCTTCGATGATGCTGCGACTCATGGACAGCCCCAACCCCAGGCCGTTGACCTTGCTGGAATAGAACGGGGTGAAAATCTGCTCCAGTTGCGCCGTCGGCACGCCGTGTCCCTGGTCGCTGACGCTGACCTGCACCCCGCCGTCGGCCCCAGGCTCGACCGCCAGGACAATCTGCGACGGCTGGCCGGGATGGGCCTCGCGATTGGCCTCGATGGCGTTGCGCAGCAGGTTGAGCAGCACCTGCTCCAGCAGCACCCGGTCGGCGTAGACCAACGGCAGATTATCCGGCAACCGCTCCACGATCTCCACCTGGCAATTGGTCGCTTCCCAGAGGCACAGGCGCGTGGTTGTCCGGGCAACGTCACTGAGGTCCAAGGCCTCCATGCGGCGGCGGCCCTTGCGCAGGAAGGCGCGCAGACGCTTGATCACCTCCGATGCGTGATTGGCGTGCACGGCGATTCGCTCCAGCCCCTGGGCTACCTTCTCGGCGGCCTCGGAATGACTGCCCAAGGCCTGCAAATAGCGCTGGCTGGCGTTGGCGTAATTGACCACCGCCGCCAATGGCTGATTCATCTCATGGGCAATGCCCGAGGCCAGTTCACCGAGGGTCACCAGGCGCGCCGTGTGAGCCAGTTCGTCTTGATGATGACGCTGCTGGGCTTCACGCAACTCCCGTTCGGACTGGTCATGGGCCACCAGCGAATAGAAGCGCTCGCCACTGGCCGCGCGATGGGCCAGAAGCATCAGCGACACCGGCACCGAAGCCCCTCCGGCCGGCGGTTGCAGGCGAGCCTCGATGCTCCACCGGCCGCTGCGCTCGGCATAATCCCAGCCCTCCTGTTCCAGGCGGGCCAGCACCTCGGCGCTGAGAAAGGCATCCAGCGTTGGCAGGCTGTGTTGCGCATCCAGTCCAAGGGTGCGGCGCGCCGCCGGGTTGAGGTAGGTCACCGCGCCATCGGGCTGGATGAACAGCACCGGGTCGGTGTTGGCTTCCACCACCTCTGCCAGACGGCGCTTGTTTTCTTCGGCCTGGACCCGGGCGGTAATGTCCCGGGACACGCTGACCACTTCAACCACCGCGCCGGTGTAGGTTTCGCGAATGGCGCGGCACGCGGTCTCGAACCACAGGTAATGGCCGTCGCGATGGCGAATGCGGTAGGTCATGGTGTGATAGCCGTCCTGCTCCAGGGCATCGCGGGTGCGTTGCATCAGGCCGGCCTGGTCCTGCCGATGAAACAGCGTGTGGGCCTGGCGCCCATGCAGCTCCTGCGGCCAGTAGCCGAGCAAGGTCCAAGAGGCCAGTGATGCATCGAGGAAGCAGCCGTCCGGGGTATGGCGGGAAATCAGGTCGGTGGTGTTTTCGGTGATCAGCCGGTACAGGCGTCGCGCCTTGGCCGACTCGCGCTCGGCGAGGATCTGCGCCGTGGCCTGGCGACAGCGGGCCAGCACACGATTGGCCTTGGGGTCGGGAATGAACGTCCAGATCAGGATCTGCTCGGCGACCTGCACCTCCACGTTCTCGATGGCTCGCTGCTGGGCCAGACAGGCCTGGACCAGGTGCGAGTGGCTGACCGGCAACAGGCTCGAGGCATCGACCAACGACAGCTGTTCGAGCAGCGCCATCAGCGCCTCGTTGAGCTCCAGCGGTCGGCCTCGCGAATCAAGCAATGCACTTGGCTGCGGGTCATGGCCGAGCAGCGGCGAATCGCGTAACTGGCCGCTGACGCTGGCCAATAGCAGACTCAGTAATTCGTGCACCGCCACCAACCAGTCCTGACCCACTTCGGGCTGTAGCTCAACCAGCAGCAAGCCGTGCTGCCCCGGCTGCAGGGCCAACGCCAGGACCTGACCATGCTCGAGGGCCGCGCGGCGCAGACGTCCGGCCAGCCAGCAATCGAGCTGACGCACTTGCGCCAGTTCCAGCCGTTCCTCGTCCTGCAAGCGCTGGAAAAGAGCTTGATCACTGCTTTGCAAAGCTTCACCAAAGCCCGGCGGCAAATGCCGGGCACGGCCTTCATGCCGATAGATGCCGCTTGGCGCATGCCAGCTCAGGTAGACCGCCCGGCGGATTTGCGCACAATCCTGCAAGGCCCGGCACAGGGCATCGGCACAAGCCGCCAGGGCCATGCCTTCACGTTGCAGACGCAACCAGCCGTGCAAGCGAACGGAGGTGGAGATCATCAGAAAACCTGTCGTGAAAAGAGGGCGAGCGATATATAGTACATTTACTATACAACTCAGGTAGTACTTCCATATCAATCGGTAAACAGTATATAAATTCCCCCGGATAAGTCACCGAGCTTTTCCGTGGTGAACGGGCCTGTCGACAATCGCACTGCGATTGAGCTGGCACCGGCAGCCCCGTGACCACGAGAACCTCGGCCAATAGAGCTAATAATCAGCCACCGGGTACCCCAGCCATGTCCATCTACGAACAAGGTCTCGCGCCAACTGGCGTCAACCATATCGCCCTGACACCCCTGAGCTTCATCGAGCGCACCGCAAGCGTCTATCCCGATTACCCGGCCGTGATCCACGGCTCGATCCGGCGCACCTGGGCCGACACTTACAGCCGCTGCCGGCGCCTCGCCTCAGCCCTGGCCGGTCGCGGCATCGGTAAAAACGACACGGTGGCGGTCATGCTGCCGAACATTCCGGCCATGCTTGAAGCGCACTTCGGTGTGCCGATGATCGGAGCGGTGCTCAATGCCCTCAACGTACGCCTGGATGCCGAGGCCATCGCCTTCATGCTGGCCCATGGCGAAGCCAAGGTGTTGATCGCCGACCGTGAGTTCCATGACGTGGTGCAAGCGGCCATCGGCATGCTCGACCACCCGCCCCTGGTGATCGACCTCGACGATCCGGAATACGGCGAAGGCCAGGCGGTCAGTGAACTGGACTACGAGGCGTTTCTTGCCGAGGGCGACCCGGACTTCGCCTGGCAGTGGCCAGACGATGAATGGCAGGCCATTTCCCTGAACTACACCTCCGGCACCACGGGCAACCCCAAGGGCGTGGTCTATCACCACCGCGGCGCCTACCTCAATTCCCTCGGCAACCAGATGACGTGGGCCATGGGCAATCACCCGGTGTACCTCTGGACCTTGCCGATGTTCCACTGCAACGGCTGGTGCTACCCCTGGACCGTGACGGCCCTGGCCGGCGTCCATGTGTTCCTGCGCCGGGTCGATCCGCAAAAAATCCTCAACCTGATTCGCGAACATCAGATCACCCATCTTTGCGGTGCGCCCATTGTGCTCAATGCCCTGGTGAACATGCCCGAGTCGGCCAAGGCCGCGATCGACCATCCGGTCAGTGCCATGGTTGCAGGAGCCGCACCGCCGGCCAAGGTGATTGGCGCCGTCGAGGAAATGGGCATCAAGGTCACCCACGTCTACGGCCTGACCGAGGTCTACGGGCCGGTGACCCTCTGTGCCTGGCACGCGGCCTGGGATGACTTGCCACTGGAACAGCGAGCCCAGATCAAGGCGCGCCAAGGCGTACGCTACCCGACCCTGGAAGGGCTGATGGTGGCCGATCCAAGGACCCTCGAACCAACCCCTCATGACGGCCAGACCATCGGCGAGATCTTCATGCGCGGCAACACCGTGATGAAGGGCTACCTGAAGAACCCCAGTGCCACTGCCGAAGCCTTTGAAGGCGGCTGGTTCCACACCGGCGACTTGGCCGTCACCCATGCCGATGGTTACGTGGAAATTCGCGACCGGCTCAAGGACATCATCATTTCCGGTGGCGAGAACATCTCCACCATCGAACTGGAAGGCGTGCTCTATCGACATCCGGCGGTGCTGGAAGCCGCCGTGGTGGCCCGTCCCGACGAAAAATGGGGCGAAACACCCTGCGCCTTCATCACCCTGAAAGCCGACCATGCAGACGTGCGCGAAGCCGAGATCATCAGCTTCTGTCGCGAGCACTTGGCAGGTTTCAAGGTGCCACGCACGGTGGTCTTCACCCAGTTGCCCAAGACTTCCACCGGCAAGATCCAGAAGTTCGTACTGCGCGACATGGCGAAGAATCTCTAGCCCGATCGCCGAAAAATCCCAGGCATCGCTGACAGACCCGGCGTCTCGCCGGCCGTCTCGTGGGCAAGCGAGCACCCGCACGTCAGCGGTGCCTGGGATCGTGGTCCGTGAACCGCGCGACTGCGCCATTCCACCTCCTTTCCTTGCATGAGGTTCATTGCAATGCCCGAATTCAACGCCCCGTTGCGCGACATGCGTTTTGTCCTGCATGAAGTCTTCAACGCACCGAACCTCTGGGCCCGCCTGCCCGCGCTGGCGAATACCGTCGACGCCGCCACCGCCGATGCGATTCTCGAAGAAGCCGCCAAGGTCACCCATAACCTGATTTTCCCCCTCAACCGCAGCGGCGACGAGGAAGGTGCCCAGTGGCACGAGGGCCAGGTCAGCACGCCGAGCGGTTTCAAGGCGGCGTACTCGACCTACATCGACGGCGGCTGGGTCGGCCTGAGCGGCAACCCGGCCTACGGCGGCATGGGGATGCCAAAGATGCTCGCCGTGCAGTTCGAAGAAATGCTCTACGCCGCCAACTCCAGCTTCGCCCTGTACTCGGCGCTGAGTTCCGGCGCCTGCCTGGCCATCGACGCCCACGCCAGCGAAGCACTGAAAGCTCTGTACCTGCCGCCGATGTACGAGGGGCGCTGGGCCGGCTCGATGTGCCTGACCGAAGCCCATGCCGGCACCGACCTGGGCATCATTCGCACCCGTGCCGAGCCCCAGGCCGATGGCAGCTACCAGATCACCGGCAGCAAGATCTTCATCACCGGCGGCGAGCAGGACCTGACGGAAAACATCATTCACCTGGTCCTGGCCAAACTGCCGGATGCGCCCGCCGGACCCAAGGGCATCTCGCTGTTCCTGGTGCCGAAAATCCGCGTTGATGCGCAGGGCACACTCGGGGAAGCCAACGCCGTCAGCTGCGGTTCGATCGAACACAAGATGGGCATCAAGGCCTCGGCCACTTGCGTGATGAATTTCGACGGCGCCAGTGGCTGGCTGATCGGTGAGGCCAACAAGGGATTGGCGGCGATGTTCACCATGATGAACTACGAGCGGCTGTCCATTGGCATCCAGGGCATTGGCTGCGCCGAAGCCTCGTACCAGAACGCCCGCCGCTACGCCCAGGAACGTATCCAGAGCCGGTCCCCCGCAGGCGCCCAGGCCAAGGACAAGATCGCCGACCAGATCATCGTCCATCCCGACGTGCGCCGCATGCTGCTCAGCATGAAGGCCATGACCGAAGGCGGCCGGGCCTTCGCCTGCTACGTCGGCCAGCAGCTGGACCTGGCCAAGTTCTGCGACCATCCCCAGGAGCGGCTTGATGCAGAAGCCCTGGTGGCCCTGCTGACGCCAGTGGCCAAGGCCTTTTTCACCGACACCGGCCTGGACAGTTGCATCCATGGCCAACAGGTATTCGGCGGCCACGGCTACATCCGCGAATGGGGCCAGGAACAACTGGTACGCGACGTGCGCATCGCTCAAATCTATGAAGGCACCAACGGCATCCAGGCCCTCGACCTGCTGGGGCGCAAAGTCGTGGGCAACGGCGGCGTGGCCCTGCGCCTGTTCACCGCCCAGGTCCGTGACTTCGCTTACCTGCCCGGCGCCGCCTATGCCGCCGAATTGCTGGACGCCGTGCAACGCCTGGAAAACCTCAGCGACTGGCTGCAGCAACAGGCCAGCCTCGATCCCCACGCCATCGGCAGCGCGTGCGTCGAGTACCTGCACCTGTTCGGCTATGTCGCCTACGCGTACATGTGGGCACGCATGGCCCAGACAGCCGAACACCAACACGCCACAGACCCGACGTTCTATGGCGCCAAACTGAGCACCGCGCGCTTCTACTTCAGCCGTCTGCTGCCGCGCATCCTCAGCCTGGAACAAAGCATCCGCGCCGGCAGCCCTTCACTGATGCAACTGCAACCCGAACAGTTCTGAGGCCGGACAACGCCGAACACCTGCACATTCGTGTGGGTGTTCGCGCCTGATCGACACACGCACCTGGCCGAGCAGCAGCACGCTGCGTCATCAATGCCCAGGCATTGGACCGCTCGGGCGTTTTACATCGCGTTTGTTTTGCCTGGGCGAACCAGGGCTCGCCATACGGCTCGCTTGAGGCTCCCGGTGCGTACGCAGCAACAAACCGATTTCCTGCGCACTGACCGCTTGGCTGAAAAAGTATCCCTGGATTTCATCGCAGCCGTTATCACGCAAGAAGGTTTGCTGCTCTTGGGTTTCGACACCTTCGGCAATGACCTTGAGGTTCAGCTTGTGCCCCAACGAAATCACGGCGGTGGCAATGGCTTTGTCGTTCTCGTTGTCGGGCAGATCGCGCACGAACGACTGGTCGATCTTGAGTCGCGCAATCGGGAAGCTTTTCAATGCGGCGAGGCTGGAGTAGCCGGTGCCGAAGTCGTCGATCGAGAGGCTGATCCCCATGGCTTGCAGGGCCTTCATTTTGCTGATGGCTTGCTGGAGATCCTGCATGATCAGGCTTTCGGTCAGCTCCAGCTCGAGGTACATCGGGTCCAGGCCGGTTTCCTGCAAGGCATGCATCACCCGGTCGATCAGGTCTCTTTCGATGAATTGTCGGGCGGAAATGTTCACCGACATGGTGATCGGCGGCCAGCCGGCATCCTGCCACGCCTTGTTCTGCCTGCAGGCGGTATGAATCACCCAATCGCCGATGGGCACGATCAACCCGGTCTCTTCGGCCTGGGGAATGAATTTGATGGGAGAGACCATGCCCAGCTCCGGATGCTGCCAGCGGATCAATGCCTCCACGCCGATGATCTGGCCTGACTGCAAATCCACTTGCGGCTGGTACAGCAGCAGGAACTCGTCATTGTTGAGTGCGCTTCGCAGACCGTCTTGCATGGCGAGCTTGCCCTGGACCTTGTTGTTCATCTCGCTCGTATAGAACTGGAAGCTGTTGCGCCCCAGCTCCTTGGCCCGGTACATGGCGGCGTCCGCATTGCTGAGCAACGTGTCGGTATCGCTGCCGTCGGCCGGATATGTGGCCAGTCCCATGCTGCAGGTAACGTGGAGCGTATGGCCGCTGAGTAGAATCGGCCGCAGGATGGCTTCCTGGATTTTGTGCAGCACTGGCGTCACGCCGTCCAGGTCCGAGGGCTGGTCGAACAGGATGATCACAAACTCGTCGCCACCCAGTCGCACGACGGTGTCGGTACGCCGCACACACCCCAGCAGGCGCTGGGCGACGGTTTTCAGCAGTTCGTCCCCGGCACTGTGCCCAAGGCTGTCATTCACCAGTTTGAACTTGTCCAGGTCGAGAAATACCACGGTCACCAGCCGATTGTAGCGCTGGGCATATAGCATCGCCTGCTTGAGGCGGTCTTCGAGCAGCGTGCGATTCGGCAGCCCGGTCAGGGCGTCATGGTCGCCCATGAAGCGAATGCGCTTTTCGGTCAGTTGGCGTTCTATCGCAATACCGGCAAGCGGTGTCGCCATGTCGATCAGTTGCGTCTCGGCTGTGCTGGGGCTGCGCACGGTGTTGGCATACAAGGCAAATGTACCCAAGACCTTGCGCTCATGGGACAGGATCGGCGTCGACCAGCAGGTGCGAAACCCATAGGGCGCAACGAGTGAACGGTATGCTTCCCATAGTGGATCCTGCTCGATGTCCGTGACGATGACCGGCTCTCGTCGATACGCCGAGGTGCCACATGAACCGACGTTCGGACCGATTTCAATGCCGTCGATAAGCTGGCAATAGGCTTTCGGCAAACTGGGTGCAGCCCCGTGCAGCAAATGCTTGCCCTCCTCGTCCAGCACCAGGATGGACACCTTCATGCCCTCCAGTTGCGACTCGACCAGGTGAGCCAGGCTGTCGAGCACTTCTGTAAGCTCGGTGCTCCTGGCGATCAGTTCCAGGACATGACCTTGTCCGGTACGGATGATCGCTTCTTGCTCCAGTCGGTCGTTTTGCACGGCAAGCCGCTCCGTGGCGATACTCAGTTGGGCCGTTCTTTTCTCCAGCTGAAGCCGGTCTTCGAGAAATTGATTCACCGCCCGCGCCATGTTGCCGATCTCGTCCTTCCCATGGTCGGCCATCAACAGATGCGTTTTGTCCGTGTGTTCCTGACGCAATTGCCGACTAATTGCATTCAGGCGCACGAGCACATGGCGGCCCATGAAAACCCGGGTCACGAACCAGGCGAACATCAGGCTGGCGCCCAACATGATCAGCACCCATTGCTGGCTGCGATTGGAGGCCTCGACCAGGCGCTGCACCGCTTCGCGATAATCTTCGGTGTAGGCGCTCGATTGCTCGCGAGCCAGCGCGACCAGGACCCCGGCCTCCTTATTGAGTTGCTCATTGAAGCGCTGCAGGGCCTCCTGCTGATTGATGAGCGTCTGGCGCAGGGAGAAGAGATCCGGCGCCTGGACATCAGCGTCGGTTAACGTGCCTGCGGTGCGTGACAAACGCTCGTATCGGGTCTGCAGCCGTTGTACGGCCTCACTGTCAACCGCCTGCGGCAAATCGAAAAGCAGCACCGCCAGTTCCAGGCTGGCCCGGGTGTTGGTCGCCGTTAATCGAGCGGTGCGGTCCTCCAGGGCCTGCTCGAAGCTGACCTCGGTTTGCAGCAGGCTTTCTCGCAGTTGCGCAACGATGTTGGCGGTATTGCGGAACATCTGACTCGACTGATGCATGTCGAGTATCGCCACGCCGCTGTTCGCGGCAGTCAGTTGCTGCACCCGGTGATCGAGGGCTTCAAGCTGTTCGACGGTCGCCGCATAGCTTGAACGCAGGATGTCGGGGGAACGGGTTGTCAGCAGCTGATCGGTCTGGCGTTCGATCAGCAAGGTGCGCTGAACCATGTCTTGCCCATTTTGCATGCGGACCAGTCGTTCATCCGTCAACTGGCCAGTGGCGCTGTTTGAGGTGCGCAACGCGTAGACCGCCGTGGCGCCCGCTGCCAGGATCAGCAGCGCCAGCGTCAGGAACGCCAGGGTGAATTGTGCGCGCAGCGATTGTGGCAATAGCTGGCGTCCAAACCGGGAAGTCATATCCAACGTCAGGGATTCCATTGGTGGCGATAGATGTCTCGATAGCCATTGTCAGGATCGTACTGGAATTTTTTCCCGCCATCGAAGGCGATATTGTCGGCATTGACCAGGTGAATCGGCGCGACGAAACCGCTCACCGGCTGGCCTGCAAACAGCCGGTTCAATTCATCCATCACTTGCCAGCCATGCTGGTTGAGAGGCTCGGCCACCGTCACGGTCTGGTAGGTCTTTGCCTGTATGCGCAAGAAAGCCGAGGCGCTGCCATCCCCGGCAGACAACAGACTGATGCCGTCACTGGGTATGGCGGCGCTGGTCAGCGAGGCAATCGAGTAGTCGAAATAGATGTCGTTGATGGCCAACGCATGGGTCCAGCGTTTGCCATGGCGCTGAAGCAATTCCTTGGTGATCGCCGGCATCTTCTCGCCACTTTCGGAGATCGCCACATCGCGCACCTCCAGCAACGTACATTCTCGACAGGCCCGAATGACGTCTTCCATGGCCTTGGCTTTCGCCATGGCGATGCTGTACTTGGAGTCGGTCAGGATGACCACGCCGGCGCGGCCGTTTGACTGCGCCACTGCCGCCATGGCCGTGAGGCGCGCCACTTCAAGCGGGTCGGTCGTGACGTTCATCGCCACCGGTGTGCCGTCAATCGGCCCCGGGCTTGCCCCGGCGTGCCAGCCAACCACTGGTACCTTCTTGTTGGCGAAAAGCAGCAGTGCCGCCTTGTTCTCAAGGGCATCGGAGCCGCACAGGATAAGGCCATCGGGCTTCGCGGCCAGGGCATCGGAAAAGGCCTTGGCGCGCCCGGCCGATGAGCCGGCACCATCGAATATCTTCAGCGTCCAGCCCAACGCGCTGGCGGCCTCCCGGGCCCCCTGCGCGACGCCGACGATGCCGCCGTTACGCAAATCTTCTGCGACAAGCGCGATGCTCTTGCCCCGCTGGGCTTGCGGGCCAGCTACAGGGCCGCTCCAGCGCACGGCGCCAAGGGTGGCCCTGGCAACGACCTCCTGCGCTTGAAGCACCGTGACCGTGGTGTTTTCAAGACTCGCTGCGGTTGGCAGGTCCTGGCCGTACCCGGACGTTGCCGTGAATAGACAGGAAACCACGATTGAAGCCATTTGCAGTCGCCAGGACCTGAATAACCTGGGCCCGATCGAACAGGTTCGATCACCGCATGTGATGCCATGTCTGGGGCCGGTGGTGCGATCTAAGTCTGGCATGACGTCTCTTTGCCAAGAATGCGCTGTTCCAAAAGGATAGTCGGTTCTGCTGACGTCCATGTAGCCCGGGTGACGCCAAGTTATTGGCGAAGTTAACCACAATAAAAAAATAAATTAATACGATGACGGTTTCCCGACGCGCGGTATCCATGTGCCATTGCTGGGGCATTAAACCCAAGCTCATCATCGCCAGGCAACCCCGAAAGACGTTTGGGCCGCCGACCTGGACTACAGGATGTAAATCAATCGCATCACTCAATGGAGCGACACCGAGATGATGACTGTTTATTTTGTTGTGATGACGATTTGCAGTGGCTTCGAAGGCTGTATCGAGCAGCGACAACCAGGGCCAACCTTTGCTTCCAAGGCAATGTGCATGGAGACAACCAAAGTCATGGCGCCGCGCAAAGGGGTGAAGTTCAAGTGCCGCAAAGAACGTACGCTGGTGGTCCATGAGACACTGCCGGTAGAAGGTTACGGCAAGATTGTCTCCACCAAGACCACGGGCCAGCCTTAGCGATTTGACCCTCGTTGCCAATGAAAAACTCAACCTCCCAGCTTTCGTGGACTGAGCGGTCTTGGGGCTGCTCACCGCGCCTTGAACCGGCCGATTGAGGGGTATCAATTGGCAGGGAAGACCTGAACCAGACGGTTTGGCGGGCTCAATTGCTGCTTAGGTGTGTGTGTGTGTATATCCGTTGCTTCGGTAACGGCGGCTTAGGGTTCCGCCCTGACGGCGGCTCACTTTTGAGAAGCGCAAAAGTAAGCAAAACGCTCTTGCCCCACCACTCGGTGCCTCGCTTAGGCTCGGCATTCCCTCACTCCGGCATTACTCCGTGGGCCGCCGCGAAGGGCCATCCATGGCCCAGCGCGGCTACCTCGGCATCCATGCCGAGGTGCCCACTGCGCAATGCCTGCGTTCGGCCAGCGTGGTTTGACGGGGCGCCGAGATCAAAGTCCAAAGCAAGAGCAAGAGCAAGAGCAAGAGCGGGACACATGCCAGCATCTATGTGTCTGAGCCTTCGCTATCGCCATCAAGCTCGTACACAGGGGATCTTCAGCAGACACAAAATCCATGTACACCGCAAAACCTGTGGGAGCGGGCTTGCTCGCGATGAAGTCGGCACATCCAACCTCTTCATCGACTGTGACACCGCCTTCGCGAGCAAGCCCGCTTCCACAGGAGAAAACGCGGTCCCACCAAGAACCAGGTCGGCTACCAGGCCGCCTCGTGGTGGACGTTGATCTCGGGCGCCCCGTTAACCACGCTGGCCGAACGCAGGCATTGTGCAGTGGGCATCCCGGCATGGATGCCGGGATAGCCGCGCTGGGCCATGGATGGCCCTTCGCGGCGGGCCCACGGAGCAATGCCGGAGTGAGGGCACACCGAGCCTAAGCGAGGTGCCAAGTGGTGGGGCATGAGCGCTTTGGTTACTTTCGCCTGGGCCGGCATTCCGGCTTTTCGAAAGTGACCCGCTGTAAGAGCGGAACCATAAGCCGCCGTTACCGCAGCAACGGATATACACACCACTCTGAAGCGCGCCCATCGCATTGACGGACCCCAACCGTCGATAGTTACTCCATCTCACCCATTCCCAAGCATCTGCCACAACGACGCCCCCACCCCGGTAATGCTCTCCCCGGCAATCAACCCCGCCGCCGCGGTGATGGCGAAGCGTTCGGTGAGGCTCGGCCAGCGACAGCTCACCAGCCACGTCAGCACCGCACCGAGGGCCATCATCAGCGACACCGAGGCCGGCAAGACAAAAGCCAGGCCCAAGGCCGCCGTGCTTGGCAGGTAGCGAGCCCGATGCGGCGGGAGCAGGCTGTCGAGGATCCCCAACAACAAACCGACCAGGCCGCCGATGAAAATTGCCCAGCGAATGCTCGCAGACAATGAATCCAGCCCCAGGGTCAGGGTTTGCGCCACGGCCTTCCAGGTGGCGACTGCCGGGGCCGGCCACTCTTCGGTGAGCAGCATCGTTTGCGGGTCCGGGATCAGGGCCAGGTAAGCCAACACCCCGACGATGCTACCGACGAAAATCCCCAAGGTCTGGGCGATCAACTGCTTGCGTGGCGTAGCGCCAATCGCGCGGCCCACCTTGAAGTCGTTCATCAGGTCGGTGCACTGCCCGGCCGATCCGCCGGCGGTGTTGGCGCTCATCAGGTTGATCGGCACTTGCCCCGGCGCAACGATGCCGAAACTCAACTGGGACAATTGGCCGATGGCCCCGATCGGCGGAATGCCCGTGGCGCCGACCACTCGGGCGGCCACCGCCGCCAGGCAGATCGCCAAGGGAATGGTCAACAAGGCCATCCACGGGTTGATGCCGAACAACAGCACTTGCAGGCTCACCACCAGGATGATCGACAGTACGAATCCGAAGGCAGGTCCTGGCTTGGGCATCGTCCAGATCGCCCCGCCGTCCGCCTTGGTGGACCGGTGCAATGCCCACAAGCGAATCGCCAACGAGGCCAGGGTCGAGCAGACCATCAGGCTCACCCCCGGCCAAAGCAACCACTCCACCAGCGCCGCGAACTGCGGGCCGCTGCTGCCATGCGGCAACTGCACCAAGCCTTGCGCCAGCAACCACGGCGCCAACCCGCCCCACGCCAGCACGGCACCGAGCAGCAGGGTCAGGCCCACGCGAATACCGATGATCCCGCCGAACCCCACCAACAACAGCGAAGGGTCGGCGGTAAAGGTCAGGCGCTCCAGTTGGGCACTCGGAGACCAGCGCGGGATGGCCCACATGAAGGTGTCGAGCGCCTTCACCAGCCCGGACAGCAACGCGGCGCTGAGCAACACCTTCAAGCGCGTCGCGGCTTCGTGGCCGTGATTATAGATATGCAGCAGGGTTTCCAGGGTCGCCATGCCCTCGGGAAATTTCAGCGCCTTGTCGTTAAGCAGCGAGGGGCGCAGATACCAGGCAATCCAGATCCCCAGGAAGCTTACCGAAAAGACCCAGGCCACCATGGGAATGGCGTCCAACTGCTGGCCGGTCAGCAAGGTATAGGCCGGAATGGGCGCGACCAGCCCACCGGAAATGATCGACGCAGCGGCAGAGGCCACAGTCTGGTTGATGTTGCTTTCATGCAGCGTCCAGGGCAGTCGCCCCACCGATCGACTCGCCAAGCCTTGCCAGATGCCATAGCCAACCAGCAAGGCGATGATCGACATATTGAACGACCAGCCGATCTTCAACCCGGCATAGACATTGGAAGGTGTCAGCAGGATACCGAGGACGATGCCCGTACTGACCGCACGCGGGCTGAGCTCGCGTTCGACGGCGGTGTTCAAGGGGAATGTGGACGAGGTTGGATGCATGCGAAGTCCTTGTCGGCACGGAGACAGCCGTCAGATTCAGACATGGCCCCCTGTGGGAGCGAGCTTGCTCGCGATAGCGCAGTGTCAGTCTCTATCCCTGCAACTGATCCACCGCCGTCGCGAGCAAGCTCGCTCCCACAGGACCACTTAAAACGGCAACTCCATAAGTGAACGCAGTATCGGCGCAAGGTTCACCTGACCGAGGCAAAACCCTGGAGCGTGCGCACCCGAGTCGTCCATCCATGGGTTGCGCTCGACCTATTTTGCCCCCTCGAAATTGACCATCCAGGCAATCCCGAAACGGTCTTCGAACATGGCAAAGCGTTCCGCCCAAAAGGTCTTATCCAAGGGCATGTACACGCTGCCACCGGCACTCAAGCCATTGAACAGCCGCTCGGCCTCCTCCACGCTGTCGACATTGAGGGAGACCGAAACGCCTTGCGGTTTGCTATAGGGTTGTCCTGGCGGGCAGTCGGAGGCCATCAGGCTGAAAGCGCCGACGGTCAGGCAAGCGTGCAGGATCAGATTGGGGTCCTTGGGCATCCCGGTTTCCTCGGGGGCCTCGGCAAAAGACATGGAAAACAGCTCGCCGCCCAATACCTCCTTATACAAGGCGAAGGCTTGCTTGCAGTGACCGTTGAAGGTCAGGTAAGGAATGATTCTCATGGTGGGATCTCCTGTTGCCGGTTTCACGATTGATCGGACATCTGCGCCCGCAGGCGTTCTTCCTGCTCGCGCAACTCGGGGGTAAAGGACTCGCCGAACTCCTCGAGTTCGAAGATCTGGCGGATCTCGATTTCACTGTCGCTGACCATCGGGTTCGGGCAGCGCTTGACCCAGTCGATGGCCTCCTGCAATGACTGGACCTTGAAGATCCAGAAACCGGCGATCAGCTCCTTGGTTTCAGCAAAGGGCCCATCGATCACCGTCCGGTCCCGACCGGAAAACCGCACGCGCACGCCCTCGGCACTGGGGTGCAGGCCTTCACCGGCGAGCATCACCCCGGCCTTGACCAGTTCTTCGTTGTAGGCACCCATGGCGGCCAGCAGTTCTTCGCTGGGCATTTCTCCGGCTTCCGATTCCGGACTGGCTTTGACGATCACCATAAATCGCATGCTGGTATCTCCTGAGAATGGATGGATCAAGCCGTCCGTGTGGCGGCTCTATGGGTTAATCGAATGGCATTGGCCGAAATCGACAGGTCGACGCGATTATTTTTCGACGCCGTTGGCCGCCAGGGAGAGCCTAGCCTCCTCCCCGTGAAGTCGAGAGTAGGCCGAAGCTCTAGCATGACTATGCTTTTGGAACAGACACGTAGCGGAGAATCCGTCCCCATGACTTCGAATCTTGCCGATATTTATAACCACTACATTACCTGCCTGAATGCACAGGATTGGCAAAACCTGGGCCTTTTTGTGCACCAGGAGGTGGTTCACAACGCGAGGCGATTAGGGTTGCATGGCTATCAAAGCATGCTGGAAGCGAACTATCGGGACATTCCCGACCTACGCTTTGAAGTCGAATTCCTGGTGATCGACCCACCCAAGTTGGCGGCTCGCCTGGCATTCAATTGCACGCCGTCTGGGGAGTTCCTGGGGCTTGCGGTGAATGGCGCACGGATCGCCTTCACGGAAAACGTCTTCTATGGGTTCGAGGACGGCAGGATCCGCGAGGTCTGGTCGATTATCGACAAGCAAGCGATTGAAGCTCAGCTCCAATCAACGTAGCGGATGCACGTTCATCCTGGCGATGATCGGCTTGGGGGATCAGCTACTATTGTCGACTTCGCCCCAGCCTGTTTCGGCCTGGTGCGCTCCCTCTTCACCGATCCGAATCACGCCATCGTCGCCGTCGTGACAGCAGCGGTCGTCGTGCAGGGGCTCGCCATTTGGTCGTTCTATCGGGGTGTGCCCGTTCGTCCCTTCGAGAAAGCCGTTTGCTGACCCTCCCTTGGCCAGCGGCGCAAACTCGGTTAATGCAGGATCTGCCTCAGGAACAGCTTGGTGCGGTCGTTCTGCGGGTTGTCGAAGAAGTCGTTCGGCGCGGCCTGTTCGACGATTTCGCCCTTGTCCATGAAGATCACGCGGTTGGCCACGGTACGGGCGAAGCCCATTTCGTGGGTCACGCAGAGCATGGTCATGCCGTCTTCGGCCAGGCCGATCATGGTGTCCAGCACTTCTTTCACCATTTCCGGGTCGAGGGCCGAGGTCGGCTCGTCGAACAGCATGATTTTCGGCTTCATGCACAGGGCACGGGCGATGGCCACGCGCTGTTGCTGACCACCGGAGAGCTGCCCCGGGTATTTGTTCGCCTGCTCTGGAATGCGCACGCGCTCCAGGTAATGCATGGCGATTTCCTCGGCCTTGCGCTTGGGCATCTTGCGTACCCACATCGGCGCCAGGGTGCAGTTCTGCAGGATGGTCAGGTGCGGGAACAGGTTGAAGTGCTGGAACACCATGCCGACTTCTCGGCGGATCGCTTCGATCTGCTTGAGGTCGTGGGTCAGTTCCACGCCGTCGACCACGATGCGACCCTGCTGGTGCTCTTCCAGGCGGTTGAGGCAGCGGATGGTGGTGGACTTACCGGAACCGGAAGGGCCACACAGCACGATACGCTCGCCCTGGCTAACGTTCAGGTTGATGTCTTTCAATACCTGGAACTGGCCATACCATTTGTGCACGCCCTCCATGCGAATCATGCTTTCGATCACTTCATTCATCACCAACTCCCCGTTGTTCTAGTGCAGGACCGCTTGCAGGAACTGCCGTGTCCGCGCTTCTTTGGGTGCGGTAAAAATCTGCGCTGGCGGCCCCATTTCGACAATCCGTCCACCGTCGAAAAACACCACCCGGTCCGCCACTTCCCGGGCGAAGCCCATTTCGTGGGTCACGACGATCATGGTCATGCCTTCGGCGGCGAGCCCCTTCATCACGTTCAGCACATCGCCCACGGTTTCCGGGTCCAGCGCCGAGGTGGGTTCATCGAACAGCAGCAACTTGGGCTTCATGGCCAGGGCGCGGACGATCGCCACCCGCTGTTGCTGACCACCCGACAGTTCGGACGGGTAGCCCTCAGCCTTGTGCCGGAGGCCGACGCGGTCCAGCAGCGCCAGCGCATCGCTTTTCGCCTGGGCTTTAGAGGCGCGCTGGAGCTTGACCGGCGCCAGGATCATGTTCGCCATCACCGACATGTGCGGGAACAGGGTGTAGTCCTGGAACACCATGCCCACCTCCTCCCGCAGCTTCGCCAGCGCCTTGCGATCACCGGCCTTGATCGACTCGCCGTTGCCGATCACCACACTGCCTGCCGAGGGCGCTTCGAGGCTGTTGAGGCAACGAATGAAGGTGGACTTTCCTGAGCCGCTGGGACCGATGATCACCACCACTTCGCCTTCAGCCACGTCCAGGTCCACGCCCTTGACCACCTCGTGATCACCGAATCGCTTGTGCAGCCCGCGTACCGTCAGCATCGTGCTCATAGCCCCGCCTGCGCCCGGGTCGCTGCCTGCAAACGTTCCCGGGCCGCCGCTTGGCGATCACGACGGGCCTGGTTGGCTTGGCGTTCCGTGGCGATGCGGGTGTTGGCGCGCAACAGGCTCGGCTTGAGGGAAGCCATCGACGGACCACCCGCCGAAATCCGCGCCTGCACATTGGCGGTCGGGTCGAGGCAATCGCGCACTTTCTGGGCTGGCAGGTTGAGTGTGTGCCCCAGTTGCTCCAAGGCACAGGCGTCAACCATGGCGGTGTCGATCTGGTGCGCCAGCATGCCCGCATCCATGGCCCTGCGTACCACCCCACCCACCACATGATGAGCCTCGCGAAACGACAGGTCCGCTTCCTGCACGATCAGGTCTGCCAGGCCGGTGGCAGTGGAAAAATCCTCGCCCGCCCGGCGTACGGCCAGCTCGATGTTCGGCGTCGCGGTGCGCAACACCAGGTCCAACAGTTTCAGGCAGCGCAGGCTTTCCTCGGCGGCCTCCCAGAACCCACGGGTACTCTCGCGATTGCCGTCGCCGGTGTGGGAGAAATTGCTGCCCTTGATGCTGATGCTCGCGCCCATCAGCAGGCCGACGATGTGCCCGCTGCGGCCCTTGAGGTATTCCAGCACCGTGGGGTTTTTCTTCTGGGGCATGATGCTCGACGTCGCCGCCACGCTGTCGGGGAAATCGATCAGGCTGAATTCGTGGGTACTCCAGACGAAATAGTCCTGGGCCACGCGGCTCCAGAACACGGCCAACAGACTCAGGTGCGACAGGCTTTCGAGAATGAAATCCCGCGAGCCGACCGCGTCCAGGGCATTGTCCAGATAACCGTCGAAACCCAGCAGTTCGGCAGTGCGCCCGCGATCGATGTTGAACGGTGTCCCAGCGAAGGCCGCCGCGCCCAACGGGCTCTGGTTCATCGACTCCAGGGTCTGGGTCAGGCGCTTGCAATCACGGGCCAGCGCTTGCTCCACCGCCGAAAGGTAATAGCCATAGGTGATCGGCTGCGCCGGTTGCAGGTGGGTATAACCCGGCATCACCACATCGGCGAACACTTCGGCGTTGTTGACGGCTGTCTGCCGGACTTCCAGCAAGGCATCGATCAAGTCCATCAGCACTTCACGGCAGCGCAGCCGGTCGAGCGTGGCGAGGATGTCATTGCGGCTGCGGCCGGTGTGCAGGCGGCCGCCGATGTCGGTACCGATTTGCCCGATCAGGTGGGCCTCGTAGTTGAAATAGGCGTCTTCACGGGACGGGTCGAGGGTCACCTCGCCAGGCCCGGCCTCCTCCATCTTGAGCACGCCCCTGGCCAACACCGCGGCGTGCTCCTCCCGGATCAGGCCCTGCTCGGCAAGCATGACGATGTGGGCCTTGTTGATATTGCCCAACTGGTCGAACCCCTCGGCGAAGCCCTGCAGGCGCGGCCGGTAGATGTACTCGTTGACCTCCGGCGCGGTGGTTTCCTTCAGGCGCCGGCTGACTTTGGATGCTTGCATGTTGAAACCTCTTTAGGAGTGGCACGCGTCACTGGGCGACCCAGCCGACGTTCGAGAAAACGGCTGAGCCAGCTCAGCAGTGAACAGATAACGAAATACACCAGCAGCACCAGTCCGTAGACCGTGAATGCAGGGCTCACACCAGTCATGACGGTGTCCCGCTCGATGATGATCTGGCCGACCTTGAGAAATTCGCCAACACCCACCAGCGCCCCCAAGGACGTGGCCTGTACCAGCATGGTCAGCAGGCCGGTGTACGCCGGCAAGATGGCGCGCATCGACTGCGGCGCGATCACGTACAGATAGATTTGCCAGGGCCGCAGGCCCAATGCCCAGGCACTTTTCCATTGATGGCGAGCCACCGACTCCAGGCCACCGCGCACGATCTCGATACCATTGGCACTGCCCCACAGGGTCAGCCCGGTGGTCACCGCCGCGAACGGGCTCAAGTCCAGCCCCAGCATCGGCGCACCGAAAAAGATGAAGAACACGTTGACGATCAGCGGGATCGAACGAAACAGCTCGACGTAACCGTGGATCGTCCAGCGCAACGGGCGATTCTTCAGCGTTGCCAGCACCCCAAGGACGATGGAAATCAGCGTGGTGAACAGCAGCACCACCAACGCCAGGCGCAGGGTCATCCACAGGCCCTTGCAAACGAAGGCCCAGTTTTCGATCAGGAAATTCATACTGGCCTCAGTGTTGGAAAGGTCGTTGCAAGCGGGCCGAGAGCCGTCCCGTCAGCAATGCCAGGATCCCCACCAGCGCCAGGTAGATCACGCAGATGGCGCTGAACATCTCGATGGCACGAAAATCCGTGGCAATGCGATCCACCGCGACGAACGTCAGCTCGGCAAGGCCGATGGCCTGCAGGTAGGAGGAGTTCTTGAGCAACGAAATGGCGGTGTTCAACATCGCCGGCAGGCTGGTCCGAAACGCGATGGGCAAGGCCACCAGGAAGAAGTACTGCACGGGCTTGAGGCTCAGCGCCACGCTGGCTTCACGCATGCCATGTTCCACCGTAGCCAGCCCTCCCCGCACGTTCTCGATCTGATAGGCCCCGGCCCAGAGCGACAGGCACAACACGCCCGACCAGAACAACGACAGCCCCAGGCCGATGGCAGGCAACCCGTAGAAAATGAAGAACAACTGCACCAGGATCGGCGTGTTGCGGATCAGCTCCACATACAGCGCCACGGCCTGCGCCAGCACCGGCACCTTCATCACCCCCGCCGCGCCGCCCAGGACACCGACGAGCAATGAGCAACCGATGGCGAGCAGCGACACCCGCAACGTCATCAGCACGCCGTCGAGCAGCGCCGGCCACTGGGCCAGCAGGTAGTTGAAATCGAAATCCATGGCTGACATCCGTCAAAGGGCTTCGGCAGGCTTGGGCTGCTCGAAGACGCTTATGTAGTAGCCCTGGATGCCTTGCGGCACGAATTGCTGGATCCAGCCACGAAACAGCTTCTCCTCGTGCATGCGCGCGATGGCGGCACTGAGGTAGTCGCGCCAGGCCTCGTCGTTCTTGCGCACACCGATCGCGGCATCGGAAATCTGGAACGGCTCGTTGAGCAGGCGCGCGTCCTTGTCGTTGTCTGCCACCACCACAAGCGTCGCCGCGTCATGGGTATAGGCATCGGCACGGCCCTGGCGGAAGGTCTGCAGCGCATCGGCGGCGCTGTTCATGCGCAAGGTCTTGACCTCCGGCATGTGGTCCTCGAACCACTTGGCCTGCACCGAGCCCTTGAGGGTGGCGAGGGTCTTGCCCTTGAGGTCGGCGATCTTCTGGATCTTGCTGTCCTTCTTCACCACCACGTCGCTGGCGCCCCAACGGTACGGCGTGCTGAAGTCGATCACACGCAGGCGTTCAGGGGTCACGCCCAAGGTCGCGATGAGAAAATCGACCTTGCGCCCGAGCAACTGGGGGACACGGTTTTCCGCCGTGACGCAAGTGAACGACACCTTGTCTTTGGAGCCCAGCGACCACAGCGCAATCTGCCTGGCCATCTCCACTTCGACGCCGGCGAACTGGCCGCTGCCGTCCTGGAAACCATAGGGTGGTTGATCGCAGCGCACGCCGGCACGCAGTTGGCCGGCCTCCTTGATCTCATCGGGAACCGCAGGCAGTCCGCTCGCGTAAGCCTGGGTCAAACCAGCCAGCGCCAGGCACGAGAACGCCAGCGCACTGCCAAGAATCTTGAATGAAAACGACATGATGCCTCCTGGTTTACATATCGGTATCGATCGGCTGAAGGCTGCTCGACACCATGAAATACAAGGGCAGAAATGAGATAAAGAGCGGCGTTTTTTTATGCTTATGACTGCCGTATGCTCGAACCGCATCGCCGTTCCCGCCTTCGCGTTCACGTCGATGTAAAGATTTATAAAGCCTGTCGCTCATGCAAACAAATGACAATTGATCAGTCATTCATACCAAATTGATATGGGATGCCATGAACTTTAAACAAGTCGAAGCCTTTCGCGCAGTCATGTTGAGTGGCTCGATGACCGCCGCGGCCGAGTCCCTGCATACCTCCCAACCCAACATCAGTCGATTGATCGCCCAACTGGAGCGCAACGCCGGCTTCAAGCTGTTTGAGCGGGTTGCCGGTCGCCTGCTACCGACCGATGAGGGGGCCGCGCTATTCGCCGATGTCGAACGGGCGTTCATCGGCCTGCACAGCCTTGAGAAGTCCGCACAGAACATCCGGCGCGCCGGCACGGGGCGCTTGCGTATCGCCGCGGTCCCTTCCCTGTCGCTGACGGTGTTGCCCCGCGTGATCCAGCGCTTTCGCCAGGAGAACCCGGACGTCGCGATCTCGCTTCATACCAACGACTCGCCAATGGTCGCCCACTGGACGGCCTCGCAGTTCTGCGACTTGGGGCTGGCGTCTTACGTCGGCGAGGACATGCCGGGGGTGACGACCAAGGTGATCTGCGACGTGCCGGGCGTCTGTGTATTCCCCAAAGGCCATCGACTGAGCGCACTGGCGTGCATCGGACCGGAGGATCTCAAAGGCGAGGAGTTCATTTCGCTGTCGCAAAATGACGGCTCTCGCGCCCGGGTCGACCGCGCGTTTCCCGAAGACCGAGGCCATCGAAAGCTGAGCCTGGAAACGCCTTATGCCGCCACCGCTTGCTCGCTGGTGGGGCTGGGCCTGGGGGTCAGCATCGTCAGCCCGATCGTCGCGTTGGAGTACCTGCACACCGGCATCGAAACCCGCCCTTTCCGCCCGCAAATACGCTTCTCGACCTACCTGCTGCTACCGGCAGACAGGCCGCAAAGCCTGCTGACGCAACGGTTCGGGCAATTGATCCATGAGATGCTGGCTGAGGTGGCGAAGGATTGGCAGTGAATGTCATCCAAAAACGACCTTGCTAACCGGTCTACTTCCCTCCGGTCACATCCAGGAAGGTGCCCGTCACAAACGAAGCATCCGCCCCCGCCAACCAGAGAATGGCCCGCGCCACCTCCTCCGGCTGGCCACCACGCCCCATCGGGATCGTGTCCTTCACCCGGTCGACTCTGCCCGGTTCTCCGCCACTGGCATGCATCTGGGTGTAGATATGCCCGGGGCGAACGCAGTTGACACGAATACCCTCCCGGGCCACTTCCTTGGCATAGCCCGTCGTGAACGTTTCCACCGCGCCCTTGGACGCTGCGTAGTCCACGTATTCATTCGGGCTACCGAGGCGGGCCGACGCCGAGGAAACATTGATGACCGCACCGCCACGCCCGCCATAACGATAGGCCATGCGCCGGGTCGCCTGCTGCGCGCAGAGCATCGGGCCCAATGTGTTGACCGCAAATATTCGCTGCATGCGCTCGAAGCCAAGATCCTCCAAGCGCGATTGACGTGCCAATATCGAAGCATTGTTGACCAACACATCGATGCGCCCGAAGCGCAGGTCAACGGTGGCGAACAGTTCGGCGATCTGCGCCGGATCCGCGTTATCGGCACGTACCGCCAAGGCACGGGCGCCCCTGGCCTCGACCTGTTCTGCCACCGCCAACGCCGAGGCTTGATCGGCGATGTAGGTCAGCACGACGTTGTAACCTTGCTCAGCAGCCAGAATGGCAGTCGCCGCGCCGATCCCGCGCCCGCCTCCGGTGATCAGGATCACGGGTTTTTGCGAACGATCATTCATGGTCAATCCTCACGGCTAAATGAAAACAAGCAACGTCAACCGATAACCAGCGTACCGAGGGCAATGACGGCGCAGGCCAGCAGCTTGCGCAAGGTCAATGCTTCGCCAAGAAAGGCGTATCCGATCAAAGCGGCGAACATGACGCTGGTCTCTCGCAGGGCGGACACCGCCCCCATTGGTGCATGGGCCATGGCGTAGATCACGACGCCGTAGGCCAGTAATGAAACCAGCCCACCCGCGGAGGCCAGGGCGATACCTGGCCGCAAGGCAAAGAGGCTTCGGGCATCCCGCAGTCCGATGTAAACCACGGGCATCATCACGCCCCACAACAGGCACATCCAGGCGGTGTAGGCCATTGGCGCCCCGCAGAGGCGAACGCCGATGCCATCGACCACGCTGTAAGCGGCAATGAAACAACCGGTTCCCAATGCGTAGGGCAAGTCAGGCAACGCCCGCCGGCGCCCGGTATAGGCCAGCGAGATGATTCCAGTCGACACCAATACAATGCCTAGCAGCCCACTCGGCGACACCCGCTCATCGGCGAACAGCGAAGCGGCCAGGACAATCAGGACTGGGGAGACACCGCGGGCGATGGGATAGGTTTGGCCCAGGTCGGCGGACTTGTAACTGCGCACCAGGAACAGGTTGTAGCCCACGTGCAATACCGCGGACAGTCCGATGCAGAACCAGCTTGCACGGGCGGGCGGAGGCAGCAGCACCGCCGCAATGACGCTCGCCAGGGCTATCGCCATGCACATGATGGTCATGGACCACAAACGGTCGGCGCCCCCGCGCAGCATGGCATTCCAGCTGGCGTGGAGTAGCGCGGCGAACAAGACGAGGCAGATGATGTTTAAAGGCATGCCTCATCCTAGATCGCCCCAGTCACGCTATAAAAGCAAAGTCTCTTCATCCCTGCATGATGAAAACCTCATGCATAAGCGTGCTGAGCGTCTAGGGCCTGGGTAACCAGCCAACGGCGAAAGCTGGCGATATGAGGCTGAGTCTCGATCCCTTTGGGACAGACAAAGTAATACGCCAGAGGCGAGGCGAACGGCAGTTCGAAAAGCCTTTCGAGACGGCCGTCATTGAGCTCGGCTTCGACATGCCCGCTGCGTGCCAGCGCGATACCTTGTCCCAACAACGCCGCCTCGATGGTCATATTGGTGTCGGCGTAGCGAATGCTTTCCTTCAAGGTCGTGACCTCGACGCCCACTTGGGCAAACCACTGCTCCCATTTCGGCACCAGCGCTGCACCATCGCGCGTCAGCAGTGGATAGCGCAGCAATTCGGCGGCCGTTTGCGGCGTACCAAAGCGCGCAAGCAAAGCCGGGCTGGCGACAGGAAAAATCTGCTCGCGGAACAGAAACTCCGAAAACAGCGAAGGGAAATGACCGTTGCCCAGGCGGATCGCAACGTCCGGGTCTGTCGTCGAGAAGTTGATGGCGCTATCGGTACTGTCCAGCGTCAGCAGAATTTCCGGATGCGCTTGCGCCAGGTCCGGCAGCCTGGGCAGCAGCCACTTCAAGGCGAAGGAATAGGTCGTGCTGACGCTCAGCCGTTGCCTGCCGTTTTGCTCACGCAAATCGGCCAGGGTGGCTTCGAGCTTCATGAAGAACTCCCGCACGATGGGCGCAAGCGCGGCTCCCGCCGAGGTCAGGTGCAGCGAGCTGCCGCGATGAAACAGCGGCAATCCCCAAAGCTGTTCCAAATGTTTGAGCTGGTGGCTCACAGCGCTCTGTGTGACATGCAACTCTTCTGCTGCCGCAGTGAACGTGGTGTGCCGGGTAGCGGCTTCAAAGGCCCGCAAGCTCGAAGAAGGAGGGAGGTTTCTCATGATGTTCCCTGCTATGAGTAAACGCTCATGCTAGCGCCTTTGTATGGCGCGTTGTAGGCGCGCTCCAGTAGAACAGCGTTAGTACTGTTGTAAATGCTGGGGCTTCAAGCTTGGTCTATTGCTCTTGTTCGCCGCCAGTATCCGTTAGTGTTTAACGCGAAAAACAATCAAACCGGGGCTTTTAAGTCCACGCCGAGTGCCTGGGCAAATGCCTTGACCAGGGGGCTGCGCACAATGTTATGGCGCAGTATCAGACTGAACGGCGTGACGATGTTGAACAGGTCCGGACGTACCGCGCGAAACTCTCCCCGCGCCACCATCGCCGCAGCGTAATGCTGGGGCAGGAAGCCCAGGTAACGCCCCGTCTTGATCAGCAGAGCAACGGCCTCCACCTGGGTTGCCGAGGCGGAAAAACTGTCGTAGCGGGCAAATTTCAGTTTGTCGCGATGAATCGCGTAGCGATGGTTGATGCACTCGTAATCCTTGAGCACATCCTCACCCATGTCCGCGTCCGCCAGGGAGAACAGCGGGTGGCCGAGCGCGCAATAAACCTCCGAGCGTTCTTCGTAAAGTGCGTAGTAATCGAACTCTTCGCGTTTCTGATAAATCGGCACAATTCCCGCCACCAACCGCCCTTCGACGACACCTCTTTCAACCTCATCAAGTTGCGCGGCCTGAAGTTGGAATCTGACCTTGGGCGACTGTTCATTTATACGTTTAAGCGCAGCAACTAACGGCGAATTGTCATCGGAGATCGTATTATCAATAACCCCCACGCCAAGATCACCGACCAATTCGTTTTGTGCGGAACTAAGGCGATCACGAAAGTTGTCGACCGAGGCAAATAAATCTATTGACGCCTGATACACCAGACGCCCTTCTTCTGTCAGATGAAAGCCCTCTCGCCCCCGCGTGCACAGGCGCATGCCGATACGAATCTCCAGGTCGGAAATCTGTTTGCTGATGGCTGCCAGCCCCACATTCAGCTCATTTTGCGCAGCACTGAAACCGCCAGCCTCGACCACGGCCTTGAACACCTTGAGCAGTTTGAAGTCCAGGCCACTGAGGGCTAACGGGGCCCGTTGCAGAGGTTTCGGCGGCGGGTTTCCGGAATTGGAAAGTGGGGTTTCCATAATGCTTATTTACCTCTGGCGCCCTATTCAACAATCTGTGCCCAACAACAAAAACACGCTGGCCTAATAATAATGAACACAGAAAAGCAGGCTTGGCAACCGCCAATAAATCCCGCAGATCAGTGCCAAATCGCTGATCTCGAAACATCAAAAGCTGACACTTCGATCAGCTCTCGCTCCGTTGCAACTGCCCCCTTGAAAACTGCTCTGGCCTGATTTCGTTCGCTTACTTTTTTGCGACGTTGCGGCCCGGGTTACCCCTTTCAGTTCGCGTTACCGACGAGGAAAACAACAATGTCCCAACCCACCGACCGTCTCTGGGGTGCTCGCTTCAAAAGCGGCCCTTCCGAAGCCTTGGCGGCCCTGTCCCGTTGCCCTGAACGCTACTTCCGACTCACCCCGTACGACCTGGCCGGCTCCAAGGCCCATGCCCGGGAATTGCAGCGCGCCGGGCTGCTGAGCGAGCAGGAAACCCTGACCATGCTCGACGCCCTGGAACGCATCGGCGCAGATTTTCGCGCTGGCAGCATCGCCCCGACCCTGGATGACGAAGACGTCCACACCTTCATCGAGCGCCTGCTGACCGAACGCCTCGGCGCGCTGGGTGGCAAGCTGCGTGCCGGTCGTTCGCGCAACGACCAGACCGCCAACGACCTGCGGCTGTTCCTGCGTGACCACGTGCGCACCCTGGCCGTTGAAGTGCTGGGCTTGCAGCAGACGCTGGTGGACCAGGCCGAGCAACACATCGAGAGCATCTGCCCCGGCTTCACCCACCTGCAACAGGCACAACCGATCGTGTTTGCTCATCACCTGCTGGCCCACGCCCAGTCGATGCTGCGCGACGTGCAGCGCCTGGTGGACTGGGACGTGCGCACGTCGCTGTCGCCACTCGGTGCGGCGGCCATGGCAGGCTCGGCTATCGCGCGCCTGCCTCAGCAATCGGCAAAGGAAATGGGCTACAGCGGTGTTTGCGAAAACTCCATCGACGCCGTGGCCAGTCGCGATCACGTCGCCGAGTTCCTGTTCATCGCCAGCATGCTCGGCATCAATATCTCGCGCCTGGCCGAAGAGTTTTGCCTGTGGTCGTCGCGGCAGTTCCGCTGGGTCGCGCTGGATGACGCCTACGCCACCGGCAGTTCGATCATGCCGCAGAAAAAGAATCCGGACATCGCCGAACTGGCACGGGGCAAGGCGGGACGCCTGATCGGCAACCTGACCGGCCTGCTGTCTACCCTCAAATCCTTGCCACTGTCCTACAACCGCGACTTGAGCGAAGACAAGCACGGCGTGCTCGACAGCGTCGACACCCTGCTGCTGGTGCTGCCGGCCATGGCCGGAATGGTTGCGACCATGAAGGTCAACGTCGAAGAACTGCGTCGCCAGGCACCGCTGGGCTTCACCCTCGCCACCGAAGTCGCCGACTGGCTGGCGGTGCGCGGCGTGCCGTTCAAGGAAGCTCACGAGATCACCGGTGCGTTGGTCCAGGTTTGCGAGAAACACGACATCGAATTGTGGGAAGCCTCCCCCGCACTGCTGGCGGAAATCGACCCGCGCCTCACACCGCAAGTACGCGAAAGCCTGACCCTCGAAGCCGCCATCGCTGCCCGCAGCGGCTGGGGCGGGACCGCGCCACAGCAGGTGCGCGAACAGATCGGCCGGCTGAAAACCGCCCTCGCCGCCCAGCAGCAATGGACCGAGGACTATCAGGGCTTGCGCCTCTGAAGCTGCACACAAGACCTGTGGGAGCGAGCTTGCTCGCGATTACGGTTTCACCTTCAACATCAACGTGGACTGACCCACTGCTATCGCGAGCAAGCTCGCTCCCACAGCGATAGCGCCGAAACCGAGTACGGAGAACCACCATGAGCCAGACACAGGCAGAACGACTCCAGGCGGAGCGCAAGCTGGCGGAAAACCAGTTCGATATCACCCAGTACGATCATGTGCCGCGGCGCTACTACGGGCGGATTTTCTTCGCCACGGTGATCGTCATCGCACTCATCGGCCTGGTGCGCGCCTTTGCCGAAGGCAAGATCGAATGGTCGTACATCGGCCAGTTCCTGACCTCCCAGGCGATCATGTGGGGCTTGCTCAACACCATCGTCATGGCGGTGCTGGCGATGGCGCTGGGCATCGTGTTCGGGGTGATCACCGCGATCATGCGCATGTCCGCCAACCCGATCCTGCGCTATGTGGCGCTGACCTACACCTGGCTGTTTCGCGGTACGCCGCTGATCCTGCAACTGCTGTTGTGGTTCAACCTGGCGCTGATCTTCCCCACCCTCGGCATCCCCGGCCTGTTCGAAATCGACACCGTGAGCCTGATGACCCCCTTCGTGGCGGCCCTGCTCGGCTTGAGTATCAACCAGGGTGCCTACACCGCCGAAGTGGTGCGTGCCGGCCTGCTCTCGGTGGACACCGGACAGTATGAAGCCGCCAAGTCGATCGGCATGCCGCGCCTGCAAGCGCTGCGCCGAATCATCCTGCCCCAGGCCATGCGCATCATCATTCCACCGGTGGGCAACGAGTTCATCGGCATGGTGAAAATGACTTCGCTGGCGAGCGTCATCCAATACTCGGAACTGCTCTACAACGCCCAGAACATCTACTACGCCAACGCCCGCGTGATGGAGCTGCTGATCGTCGCCGGGATCTGGTACCTGGCCACCGTCACCGTCCTGTCCTTTGGTCAAAGCCGCCTGGAGCGTCGTTTCGCCCGCGGCGCCGGCAAGCGTTCCTGAGGAGCCCCCCATGAGAAGCATCGTCAAGGCCGTGAGCCTGAACAAATATTACGACCAGTTCCACGCACTCAAGGACATCGACATCGAAGTCGAGCAAGGCGAAGTGCTGTGCATCATCGGCCCGTCCGGCTCGGGCAAGAGCACCTTGCTGCGCTGCGTCAACCAGCTGGAAAAAATCGACAAAGGCGGCCTGTGGGTCGACGGCGAACTGGTGGGTTACCGGATCGTCGGCAACAAGCTGCACGAACTCAACGAAACGCAGATCGCCCGCCAACGCCTGTCCACCGGCATGGTGTTCCAGCGTTTCAACCTGTTCCCGCACATGACCGTGCTGCAGAACATCATCGAAGGGCCGTGCCAGGTACTCAAGCGTTCACCCAAAGAGGCGAATGAAGAAGCCCTGGAGCTGCTCGCCCGCGTCGGCCTGGCCGACAAGCGCAACAGCTACCCGATCGAGCTTTCGGGTGGCCAGCAGCAACGCGTCGCCATTGCTCGTGCATTGGCCATGCGTCCCAAGCTGATGCTGTTCGATGAACCCACTTCGGCACTCGACCCGGAACTGGTCGGTGAGGTGCTGTCGGTGATGCGCGATCTGGCGCAGACCGGCATGACCATGATCGTCGTCACCCATGAACTGGGCTTCGCTCGCGAGGTTTCCAACCGCATGGTGTTCATGGACGGCGGGCAGATCGTGGAGGCTGGAAGCCCCGAAGAAATACTAATAAGTCCGCAAAACCCTCGCACCCAAAGCTTCATTTCTGCCGTTCGAACCTAGGCGTCAGTTGGCGCTCACAACACTCATAAGAGAACGACCATGAAGAACTTCGTTATTCCAGCAGTACTCGCAGGCGTTATGGCATCCGGCTTCACCTTTGCCGCCGAGTTGCCGGCCAGCATCAAGGCCAAGGGCGAGATCGTCGTGGCGATCATGCCGAACTACCCGCCGATGGATTTCAAGGACCCGGCCACCAACACCCTCACCGGTCTGGACTATGACCTGGGCAATGCCCTGGCCGAACGCCTGGGCGTGAAGATCAAATGGCAGGAAACCGGCTTCGAACAAATGATCAACGCCCTGACCACCGACCGCGTGGACATGGTGCTGTCGGGCATGACCGACACCGCCGAACGTCAGGCCAGCGTGACCTTCATCGACTACTTCACCAGCGGCCCGCAGTTCTACACCTTGCAGAAAAACAAGGACACCAACGAGATCGTCGACCTGTGCGGCAAGAAGGTCGGCACCAGCCGCCGCACCACCTTCCCGATGGAAATCGCCGCGTGGAGCAAGGCCAACTGTGAAGCCGCCGGCAAGCCTGCGATCAATGTGATCGGCACCGAAGGCTCGGCCGATGCCCGTGCGCAATTGCGCCAGAGCCGTATCGATGCGGCCATGCAGGGCAGCGAAACCCTGCCCTACCTCAAGACCCAGGAAAAGGACATGTACAAGACCGTGGGCCTGCCGATCTCCAAGCAGTTCAGCGGGATGGGCGTGAGCAAGAAAAAACCCGAGCTCAGCGAAGCGGTGAAGGTGGCGCTGCAGAGCATGATCGATGACGGCAGCTACCAGGCGATCCTGAAGAAGTGGGACTTGGAACTGGGTGCGATCAAGACCGTGACCATCAACGCCGGGAAGTGATCGCACAGGCAACCTGAATCCAATGTGGGAGCGAGCTTGCTCGCGAAGGCGGTGGATCAGCCGGCGCAGATGTTGAATGTACCGGCTTCATCGCGAGCAAGCTCGCTCCCACAGGGATGGGTTGTGTATTTGAAAGATTATTGGAGCACTACAGATGTCCTCCTCGCCCCAACCCACCTGGCCTGACAAATACAACGCCTGCCTGGCCCTGGCCTTCGACCTCGATGGCCCGACCGGTGACGCCATGCTCGACGGCTCGATCTGGCGCAAGCCCGAGTATTTCGGTTTCGGTGGCTATGGCCCTTACCGGGCGCTACCACGCCTGCTCGATCTGCTCGACGAGTTCCGTATCCCGACGACATTCTTCGTGCCGGCCTGGGTCGTAGAGAACTGGCCGAGACAGTGCCAGGCGATTGTCGAGCGCGGGCATGAGGTGGCTTATCACGGCTACAAACACGAATCTTTTTACGCCCTGACGCTGGATCAGCAAAAAGCGGTGATGAACACCTCCCGCGAGGTGTTCTGGAAACACCTGGGCATCCGCGCCGAAGGCTTTCGCACGCCGTCCGGCGACTGGCGCGGCGAAACCCCGGCGATGCTGGTGGAAGCCGGTGTGACCTACTCCAGCAGCATGCGCGGTGATGATCGACCGTACCTGGTGAACGTGCCGGGGTTCGATACGCCGCTGGTGGAAATCCCTGGCCGCTGGGAAATGGACGACTACGCCTCCCTCGCCTACACCCGCGCGCCGAACTTCCCTTCCGGGCTGGACCGCACGGCCAGCTACGCGCTGACCCTGGATAACTGGTGCCGCGAATACGACGGCGCGATGGACGAAGGGTTATGCCTGACCACCCTGTTCCACCCCAAGATTACCGGTAAGCCGGGGCGCATCCTGCTGCTGGAAAAACTCTTCGAACACATGCGCCAGCGCGACGACGTATGGTTCGCCACCTGCCGCGACGTCGCCCAGTGGTGGCTGAAGGAGCATCACCATGGCTGATCTCACTCCCTGGCCGGAAGGCTATCGCTGCGCCGTGGTACTGACCGTCGATTACAACGACATCCACGGCATCCTGACCCAAGCCCCGGAAGTCGCCGGGCGCGACAAGACCTTGTCGGTATGGCGCTACGGCAGCCAACGCGGCGTGGAACGGTTGCTCGGCCTGTTCAAGGAGCTCGGGGTCGCCAGCAGTTGGTTTGTCCCCGGTATCGTTGCGCAGGAAAACCCCGGACACATTCAGGCGATCCAGGCCGACGGCCATGAAATCGCCTGCGCTGGCTATCGTCATCAGGACTACGACACGCTGGACCTGGCCGCGCAAAGCGATGACATCGCCAAGGGCTGTGAGGCCCTGGCCGGGCTGACCGGCCAGCGTCCGGTCGGCTTTCGAATCCCGGCGGGCAATGGCGCGCCGGGGTTCATCGAGGCCTTGAAAGCCCAGGGCATTCGCTGGTCCTCGTCGTGGCGCGGCGACGACATGCCATTCGCTCACCCGACGGCACCGAGCGTCATTGAACTCCCCCTGCATTATGAGCTGGAAGACGAGCCGTACTTCGCCTTCAACTTGAGCCCGGCGGTGCCTCCAGCACAATCGCGGATCGCGTCCTACAGCCACACCCTGGGCAACCTGCAAATGGACTTCGCCGGGTTTCATCGCTTTGGCCTGTGCTACGTGCTTCGCCTGCACCCGGAAATCATCGCCACGCCGGGACGGATAGGCGTGTTGCGCGAGTTGATCGAGGGCATTCAACAGCACGATGACGTGTGGATCGCCACGGGTGCCGAGGTCGCGCAGTGGTGGGCAGAAACCGCAGCGCCGGTCGCCGAGGATCATCCGGCGTCGGTTTACGAGCGACATTATCGGGATTACGTTTTATGAGCGAACGTCTGCAACGTCTGGCGCAATTCTGTGTGGACCTGCGCTTTGAAGATTTGCCGCCTGCGTTGGTGGCGCAAGCCAAGCGGCACATGCTCGATACGTTCGGCGCCACGCTGGCCGGCGCCGATAGCGGTGTCGCGCACCAGGCGCGCAAGGTGTTGGCCGGTGAAACCGGTGAGGTGTCGGTTTGGGGCACTGACCTGTTGGTTGGCGCGGCTCAGGCAGCAATGCTTAACGGTGTTGCCGCCCATGCCCTGGAGCTGGACGACACCGGTGGCTGCGATCATTCCGGTGCCGTTGTGCTGCCGGCGGTGATGGCGGCCGTTTCGCTGCTCCCACGGCCAGTGAGTGGTCGTGAGTTCATCAGTGCCGTCGTGATCGGATACGAAGTGGGCCGGCGGGTGCTCGAAGCATGCGGCGGCTATTCAGCCCACAACGGCGCCGGTTGGCATTCCACCGCGACTTGCGGCGTGTTCGGTGCAGCAGCAGCGAGTGCGCGGATCCTGGGCCTGGATGCACGGCAAACCCTCGCCGCGCTAGGCATTGCCGGCAGCTTCAGCGGTGGCCTGTGGGCCTTCATCCACGACGGCTCGCAAAGCAAGAAACTGCACAGCGGACGTGCCGCAGAAGGTGGGCTGCTGGCGGCGCGGTTTGCCCAACAAGACATCAGCGGGCCGACCCAGTTGTTCGACGAGGTCTGGGGTGGTTTTCTGAAAACCCTCGCCCCAGCGACCGCCATGCCCGAAGCGCTGGATGCAGAACTCGGCGAGGTCTGGAAGCTCGCCCGTTGCTCGATCAAACCCTATGCCTCCTGCCGCGGGACCCATTCGGCCATCGACGCCCTGGGGCTGCTGCTGGATCAATTGAATGCACGGGTCGACCAGGTTGAAGACGTGCAGGTGCGGCTGAGCGGGTTTCTCCACAACATGTGTGGCGGCCGGGACGTCAGCACCCTTGCAGCCGCGCAGATGAGCCTGTCGTATGCCTTGGCCGCGCGACTGGTGCAAGGGCATTGTCGATTGCAGGCCTATGACGATTCACAACGCAACGATCCGCACATGAGCCAATGGCTGTCGCGCATTCAGCTTGAAGTCGACCCGCGCCTGTCCGAGGATGGCGAGCCCATGGTGACGCTGCGGACCGTGGATGGCCGGCAGGCGAGCTTGTGCGTAGAAGTGCCATTGGGCGCGCCAGGCAATCCGCTGGCTGATGTAGCTCTGGAAGAGAAATTTTTCAGCCTGGCGATGCGGGTGATGCCCCGGGAACAGGCTGACGGATTGCTGGGGCAACTGTGGCGCATTGAAGAACTGCAATCGGTACGCACATTGGATCGGTGGCTTGTGCGCGATAGCCGCGACGCGGTATTGCGGCGAACGCCAAACATCTGAATAAGGACATTCGCACCCCCGTGGCCACCTACTCGCTCGTTATCCGACGCTTGATGATCGTCTCATTGACCATCGTCGTCAGCCGCGCCATTACCAGCCCATTGCTCACGTTGTTCCTGAGCAATAAGTTGGGCCTCAACCAACAGGACGTCGGCTTGCTGCTCGGTATTGCCGTGTTCATCGCCACCCTGTTGGCGCTGTATGGTGGCTATGTCATCGACCGCCTGGAGAAGCGCCGGCTGCTGATCGTGGCGATGCTTTCCAGCGCCATCGGTTTCATCCTGCTGACCTTTGCCGAAAACCTCTACCTGACCACCCTGACCGTGGTGATCACCGAGACCGCTTCAGCGCTGTTCCTTATCGGTTCAAAAGCGATCCTCAGCGAAAACCTGCCCATCGGCCAGCGCGCCAAGGCATTTTCCCTGCGCTACACCCTGACCAACATCGGCTATGCCACCGGCCCCATGCTCGGCGTGGTGATTGCCGGTGTCTACCCGATTGCGCCGTTCCTGATCGCCGGTGGCATCGCGTTTTTCAGCATTTTCCTGATGACCGGCATCCCCAGGGATACCACGCCGACACCGGCCATTGGCCCTCCGCCCAGTTTTCTCAAGACGCTCAAGACCCTGAAAAACGACCGTACCCTGATCATGTTCACCTGCGGCTGCCTGCTCAGCACCGTGGTGCACGGACGCTTCACCCTCTACTTGTCGCAATACCTGCTGGTGACCCACGACGCCAAACAGGCGCTGGACATCATGGCCGCCCTGCTCGCCTGCAACGCCATCACCGTAATTGTGCTGCAATACCAGATCGGTCGGTTCCTCGATCGCGAGAAACTGCGCTACTGGATTGCCGCGGGCACCAGCCTGTTCATGCTTGGCCTGATCGGCTTCAGCCTGGCGGACGACATGGTGAGCTGGTGCGTGGCGATGTTCATTTTCACCCTCGGTGAAATGATCATTTACCCGGCCGAATTCCTTTTCGTCGATACCCTGGCCCCGGAAGAACTGCGCGGCAGCTACTACGGTGCTCAAAACCTGGCAGCGCTTGGCGGCGCCTTGAGCCCGGTGATCTGCGGCTACCTGCTGATGCACACCCCGGCACCGACGATGTTCTATGCGTTGAGCGCACTGACCGCGATGGGCGGCCTGCTGTGCTTCATGAGTGGTCGCCGGATGGCTATTGTGAAAAAGTAATGTCGTAAACCAGCACCTGTCAGGCGTCTATCACAACGCCCGAGCGCGCAGCGCGATGAAGTTTATAGCAGACCCGGATATGCTAAGGCGCCATCCGCCCGGCTGGCCTGGCTTGCAAGGAATGCGTCATGGAGTTCGTGGTTCATAGCTATTGCCTGAAAGGCGCACGCCAGGAGCCTTTGCTGCCCCCTGTCACCCTGACACCGGGCTCGCTGACCTTGACGGTCGCCGAGCTCATTCGCCTGACCGTGGCCGAGCAGATCGCCGCGCTGTCGGTCCAGCACTGGCTGGAACACGTGTCGCTGCGTGAAGTGCTCGACCGCCAATACCTGAGCGAGCGGGACGTTCTTCAGCAAGCCAGTGCAGGCGCGGTGGTCATGCCTCAGGCCAGCGCGCCACCAGACCTGGATGTCGGCGTTGAGGTCGAGCGAGCCCTGAAAGGTTTTGAGGCCCGTGCGTTCCGCGTCCTGCACAACGGCGTCATGCTGCAAAATCTCGATGAGACACTCGAATTGAGCCCCCCTTCCACCCTCGCGTTTATCCGCCTGGTGCCGCTGATAGGCGGTTGATCCTCGTCACTTTCTTCCTCGGATACCCTCATGCAATCACGCCGTCCTGCGCCCGAACAAGCCACACGCCTCGCTGCGCTGCGAGCATTCTGTGAGAGAGCGCTGGATGACTATCCCGAGCTCAGCCCATATGACCAATTCGAGCCCGATTTCTGGGACGGCATCGACTGCCTGCGCATAGCCGATGACTGGGTCAGGCAGCATCCCCAGGAGGGGCCCAAAGCGCTGGCTGATGGTTTTGTGTTCCCGACCGTTTGGGACGATCTGGAGGACCGCCGCGATCAACAGCGCTATGGCCTGCAGTATCGACTCTGCGATGCGTGGATCACGGCTCACCCGGATGCCTATGCGCTGGAGCAGATCTGCGCGCGGCTGCAGCACATGCTGCAATTTGCCTTCGAGGACAGTGACTATCCATTACCTACTGACGAAGATGGCCCGGCCTATTACCGAAGAAGCCCGGACCAGGCCTGGGCCTTGCCTGATGTCCCGGCGTGCATCAATCGCCTGAGCAACTACCCGTCCACCCCCGCCTGGCAGACCTTCGCCGAATGGTTGCTGGACGGCAGCTGGAACCGCGAACAGCCCCCTTCAACGCCTGGCGGCGAACAAAGGAAAATCGCCGACGCATATATCTACGTGCATAAGGAGATCGCGCGCATCGCCCTGGGCCTGCTGGAAGCGGGCCGCCTCGACTACCCGCGCTTCGTCCGGGCGGCCAATACGTGGGGCCGCGCGATGATGTTCTACGCCGACGACGCCGGGCTGGACAGTGATGACGTGGACCTGGATCGGTACGCCGATGAAGACTTCGACGAGGACGACGAGGCCCCGGAAGACATCGACGTTGAGTCGCCCCTGAGTGATGAAATCCCCCCTGAAGAACCCGCAGCAATGTCCCCTGAACTGGCGAACTTCACCGTTCGTTATGTCGAGGACGCCCTGGCTGGATTGCCCGATAACGCCGAGAAGCTGGCTGACACCTTCCGCTCGGTCGAGGTGTATCAGATCCGCTGGTTGCTGCAGGCCCTGGCGGTCATCGAACGGCTGGGCATGACACCGGCTGACTTCATCGACAGCTTCGGCTATACAGCCGCGGTGCTCGAACGCTTCCTGTTGCTTCAGCAATTGCCCAAGAACCAATCGGCAGAGCTGCTCGCGGCATTGACCGGTTTTTCCAGAAACACCCTGCTGACCGCCCTGCCCTACGCCGGACAAGCCAGCCGTGTGGTGCTCGACGCGCTCGGTTGGAGTGATCTGCAAGCCTTCCAGCGTGAATACCTGAGCATTGCCCTGGCACCTCAGTCCGGCTGGGGCACCGACCTGCCCAATACGCTGGATGAAACCGTGGGTGTGGTGGACCGCTACCTGCTGGACAAGGCACTGGCCGAGGCCGACCCCGACCACCTGCGCGACTACCTCGCGGCGCTCGAACCCTCGCACTGGGCGTTTCCCGAGACGCGTGTGCTGCTCGACGCCTACCAGGGCATCGGTCGACCGGCGCTGGAAAAGAAGTTGACCCGCCACGCACAGCCGGCCATGCGCATCTATGGCCTGCTGCCCGTCAAGGATGCGGACGACGTACGCCAACGCTATCTGACCCTCAAGAAACTGCACAAAGAGGTGCGCAAATACGGCGCTCAACGCCAGGCCAACTCCCACGCAGCGGTGCAGGCAGGCCTGGAAAACCTGGCGCGTGTCGCCGGTTATCCCTCGGCGATTCGCCTGGAATGGGCCATGGAATCGCAGATCGCCGAATCCGCGCTGACGGCCGCCACCATCGATGGCTATGACATCACGCTCGTCATCGACGGCTTGTCGCCCACGTTGGCCATCTGCAAAGCCGGAAAGACACTCAAGACCGCACCGCCTGCGGTGCGCAAAAATCCAGACTTCATCGCCCTCAAAACGCAGCAGACCCAGCTCAAGGAACAGATCGCCCGCTTTTGCCGCACCCTGGAAGCGATGATGAGCAGCGGCGAAACCCTGGCTCTGGACGACCTGAAGCCGCTGTTGAAAATGCCTGCGGTTCGCCTGCTGCTCGAACAGCTGATTGTGCAGGCCGACGACGCTGCGCTGGGCTGGCTCGATGCCGCAACGCTGACGGTGACTGACCTGGAAGGCCGCCAACACGTCGTTGAAAAGACTCTACGTATCGCTCACCCTTTTCATCTGTTCACGGCCGGGCAACTGTCGGCCTGGCAGAAAGAAGTGGTGACCCAGCGCCGCGTGCAGCCGTTCAAACAGGCCTTTCGCGAGCTGTACCTGTTAACACCGGCTGAGCGAGACACCGGCCTGTGGTCCAACCGATTTGCCGGCCACCGCCTCAAAGGCAAAGTCGCCGCCCGGTTGCTGCAGGTCCGCAACTGGTCGACCTCAAGCGTCGAGGACATCTACTACGAGAGCAAAGAGCACGGCATCTACGCCATGTTCAACTTTCTGGATACCGGCCATTACCTCTCGGAAACAGAACACTTTACCTTCGACACGATTGCGTTCCACCGCGACCACAAAGCCATCCCCCTTGAGCAAGTACCGCCGCTGCTGTTCTCGGAAATCATGCGCGACGCCGACCTGCTGGTCTCCGTGGCCCACTCCGCAGACGACTACAGCACCAGCCAAGAAACCCTGCAACGACGCGCCGAACTGGTCGGCGAGTTGATTCAAGGGCTAGGGTTGCAAAACGTTAAATGCGAAGGGCATTTTCTGCACATTACCGGCCAGCGGGCGAACTACCGCATTCACCTGGGCAGCGCCGCCATCCACATCGAACCTGGCAACTACCTGTGCATCGTGCCCGCAGGCAGCAGCTCCACGGAGTTCTACCTGCCGTTCGCCGACACCGACAGGAAAATGGCCGAGGTGCTGAGCAAGATGTTTCTGCTGCTGGACGACATGAACATCACCGACAGCCTGATACTGGAGCAGATACAGCGCGGCGGCTGATGTCGGCGTTCACCGCTTACCCAGCGGCGCATCAAGGGGAATATCGAGGATAAACGTTGCGCCCTGTCCGGCCCCGTCGCTGTGCACGGTCAAGCTGCCACCCATCTCCTGCGCGGCCAGCGCGCAGCTGTGCAGGCCAAAACCGTGACCGTCCTTGCGCGTGGTGAAGCCATGGGAAAAGATTCGCGCCAAATGCTCAGGCGCAATCCCATTGCCGTTGTCGGCCACCGTGATACGCAATACTGCCCCGTCAGCGAGGGACGCGCTGAACGTGACGCATCGGCTGCGATCGATCACGCCGTCCAACGCCTGCTTGGCATTGTTGATCAGGTTCACCAGAATCAGCAGCATCCGGTGCCGGTCCAGGGGAAGCAGGGGCAAGTCGTCAATGTGCTTGACCACCGTCACCGCCTGGCGCGACAGTAATCCAGCACTCATGCGCAAGGCATCGTCGATCAACTCTGCGACCGGCACGGTCTCGACAATACTGACGGCAACGGCATAGGACTGCTGGGCAGCGACAATGGTCTTGATGTGGTCAATGCCCTTGGTGAGTTGCCCGAGCTCTTCAATGATGCCCTGTTGCTCCGCCGTCACCACTTTCGCCAGTTTGAGCAGGTAGTCGGGCAGCATCTTTCCTTTGTGGTCTCGGGTGAGAAAATCGCTCAGGTCATTGACGTGTTCGCTCAGCAGTTGCGCCACCTTGCCCAACCCCTGGGCCTTGGAGGTGCGCATCTGGCTGCTGACCAGTTCTGCCGATACGTTCACGCTGTTGAGGACGTTGCCGACGTTGTGCAACACAGTCGTGGCGATTTCGGCCATGCCCGCCTGACGGGACTTTGCATGCAGTTCGGTTTGCACCTGGCTCATGCGCAGCGCCGCCCGTACACGAGCCTTGAGCTCCAGCGGCGAGAAGGGTTTGGCGATATAGTCATCGGCGCCACTCTCCAGCCCGGAGACGCAGGCCTCGCTGCCGCCGCGGGCGGTCACCAGGATCACGGGCAAATGGGCAAAACCGGCGCTGGCTTTGATCCTGGCTGTCAGGCCGAAGCCGTCGAGCTCCGGCATCATCACATCCGAGACGACGACATCGATGGGGCGACGCTGTAGAAGTGCCCAGGCCTGCTCTCCATCCACTGCGGTGGCGACGATGTAGTCGTCGTGCAACAGTTCGCTGAGATAGCTCAGCATTTCCGGGCTGTCGTCTACTACCAGTACTTTGGATCGCAAGGCGTCTTCGGGGTGCTGCTCGTCGTCTGCGCCTTGCGCCGAAGCTCGGTCGTTGCGACTGCCTTGGCGGCCGTCGTCGAAACGCAGGTGGCGCTGCTCGGATGTGCTCGTGGTACTCGCTGACGACCGCTCCTGCATACTGCTGGCTTCGGTTGGCACGGTGTTTGGCTCAACCCCCAGCGGAAGTCGAACAAAGAAACACGAGCCCTGTCCGGGCTCGCTGTTGACGCCGACTTCGCCCCCCATCAGTTCGACCAGATCCTTGACCAGGGCGAGGCCGATGCCGGTGCCGCTGTAGTGGCGCGTGGCGGAATTGTCGATCTGGGAAAAACGCTGGAACAGCAACGGTAGTTTGTCAGGCGCAATGCCAATCCCCGAGTCTTGCACCGCAAGTTCAAATCGCTCGCCATCAAGCGCAGTCACTGCCAGGTGCACGGTGCCGCCAGCGGGCGTGAACTTGATCGCGTTGCTCACCAGGTTGAGGAGAATCTTCTCGAAGTGCCGGGGGTCCAGGAACACCCTGCCGAGCGCGGGATCGATGCTGCAGGTCAAGGTGCAGCCTTTGCCCTCGGCCACCATGGCGGCATCCTCGGCCAGCACACCCACCGCCTCGTTCAAGTCAATGGGCGCCGGACACAACTCGAACTTGCCCGCTTCGGCCTTGGAGAAATCGAGGATGTCGTTCACCCGGTTCATCAAGCGCAGCGCGTTGCGTTGGGCGCGGTCGATTTGCACCCGCCAGTCCGCCGGCGGGGTGGTCGCCGCCGAGAGCTGCTCCAGGGGCGCGAGAATGAGGGTCAAGGGGGTGCGCAGTTCGTGACTGACCGTGGCCACGAAATCGCTCTTCGCCTGGTTAGCCGTCTCGGCCTGGTTGCGCGCCTGAATGAGTTCGATGGCCTGCGCCTCCAGCACCTCGGTCTGCTGGTGCAGCGTGTCGGTCCGCTCGGCGACCATTCTCTCCAAAGAGGCCTGGACTTGCTGTCGTTCGGCTTCGGCCTCGGCCTCCAGCACCTGGATGCGCAAGGCATTCTCCTGGAACACCCGCACGGCGCGGGTCATGATTCCAATCTCGTCGCCGCGTTCGGCGCTGGCAATCTTGGCGTTGAGGTCGCCGGCCGCAAGCCGGCGCATGACCGAGGCCAGGGCCACGATGGGCTGCGCGACAAATCGCGACGTGCTCCAGGCTATGGCGCCGGCCAGGAGGATGGCGACGGCACCCGCAACGATCGTCGCAAGCATGCCGCGATCATTGTGGACCAAGGCGTCGGAACGCGCCTGGCCAGCGAAGCGCGCCACCAACAGGCCGGCGCTCCGTGCCTCGTTGCGAACCTGGTCGCGCGCGCCGCTCAAGGCGTTGCTCGCCTGATGGAACCTGGCGAATGCCGCCCGGTAACCGGCAATCTGATCGCTGACCGTCAGGGGCGTAGCCTTGGCTTGCAGCCCCACCGACGAAGGGAGGACGCGCGCGAGACGGGAGAGCTCGTCCAGGATCTCGCCGACCGAGCCGGCGACCTCGGCCGACGGTGACAGGCGAAACGACAAGGTCTGCGCCTCCAGGGTGGCCACACGCTCGGCGAAACGCTTGGACAACGCGGCGGCGTTGTACAGCAAACCGGTTGCGGCCTGAATGTCGTTTGCGTCACGGGAAACTTGCTCGCCCACTTCACCCAACATGACATCGAGGCGCTCGATTACATCCCCGACGGCGGCGAGATGCCGCAAAGCCTCGTCTCCCTGCAGCTTGGGCGCCTCGCCGAGGTGCTCGACCGCCAGGCCGGCAGCAGCGACCGTCGCCGCCAACTGCTCCAGAGCCTCTCGCTCCTGCGGCGCCTCCATTAACTCGCGCAATTGCTCGATCACCGGCGGGAGTGCCGCACAGGCGTTGCGCGCCGCGGTGGCGGCCGCCCTATCACCGGTCACCAGCGTCTTGGCCACATTGGCGATGATGATCCGTTCGCCGTCGCGCAGGATATCCAGAATGCGATGCGCACTTTCGATGTTGCTTACCCGCGCCTCATGCTCAGCGGCGCGGGCATCAATCCCTTTCAGCCCATCGGCGATGCCCTGTTCGATGAGGATCGTCGCCTCTCGCATCCGTCCGTAGTGGGCGGTCATGTTCTCCGTTTCGCCATCCATGGTCAGGGTCGCCGCCCGCAAGGCGGCGATTGCCGCGGCGAGCCGTTCCAGACTGCCCTTGAGCGATTGCGCCTCTACCACCGCAATGGCGGAGAGGCCGGCGATAGCCGTCGCCACCATGCCTTCGGCCTGGGACAGGCTTTCCTGGTCGCGGGTGGCGATGAAGTTTTCCACCCGCCCGGTGGCCCCGTTGACCGAGGCCAGAATTTCCGCGGAATGGCTGGCGGAATCCACCGCACGGACCATGCCTCGCAGGCCATAGAGGTTCACCAGCGATACCACCAGCATCAGGAACACCAGCGCGGCGACTGCCAGGCCAATCCTGACGGCAATCGGCCTGTCAGTGGAGAGCTTGGATGTCAACATGGCGCCTCGCCCCCTCGCTCCACGCCTGCCACTACGGCTTCGTCACCTCCGGCAAAGGCGTCGGCGGCGCCGTATTGCTGATGGCCGCGTCGATCATCGTCGCCACGGAAGCCTGGCTGTAGGAAGGATTGGCAGCGCCGCCCACCGGCATCGTGGCGAGCCAGGTGTCCAGGTCTTTCGCATCGATGCGTACCAGCGGCACCTCGACGAACTTCGGCACCTGCTTGCCCGCCAGAATCTGCTGGGCCACCCAGAAACCCACCTGGGAAACGCTCGGGGACGCGGAGACAGAAACGGTCTCATAGCCATTGGCATCGCGCTCCTGTTTCCACAGGGCGAGTTCATCCTGGCGGTTGCCCATCACGATGATCGGCAAAGGACGTCCCGCCGCCTTGAACGCCATGGCCGCGCCATAACCGTCACCGCCCTGAGTCGCGACGGCATCAATGCTGGGCAGCGACGGCAGCGCCAGCGCCACCTCCTTGCGTGCGACGGAAGCCGTCCAGTTTCCGTAGACGGTCTTGGCGAACTTCAGGCCCGGATAGTCGCCGGCGGCCTTGCGGATGCCGTCGCTGATGTTTTTATCGGTGGCATCGCCGGCAATGCCGCGGATCTCCAGCAGCGTCCCGTTGCCCTTGAGGCGTTCGGCGATGTAATCCATTTCCACGCGGCCCATGGCGGCCCAGTTGTAGTCCACGGTGTAGACGCAGGGTTCGGTGACCAGGCTGGCCATGACGACCACCACGATGCCGGCGTTGCAGGCATCGCGGATCACCCCGTTGAGGGCCGTGTCGGATGCGGCCAGGATGACGATGGCGTTGACACCGTTGACGACCATTTCCTGGATATGGGCCGCTTGTTCGGATGCCGAGTTATTGGCGCTGACCACCGGCGCCTCGCGGATCAAGCCATCCTTTTGCGCCTGGGCCGCAATCTCCTGCCAGTTGCGCACCATCACCTTGCGGAAATCGCTGCCCGCGTAGGAGTTGCTGAAGGCAATGCTATAGCTTGCGGTAGGGCCGCCGGCGATGCCCGCATCGGCAGCTTGGACTGGAAGGGTGGCAACCAGCGCCAGCCCGGTCACGCAGCCGACCAAGCGCCACAAGATTCGGCGGGTGATCGAAACACGCCGATCGACACGCGTTACTAGCCTGCGTATCCGGCCACTCCAATCATAGAACCGGGCATGAAGAACCGGACACATACAGACTCCTTTCCTTGGTGGACGACAAGTGAAACCAGTACATTGCCTGCAGTGGCAATGAGCATAGTCTCAACGTGCCCGCTTCGCGCGGCCATGGAAGGATTTCGGCCAACTGATGGCGAGCGCGGCATCAACCCTGCGGGTAGCCGGTGCTCAGAGCTGCTCGATCGTAACAATGGTTTTTAAGGAAACCGCCTTAGTCAGCCAGACTTCGCGCCTGAAGCGTTGCCTGACGGGCCCGCAAGATCGCTATCGACAAAAAGTCCGACCACGTGCCGGTTATTTCGCTGCCCTACTCTGCTTTTCACGAAATATTGACAGTACGAAGCACAGATTGAACGAACAAAAGGATTTGACCCCATACAGAAAGCCCGTCATGCGCGGGCTTTTTGTTTGTCAGGCATTCGCGCTGCCGATCGCCCCAGTACGTTAGTCAATCGCTCCATGACCCCCTTTGCGCTCAACATCACCAAGCGTCCGTGATTGGCCGGACGCGGGACCTGATATCACCCACACAACGCTTGATTAAGCCGTCGATACGCCACCACTAGTTGTTCCAGATTGAACGCCAGATTACGTCCGCTCGGGTTCGGCAGGATCCACACTGCCGCGCCAGCAAACGTCTCTGCCTGAAGTCCCCATTGCAGCTGTTTGCGCCCGGACAATCCGGCATATGCGGCTTTACCAAGAAACGCCACGTAGCGAGGCGCACGGCAGGCGATCTTCTGCTCGAAGGCGACAGCGACAGCGCGAAATTCATCCGCCGACAACTGATCCGCCCGCGCTGTTGGCCGCTGGACTACCGCAGTCAATCCACAGCCGTATTGCAGCAGCGAGCGATCGTTTTCCGGTCGCACCTCGTGTGGGGTAAACCCGGCCAGATGCAATGCGCGCCAGAAACGATTGCCCCGCCCGGCAAAGTGATAACCCTGGGCGGCGGCCAGCAGTCCAGGATTGATCCCGCAGAAAACCACTGCCAGCCCTTCTGCCAGAATGTCCTCGAGTCCCTCCCCCATCTACTCCCCACGGCCGCAGATAACACGCACGGCATGGCGTGCCTGCGCACTCAGTTCCTCGCGGGATTTGCCGGCGCGGGCGCGGATCGAAATGCTGTGTAGCAACGACGACGCCAGTACGGCCAACGCTTGGGCGTCAACATTGCCTGGCAGCTCGCCGGAGTCGACGGCCTTGCGCAAACGCGCCTCCAGATCAGCATCCAGCTCACTGAGGCGCAACGACAGCACGTCGCGGATCTGCGGATCCTCCACCGCTTCGGTGGTCGCCGTTCCAATTGCAAAACAGCCACGAGGCTGGCCGCCGCCGGAAAAATAAATCGCCAATTGCCCCTCATAGAAAGCGTTCAGCGCTTGCTCCAGCGTCAGGTTGCTGTCGTTCAGCGCGGCCTGCATCGCGGCGTGGGCGGTTGCCCAATACTGGTCGAGCGCCTTGATGTACAGCGCGTGTTTATCACCGAACGCGGCATAAAGGCTCGGCCGGTTCATTCCGGCGGCACTGGCGATGCTGTCCAGCGAGGCCGCCGAATAACCGGTGTTCCAGAACACTCCGAGCGCCTGATTCAGTGCGGTATGCGGATCGTAGGCGCGGGGGCGGCCGCGGCCTTTTCCATCGGTCGGTTTATTTTGTGCCATGTCGTACAAATTCCTTGCAGGAAACGTTAGTCGCTCATATTCTTACACCATCGCACAAAATTAAGGAACCACAAATTCCTTGATACGCAGGTTGGTCGTAGCGGAGCTCGAACCGAGTCCGACGACGACGAAAACAACGGCAGCGGAGCCACCCTCCCCACCGCACACGGGTTTGATTACTCACGGCAAAGAATGACGTCGGGGCCCTGGCGCTTGCGCGCAGGTCGGCCTGATTTCCCGGTTACAGGTGGATTCGATCATGACTAAGCAATTCGATCTTTCGGCAACAAACACCCTGCAACATCCAAGTGCTGACCTGGCGGATGCGCCACCACAAAAGCCGCTCAGGCAAACACTGCGCCCGCTGCTCATGGCCGGTATTCCGGCGCTGTTTGCGGCGCTGGGCTACGGCTATTACCTGGTCAACGAACCCTTCGTTTCTACCGACAACGCCTACGCCAGGGTGGCCAAGGCCTCGATCAATGCGCGAATTTCCGGGCAAGTGGTCGAGGTCGCGGTACAAGACAACCAACTGGTGCACAAGGGCCAGGTGCTGTTCCGCATCGATCCGGCGCCGTTGCAGATCGCCGTCGACCGTGCCGATGCCCAACTGGCCAATGCCCGGTTGCGTATCGACGGGCTCAAGGCGAGCTATCGCCAGCAACAGGCGGAGCTGCAATCGGCCAGGGCCTCGGCGAACTACGACCAGAAGGAGTTCGCCCGCAAGAAAGCCCTGATAGCCACCGACTTCGTCTCGCGGGCCATCTACGAGCGGGCGGAAACCGACCTGAAAGTCTCCAACCAGCGCATCGCCTCGATCGAACAACAGATCGCCAGCACCGTGGTCGCGCTGAACGGCAACCCGGACATCGCCATCGACAGCCATCCCACCGTGCGCGAAGCCAAGGCTCAGCTCGATGAGGCGCGACTGTACCTGTCCTATGCAACCGTCACCGCGCCGGACGACGGCATCGTCGCAAAAGTCGATGACCTTCAGGTCGGCAATTACCTCAATAGCGGAGCACCGGCCTTTGCGCTGATTTCCGATCATGAGATCTGGGTCGAGGCCAACTTTCGCGAGACGCAAGTCACTCACATGCGTCCCGGGCAGACCGCGACCATTTCCATCGATACCTACCCGGATCGCCAGTTCAAAGCCCACATCACCAGCATGAGCCCCGGCGCGGGTTCGGACTTCGCCCTGCTGCCACCGGAGAACGCCACCGGCAACTGGGTGAAAGTCGTGCAGCGGGTGCCGGTACGGTTGGAACTGGACAACATCGATCCGGGCCTGGCGCTGTTCTCCGGCACCAGCGCCACCGTCAAGGTCGATACCGGACACCGCACGCCCTGGTGGTATCCACTCAAGTCGTTGCTGACCGCAGGTGACTCCTGATGAACGCCCCCGCTTATGCAGCAGCCAATGCCCGCGCCCTGCGTTGCGTCGCCTTGCTTGCGACCTACATGCAATCGGCCAACCTGCCGCTGCCCAACGCGGCGCTGCGGCTGATTCAGGGCAGCCTATCGATGACCGACGACCAGGCCGGGTGGATTTTCACCGCGTACCTCGCCGCCAGCGCCATCACCACGCCGCTCGCACAGTGGCTGGCCAGCCGCTTTGGCTTGAAGCTTGTCTATCAGACTGCGCTCGCCGCGTTCGCTCTCGGCCTGTGGCTCAGCACCTTGGCCGACACGCCGCTGGCATTCATCGCCGCGCGCGTCCTGCAAGGCCTGGCCGCCGGCGTGTTGGCGCCGCTGTCGATGGCCATTGCCATGGAGACGCTGCCCACCGAACGCCGCCCGGCTTTTGGCCCAAAATGGACCGCGCTGGTGTTACTGGGCATCGTCAGCGGTCCGAGCATCGGTGGTGTGATCTGCGAGTACTTCGACTGGCGGCCGATGTTTTACCTCAGCCTGCCGCTGGTCGCGTACATCTTCATGGTAATCACGTTGCTGCTCGCCGAGAAAAAAGCCGCGCAGCGACCGTCGTTCGATTTCTTCGGTTTCGGCAGCTTCACCCTGGGCATGATTGGCCTGCAAATGCTCCTCGATCGTGGCGAACGGCTGGACTGGTTCGACTCGCCGGAGATCTGGATCGAAGCGCTGGCCTGTGCGCTCGGGCTGTACCTGTTCGTGGCGCATGTATTGACGCGCCAGGCGCATTTCATCGACAAGGGTTTGCTCGTCGACCGTAATTTCATGTGCTCGACCGCGATTTTCTTCGCCCTCGGCTTCGTGCTGCTGTCGACCATGGCGCTGACCTCGCCAATGCTCGACGAAATCCTCGGTTACCCACCGGACACCACCGGGTTGCTGACCATCCCGCGCGGCATCGGCCTGGTCGGCGCGTTCCTGCTGATGGGCCGGGCGCCGGCGCGGATCGATCCTCGGTTGTACGTGGCCTTCGGCATTGTGCTGGTGGTGTACGCCAACGGGCTGATGCTCGGCTACTCGCCATTGATGGACTGGACGCCCGTGGCGGTCAGCGGATTCATCCAGGGCATCGGCCTGGGGATCATGATGCCGGCCCTGAGCAACGTCGCCTTCAGCACCATTGACCCGCAGCTGCGTGCGCAGGCCACGGGAGTCTTCAACCTGATGCGCGTCTACGGCAGCACCCTCGGTGTGGCGGTGGTGCAGATCTACTTCTTCAACAACACACAGGCGATGCATTTGGCACTGGCCAGTCAGTTGACCCCGTATCGCGTTTCGCTGCCGGCCTCCCTGCCTGCGCTCGAAGGCGTGAACCACCTGATCACCCATCAAGCGGCGTTCATCGCGGTCATGGGCCAGTTCAAGATTTTGTTGCTGGTGATGCTGTTTGTGAGTCCGCTGGTGCTGTTCATGCGCAAGCCCGCTGCGGCCAACTAATTTTCGTGGAGCCTGGAAAATGAAATCGTATGCACACTTCATCCTTGAGCAATCACTGCCAACGAAAATCACCCTGCTGGCTGCTCTGGTCACACTCGCGGCATGCACCGTTGGCCCTGACTTTCAACGGCCCGACGTCCGCTTGACGCAACATTACGATCTGCAGGCCGAGCAGCCACAGGCCACTGCGAGTGCTCAACGTTTCGAGATGGGCAAACGCCTCGATGGTGAATGGTGGTCCGCGTTCCGCTCGCCGAAACTCGATCAAGTGATGCGCCGCGCCATCGAGGGCAATCTTGAACTGGCCGCGGTCGACGCCACGATTCGCCAAGCCGCATCCTCGGTGGCAGCCGCTGAAGGGGCGTTGTATCCGCAGGTCGACTTCGGTGCCCAGGCCGGACGCCAACGTACGCACAACGGGTCAGAACCGAGCGTGGCGAACTTCTACGCCATCGGCCCGCGAGTCGCGTTCGATCTGGATGCGTTTGGTGGCAACAAGCGGTTGGTCGAGCAGCAGCAAGCGCTGGCTGACCTGCAAACCCATCGCTACGAAGCTGCCTATCTGACGCTGACCGGAGATGTCGCTAGCCAGGCGCTACTACTCGCCGGCGCTAACGCGCAGATCCAGGCGGTGGAATCATTGCTGGCCAACGACAGGAAAAACCTCGACCTTATCCGCCGTGCGCATCAGAGCGGCAGCACCACCCAGGTTGACGTCTCGCTGGCCGAAACTCGTCTTGCCCAGGATCGCACCTTGTTACCGCCCCTTGCCCAGCAGCGCGATGCGGCTCGTCATGCATTGTCGATTCTGGCCGGCAAAGGCCCCGCGGACTGGATCGCCCCAAACTTCAGCCTCGATGACTTCACCTTGCCGCAGAGCATTGCGGTCAGCCTGCCGTCGGAGATGGCCCACACCCGGCCGGACGTACTGCAAGCCGAGTCGGAGCTGCACATTGCCAGCGCTGCCGTGGGGGTCGCCACCGCCAACCTGTACCCGCATGTCGAGCTGTCCGCTTCGTTGGCACAAGCCGCATCCGGCAATGGCGGTGCTGCACTCTGGGGATTCGCCGCGGGGCTGACCGCGCCACTCTTCAATGGCGGCACGCTCAAAGCAGAACGTCAGGCCGCCGTTGACGGCTACAACGCCGCCCTCGCCCGCTACCAAAAAACGCTGATTCAGTCTTTCGGCCAGGTCGCGGACACCTTGCAGGCGATCAACCACGGCGCCGAGCAAAACCAGGCCCAGGACGATGCCTTGCGCGCCGCCAACAGCAGTTTGCGGCTGAACCAACAGGCCTACGCGCAAGGCGAAACCAGCGTACTGCAAGTGCTCGAAGCCGAGCGCGCCTATCAGCAGGCCGCACTTGGCCAGATCCAGGCCCGGACTGCGCGCTACCTCGATAACGTGCATCTGTTCGTCGCACTCGGCGGTCACTCGGTGGGCGTGTTCGAGCAACAGGTCACCGCCCGCGAAGCTGCGAAATCCCCAGCCCAACAAACGCTGTAACGACGGAGAAAAAAGTCATGACCTACGAAGCCTTCCACGACGAACTGCGCGACACCCGTTTGCCGCTGAACAATGGCGCTGGCGCAATGCCGGCGGTGGGATTCGGCACGCTGTTGCGCGACCTGAGCACCACCACCGAAGCGGTCAAATGCGCACTGGAAGTCGGCTTTCGTCATTTCGACTGCGCCGAACGCTATCGCAATGAAGAGCAGATCGGCGTTGCCTTCCAGCAGGTGTTCGCTGCCGGCCGAATCCATCGCGAAGACGTGTTCGTCACCACCAAACTGTGGAACACCAACCACCGCCCCGAGCGAGTCAGAGCCGCCTTCGAAGCGAGCTGCCGGCGCCTTCAAGTCGACTACATTGACTGCTACCTGATCCACACGCCGTTCGCCTTCCAGCCCGGTGACGATCAGGACCCTCGCGACGCGTTCGGGCATGTGATCTACGACGGCGAAGTGAAGCTGATCGAGACCTGGCGCGCGCTGGAAAACCTGGTGGATGAAGGCCGCTGCAAGTCCATCGGTCTCTCGGACATCACACTCGGCGCCCTCAAGGAAATCGTTGCCGTCGCGCGGATCAAACCCGCTGTGGTGCAGATCGAATCGCATCCTTACTTGCCGGAATGGGAGCTGCTGGCGTTCTGCAGACAGCACGGCATCATCGTCCTCGCCTTCGCCCCGCTGGGCCATGGCATGCAGCCGAATCTGCTGGAAGATACGGTCATCACCGGCATCGCCAAACGCATTCAGAAGACCCCAGCGCAAGTCCTACTGGCCTGGGCGGCGCAGCGCGGCACCGCGTTCCTCACCACCTCGGCGACGCCTGGGCACATTCAGGAAAACTTCGACATCAGCACCCTGCCGCAACGCGCAATGCAGGAGATCAAGGATGAAATCACCACACGGATTCGCTTCAACTCCGTGGTGGAGACTGGAGTGCCGGGGTTTATTGCGCGCAAGAACTGACACTCGTTAGAGGGGCTGCCTCCCCGGGCGGCCGCCACTTCATTTTTCCAGCGAATACCCGTGAGCCCCCGATGGACGTCTTCCAGAGCATGCGTTTTTTCATCGCCGTCGCCCAAAATGGCAGCTTCACCGCCGCCGCGCAGTCGCTGGACACCACCACAACCAACGTCTCGAAAGCCATCACAGCCCTCGAAGCCCGGCTGCATACACGCCTGATCAACCGCACCACCCGACGCCTCGCCCTGACCGAAGCCGGCATGCGCTATCTGGAGCGTTGCGAAAAGATCATCGACGACCTGCGCGATGCCGACGAAGAAGCCGGCACCGCCCAGACCTTGCCCGTCGGCCGCCTGAAAATCCACACCATGTCGGCCATCGGCAACCACTACGTCATCGCCGCCATCGCACGCTACCGCGAGATCCATCCCAGGGTGATGTTCGACCTGACCCTGAGCAACCGCATCCCGGATCTGCTCGAAGAAGGCTTCGACATGTCCATCGTCCTGGCTCGCGACCTGCCCGACTCCGGCTTCGTTGCCCAACGGCTGGGCATTACCTATAGCGTGCTGTGCGCCTCGCCGGCCTACCTGGAAAAACACGGAACGCCCGGCACCCCCGCCGCCCTTGGCGAACACGAGTGCCTGCGCATCGTCAACACGGTGATGCCAATGGATAACTGGACGTTGGAGGGGCCCGAGGGCATGCAAACCATCACCATTCCCGAGTCACCCTTGCACATCAACACCGCCGACGGCATGACCATCGCGATCAAGAAAGGCATGGGGATTGGCATACAGCCGATTGCATCGGCGGTGGATGGCCTGAGGGCAGGAACGCTGCTGCGGGTCTTGCCGGAATATCGGCTGGAAGAATTGAACCTGTTCGCGATCTACCCGTCGCGCAAATTCGTCGATGCGAAAATCAAAACCTGGGTGGAATTTCTCAAGCAATCGATCCCAGAGCTGCTGGCATCGGATGAAGACATCGTCGGATCAAAAAACTGAGCACAGCCGCATGGAGTGTCGACCCTCCGTCGCCTGCACCGGATTCAATTGGAGCAGCCGGTGCCCATCACCTGATACTGCAGAACATGGCGCTCGCCGTAGGAGTCTTCATAGGTCATCTGAACAGGTACTGGCGCGCACTCGCTGGCCGGTTCGGTGATGAAGATGACGTGCTTGATGTCCAGCTTGGTTGCGTAGGCGTAGGTTTCGACTGGGATGTTTTTTGACTCGATGCTGTCCGCCGCATAGGCGTTGGCGCCGAGGCTGCCGAGGAATAAAAGCAGGGCTGTCTTTCTGAAGGTCATGATGTTCACCGTCTCGTTGGGGGAGCCGCGGAGCGCGATTGCTGGCGGCTTGTGGACGATGTTAGGGGGAGCGGGATGAAGGAAAAATTGGGGGGTTGGACAAAGACTGTTGCCGGAATTTGTATGAATCGCGGGTGTCGTCAGCCAAGTTTCGTTAGACCGCTGGTATAGATCGATCGCAAAAAAGCGGCAGCGCCGCAACCCCGTCTCTGCCTATAAAACCAGTCCGGGGCGCATGCCATAAGTCTCAGTCGAGCGAGAGGGCCTTAACCCTTCCTCCAAATCGATAATCGCCGCTTTTTTCCTTCGGTCGCTCCAAATCCCTGGCCTCCTCCCGTGTCTTGGTCGGGGTGATGAGAACGTGACACCGCTCCTCCAGATAACGTTGCCGGCCGATTTCGGTCTGCAGGTCATAGCCCAAAACTGGCGGTGAAAAGTAAAGATGCTTGGCGAGGATCGATTGCTTGCTGATGACGTCAGCCGGGTTACGCCAGTTGCCTCCTTCCCTGAGTTTCAGTCGAGACTGTTTTGACTGTCGATGCTGAATCAGCCTCTTGCGAAGATTAACGCTGATGCCGACCTTCAGCAGTTCGCCGACGTCAGTGATGATTTGATAAAGGCCCGGGGTTGTGGGCACAGCTGTTTCGATATCAGAGAAGCGAACTCCAGGATGTTGGTGGGTCACGATTTAGCTCCTTGCGCAAGGATAGCGACACCAGGGCCGACCCGCCCCGTAGCCGTTGAGTGCTTGATCAAACTGCTGTATGGATGAAGCGCACCACCAGGAACGCGGTCATCCAAGAAAAGACCGCAACACATCCGAGCCCGGCGCGAGAAGCGAAGAACAGCCCGTCACAATGCAGTCGACGTTTAGCAAGATTGATCACCTTTGATCCACGAACGAAGCTTGTCCAACGTAGGCGCCTTGACCCCGATCGAACTCCAGCCCTTGAGGGTGTATAGCTTTATCTCAGCGATGCCCCCGGGGGTAGGTTCGATATTGATGATCGCCAAACTGAGCCTCACGCCTTGGGCGACCATACGCTGGGTGATCTGCCCGCTACCGAGTTCTGAATCGAACTCGCTTTCTGTGGTGACCGGAGTTCCCAGCGGGGAATGCTCCAAACAAATTCGGCTTGCCTGACGGATGTTGCGGTACGCAGATTGGACTGTAACGTTCGCCTGGATCGACCCATCGTAACTGTCTGGATCAGACATGAGATTAGTGGGTGTATTTGTGCACCCCGCCAGCAGTATTCCAACGCTGATAGTCCATATGAGTTTCAAAACCTTGCTCCAATTTGTTGGCAGGATAAACATGCATGCAAGGTGATTCCGGTTTTCAGGGGTGTTTAAACTCAATGACCTACGGCGGGATGATGCCAACCTGCCTGTACATTTTTTGAGCGCCCGCTAAAACGCTGAGCCTACCTGGCATCGGCGTGGTTATCCACAGACATACTCACGGTTTTCTTGGATAACTGGATGTAATCAGAGGCACTTCTGTCGTAGTGAATCCAGGGATTCGACGGCGCTTGGACCCATCACCCCAAGTCAAAACATCCAGCCGGAAGATGACCGACCTCAGGCCTTGCATACAAATACCCCTGCATCAGCTCGATCCCCATGCCCAGAAGCGTCGAGCTTTCTTCACGGGTCTCGACACCTTCGGCGATGACCAGGATATCCAAGCGCCTGGCGACCAGGATGATGCCTTCGACGATCGCTTGTTTGACCGGATCTCGATCGATGCCTCGGGTCAGTGCCATGTCGATCTTCAGCACCTGCGGCTGGAACATGGCCAGCAGGTTGAGGCCCGAATAGCCCGCGCCAAAATCGTCGACGGCGGTAATGAAACCCTGGCGCTCGTACTCCACGAAAATCGATTTGAGGTGCTCAGGGTCTACTACCTTCTCGCCTTCGGTCACTTCGAACATGAGCCTTTCCGGCGGGAAATGGGTCAGGCGCGCCGCTTCCAGGGTGGCCCGGATACACGTCTCTGGCCGGTATACGGCGTTGGGCAGGAAATTAATACTCAGCAAGCAATCGGGAATCTCCAGCAGGCCCAGCCTTGCGGCTTCCTCAATCGCTTTGACCCGGCAAGCCTGGTCGAATCGGTAGCGGTTGTTGTCGTTCACGAGCCCCAGGATGTAGCCAGCCGATTCGCCATTGATACCTCTGACCAACGCCTCATAAGCAAACGCAGCGCGTGTCCGGACGTTGAAAATAGGTTGGAAGGCCATGGTGAAATCAAACCCCAACGCCTCATGGTTGCGGCATTCGGCGCAGCCGAGCGATTGGAACGGAGGGTGTTTCGTCATGATCAATATTCCGTGGCGGTCGTGATACATTCCTGCGGTTACAAGGAACTGTAGCCGACACCATCTGAGTCGGCGCGGGCCGAAGTTTCTGAAGCACTATCGGCCGGCCCCCCACCGCTCACCTTGATCGGTGCGACCTGTATCAGGCACTGCTGATCTCAAATGCTCAATGCAGCTTAACGGTAAGGACACATACATGAGCGCGCGAAAAATTTTAGTCACAGGTGCGGCGGGTCGGATTGGCACTGCTTTTTGGACCGCGCAAGCCGATCTATTGGATTTGCGTCTCGCTGATATCGATGTACGGAAATTTCCGAAATCCGCACACAGTTTCGCTCTTGATGTCAGGGATCAGTCAAGCTGCCTTGAGGCCTGCGAAGGCATCGACACCGTGATTCATCTAGCTGCTGACCCGAGTCCAGACGCTAACTTCATGACTTCCCTCCTGCCTGTAAATATTGTTGGCACCTACAACATGCTGTTCGCCGCGAAGGCACAAGGTTGCAGGCGGTTCATATTTGCGAGCAGTGCCCAAGCCATTGAGGGTTACCCGAAGGACGTCCAGGTACATGAACATATGTCGCTCAGGCCAGGAAATCTTTATGGGGTTAGCAAGGCATTTGGGGAGGCTCTCGCATCGATGTATGCAAACGATGGCCAAATGACAACCATTGCCGTCCGCATTGCAAACGTAGCCGAGTTTCATCCTGGAGAGACCCACAGCCACAGGGATGTAGCTGCGTTTATCAGCGAGAGGGATGTCGTAGCGTTACTTAGAAGTTGCGTGGATGCAGAGCTGAACGGGTTCCATGTGGTTCATGGCGTATCAGACAATAGATACAAGCGCCTTTCCATTGATAAGACCCGAGAAGTTGTTGGTTACGCCCCCATTGACGATGGATTCGAGATTTTAGAGGGACATGCCCTCCCCTGATTGATTGGCCAGCTGAAAAGCACAACGCCTCAAAGCGGGATGATCTCAACACTCGCGGTCATACCCGCCGCCAATTCAACGCCTGCTGGCACGCTATCGATATGGATACGCACCGGGATCCGCTGCGCAAGACGCACCCAGGTAAATGTCGCCGCCACATTGGGCAGGCCGAGATGACCTGGCGAATCGTTACTGTTCTCGATCCCGCGACCGATGCTTTCGACATGCCCCGACACAGGCTGATCAAAGCCCATCAGCATGATCCGCGCCGGTTTGCCAACGCGGATCTGCCGGATCTTCGTCTCCTCAAAATAACCAGTAACCCAGAAGCTCGCCGCGTCGAGGACAGCAACCGTTGCCGAACCGGCCGTCGCATAGTCGCCAGGGCGCAACCTCAGATTAGTGACATAGCCATCGACCGGCGAGCGGATAGTAGAGCGGGCGAGATTGAGTTTGGCGAGGTCCAGAGCCGCCAGCGCTGCTTGATAGGTGGCGCCCGCCACTGCAGCCGCGCCTCCTGTTTGCTGAACATCTTCTTGGGACACGATATCGCGGAGTTGGCCGCGCCGCCGCGCCGCCGCCTGGCGAACGAGCCTGTCCTGACGCTTGGCTTCGACGTCGGCTTCGGCCGCCGCCAATGCGAGCCGGTACCGCTGCGGGTCGATCACGTAAAGAATGTCACCCCGATGGACATACTGGTTATCAACGATCGGGACGGCACTGACAGTACCGGAGACTTCCGGTGCGATTTGCACGACATCCGCGCTCACTCGCCCGTCGCGAGTCCAGGGCGTTCGCTCGTGATGGTTCCACGCCCCCAGCGCAATGAGCGTGGCGCCCGCAACGAGGCTAAGAGTCAGGGCATAGCGGCTGAGCAAGGATAGAACAGGCTTCAAGATAAGTGTCCGATTGAGGGCAGGTGCTGCACGAGCAAACCGTAGATGAGCGCGAAAATGGCGAGTTCGACGAGCGGCCGGTGAGCGAACAGGCGGTAGATGCCCACGACGCAGAGGACGCGGATTATCGCGACGGTGGAAAAAATGGCGACGAATAGCAGCGCCAGTAAACCGGGGATGAGGACGCCACCGACGTCGAGATCAACGATCATGAGGCGCCCTCGCCGTATGACTGGAACCTAGGGCAAACCCAAGGTCGATGAGCAGCTCGGCGATCCGCGAGCGGTCATTGATCGAGCTGTCAGCGATCATCGCCTGCAAGGTCTCGATACGCTGGTCAAAACCGATCGAATCAACATGCTCCTGAAGGTCTCTGGCGCTGAAGCGTGCGGCGATCGCACAAAGCAGCTCACCGAGTTTTTCGGCAATGTCGCCGTCGACCTGCGGGATGATCTTGCGAAGCGATCCAACAGCGTGGCCGACACGCAGATGGTGCAAGGTATCGTCGAGAACGTCTGAATAGCCTTTGTTGGACAGTCGCAACCTGGGTAGCAGCAGCGCCGTGCGATCGATCATAAGGTTCGTCCAATGCCGGTCATCGGGTACATCACCCAACGCTCGACGGCTAACGCCCCTGCGACTCAATCGAAGCAGCCGGCTGATCGCCGCGTCGACCGGGACGGTCTGGAACAAGGTCATGCTGACCGCCCCGAATCCGACCGCCGCGAAGAGCGCAACAACGGTATTGAGGGATGCCGCGAAGTCGCCGGCGTAGGTCGCGCGCAGCCCCGAAAGAATCGGAATGGTCAGGGTGATACCGAGCGCCATGAACGTTGTCGGCGGACGCGCTTGCAGGGAACCGGCGAACAGGAACGCCGGTGCCAGCACCGCGACAAGAAGAGCGAAATCCGTGACCTGGGGAAGAATGACAAAGCTGTAGGCGAAGCTGATGACCACCCCATAGACCGAGCCGAGCATATATTTGATGACGTTAGGGGCTGGCGCATCGACATTCCCGAACAGCGTGCAACAGACGCCGAAAATCGATACGGCCGTCGCGCCCTCAGGCCAGGCCGACCCGATCCAGAAAGCGCAACTGATCAGGATGCCGACGATGGCACCCAACGCGGCCCGGCCCGCCATCCAGCGATCGCGGTGATAGATGTAGCCCTTCGCGGGCTTGGGCCAGTGAAGCGCTGTCGTCTCGTGTGATTGCTCGGCAGTCACGACGTGGCGCCCCAGGTTGTCGCAGTCCTGGAGCAGGCCGATCATTTCGCCAAGGTAACCGGCGAGATTAGCGGCAAGCCTGACGCCAGGCGTTGCGGCGCCTACGCCGAAACGATTGTTGATCCCCCGCGCGCGGGCGATTAAACATTTCGCGGCGCGCTCCCGGTCGGCCACCTCGGCAGCGGGGATCCATCTCGCGAGATCATCGAGCAAAGCGACCAGTTCATCGGGCGCGTTATAGCCACCCATACCCAGGGCATGGACCCGGTCCTCGATTTCCGCGGCGAGCGCAAGCAATCGCGCGAGCCGGTCATGGATCAGCTGTACCGACTCGTGCCGCAGCGCAGGGCCCGGATCATAGGGTAGGTGCGTTGCAAGCCCCTGAAGGGCAAGAAGATCCACGGCGAGCTGGGTCCGGTCGCGACGATTCTCACTCGGCGTTCCCTTCAAGGCGTCAGCGGCCAACTGGCGGGCGTCCCACAGCGCTGCCAACAGCTTGCCAATGAACTGACCCGTCATACGTTTGGGCAGGATGTAGCGATGCACTAGAACGGCACACAGTATCCCGATGGAAATTTCCTGGACCCGCACGGAGGCTGTATCAAACACCGCGCCTGGATCAACGACGCTGGGAAATCCGATCAGGCTCGCGGTATAACCCGCAAGAACGAAAGCATAGGCTCTTGGGGTGCGATCAAGCAGCGAGAAATAAAGACACAGGCCGATCCAGCAGGCGAGCACCACGCTGCATACGATAGGGTCGTTCACGAAATTCGGAATGATCGCCACCGTTGCCGCCGCCCCGACGAGGGTTCCCACGAAGCGATAGACACCGCGACTGAGCGACGCACCGGCCGAGGTCTGCGAGACGATGTAGACGGTCACTATTGCCCAGTAAGGATTGGCCAGTCCTATACGCAGCGAAACATAGTAGGCCAACATCGCTGCGGCAAAGCTCTTCGCCGAAAACAGCACCGCATCCACATCTGTCCTCATGGCAGGGGTTCGCAGGAAGGACCCCACCGCGTGCGCTATGCCGACGTGCCCTGGTGGTTTGTTCACAGCAGATAGAATGTTCATGCGAACCATTATTGCTGCGTTGCAAACGCAAATAAATTCAGTATTCTTCCAAAATATCCCTAAAAGCTGCCAACTGATGCCACCCACACGATCAGCCGTCTCTGTCTTCGACCCCGACCTCACGGATCGGCCGGCGGTGGCCCGGCAGCTCGACTTTGCAGATCACCAGGCGGAAGTGCCGACGCATGTGCATCGCAAGGGCCAACTGATCCTCGCACTGCATGGGGCCGTCACTTGTACTGCGGACAACGAGATCTGGATCGTACCGCCCGGCTGCGGTGTCTGGATTCCGGGCGGCGTGCCCCATAGCGCACGGGCGACAGCGAATGCCCGGCTCAATTATCTGTTCGTGAACCCCGGCGCGGCGAAGCTACCGGAGGATTGCTGCACGCTGTCCATTTCCCCAATGATCCGGGAAATGGTTGATCGGCTGGCACAGGAGCCTGCCGATTATCCTTCGGTTGGCCATGCCGCCAGGCTTGCGAGAGTGATCCTCGACGAACTGGTCGAAATGCCGCGTGAGCGCTTCAACCTCCCCATTTCCAGTCATCCCAAAATTCGTGCAATAGCCCATGCACTGACGCTCGATCCTGCCGACCGTAGTACGTCAGCCGAATGGGCCAAACGCGTGGCGATGAGCGACAGGTCGCTGTCTCGATTAATGATTCGTGAAACGGGCCTGACGTTTGGACGCTGGCGGCAACAGTTGCACCTTGTCGTTGCCCTGCGAGAGTTGGCCAGTGGTGCGAAGGTGCAGAACGTTGCAACCGAGCTGGGCTACAACTCGGTCAACGCCTTTATCACCATGTTCAAAAAGGCCCTGGGGAGCACGCCCGCACAGTATTTTGCACAACGCGGGATGATGACTGCCTCGGTGGGAGGACTACCCAAACTGCTCGGGCGCCGACACTCCCAGGAGCTGCAGCTCTGAAAAGGGTTCGTCACCCGAAGCGAAGATAAAATTATCGCTTCGAAGTTGCGAGGCCACATCGCCTTCCAGGGTGATTTCGAACCGGTGTCCCTGTTCGTCGGCGCTGTAGCTTTTCAGGTAGGTTCGCTGACCGTCCTCGCTCAGCACCGCCTTCAGGGTTGAGTTGTAGCCGTTCCCCAACTCGGTGAAGCCTAACGCGGATACGTCTATCTTGTCGGTATCAGGATCGAAGTCGATGATCCGATCCTGGAAATTCCCATCGGCTGTGCGGAAGCTGTCTTCGCTGGACTCATAGCGGAACACGTCCGCCCCCTCGCCACCGTTGAGCACGTCTCGACCCAAGCCACCTTCGAGAAGATCGTATCCGGAGCCGCCCGAAACGACATCGTTTCCACCACCGGCAAGGAGCACATCGCCCACAGCGGAACCAACCAGTCGATCGGCCGACTCCGTCCCCTGGATCAGGCTTTGGGCAAACACCAGGTTGGTTTCGTTGAGGGCTTGAGCGAGGTCGCCGTCGAGTACCAGTTCGAAGCGATTGCCCTGTCCGTCCGGTTCAAAGCTTTTCAGATAAGTGCGGGTGCCGGTGTCATTGACTTGAACCGCCAGGGTTGCGTCAAGCCCGTTGCCCAGCCCGCTGAAACCTAGCGAAGACAGGTCGATACGGTCCTGGTTGGCATCGAAGTCAACGATGCGATCGCTGAAGGCCTGAGTGTCGGTGCGGTAGCTGTCGCCGATGGAGGTGATTCGGAACACATCGGCGCCGGTACCACCCTCAAGAACATCCCGCTGCCCTCCTCCATCGAGCAGGTCGTTGCCGTCATGACCACTGAGGTGTTCCGGGACATAAGAACCATGGAGAGCATCGTCGCCCACGCCTCCGGCAATTTGGGGCAACACACCTGCAAGCGCTCCAAAGGTGGTATCCAGTGTTCCGTCAGGGTTGAGCCTGATGATGCTGAAGTCAGTGTTGCCAAAATAGTTGCTCTGCCCGGCCACCAGGATCTTACCGTCGGCGAGCACCGTAATGTCCCGGGCCGTATCCCTGCCCCCGGCCAGGTCGAATACAGCGACGCCCTCGTTGCCAAAACTCGTGTCAAAGGTTCCGTCTTGATTCAGCCGGATGATCTTGAAGTCATAGCCGGTTGCGTCTTGCTCGTTATAACCCGCCACCAGGATTTTACCGTCGCCCTGCACTGTGATGGATTTCGCCAGGCCAGCCACTTCGATGTCGGCCGTGCCGTCCGTGCCAAAGCTGGTGTCCAGGGACCCATCGGGATTCAACCGCGCGACCACGAACGCACCGTTGTAACCTGGCACCAGGATCTTCCCGTCGGCTTGCAGCGTCAGGCCAAAGCCCTCAAGTGTGTTGACGTCGGGAACCGTAAATTCTACGGCGTTGCCGCCGTTGAAACTCGAATCAACCGTACCGTCGGCGTTGAAGCGGTTGACGGAAAAACGGTGGTCGTAGGAATCATGATTGGACACGAGGATTTTGCCATCCGGCTGTACGGTCGCGCTGGCCGAATCCCCCCATGCCGCCGGTGCGGTGGCGGTTCCATTGACGCCGAAGCTTTGATCCACCGAACCGTCGGTGTTCAGACGGACCATGACGATGGTCGGGGCAGAGAAATGCGGATGGACGATCAGGAACTTCCCGTCGGCCTGTACAGCAGCGCTATAACCCTGGCCCGGGTAAATGTCGCGAGGAAGCAAGGCCTTGCCATCGTCGCTGAACGTGGTGTCGATCGTGCCGTCGGCATCAAGACGAACCAAAGAAGTCCGATAGCCTTCGTACTCGAATTGTCCGGTCTCCACCCATGTCATCCCGGCGAGCCAGATTTTACCGTCCGGCCCCACCGCTATCTTGGCGGTGTCGTTATAGCCTTCCAGGTCCACGAAGGTTTTTCCGGTGCCGGCACGCAGCGCCGCGCTGGCGCTGATGTTTGAGCTGGTCATGCTTGAGCCTCGCGGTGTCGATGGGATACGCCGTGAATTTCGCCTTCTAAAAAGTAGCCGTTAACCCCGAATTCGCCAGCTGCAGAGCGACTATAGGTGGGTGTCCGCCTCCTCAGCCGGATAAAACTCACCCTCCTTCCCTATCTTTTTCAGCCGTTCGCGCGCGATCAGCTCAACGCTGGCCACTGCGGCCTGATCGTCAGGGTTGACCAACTGCAAGCACAGGCGTCGGACATTCTGATCGTGGGTGCCCTCGCTGAGCATTTCGTGAGTGAAGACTTGTGCGCCACGCCATAGGCATAGCTGGGTGTGAGTCCCGCCGAGCCATATCTCATTGAATGATCCAAGGTCAGTCGTCGCCAGTTGATCCACGGTGATTGTTTTATCCATTGCGCTGTACCTTACCCATGAGCAGATACAGGTAGACTTACAAGCACAGCGGGTCGTTCCCAGGGTCTGACGACCGTCATTTTCCCGGGGATATTGCCTACTCTCTGCCTCACGGGCGCCGCGGCCCTTAAACGTCCCGCCAATGTCCGATCCCTGGACATTGAGGAAAGACTGAAATGAGCGACGTGGAAGGCTGCTACACGATATCGCCATCATCCTGAGCAGGCGGACGCGCGGGCGCTGAGGACGATGCTTGGACCTGCGTAGCTGCGAGCGGCTGCATGGGGATGCTCTGACCCTGCACGGCTTGGTTTTGAGGGGTGGCCGTGGGGCGTTGCCTCAGGGCTCCAACGCTTTGGTTCCAGGCCGATTGGGTGGTGGTGCCGATGGCGCTGGCAACGCTAATGACTCCATCTCCTGCCGCTTGGGCTGCACTTTTTGTGTGGTGGGTCGCTGAAACAGCCGTCTCTTTGACAAATCTGGCGCCGGTGAGCGTTGTCTTGACTGCAAGCTCACCTCCCTTGACCGCCACCCTGCCTGCTGCATCTGCGCTCCCTTCTACAGCTTTTGGTACATGGGCATCGACAGCAGCGACGGCTTTTTTCGGCAATGATCCACCTAGCGAGGCGCCAGCTGCCCACAGCCCGAAAGCCACGGTTCCCAATACGTTTTTTACACCCTCCGAGGCTGCGGTAGCCGCCATTTTTCCCAGCTCCTTCGACTTGGCCAAGTTAGCAGTGGCGGCTGTACCCGCACCCATCGCAGAAAAGCCGCCAATCAGGAGACCATTTCCCAAGACACTGACCGGGTCTGCTATCTCTTTCAAGGCATCGCCGCTGATGACCGCATTCAGAGCCGTAGCCGCGCCTTCACCCAGCCGCGCGGAGACCATCTTGACCAGGGCAGTGGCATCGAGATCCTTTAAAGTCCTGAAGTCATCCAGCCACTCGGTATCTTGATCGATAGGCTTATGAGCCTGCCCTTGCGGTACAGCATCGCGACGACCATAGAGCATCGCAGGGTCAGCCAAGTGGTTAGTGCGATCGCGGCTCACGTTGTAATGCTCGATTGCCATACCCACGATGATCGCCGTGACCGGCCGCAGGGCAGGCTGCAGGACCGCATCCAGGTGCTCTTTGCCAGCAGCCGTCATGGCAAGCGTTGACGCGTACATTGCAGTGTTTCGTACGGCAAACCCGGTGAGCCACTTATTGGCTTCGTCAAAAGCATTGCGCAATGGACCCTTGTCCAACGCCAGCAGCTTTTGCGCCACTGATGCTTGCAGCGCCGGGTGCAGCGTATTGCTCTCGGGCTTAAGGTAATAACCAGGCTTGAAGCCGGCAATCAGCTTGTTACCGCCAGCATCCGCCATACCGGCATACAAGCATGCCATGGCGTTTTCTATAGCCGCTTCGCGTACGGTATTGGCATGCTTGCCCGCTACCTGGAGGATGGACGGCTGGAAATTTCCTGCCTCGGTAAGCGCCGCAAAGGGCGTCCCTCCCATCCCTGACTTTATTGACGCAAACAATCGGTCGGCTCTGGCGGCGTTTTTTTCCGCCTTCTCCATGTCATGGACGTTATAGCCCCCTGCCTCCAACCGTTGAGCACGGTCATCGCGAATGGCGGTCAGCTCCGCGTTGCGGGCGCTTGAAGCAGGGGCAGCGGGTTGATCGGAGTCTGCTTCTGTTTCAAGGTGAGCCTCGAAATGGTTTTGAAGCCGCACGCTCATCGCTAACCCGATAGGGCCGAGGTCAGGAGAGTGAGGGGCCTGTTGCGTTGCTTCCTGCTGTATCTCATCAGGTACACGAGTCAGCTCGCGGCTTGCACGTACATTAGGCGTATCCATGGCATTGATCTCTTAGTGATCGGCAGATAGAAGAATGCAAATGGCCCCGGTATGAGCGGCGGCATCCTTACACCTGAGTGACCGTGCCGAGAGAAGCGTTCCAACGGATGTAATAAAAATGAAAACTATCGGCGAACCTCCTACGTATTGCGCAAGAAACGATCGAGCACGTTTTTTGTAATCATCTCGGTGTAGATGTCTGCCTGCATAAGCCCATGTACCCATTCGCACGTGGCGGCGGTAAAGACCTCACCTCGACCTTTATGAAAGTGCACCACCATGCCGGCCCCGCGACTGTGCAGATCGATGCCAGCCTCGCCAAGGTCTGGCGCCAGGACGGAAGCACGAAACCGGGCATCGCCATCTCCGAGCATGAACGAATAGGCATCCTCGGATCGACCGTGCTCGGCATTGGTCGCCCAGCCCATGGCGAGGATTTGTAATCCGCAGGGCGCGCCGTCTGTGCCGAGCGGTTCTGGGAGGCCGTCGACAAACGTGTACTCCAAGCCATCCACCTCATAACCAAAGATATTGGCTTCGTCTCCGAACATGTCCGCGTAACCCAGGCCCGTGCCCATGAACGCCCAGTGCTGGGGCCTGAAGACTGTATACCCGCGAGGATTGCGCGGTGCCATTGCCCCAAAGCCGCCATATATCCCCCGCAATGCATTGACCCCAAACGTTCTCGCCCCGGGGTGATCCACCCTCGGATCTTCCCAGGCGCCGGTTAGCCGACGAGGGTCGGTAGCCGCCACAGGATCAAGCGCGCCGGCATCGTACTTGTAGGCCACCTGCCGCTGGCCCTCATCCTCCAAGCGAATCTGCCACATGAAATTGCCGGCGAAGCGCGCGACCTTGCCGCCGCCCTCGACGAAGGCGTCGACATGGTCGCGCATTTCCCGCGTCCAGTACTCGTCGTGCCCTGCGAAGACCGCGCAGGCGTAGCCCTCAAGCGCGCGCGGGTCGTGGTGCAAATCGTCCTGGGTCAGGATATCGACGGTATAGCCTTGCTGTTCAGCCCAGACCACAAAAGGTCTTTCGTAGGAGGCCCATCCCGCCAGCGCGTAGTATTTGGCGTAGCCGTTAAGGGATGCCCATTCGATGAACTCGTAGCGCGCCGGCCCGGGCCTGCGCTGCCGGGTCGCGTTGACGGAACGTGGGGCATCCTCGGGCAGCCAGACCTGCCCCCGCGCCCAGGGGCGCTGTGCCGAGAGCACCGGTGAGCGGCCGCGGGGCGTACCGGGATGGAGACCAAAATAATGGTTAGCGCCGCCCCAATCGTTATAAGCGGCCCAGGTCGACGTGGCCGCGACAAGCACCAAGGCATCGACGCGCTTGCGCGCCGTCTTGACGATGAACAGATGATGCCCGAGGACGTTGCCAGCGCTATCTCGTATTTCCACGACATAGCCACCCGGCTCGGCATCTGCCGGGATCGACCACTGCATGAAGACTGGCCATTGGCACCCCTGCTCATAGGCACGTTCGGGCACCGCGTGGAATCGAGCGTCAAGGCTGTCGGTTTCATGCAGCGTGCGAACGATGGCTCCATCACGATAGATCCTGCATCTCACTTGCGGGCGATTCGAAGACAGATGCAGGCGCACCGAGTCACCCGGGCTATAGGAGCGGCGATCCGAGTAGCACCAAGCGGCCGCCGGGCCCGATTCGGAAGGGACTTCGACCCAAGTCTCGCGCGCGGCCTGACGTGGCCCCGACGTCTGGCTGACGGTCACACCCGCGCCCGGCCGTTCACCTCGTGCCGCGGTGTTTTTGTGGTCTGTTGAATTCATTGAATCGCACTCCTTTGATCCGCTGATCCTGCGGGTCGACAAGCCAATTGTTTTTATTCCTGAGAAGCCATCGACGGCCGTGAGCCAGCAGCCACTCGAGCGCCGGGTGCCTCGATGTCCGCAAGATCGATGCCCGCTGTTTCGTCGATCAGAAAACCGGCCACGACGGTGACCAGCCCCAACCCCATGACGTAGCAGATGTACAGATAGCCAAGATCAGCGCCGCTGAGATAGCTGTGCAGGTAGGGGGCGGTGCCGCCAAAGATCGCCACCGAAAGCGACGACACCAACCCAACGCCCTGCGCCCGCGCCTGGGTCGGCACCTGCTCGGACAGCACCGCGGGGAAAATCGCCGCGATCAACGACCAGGCGCCTAGCCCCACGACCTGAGCCAGGAACAGCGTGTAGGGCTCAGTGGTCACCATGATCGAGATCGGATAAGTCAGCAGGATCACGCCCAGGCCCCAGGCGATGACCATGGGCCGGCGGCCGAAACGATCGGACAACATTCCGCAGATTGGCAACCAGCACACACAGAGGATCTGCGCGAAGAGGCTCGCTATATAGGCACCCGTGGCGTCCATGCCCCGGGCAATGGCCGTCGAAGCGCCGAACGTGACCCAAGCGTAGTAAGTGACGTTGGCGGCCGCTGCGAGCATGACGATATTGCGCGCGACTCGCAGCCTCTCCCCTCTGGATAACTTGCGCGGCGACCGAGCCAGGCCCTGCTGCTCCACGAATACATGAGACTCCTGCGCACCGCGGCGCAGAAACAGCGCATAGATACCGAGTAGCCCGCCGATGGCGAAGCCGATCCGCCAGCCGTAGTCACCCATGGCCTGTGCACCCAGCAGCCAGGTCAGCGTCGCTGCCATGGCCGTCGCCGCCATCACCCCGAGCGTCACCCCGACATAGACTGAACTGGACCATAAGCCACGGTGTTTGCTTGGAGCGATTTCGGCGACATAGGTATAGGAAACCCCTGTCTCGCCGCCATGGGCGAGCCCCTGCGTAAGCCGGAAAAACAGCAGCGCGACCGAGGCATACAAGCCAATGCTTTGGTAATCGGGGATAACCGCGATGCCGAGGCTGCTGATCGCCAGCAGCAACATCGTGATCACCATGATGGTCCGGCGCCCCAATCGGTCGCTCAGCCGGCCAAACAACCATCCGCCGATAGGCCGCGCGACAAAGCCCACCGCAAACACGGCCAGGGTCGCGAGCATCGCCGAACGGGCGTCGGTCTTGTCGAACAGATTGCTTGCCAGGTATACCGAAAAGGTTGCGTACAGCGTCCAGTCGAACCATTCGAGCGCATTGCCTATACCTGCCGCGCGCAAGGATTTCAGGCGTCCTTGGTGAGACGTCGTATTGTTCATGTTTTATCTCCGGGTTACGGACGGAATCGAGGCGGCTGGGGGAGCCGGATCAAAGGTGCAGCGCCGGCCTCGCCTGGGCACTGCCATGGGCAGAAGGCACTCGGACACGCCACGCAATCAGCAGCGCGGCCAGCAGCATCAGCACGGCCGCCGCCACGAATACGCCTGCGCTGCCACCGAGGCTGAACATCGCACCGCCAGCAGCGGCGCCCGTTGCGATGGCCGACTGCACAGACGCCACCACCATGCCCCCGGCGCTTTCCGCCTGATCGGGTATCGCGCTGGCGACCCAGTTCGACCACGCCACCGGCACACCGCCAAAGGCCAGGCCCCAGATCGCCAGCAGCACCGCCTGCCCTGGCACCGAGGCCGGCAACAGAACCAACGCCAGTGCCGCAACGCCCACCAGCGCGGGCATCAACACCAGGGTGGCCAGCGGGTGACGCTCAAGCAGCCACCCAGCCAACAGCGTGCCGCCGAAGTTCGCCACACCGAAACCCAGCAGCATCAGCGACAACCCTTGCGGGCCGATGCCGGTGGTGCCCTCGAGGAATGGCCGAACATAGGTGAACATCGCAAAGTGGCCGCTGTGTACGAGCACACAACCGAACATCCCCATGGCGATGCCCGGGCGCCGCAAAACCTCGAGTACGGTGCGCAACCGTGCCGGCGTGCGCGGCGCAAGGCGCGGCAGCGTGAACGACTGGAAAGCCAGGGTCACCAAACCTACCGCCGCCGCTGCAAAGAACGCGCTGCGCCAGCCATAGAGCCCACCCAGGTAACTGCCCAGCGGGACCGCAACCACCGTCCCGACAGCAATGCCGCTGAAAATGATCGAGAGCGCTCGGGGCAACAAAGCCCCCGGTACCAAGCGCATCGCCACCGCCGCCGCCATGCTCCAGAACCCGCCAAGGGCAATGCCCAGCAAGACACGCATCACCAATAGCACCGCGAAACTGGAGGAAACGGCGACCAAAAGATTGGAGGCGATCATCAAGGTGGAAAAGCTCAGCAGCACCCAGCGGCGGTCAATACCGCGAGTCAGGCCTGGCACCAACAGGCCAGCGAACAATGCCACCACTGCTGTCACCGTTACCGCCTGGCCAGCCAGCGCTTCGGACACACCCAGATCGGTAGCCATCGGCGTTAACAGGCTGGCCGGAAGGTACTCGGCGGTGAGCAATCCGAACACACCCATGGCCAACGAGAAGACGGCCATCCACGCAGGGGTTGCGGGTTCGACATCCAGCCCGGCGCCAGGACGGCTGTCGGATACGGCGTTACAAACACAATCAGTCATTGCACGGATCTCCCAATCTGAATGGCGACCCGCAGTCTAGGCGCGGGGCGCTGGATGATCTATGATCGAAAACCTCGTTTTTTTGACTGAAACGCCTGAATTATGCCTACCGATCAGTTTGTCCTTTCCTCGGATCTCATCAACGAACTGTTGCGCGGCATGCGCCTGCGTGGCGTCGATTACCGGCGCATCCAAGCCGGCCCAGCCTTCGGCCTGGGCTTCGCTGCCAAACCTGGGCATGCCTGGTTCCACTTCCTGGCGGTCGGCAATGCGGTGCTGCGGATGGAGGACGGGACAACGTACGCGCTGTCTGCCGGCAATGCCGTATTCATCGCCCATGGCGCGGCCCATCAACTGCTTTCCCATACGGACGTGCCTGTTCAGGACATCGACCGTCTGGACGGCGCGCCCCTCGGTGATACGGTCAGCGCGGTAGAGACCGGAACCGATGCCAGCCCCACGCCGACTACCGTTTTGTTCAGTGGCTGCATGGAGTTTGAACTGGGCAGTATCCATGGCCTGGGCAGCCTGATGCCGGGCCTGATGCTGATCGATGCCGGTGGCCAGCGTTACCCCGGACTGGTGCCCATCCTGACCACCATGGAACGCGAGGTCAGCGCCGCACGTGTCGGCTTCGCCGGCATCCTCGCGCGTTTGGCCGACGTGGTGGCCGCCATGGTCGTTCGCGGCTGGGTGGAGTGCGCCTGCGGGAATGCCTCTGGCCTGGTCGCCGCATTGCGCGATCCGCGCTTGGCAGGTGCGCTTCTCGCGCTCCATCAACAACCGGGGCACGACTGGACCGTTGCGCAGTTGGCGGAGCAATGCAATACCTCGCGCTCGGTCTTCGCCGACCGTTTCCAGGCGACGATTGGCATGGCCCCGCTGCGCTACGTCACTGAGCTGCGGATGCGGCTTGCGAGCCAGTGGTTGACGCTCGAAAGGCTGCCGATTGAAGAGGTAGCGCAGCGTCTGGGCTATACCTCTCAGGCGGCTTTCAGCCGCGCATTCAAGCGTATTACGGGCAAGACGCCTGGGTTAAGCCGTCAGTCGAGGCAGTCGGCTGTTTCCTGAAGCCAGGCGCAATGCAGAGGAAAGCGCACCTCTGCTTCCGGACAAATTTGATTCGGTCAGTTTCTTCAAACCCTCAATGCCATTGCTCTGATAGCGCGTCTTCTGAAAGGCCAATCATGGCAGAAGCCGACTCGCCCAACGCCTGATATGTTCCTGTCAGCCTCCGGTCACTCTGACGTCAGATCCTTCCCCCTAAAGTATCCCCGATGATTGCCCCTACGGTGCATCGATTCGCTGAGCGATCGACCTCTGAAAAAACACCCGTCGAGTAACGATTATGCTCAATCGCTCTTAACTGAAATTATGTGATCAACACTCCTCCTTACTCACGAAAACAGCAATCATATTCTATAAACGGGTCAAACCAATTATCAGAACCAGTGGTTCAATATTTATCTAAGCGATTATCCAGTAGACAAATAGTCATCTCCCAACAGGTCGATATATTTTTCGTAATTGCACGAAAACTTCTCCTGACGGGTATTCATGTCTGATTTTATCGCCTTTCGTCTAAAATACAGCTTTGAATAAATTATTCATTGACCGTGACCGAAATTTCCGAGCCAACCCCCCTGCAAATACAATTTCAGGCGACAGACCATCAATCGATGGTGAAGCGTTTAACGCTACGCCTTAGCCTTCCAAGAGACAGTAAACGGAGTCGATGTTCATAGTCATAGTTAGCACTTTTGGTATTGTTGGACCGAGCCAATATTCAAGTTTCAGCAACTTACATATCCGAATCGCGCCCACACTAATGGACTCTGGATCAGATAAAGTTTTCATAACTATGGCGACCATGCATCGTCCGAAGAATTTGTTGCCCGCGCCGATGCGTCGCACATTCTCAGGAGGTGGATTGTCTATTAGCGGCGCTTCACTGCCTGTCCCGTAAGCTGCCGCCGAATAAGCCACCAGTCGAGAAGTCACATTGACTATCGTTTTATCATTATGACCCTTTCCGGACTAGGTCGTAATGACCATTCAATTACCTAACCAATTGATATTGTTGAATAAAATTCTTGTCCCGTTTTGTGTATTGAGTATTAAACTTAACGCAAACCTCAAAGGGACAATGTCATGACTCGTTCAATCGCGCTCAGTTTTACCCTGTGTGCTCTACTGTCTCCGCTATGCCTGGCAGACCAGATAATCCGTGAAGTGCCCGACACAACTGCCGGCAAGGGTTTCGGCGCCTTGACCGGAATGATGGTTGGCGCGGTAGGGGGGCCGATTGGTGCATTAGTCGGCGCAGCTGGCGGTTTTTTCGCAGGCAGTGCGGTGCAAACAGGGATTGGTAAATCTGAAACCGCTTATGAAGTAAAAAACACACAAGGCGAGACTAGTACAGTGCGCTTACCCAATGCCAGTTTTGAAGTCGGGCAGCAGGTCACGCGTAAAGGTGCGCGGCTGGTGGCAGTTGAGGAGTAAGAAGCCGGAACAGTTTCATCCGACTAATAGACCCCCTTTTAGGCCCGCTTGCGGGCCTTTCAATAGAGATATGCTGATCATTTGCTTCACCTCGATTATTTCAATTTCTTCTATGTATCCGTCACTACGACTGGTTAAAATTTATAAAATTTCTTGACAGCCATGCAAAGCCTACTACCCTCAAGTTCATTCATTCGCACAACTTGAACCACCACACTCAAATATGCAGCGCTTGGTATCGTTAATAATACCCAACCGGCAGAGCGCTTTCCCAGGAACTTTCCAACTGCACTTTCTACTCGGGATGCAGCCGTGCAAAAAGCTTTGAAGATAGTCAGCTATGCCGTGCTCGTGCTGATGGCCAGCGCGGTCGTTTATGCCAGCGTTATCGGCATCACCTATTGGACGGGTATCGGCGTCTAGGGAGTTCGCAATGAACAAACGCCAGACACGCTCGTTCGCGCTGATATCGACGGCCATCGCCGCCGTCGTGTTTCTCGGCATGACGGTTGATAGTCACCGGCAGTTTCCAAAATTGACCAACGCTCAACAGATCACGCCAGAAGTCACTCGCGGCAAGGATGTATGGCATGAATACAATTGCATCAATTGCCATACGTTGTTTGGTGAAGGCGCGTATTACGCTCCGGACCTTACGAAAATCACCCAGCAGCGCGGCACCCCATATCTCACCGCGTTCCTCAAAGACCCCTCAAAATTTTATGACGAGCAACGTCATCGCCGGTTGATGCCGAACCTAAAACTCAACGACGAAGAAATCGCGGCGTTGATCGCCTTTATGGATTGGGTGAGCAAAGTCGATAATCAAGGCTGGCCACCGCGGCCGATCCTGGTTACCGGCACGTCGATTCCCGGCATGGACCTCACCGTTGCGCAACAGAACGTCGCCAGTGGCAACCAGCCACCAGCCGCACGCCCGGTGTCCGGCAAGGAAGACCCTATCGCCTTGGGCGAGGCGCTGTTTCGAACCACTGCCACACCGGTATGCAGCGCTTGTCATTCGATTGCACCGGGGGTCAATCTCGCCGGACCAACATTGGCCGGGTTGGCTGCTCGGGCCAAACAGGTCATTGCCTCGCCTGACTACAAGGGCAAGGCCAAGGACGTCGAAGGCTTCATCCGCGAGTCCATCGTCACGCCAAGCGCCTACCTGCATCCGGGCGACATGTATTCCGCCAATGGTATGTCTTTCATGCCGGACACCTTCGCCAAATCGCTAACACCCGAACAGATCGATCAACTGGTCGCCTATCTGGCGTCGTTCCAGTAATCAAAGGGGATGACCATGCGTTACAGATCTCAATCCGTCGCTTACTGGTACTTCGCCGTCGCCATGGCGCTATTCGGTCTGCAACTGGTATTCGGATTGCTCTCGGCGGCCAAATACCTCGGACCGGATCCCCTGCTGGACGTGTTGCCCTTTGATGTCACCAAGGCGATACACACCAATCTGTTGATCGTCTGGGTGCTGACCGGGTTCATGGGGGCAACCT
>NZ_CAKKMI010000002.1:0-177658 GCF_918698105.1 Pseudomonas brassicacearum | reverse complement strand
GGACTGCTGCGCACCCCAGCGGGAGCAAGCTCCCTCGCCACAAGTTCACATCACTAGCATCACTTGCACTTGCATCACTTGCTGGTGATAGCCCCATCCACCAACGTTTGCGCCTCAGCCACCAATTGCTTGAGGTGCGCGTCGCCAATGAAGCTTTCGGCGTAGATCTTGTAGATATCCTCGGTCCCGGACGGACGTGCCGCAAACCAGCCGTTTTCGGTCATGACCTTCAGGCCACCAATGGCCTGGTCATTGCCCGGCGCATGGCTGAGGATGCTCTGGATCTTCTCCCCGGCCAATTCGGTGGACGTTACCTGGTCCGGCGACAACTTGCTCAATAGCGCCTTCTGTTGTGGGCTGGCCTTGGCATCGACGCGTACCGAGAACGGTTCGCCCAGCTCGTCAGTCAACGCGCGGTAGGCCTGGCTCGGGTCGCGACCGGTGCGCGCCGTCATTTCAGCCGCCAGCAATGCCGGGATCAGCCCGTCCTTGTCGGTACTCCAGACGCCGCCGTCCTTGCGCAGGAACGAAGCACCGGCACTTTCTTCACCGCCAAAGCCCAGGGAACCATCGAACAGGCCGCCGGCAAACCACTTGAAACCCACCGGCACTTCATAGAGGCGACGCCCCAGGCGCTTGGCCACGCGATCGATCAGGCCGCTGCTGACCACCGTCTTGCCCACGGCGGCATCGGCGCGCCATTGCGGGCGATTCTGGAACAGGTAGTCGATGGAGACTGCCAGGTAGTTGTTCGGCGCCAACAGGCCGCCGGACGGCGTCACGATGCCATGGCGGTCATGGTCCGGGTCGCAGGCAAAGGCCACGTCGAAACGCTCCTTCAGGCCAATCAGCCCTTGCATCGCATGGCTGGAGGACGGGTCCATGCGGATCTGCCCGTCCCAGTCGACGGTCATGAAACGGAACGTGGAATCCACGTGGGTGTTCACCACCTCCAGGTCCAGGCGGTAATGCTCGGCAATGGCCGGCCAGTAGCGCACGCCTGCGCCACCCAACGGATCGACGCCCAAATGCAGCCCGGCGGCGCGGATGGCATCGAAATCAATGACATTGATCAGGTCCGCCACGTAGGTGTTGACGTAATCGTGACGGTGAGTGGTGTCGGCTTTCAGGGCTTGCTCGTAGCTGACGCGCTTGACACCGGCGAGCTGGTTGGCCAGCAGTTCGTTGGCCTTGGCTTCGATCCATTTGGTGATGTGCGTATCGGCCGGGCCGCCGTTGGTAGGGTTGTACTTGTAGCCGCCACTTTGCGGTGGGTTGTGGGACGGGGTGATGACGATACCGTCCGCCAGGCCCGAGGTGCGGCCACGGTTGTAGCAGAGAATGGCGTGGGAAATCGCCGGTGTCGGGGTGTATTCATCGCCCTCGGCGATCATGACGGTGACACCGTTGGCCGCGAATACTTCCAGCGCGCTGGCACCCGCCGGGGTCGACAGCGCGTGGGTGTCGATACCGACGAACAGTGGCCCATTGATGCCCTGGGCCTCACGGTACAGACAGATCGCCTGGCTGATGGCCAACACGTGCCACTCGTTGAAGCCCAGGTCGAAGGAGCTGCCACGGTGGCCGGAGGTGCCAAAAGCCACGCGCTGGGTTGCAACCGAAGCATCGGGTCGGCCGGTGTAGTAGGCCGTCACCAGTCGCGGGATATCGATCAACAACTCTGCCGGTGCCGGCTTGCCCGCAAATGGACTGACTGTCATGCAAAACCTCTGAGTGGAGTGGCTCGGTAAATGGGGTGCAGTTTACTGACAGTTCGACCATGGCGCGATGGGTTCGATCCATTGCCGCCGATTACGCTTGTTCGAGCCTCAAGGCATCGGCCAGCGCGCAGAGCGCAGCGTCCATGTCCTGTGGCCCGCTCAGGGCATGGCTCAGGCGCATATGTTGTGCATACAGGCCCTGGAGGCTGAACAACTCCCCCGGCGCGATGACGATTCGCTGGGCAAGCAGCCGATGGAAAACGCGCCGCAAGTCAACCTGTCGCGTCGACTGCATCCAGATCGTCGCGCCACCTTGGGGTTCTGCCCATTGCAGGCTGTCTCCCAGCCGCTCACGCAGCAATTGCGTGGTCGAAACCGCACTTTCGCGCAGCAGGCGGCGCAAGACCAGCAAGTGCTGGTCAATCCGACCGTTGCTGTACAGCCGGGCGATGGCTTTCTGGCGAATCGGCGACAAACGAAACGCACGCAACAGGAAATGTCGCTGCAGGTGCAGGGTCAACTGGCGCGACAACACGTAGCCATACGGCGCCTCTGGCCCGATGGTTTTCTCGAAGATCGAGTAAACGATCAGCCGGTCCGGGTCGAGCAAGTCTCGAAAAGGCGTCACCCTTGCCTCGAACGCCAGGTCCGTGTAGCTGTCGTTCTCCAGCACCCAGGTCCCGTGCCGCTCCAGCAGATGCGCGATGGCACGACGGTTCTCTTCAGGAACGAGCGTCCCCCTGGGCATGTTCAGGACCGACGACAGCACCACCAGGCGTACCGTTTCCTTCACCAGCAGGTGTTCCAGTTGCTCGACATTGAGCTCTCCGCCGGCCTGCAGTGGCAGCTCGATGACGTTGACCTCCGCGGCTTGCAGCAGGCGCAACACCGTCCAGTCGCAGGGCGATTCGATCAGCACGACGGCCCCCCTCAGTGCCAGTACCGCGATCAGGATCTCCAGGACGCCCCGCAGGTCGGCGCCAATGTAGACGTCATCGGCATTCCAGCAGCGGGCTGGCGAAGAGGTGTAGCGGGCAGCCAGGGCAGCGCGAAGCTCCAGCTCGCCCCAGGGTTGCGAGGGTGTCTGCGAGGAGCGTGGGTACTGGCGCAGCAGTTCGCGCTCGAGGAGCAATAGCGGGCTGTCCAATGGCTGCATCGACGCCGGTTCATCGGCACTGAGCACCTGCATGCCTGGCCGCCGGGCATTGACGTACAGGGTCTCGAGCAAATCGTCGCCGCCGCCCAGGGTGGCCATGCTGGGCACGGGCAGTGCGTAATAACCGGACTTGGCGATCGAATAGACCCGTCCTTCCTTTTCCAGCAGCGAGTATGCGTACTGAATGGTCGATATCGACACGTTCAGCCGCTCGGCCAGTTGCCGCAATGACGGCAGGCGAACCCGCGCATCAACCTCCAGCTCATTGATCAGCGTGGTCAGGTAGCGATACACCGCCTGGTAGGCGAAGTCTGTCTCCCGGCTACCTTTCATCGGCTCGGGCCAGGAGAGCGGGTCGCAGCCGACCCAGTCGCAACACCGGGTACAAGGACTGGGGACGAGGTAGATGAGTCCGTCAAACCTCGTTCCTCAATGCCTTGCCGAGCGTTCATGCAGCCCGTCGACGGTAGGCCCGGCTTCTGAAGTGTCAACGCCGTCATTGGCCTGCTGCAGATCGGCATCGGTGCCCAGGGTGATTTCCGCTTGTTCCGGCACAGAGACACTCGCCCGGTACAGTTTGCCAAGGATGTCGATGGGCAGGCCGCTGACATCGACCATCCACTGCGCGATCTGATCGGCGACGGTCGCACCCTGCATGGCCTTGTGCAGGTCCGGCATCGCCACCAGCATGCCGGGGTGGCAGCAACGCAGGAAATGCTCCAGGCCCGCGCCCTGCCCCACGAACGGTGCGAACAGCATGCACACCAGTTGCGTTTCGCTGAGCCCCAGGATCTTCTGCGCTTCAAGGGCGGCGTAGGCGCGACGTTCAAGAATCGACGACGGTGAGCCGAACAGCGCCCGAGCTTGTTCGCAGGCGTGTTCCGGCAGTTGCTTGCGATGCATGATCATGATTGCCCGCTGTGCGTAGTCCCCGTATCCCGTTTCATAGCTGCGTCCGTGTACGTAGCAGGCCTGCAGGCCATGCAAATGAGCCGACAGCAGCGGGCTGAGGTATTCGTTTTCGGGCGCCGATGGGACCAGCCCTTCGGTCTGCACCCGCAGGAACTCGTTGAAAAGTGGCCAGTTGGTTCCTTCCGAACGATCGACGATCAGGTCATCGATGCCGACGTGGCCCACTCGCCGGCAGGCCTCGAAGTGCCCTTCGGGCTTCCAGGCGCCGAGGCGCTCCGGCCCGTAGAAATGCCGGTAGACATCACCGCCCAGGGTATCGAGATGGGCAAAGAGGTTGTCGAAGCCGCACGCGTGCTCGGTCAACAGGCCAATCTTGCTGGTCGCGCGGCGAAGGCCCGCTATGAATTGTTTTTGCTGGCGCGGTGTATCGCTGCTGACCAACGAATCCACGCCCGACTTCCAACGGGCCATGTGCCGGTAGAACTCGGCCATTGCCAGGTAGCCGTCGTCGCCAATCTCCAAGGGGCTGTCGACCGCACGAAGGTGTCCCAAGACCAGCAGGTCCATGCGATTGGCTTCGTGCCCCGCCCCTGACAAGGGCTGGCGGTGATTGAACGGCAACACCTCGCGGTTATCCGCCATCAGCAATTCGACCCGGGGATCATCGTAGACAAACAGCGCGCTGTAGCAGCGGTGGATGTTTTCCAACGTCGCCTGGGTGGTTTCGCTCAAGCGTGGCGTGGCGACGCGCAAGGCGAAGGTCGTCGGATGCCGCCCCGCAATACTCAGCTGTGCGGCTCGCAAGGCGGTCAGCACATAGAAACTTTCCCTGCTCCCGTTCTGGACCGTCAACACGCGATAATCGCCAATCCGCTCGATGCCTCCGGCGGCGACAATTAAACGCTGGATCAAAAGCTGCAACGCGGTACGTTCTGCCCGGGAATAAAAACCCAACAGTCGTTGCAGTATCTGTTGATACACGTGAGTCATTGCCTGCTCATGAATTGCACTCATAGCCATTTACCTGGAAATTCAACTATCGGCGTCGCAACCGCACCAACGTGGCCGAGCGACGTGTTGGTCTAGAGGGTTGTTCTAGTACTCAAAGAGTATTAGCAATACGCTCAAGCATTGCTTGTCGTAATTATTTGATACATCTGCTGAGAGTCGGCTCGCGCCCCATCGCACTCCCGGCGAAAGCGGCGGAATCAGGGGGTCTGACCGACCGGAGGACACGTCCTAGGAGATTTCCGACAACGTCCCACAGACAATGAGTACGAGAAATAAAGAACTTGCCGAACTTTAATTGGCCCTCTACCCCACCCTGTTTTCCCCAAGGTCGATAGATAGCCCCGCACCCATTAATGTTTATTGCCCCTTGAATGCATCTTGAAGGATGAAGACCTTCGAAAAAGTTATACCGCACCACGACTTCTTCCTTGATATGGAAATCAGCGTTCAATTATCAAGACTTAAACAATGATTAGAAGATACAGATTGAGGGCAAAAACCAGTTCAGTTGTTCACCGACAGACCGTTTCAGTCTTGAACCCACCAGGACAGGCCGTTAAAGGCGCAGGATCATGAGCTACGAACACAGCACCCCCAGGCAGGCGCTGCCGTAAGAAAGGAGGGGACGTGGGGATGAAGGCAGCGCAAGAGCCCGGGCGATGACTCTTGCGCAAGACAGGACTCAGGCCGGGTCGACGACCTGAAGGGCAACACGTTCACGGCAAGGGCATTCGCCCATGTAGCGGTGAGCCTCGACAAACTCGGAAAACGGGAAGACCCGAGTCTTGAGGGGTAACAGCACACGGTCGGCAGTCAGTTGATTGATATCACGCAGTGCTCGTTGCAAGGCCACCTGGTCCTGGAGGATGCCCAGTTCCGGCTTGCCGGTGAAATTGCCGATGCAGTGCACAAAGAACTGAATGTTCTTCTGGAACGCCGCGCACGCTGGAAACGGCGTCTGGTTGCCGCCCTGCAAGCCATACAGCACCAGGCTGCCACGCGGTGCCAGCACGTCGCCCAGCAGCGACATCTGCGGCCCGCCGAGGCCGTCGAAGACCACATCGACGCCACGGTTGTCGGTGAGCTTGTTGATTTGCATCAGCAAGTCCTGCTCTTCGGTGACGATGACCTTCTCGGCACCCAGCGACAACAGGTACTCACGTTCGTCGGCCGTCTTGGTGGCCGCGATCACCCGCACACCCAGGGCCTTGCCCAGCTGTACGAAGGAAGGACCGGCGCAATGACTGGCATCGGTGACCAGGGCGAATTGCCCCGGCTTGACCCGCGCCAAGTCCACGTAGGCGAAATACGCGATCAGCAGCGGCGTGTAGTGCACGGCTGCTTCGATCGGGCTGAGCACGTCGGGATAACGGGTCAGGGCGGTGCGTGGCAGCACGATGACTTCACCGTACACCGGATAATCGTTCGGGCTCTCGGCCGGAAAACTGGCGACCTTGTCGCCCACGGCCAAGTCATCGACGCCGTCGCCGACGGCCGTGACCACGCCGGCCATTTCATGGCCCAGGCCCGAAGGCAGGCGCGCCTGGGACGACGCCAGGTTCTGGCGCCACAAGGTGTCGTACCAACTGATGCCGATCGCTTCGACGCGGACCTGCACTTCTCCTGGCGCAGGAAGAGCCGCCGCATGCTCTTCGCATTTGAGCACCTCGGCACCACCAAACTTGTGAAAACGGATCGTGCGGGACATCGCAAACCTCGTCAAAGTAACCTCTAATGCCATGAACTCTATCCGGGCTTTGTAGCCAAGACCATCAGTGGCTATTAATAGTCGACATGCCTGTCATTGATTCCGCAGCAAGAAAAATCAACCAATCCTGTAGGACTTAACCTAAGAAAACTCAATTAGCCGGTGCAGAGTACCAGCCTTTCCCCGTAAGATTCATGCCGGCCATTGTTCCCATATGGCCGCTCACGTCAAGCTTGCCGAATCTGCCAGGACCCCAGATGAATCGTAATGACCTGCGGCGTGTCGATCTGAACCTGTTGATCGTATTCGAAACATTGATGCATGAACGCAGTGTGACTCGCGCGGCCGAGAAACTGTTCCTGGGCCAACCGGCCATCAGCGCCGCGCTGTCGCGCCTGCGCAGCCTCTTCGATGACCCATTGTTCGTGCGTACCGGCCGCAGCATGGAGCCTTCGGCCCGGGCGGTCGAGATCTTCGCCCTGCTCTCCCCGGCCCTGGATTCGATTTCCACGGCGGTCAGCCGTGCGGCGGAATTCGACCCGGCCACCAGCACCTCGGTGTTTCGCATTGGCCTGTCGGACGACGCCGAATTCGCCCTGCTGCCAATGCTGCTCAAGCGCCTGCGGGCCGAAGCGCCCGGCATTGTGCTGGTGGTGCGCCGGGTCAACTATATTTTGATGCCCGGTTTGCTGGCATCCGGTGAAATCTCCATCGGCGTCAGCTACACCGACGACCTGCCGGCCAACGCCAAGCGCAAGGTCTTGCGACGCAGCTTGCCCAAGGTGTTGCGGGCCGACACCGCGCCGGGACGCCTGACCCTGGACGAATTCTGCGCCCGCCCCCATGCCTTGGTGTCCTTCGCCGGTGACTTGAGCGGCTTCATCGATGAAGAACTGGCGAAACTCGACCGCAAGCGCCACGTGGTCCTGGCCGTACCGCAATTCAACGGCCTGAGCACGCTGCTGTCGGGCACCGACATCATCGCCACCGTACCCGACTACACCGCCGACGCGCTGACCGCCGCCGGCGGCGTACGCGCCGAAGACCCGCCCATACCGGTACGCAGCTTCGAGCTGCACATGGCCTGGCGTGGTTCCCAGGACAACGACCCTGGGGAGCGCTGGTTGCGGTCGCGGATTCAGATGTTTTTTGGCGACCCTGAGAGTCTTTAGGTTTCGTCGGGCAGGCTGTTTATCTGATCATTTTTGCCTTTCCACAAACCATGGAGCTCCATTCACTTCCAGTGGATTGCTACATTGGGGGCACATCTGAGGGCATGCTTTGGATGGGATGAAAAGGATGCCCCCAGCCTAAGGCCAAACACGCTATTGATAAGGGCAGCTCCGACCGGAGTCTCTGCGAATCGATAGACCGGCCTGAGGTTTTCAACATATCAGTGGGAATCCGGAGAGTTTTTGAAAAACAGGGAGCACCTGTGATCTGCCCTACCCTGATTATCGCAGGACGTGGCGAGATCACCAGAGGTGAGTCAAGTAGCCACTCCGTCATTGGTCCTGCGCAAATCCCCCCGCACTCTGTGCCGACAACACAATCGCCAGCACAATCAACACCGCTCCTGCCAACATCCGATATGACGGCGTTCCATGGAACAAACCACCACGCGTAGGCCATGGCGTAGACAGGTTCCAGTGAGATGATTATCCCGGAGCTGCGTGCGTTGACGCCCTTTAAGCATCAGCCCAGAGACGAAGTACACGATGAGTTTCTTGCGATTGAGGCCGCGCAGCGAAGCCCGGCCTTGCAAAAGGGCAAACACCTCCAGGACTACCTGGGCAAACTCCGCGCGGCCGAAGGTGATCACATTGACACTGGCGTGAATCAGCGGCCCCGGTTGGGGTGATTGAGTCGCGCACAAATGCGCAGAGCGTCGTCATGCTTTTCGCTCCATTGCAGCAAATGCGAGTTGATCAAGATGCAAGTATTTCGCTGTTGCGCGATAGACAAGGCTTCCGCCATTCAGCACACCACAGGCTCATCGCCCCTCGGGTCTGAATGCGCAAAGTCTCCTGCCGTTTTAATCGCCAGTTCAACGATGGAACCTGGCGGCGCCACTTTCAGCATCCGATAGATGCCCGCGTTCTGCTCCGCCTCTGCGCCAAGGCGCAGGTTGAGCACTACATAGCTGCCCGCTACTTCAAGGTCGTAGCCCCCCCTGACGGTGCTCAACGACTCGATAGATGCCCAGTTACGTCCATCCCAGATTGAAAGGTAGATGGGCTCCATAACCAACCGCCTTGGTGATCTCGCACCTATCCAAAAAGCTGTAGGTCCTCGTAGAGCTGCAGAACCAGGTGCCCTGTGCGTAAAACTTTAGCGTCATGGTTCGCTCCTGCTGCCATCGAATATTGGCGGCACCGTCGAGCGTCCACTCCGCACTTCGCCAACACCAACACCAACACCAACACCAACAGCAAATTTCTTGACACAAACTGTAGTGATCGCTATAGAATACAATCAATATGTAGCGACCGCTATTAAATTAGCCTTCAGCGATGTGTTGGACGGTAATCATCTCGGACTGACCGACCGAAAAGAATGGAATAGGCAACGTGATAGACCTGGCCGTACACAACATTGCGCACTGGATCGAGATGATTCGCTCGCTCGGCGCCGTCGGGATTGCGCTCTATGCCGCAATATTTGTGCTGGCCACTGTCGCCTTTGTGCCCGCATCGATGCTCACGGCGCTTGCAGGTTTTTTGTACGGCCCGATGTGGGGAACGCTGCTTATCTCACCCGCTGGCTTGCTGTCGGCAGCAGTCGCGTTCGCCTTGGGCAGATCGCTTCTGCGCCCGTGGGTCAAACGACGCCTGGCGAACAGCCCCAAATCAGCGGCGGTCGACCACGCTATCGAGTCAGGAGGTTTTCGGATTGTTTTTCTCTTGCGCCTGGCGTCCATCGTGCCGTTCGCTCCGCTGAGCTACGGACTCGGAGCCAGCCGAATCGCACGTCGAGATTTCCTGCTGGCGACCTGGATCGGCCTGCTTCCTGGAACATTTCTGTATGCGTACCTGGGCTCTCTGGCGGCTGACGTCGCACAGATAATCAGTGGTGAGGTAACGACCAACCGCTCGATTCAAGTGATGACTTGGGCGGGTTTGGTCGTTGCATTAATCGCCTTACTGACCATCGCCCGTTATGCACGCAAAGCAATCAACCAAGCCCTTCTTCAACCCTCTTCAAACTAGGAGTAACACCATGAGCAACCCAACTTACGTCGACGACTACAACGCTATCGTCGCGGTGCTGAACCACTACAACGAAGGTGGCAAGCAAGCCAAAAGCAGCCTCATGAAACCGGCCTTCAGCGAGCAGGCAACCATCTTTGGCGTGGATGGCGAAGGTCAACTGACCGGTGGCCCGATTCAGGGTCTGTTCGACATCATCGACAGTGCCTTCCGCCCTTCACCGGAAGCCAAAGGTGCCATCGTCAACATCGATATCGTGGGCACCGCCGCCAGCGCACGTATCGATACCAATGATATCTCTGGCTTCTGTTTCACCGATTTCTTCAACCTGTTGAAGGTTGATGGAAAGTGGACCGTCATCAGCAAGATCTACCACACCCACGTTGCTCCTTAACTCACCCGCTTGAACCGTGCCTCATTGGCGCCAAAACCATGCAAAGGAGTTTGACCATGAGCAAAAACATCAAAGCAGTACCCACCCAGGACTACAACGCCGTTGTCGCCGTTGCCCAGCAATACGCAGACGGCCTGCGTGCCGGCAGCCCGGAAGATCTGGAGCAGGCCTTCCACAAGGAAGCGGTGATGTACGGCTTCACCAACGGCAAACTGTTGGGCGGCCCGATCAGCAACCTGTTCGACTTTGTCCGCACCAATGGCAAGGCCCCGGATATCAGCACACGCCTGGACGTGCTGGCGATCACCCCGACCACTGCCGTGGTACGTGTGGACATGGAAAAGGACGCGATTGGCGCCGACTACAATGACTACCTGACGCTGATCAAAATCGACGGCACCTGGAAGGTGATCGCCAAGGTTTATCACCAGTTCGAAGGCTGATCCGAACGGCCTGAAAGCAATGATGTTTCTTAAGGTGATGAATCATGGCAAAAGTTGAATACAGCGCCGTCGTAGACGGAGGCGCCGAGCGCGTTTGGGATGTACTCAAGCGCTTCGGAAAAATCAGCCAGTGGCACCCGGCTATCCCACAGAGCGTGATCGAAGACGGTCAGCCTGACGGCCTGGTTGGCTGCATCCGTCGGCTGACGTTGCAGGATGGCGCCATTCTGCGCGAGCAGTTGTTGTCGGTAGACGCGGTGAATCTGCAGTTCTCATACCGTTTCGTTGAAGCGCCACTGCCCGTCGACAACTACGTGTTGACCGTGCGATTGATCCCGCTGACCGGCGAGCAAAAAACCGTGATTCTGTGGTCTGCGACTTTCGACACGCGTGAGCCGGATCCCCAAGGGCAATGGACCTCGACCATCGAGTCGCTCATTGTTGGTGGTCATGAAAGCCTCCAGGTTTACCTGAACCAAACCGTGACCGCGTGAATGTGCCCTACCCCGCTCCAGCAATGGATGCGGGGTTTAATTTTTCTGGAGTTACGATGCACGACCACATTGCCGAAGTGCCGCTTGAAAAAGCCTATCGGCTGATCAACCACGGCCCCACCGTGCTGGTATCTGCTCAACACGAGGAGACTCGAAATGTGATGGCCGCGGCATGGGCCTGTGCATTGGATTTCTCACCGCCCAAAGTTACTGTGGTGCTGGACAAGATCGCCAAAACCCGCGAACTGGTAGAGCGTAGCGGCGTGTTTGTGATTCAGGTTCCGACTGTGGCACAGCTGCAATTGACCCGCGATGTCGGCAGCGTCAGCCTGCAGGAAGATCCACGGAAGCTGGCTCATAGCGGCGTCGAGTTGTTCAGTATCAGCGGCCATGACGTGCCATTCGTGGCCGGCTGCTCGGCCTGGCTTGCGTGCAAACTACTGCCCGAACCGCACAACCAGTCGACCTACGACCTGTTTATCGGTGAAGTCGTCGATGCCTGGGCCGACACACGGGTATTCAGCGACGGCCATTGGCACTATGAGCGTGCGCACCCGGATTTTCGTAGCCTGCACTACATCGCAGGCGGCCACTTTTATGCGATCGGCGAAGCGCTAACCCCATCAGTGATCTAGTGCAGTTTCAACCGAGGCTCGGTGCCTGGCCCCAGGTGGTTACCCAACATCAGTAATGCCGAGGGTACCAGGCCATAGAGCGCGACTTGGGGCATGCGGTACAGCGATGCATAGAACGCCCGCGCCAACCATCCTTCCAGCGTCACACTGCCCGTGAGTTTACCCATCAGGTTCGCCACCGCTGTAGTGCCCAGGCACACGGCGTTGCGCCGTGCCTAGGCTGGGTGATTTCAACGGTTATGGCTTACCAATCCTGGCGGGTCGGCGAAATGATCAAGTCGTTGACGGTGACGTTGTCAGGCTGATTCAGTGCATACACCACTGCGCGACCGATATCGTCCGGAGAGATAGCGATTTTATTCAACTCTTGAGCCGCTTTACGGCCTGCCGGGTCGGTGACTTTATCGGCCCAACCGGTGTTGATCACACCCGGACTGACCGTGTTGACACGGATGCCGTGCTGCACGCCCAGCTCTTTGCGCATCGACTCAGTCATGGCCTGAACGAAGAACTTGGTGGCACTGTAGATACCTGCAGCAGGCCCGACCTGGTGACCGGCGACCGAATCCATATTCAGGATCTGGCCAGACTTTTGTTTCAGCATGAACGGCAACACCGCCGCGATACCATGCAGGTAGCCTTTGATGTTCACGTTGATCATCTTTTCCCAATCATCGGTGGCCAGGTCGACCCAGTTGGAAAACAGCATCAAGCCTGCGTTGTTGATCAGGATATCCACCGAACCGAAAGAGTCCTGGGCGAATTGCGCGAGCGCTTTCATATCCTCAGGATTGGTAACGTCGCTGACGCGACCTACTGCTTCACCGCCCTTGCCTTTCAGCTCGCTGACGATGGCGTCCAGGCCTTGCTGGTCCAAGGCTGCTGCGACAATTCGAACGCCTTTCTCGGACAAGGCAAGTGCCGATGCAGCACCCAGGCCGGACGATGCGCCAGTGATGATCGCGGTTTTATTCTGCAGATAGTTCATGGGCGTTCCTCTCGTTGGTGACTGCCCGTCTGTGCGGGCAGTTTTTGGGGTTATCGCGGATATAAGGGGATCAGTAGTTGCCGACGGGCCAGTCGGTGTAGCCCTTGGCGCCGCCGCCGTAATACGACTCTCGCGGTGCGATGGTCAGTTCGGCCCCACGACGCAGGCGCTCGACCAGATCCGGGTTGGAGATAAACAGGCGACCAAACGCAACGGCGTCGATCTTGCCCTGGGCGCGACGTTCAATAGCCATGTCCAGGTCGTAGTTGTTGTTGCCGATGAAAGGCCCGTTGAACTGCGCGCTCAATGCGTCCATGTCGACGCCTTCCGGCACTTCTCGCGAGGTGGCGGTAGCGCCTTCGACGAAGTGCAGGTACGCCAGGTCGAAGGCGTTCAACTGCTGGATCAGGTAGCCGTACATCGCCATCACGTTGCTGTCGGGCGGCGTGTTGCCAGCGTCGGGCGTGACCGGCGACAGGCGGATGCCAACACGGTCATTGCCCCAGATCTTGACGATCGCTTCGGTGACTTCCAGGGTCAGGCGCGCACGGTTCTCGATAGAACCGCCGTACTGGTCGGTGCGATGGTTGGTCGAGTCCCGCAGGAACTGGTCCAGCAGGTAGCTGTTGGCCGAGTGAACCTCTACACCATCAAAACCAGCACGCTTGGCATTCTCGGCAGCACGCTTGTACTGCTCGATGATCCCCGGGATCTCATCGGTTTCGAGCGCCCGTGGCATCGACACCGGGACGAAACCGTTGGTGGTGTAGGTGTCACCTTCAGCCTTGATCGCGGAAGGCGCGACCGGTGCGGCACCGTCAGGTTGCAACTCGACACTGGAGAACCGCCCCACGTGCCACAGCTGGCTGACGATCTTGCCGCCGGCTGCATGCACGGCATCCGTGACTTTCTTCCAGCCCGCAACCTGCTCTTCGCTCCAGATGCCGGGGGTGGCCGCATAACCGCGACCTTGCGCGGAAATATTTGTGGCCTCAGCGACGATCAAGCCCGCCGTGGCGCGTTGAGCGTAATACTCGGCGTGCAGCTCGTTGGGGATGCCATCTTCGGCATAGCGGCTACGGGTTACAGGCGCCATCAAAATACGATTAGCGAGTTTCATCGCACCCAGGTTGATCGGGGTGAATAAGTCGGTACGAGTAGCGTTGTCTGTCATAATAGATCTCATTTAAATAGACCGGTCGTCTAGTAAGTTGGTAAAAAAATAGTTACGACAAAAGTCGCTTTGCCAGAATCAGGGACGTTTCAAAGGCGTCGTCGCGCTTGCCGATCTTCATCATCAACGAAGCGCCGAGCCAAACCTGATAGAGCGATTGCGCAAGCGTCGCGCTTGGCGCTGTGGACGTGATCGAACCATCGACAAGCCCCTGCTCAATACAGCGTTCAAGCTTTGCGTGGATGGCCTGCGTACCTCGGTCGAGCACCAGGCGCATGCCCTCCGAGAGGTCACAGACCTCAGCGCCCAATTTGACCACCAGGCACTTATCGGTAGGCAAATCAGAGCACTGGGTTTGCGCCCAATACTGGAAGTAACTCAGCAACCTTTGCGCGGCGGGTGCAGAGCCCATCAACAGAGTGTCGACCGTAGCCAGGTAGTCGGAAAAATACTGTTCAAGCAATGCCTGGCCAAATTCTTCCTTGGATTTGAAGTAGTGGTAGAACGAACCTTTCGGCACGCTCGCAGCCGCTACCACCTCAGCTAACCCTACGCTGGTGTAGCCTTTGTGCGTCATCAACGTCCTGGCGACATCCAGGATGTGTTGGCGTGTTTCAGAATGATGCTTTTTCATAATGCAGCCACCCTAATTAAAACTAGACCGGTCGTCTAGTAAATTTTAGAATAGCTTCACGTTCTACGACCAACGGCGAACGAAGACAAATGACAGGGTCACGCTCATGAACGCCACTCCCCTCACGTCAACGTTCAATACCGAGTGCCTTGCGCAATTCAACATCAATTGCCTGGTGATCTTCGCTGCGCTTTATCAGGAAAAAAGTGTCACCAGGGCGGCCGAGCGCTTGAACATAGGGCAGCCCGCGGTCAGCAACAGCCTGTCCAAACTCAGGCTGATTTTTCAGGACCCACTGTTTTTTCGCCGAAACGCAGAGATGGTGCCCACCGCAGCCGCGGATGATATTGCGAAGCATGTGATACCGCTATTGAGCGGTATTGGCCACGTGCTTGAGCGATACAACGTACCGGCCCTTGGGCACGCGTCACGGCCGACCTGAAAGCTCAGAATTACGCTACGCAACCGAAAATTTCATTTTGTGTATCATTGGGCAGAACTTTCTTCCAGGCATGCTCGTCTGGCGATACGCCCCCAAGGTGCTGCACTCAATGACCAACTCCACCCCAATCTCTGTTCCACGCGCAAAAGGACGCCCGCGCGCGTTTGATCGAGACCAGGCTCTGCTGCAGGCGCTGGCAGTGTTTTGGAGGCGTGGCTACGAGCCGGCCTCTGTGGCGGAATTGTGTTCAGCCATGAGCATCAGCCCTCCCAGCCTGTATGCGGCGTTCGGCAACAAAGCCAAGTTGTTTCTCGAAGCGGTTGCCTACTACGAAGCGACGTTCTGGGATGCCACGTGGGAGCGCATGGACACCGAGCCCGACATCGTGCGCGCCATCAGCGAGTTCTTCCACACCTCAGCGTCGATCTTGACCGAACCCGAGGCGCCCTGCGGCTGCATGGTCGTCCTCGCGGCAGTCAATGTCTCCGACGATGCCGGTGAAGTCACCGCGACCCTAAAGGCCTTGCGCCAGGAAGGCCGTGACTACTTACAGCAGCGCTTGGATCGCGCAGTGGAACAAGGTCAGCTCAAACCGGAAACCAACACTCGCCTGCTCGCCGCTGCCTTGAATACATTGCTCGAAGGCATGTCCCTGCAGGCACATGACGCTGCCAGCAGGGAAGATCTGCAAGGCATCGGCGCAACAGCCGTAGCGATGCTGAGCCCTTCCCTGTCAGCTTGACTGGAACCAACTCCGCCAAACCAAACGCTGCATTCAAGCAAGCTGTTCACACGCAGCCTTGATGCGCGCGCATGCCTGCTCCAGCAGCACCGTGGAGGTCGCAAAGGAGATGCGGAAATAACCCTCCACCCCAAACGCACTCCCCGGCACTACCGCCACCTGCGCGGCCTCAAGCAGGTATTGGCAAACCTCCATGTCATTGGTCAGCACCACGCCCGCAGGGGTTTTGCGGCCGAACAGCGCCGAGCAGGCAGGGAAGAGATAGAACGCGCCCTCCGGACGGCGACACTCCAGACCGGGTGTGCTGTTGAAAACCTCCAGGCAAAGGTCTCTGCGCTGACGAAACACTTCATTGCGCTCAGCCAGAAAATCGATAGGCCCATCCAGCGCGGCCACCGCAGCAGCCTGGGATATCGCGCAGGGGTTGCTCGTGGTCTGGGATTGAATGGTGGCCATGGCGGCGATCAAAGGTTTAGGACCGCCCGCATAACCAATGCGCCAGCCCGTCATTGAATACGCCTTTGAAACGCCATTCACGGTCAGCACGCGATCATGTAGCGCCGGCACCTGAGAAGCCAGGGTGGAAAACACCCAACCGTCGTAACTCAGGTGCTCGTACATATCATCCGTCAGCACGTAGACCTGCGGATGCTCCAACAATACGGCGCCCAACCGATCAAGCTCTGCCGCGCTATAACCCGCACCCGTCGGGTTGCTTGGCGAATTCAAAATCAGCCACTTGGTACGCGGCGTGATGGCTTGCTGGAGTTGCTCGGCGGTGATCTTGAAATGCTGATGGGACGCGCAGGGGATTTCCACGGGCGTGCCCCCCGCCAGGCGCACCATGTCCGGATAGGACACCCAGTAAGGCGCAGGAATGATGACTTCATCCCCGGGGTTAAGGGTGGCCTGCAGCGCATTGATCAGTACTTGCTTGCCGCCAGTGCCGACGCTGATTTCGTCGATGGCGTAGGTGATGCCGTTTTCACGCTGAAACTTTCGAACGATCGCCGCCTTGAGTTCGGGCGTACCATCCACATCGGTGTAGCGAGTCTGGCCTGCATCAATCGCCGCTTTGGCCGCTGCATTGATGTGGTCAGGGGTGGGAAAGTCCGGCTCGCCCGTGGACAGGCTAATGATATCGGCCCCATTGCGGCGCAGCTCTGCAGCCTTGCGCGTGATTGCCAGCGTTGGCGAGGGTTTAACTGCTTTCAGCAGATTTCCGAGCAATTGCATGGGGCCACTCTTTCAGCTTTTGTTGATAGAGCATCAATGCTAGCGGCCTCTGGCAGACAATTAAAACAATATAAATGGATGCAGAAAATCAATTTTATTTGTTTATTCCTGGCCGTTTTTTTGGCCTCTTGCGCAGATTGATCAACAGGTAAGTGCCCGGACCAAATCTCCCGAGCGCTTGACATATTCTGTAGTGATCAATATAGAATGACCCTCAGCGTGCATTCGCCAACAGCGTTTGCAGGTTCGCTTGAGCGGGCCATTTTTGAAACATCGCCTGATCTGGAGGAGCTATGCACTCAGTTTTTATCGTCGGTGGTTCGGGTAAAGTGGCCCGAAGCCTGGCTCAACAGCTGGCAGAACGAGGCCATCAACCACGTTCGTTGTACCGGCATGCTGAACAGGCCGAGGGGCTCAAAGCGCTCGGCGCCAGCCCCGTTGCAGGTAACTTGCTTGAGCTTGACACAGAGGCTCTGGCCAAGTTGATGACGGGCAGTGACATCGTGGTCTTCGCGGCCGGTGCCGGCGGCAAAGGCGGCGCGCAGATGACGGATGCCATCGACGGTCACGGCTTGGAGCTGTCTGTAGCCGCAGCTCAGTTGGCGGGTATCCGGCGCTTCATCTTAGTGTCGGCGTTTCCAGAAGCATCGCGTGGCAAATCGGTTTCCGAGACCTTCGAAAATTACATGGTCGTGAAAAAGCGCGCCGACGTGCACTTGGCCGCAACCGATCTCGACTGGGTCATCCTGCGCCCAGGCACCTTGCTGGACTCGCCGGGCACAGGCAAAGTCCACGCCGGCCTGGCTGTCCCCTATGGCGACGTGCCACGCGAGGATGTGGCCGCAGCCCTGTTGCAGATCATCGAACAGCCCGGCGTGAGTCGCGTCATCATCGAACTGACCCAAGGCAGCACGCCGGTCAACGAGGCTATCCAGAGTTTTGTGCGGGATTGCACTCAGCCATGAGCGAACCAACAACATTCAAGCTGCTGCTGGTCGGCGCAAGCGGGCTGGTTGGCAGCCATGTATTGGCTCTGGCCCTGTCGGATCCGCGCATTGGCAAAATTTACGCGCCAACACGCAAGGCCTTGGCGGTGCACCCTAAACTCATCGCCACGCCCACCGATTTTGATCGCTTGGACGAACAGGCAGATCTCTGGCACGCGGATGCGGTGATCTGCACATTGGGCACCACGCTCAAAACAGCCGGTTCCAGAGCCGCCTTCGAGCGAGTCGACCACACCTACCCATTGGCAGTGGCCAAGCTTGCGCGCGCTCACGGAACGTCGGCCTATGTGCTCAATTCAGCTATCGGCGCAGACGCGGGATCTTCGTTTTTCTATAACCAGGTCAAAGGCCGCCTGGAGAAGGATTTGGCGAAGGTGGGGTTTAAATCGCTTACCTATGTGCGGCCCGGTGTCATCGGGGGCAAGCGTGAGGAGGTGCGCCATGCCGAACGTGCACTGATTTTGATGCTCAAGCTCGCGTCGCCGCTGTTACCGGAACGCTGGCGTCTCAATCCCCCGGCGCTGATTGCGCGGGCATTGCTTCAAGCCGCGATCAGTCAGGCCCCTGGCATTCATGTGGTGCCATCGAGCAGCATGACCAAGCCTGCCGATCGACACTAAGCCAACAAGCGTCGGCTCATATCAAGCGCAGCATCAAAAGGCTCGCGTGTTCTGTTGACCTTGACCAGCAACGAGGCGCCCAACCACATCTGGTAGAGCGCCTCAGCCAATATTGCTGAGTCAACCGACGCACTTATGGAGCCATCCGCTTTACCCTGCTCAACACTACGAACCATCCGCTCGATGATCAGGGCAGTCCCTTTTTCAAGCACACCGCGCATGTTTTCGGACAGGTCACACACTTCCGCACCCAATTTGACCACCAGGCATTTTTGATCAGTGTGATCAAACGCCTGCGTCTCGGCCCAATAGCGCAGATAGCTCAGCAGACGTTCAGCGCCGGAGCCCTCGCTGGCCAATTGCACATCGACCCGCGTGAGGTACTCTTCAAAGTACTCTTCGAGCAGCGCTTGGCCGAACTCGTCCTTGGAACGAAAGTAGTGATAGAACGACCCTTTAGGTACACCCGCGGCCGCGAGCAACTCGGTAAGGCCGACGGCGGTGTAGCCTCTTTGGGTCATAAGCGACCTGGCGACATCGATGATGTGCTGGCGCATGTCATGGGCGGGTTTCTTCATAATGCGGCGCATGCTAGCAAAAAAATGATCTAGCGTCAGGCGCCCGTTAGAGCGCCTGCCGTTTGTTCACCTGCATTGGAGGCAATTTTACGCAGCGCTTCAGCGACAAAAATATAAATATATTTCAAAGCAAAACATAATTATTATTTGAGCATGATCAAAGAACTGAAAACACTTATCGCTGTGGCGAGAGAAGGCACGTTTGCGGCTGCCGGCAGCAAAATCGGCCTCACCCAAGCCGCCGTCAGCGCCCAGATGCAACGCCTTGAGGCGGAGCTAGGGGTAGAGCTGTTCGACCGTAAGGGACGCTCGGCTCAGCTTAATCGAATGGGTCACCAGGTTTTGGCGCAGGGTCAGGAACTGGTACGCCAATTTAAAGATCTGGGCTCGACATCGATGGGTCTTCCTGCGAACGTTTTGGTCACCATTGGAGCGATTGCCTCGGTTCAGCGCTCCTTCTTGCCAGAAGCCCTGGCTGAATTTCATCAACGATCTGCGCAATGCAGGACGCGAGTCCTCCCCGGCTTGTCGATGGAGTTGGTGAACCAAGTCGATTCAGGCGAAATCGATATGGCCGCGATCATCCGCCCGCCCTTCTCGCTTCACAGTGATCTGCGCTGGACAACCTTGGCACGAGAACCTTACCGGCTGATCGTCCCCGCCGATATGCCGGGAGACGATTGGGCTGAATTGGTATCGAGCCAACCCTTTATCCGCTATGACCGTTCATCTTTTGGCGGGCGCCAGGTTGATAGGTTCTTGCGTCAAACCCATTTTTCATTGCATGAAGTCTGCGAACTCGATGAGCTGGACGCGATCATCAAACTGGTTGCGAATGGCGTCGGTGTGGCCCTGGTACCGGAAACGGCCACTCGTAAGGAATGGCCTGCTGAAGTGCGCGCGATCGACCTGAAACAACGTACATTCCATCGCGACATAGGGCTGATTCATCGTGCACGTCGCAGCCTTACCGAGCCAGTAAAATTACTGGCTCAGCTGATTATTGAGCAGGCCGTGAAGAAGCATTAGACGCCAAACATCATTGGAATATTGGAGAACATGCCGAACGGAGTAAACAGCAATTAAGGCGCTGCATGCGTTTGGAAAATCTTGCTAACAACCGTCCACTTGCCTTCTACTTTCAGCAGATGGAAGAAGTCGGTGAAAGAGAGGCCGGACATGCCGGTGGCGTCAATGCGAGCACTCGCGGCATCACCGACGATTTCAATACGAGTAATAGCAGCTTGCGCATCCGGAGATGGGCGAAAACCCTTGTCAATCCCCTCGAACAGGATTGGAATCGCCCCGCCTTCCAGCTTGCCATCGGCGCCGACGCTGTACATCGTCGCATGTTCATTAAAAGCGGGTTTCATGATACTGCTCTTCGCCTGCTTGCAACCTTCAATATACGTATTAAGCACCTTAGTGATAGCTTGATAGTCTTCTACATAAGTAGCTTTGCTGACTGTTTTACCACTGACAACTTGCGGATTGCTCGGTGAGTTGTCTGCTTGAGCCAGCGCGCCAAGGCTCGAAATCAAGCCGACAAAAAACAACTGCTTAATAGATATAAATTTCATTTAGTCGCTCTTCACAAGGAGTGTAATTATTGAAATATGCTCAACCACAAAAACCCAGCAGACGCTCATGGAATTTGCTGTGCGCAGGCAGCCGCGCAGTGAGATAACGATATGTTTCAATAACGACGCCCGCAGTTTCACCGTGACCTGCGGGTTCGTTGTTTTTGAAATTACTTGCTCAGGTTGCTCTTGAGTTCCTGAGATGCCTGCGCAATTGCGCTGCGCGGCGTCGGTAGATGGCTGAACGCGTTCGACAACCCGAAGTCGTGAATCATTCCGTTGTAGCGGACCGTCTTCACAGGTACACCCGCAGCGTCGAGCTTGCGGCCGTAAGCCTCAGCTTCATCGCGCAGGACATCGAATTCGGCAGTCTGGATCAGCGTCGGCGGCAAGCCCTTCAACTGCTCGGTCTTCGCCTGCAGCGGCGAAGCGTAAATCTGCTTACGTGCCTCGGCGTCGCGCGTGTAATTGTCCCAGAACCACACCATCAAGTCCTTCGTCAGGTAATAGCCGCTGGCAAACTCCTTGTACGACGGCGTGTCGAAGTCGGCATCAGTCACCGGGCACAGCAACACTTGCGAACGCAGTGCGGGTCCACCCTTCTCGTTGGCCATCAAGGCAACCACGGCGGCAATATTCCCACCTGCGCTGTTGCCCGCGACGGCGAGGCGCGTGCCGTCTACCTTGATCTCTTCGCCATGTTCAGCAACCCATTTTGTCGCGGCGTAGGCTTGCTCGGTGGCGACGCCATATGCCGCCTCAGGCGAGAGGCTGTAGTTGACGAAGACCGCCACCGCACCCGAGCCGGCCACCAGGTCACGCACCAGTCGTTCGTGGGTCGGGAAGTCGCCCAACACCCAGCCGCCGCCATGGAAATACATGAACGCGGGTAGGGTCTTCTGTTGGCTACCGACCGGGCGCACGATGGTCAACTTCAGATCGCTGCCGTTGACGCGTATCGTCCTCTCGCTGACATCGGCTGCCGGCAAGGCCACTTGGGGGGCAGCCTGGGCACCCGCCAATGCCGCACGGGCATCGACCGGCGTCATGGAGTCGAGCGTCGGGACACCTTCAAGCGATTCCAAGAGTTTCGCCGTGTTGTGCTCAACTCCCGGATATGTGGTCGCGGAGGCAGTACCGGACGCAAGAGTAACGACCGTAAGAGCTAGAGCAGAGGTAAGGGTTTTCATGGACGTTTCCATTTTTATGCCTGAGTGCTGGGAAGCTTCAACTGCCGCAGACTCAAGGGCGACAGAAGCTCAAGGCGCGACGTGGGTGTGAAAGATCTTGCTGACGACTGTCCACTTGCCTTCAACTTTCAACAGATGGAAGAAGTCGGTGAAGGAAATGCCGGACATGTCGTTGGCGTCGATGCGCGCGCTCGCCGCCGTACCGACAATCTCAACGCGGACGATAGCTGCCGGTGCATCAGGAGAGGGGCGAAACCCTTCATCGATCCCCTTGAACAGGATTGGAATTGCGCCGCCGGCCAGCTTACCGTCGCCATCGACGCTGAACATGGTCGCTTGCTCATTGAACGCAGGCTTCATGATGCTGCTTTTTGCTTGCTTGCAGCCCTCGATGTACTTGTTCAGCACCTCGGTGACGGCTTGGTATTCGTGTACGTAAGTAGGTTTGCTCATGCTTTTGCTCCTGCTTCATTGAATTGGATTGGATTGAGAATTAGGACCGTCCAGCCACCCGCTTATGACGTGGGCTGATTCACGCTTTGGTATCAAGCCATACAGACCCGTAACGCGTGTAGGCAGCAGGAATCTCAATGATTTCTTTCAGATCATCTGCTGCAGTGCGCACCCAGAATGGATCACGCAGCATTTGCCGCCCGACAAACACCAGGTCAGCTCGACCGTTCTGCAGGATTTCTTCGGCCTGACGACCACTCTGGATTACACCCACCGCACCCGTCGCAATATGCAGTTCCTTGCGCAGCAACTCAGCGGCCGGTACTTGGTAGCCTGGGTAGGTCTGAACCTTGATCATCTTGATGCCGCCGGAGCTGCAGTCGATCAGATCGACGCCCTGCTCTTTCATCCAGCGACCGTATTCAAGAAATGACTCGGGGATGTTTCCGCCTTCGGCGTAATCAGAGCTGGAGATACGAACAAACAGAGGACGATCGTCCCAATGGATTTTGACTTCCTCCAGCACTTCGCGCAGGAAGCGGTAGCGACGCTTGGCATCACCGCCATATTCGTCGTCGCGGGTATTGGCGAGTGGGGAGAGGAACTCATTCAGCAAATAACCATGAGCGGCATGGATCTCAAGCACATCAAAGCCCGCTTCACTGGCGCGTCGTGCGGCATCGCCATAGAGCTTCACCAAACCCGGAATTTCGTCAGCCGCAAGTGCGCGAGGCACAGGGCTGGTTTCTGTGAACGGGATAGCCGACGGCGCAATGTGAATAAGATTGGGCAGGTCAGCATTGCGCCCTGCATGACCGATCTGAGCACCGGCTTTGGCGCCAAAGCTTTGAAGCAATTCAGTCAGCGCCTTCAAGCCAGCGACATGTGCGTCGCTCCAGATACCGAGGTCACCGGCTCCGATACGACCATCGGCGTGCACTGCCAGCGTCTCGGGGAAAATCAGTGCCGCCTGACCCAAGGCGCGAGCACCGTAATGCACTCGGTGCCACTCAGTAACGAAACCGTCATCCGCAGCCATGTGCATGCACATAGGCGACATGACCACGCGATTTTTCAGTTTCATGCCTTTTATTTCATGGGGGGAAAGCAACAAGCTCATTTTTAGCATTTCCGTAGTGATCGATACGGAATAATGTTAGCGTACGCACAACATATGCGTAAGTACGCACATTTTTGTGCGGTAGGCACATTTTTTATACCAAGGAGATTTCCTGTGAAAAAATGCATCCCCCAGAATGAAGTTGAAGCATTCGCTTGCCCTGTCTCCTTTACAGTCGATGTCATTGGCGGCAAATGGAAATCGCTGATCCTGTTCCATCTGATGTCCGGAACAAAGCGCTTCAACGAGTTGCGCCGGCTAATCCCCGATGTGACGCAGCGGATGCTCACCTTGCAACTCAGAGAGCTGGAGACTGACCGGGTTATCCATCGCGAAATCTATCGTGAGGTACCGCCCAAGGTTGAATATTCGCTCACAGAATTAGGCAACACGCTTGCTCCGTTGATCCGTGCGATGCGTGAATGGGGAGCGGTGCATGAAGATGCAATCCTCGCGTTCAGGCGCGCCGAGATCGATGCCAGTCCGATTGAATCGCTTGCCTAGCCTGTGCGTGTGTCACACAGACGAACGCCCCAGCGCTGGATAAAGAACCAGATCTGGGGCGCAGGGTTTAGCGGGCTCAACCCACCTTGATGACCACCTTACCGAACGCGCCTCTGGCCAAATGTTCGTAAGCCTGACGAGCTTGATCAAATGGATAAACGTGTTCGATCACAGGGCGGATCTTGTGCTCGTTCAAGAACGTGTTCATGCGATCGAATGAGGACCGTGGGGCAACGGCAATGCCACGAATAGTAGTCTGCCGGAAGATCAATGGCATCAGGTTAAGGGACGATGTCTGGCCCGTCAGAAAGCCAATCTGCGCGATGCGCCCGCCGACCTTTGTCGCAGCAATCGATTGGTTGATGCCATCACCACCCGCGACGTCCAACAGCAGATCAACCCCTTTGCCGTCGGTAAGCTTGAGCACTTCCTCGGCCCATTCAGGGTGGGTGCGATAATTCACGCCGGCCACTGCACCAATTTCTTTCAACGCTGCCACGTTAGCGTCCTGGCTGGAGGTGACGATTACATTGGCGCCAAGGGCTGTTGCAATTTGTGCAGCGAATACAGAAACACCCCCGGAACCCTGGACCAGGACGGTTTGCCCTGCTTCGACACGGCCAAAATCGACCAGTGCGTACCAGGCCGTCAGAGCCGCAATTGGAAGAGTTGCAGCTTCTTCATCGGACATATTGTCGGGGGCCGCGACCGCACTGTCTTCATGAATAATCATGTATTCCGCCAGGCCGCCGGGTAATGGCGAGCCGAAGCAGAAGTCGGGCTCATCAGGCCCTGGCAGGCCGTCCAACCAGCGCGAGTAAAGGTGTGAGTTAACGCGATCCCCGACGCCAAAACGGCTGCCCCCCTCGCCCACGGCTACGACAGTGCCTGCTGCATCACTCACCGGGATCAGCGGCTTGGGTACCCTATGGGGCTCATAAATTCCGTCAACGATTGCCTTGTCGCGAAAGTTGAGTGAAACAGCCCCTACTTTCACCAACAGTTCTCCTGGCTTGGGCACCGGCGTATCGACTTCCCCGGGCACCAGGTTGTCCAATCCGAAATCGTTCAAAAGCCATGCTTTCATTGACTGTCTCCGCCTACTTTGACTGTGAAGGGAGGGCACTCCTCCTTTGCATCGAAGACATTGTTTAGGCTTTGAGGCATGAGATAAATGCGCAGAAACCAACATGATTGTTATCCTGAACGGAAACAGTCACGCTTGTTTACGGGCTTTGCGGAACGAGACTTATGGAGCTTCTTCAATCAATGCAGGTATTCGCCAAGCTGGCAGAGTTGGGGAGTTTCACTAAAGTCGCCGAGGTCATGCAAGCAGGACGCCCGCGGATCACACGGACCATTCAGGAACTGGAAGCGTCGCTGGGCGTGCGCCTGTTCCAGCGAACGACACGCAGCGTAAAACTGACGGCCGAGGGCGAGCGGTTCTACGAGCGCGTCAAAGAGATACTGGCCACCATTGCAGACACCACTTCAATGTTCGACCGTAGTGGATCGTCGTTACGAGGGCGCCTTCGGATTGACATTCCAACAGCCTTTTCCCAGCACAGTTTCATGAGGAGCCTCAGGCTGTTTACCGAGGCATTTCGGGAGGTCGAGCTTGTCGTCGGAGTAACTGATCGAACGGTAGATCTTGTGGCCGAGGGCATCGACTGTGTATTGCGCATAGGCGACCTTCCGGACTCAAGCATGGTGGCGAGAGAAATCGGCAGCGCAATTATGGTCACCTGTGCGTCTGCACATTACCTCAGCGCCCACGGGGCTCCACTCACCCCACAAGATCTGGCTGGCCATCAGTGTGTCAGTTTTCTCTCCGGGCAAACAAACAGGCCGCTGCCGTGGCATTTTTCGCAGAATGGCGAGGATCGTCTGCATATGCCTCAGGGTGGTATCACCGTGAATGACTCCAACGCCTACGTTCAGTGCGCCGTTGCAGACTTTGGCATTATTCAAGCGCCGGGGATTTCCGTTGAGACATTCCTCGCCAGCGGACAACTGGTGGAGGTGCTGGAGGCCTATCGCCCAAAACCGCGCCTGGTTTCCGTGCTGTATCCCAGCAGAACGCATCTGGCCCCGTTGGTAGATGCGTTCGTGGAGTGGCTGAAGCAACACTTTCCAGTGCTGCATCCAGAATGGTTCAACGCTCGCTAAGCTGGCGAGCGATTGAGCAAAATACCGGTTTTTTCTGCGACCACGCCGGAGCCGAAAAAGCCATTAAGCGTGTAGGTGTTGGAAACGGCATTGCCCCATTTATCGACGATTGAGAAGTGCGTGGTCTGGGGTTTTTCCGGCGATTCAATATTCAGGCCGGCGACGACCTTATTGGTGTCCGAAGGGACCGACAAATTTACCTGCGACGCCCGGCCCGCCAGGTACTGTTCATCGATCAATTCATGCACCGGCACGGTGTAAAAATCCGGATCACCCAGGTACTGCGCCCGATCGGCAAACACCCGCTTCTCGATCTCCGCCACCAAGTGCATGTAGCGCGCGGAATTGAGCGGCACGCCCTGGAAATCATCGCGGCGCATCTCTTTCATCTTCAACAGTTGCACCAGCGCGACCCCGCCGGAGCTGGGTGGTGGAGCGGTGACGATTTGAAAGCCATTCCAATTGGCCTGTATTGGCTCACGCCAAACGGCTTTGTAGTCGGCGAGATCCTGCGCGCTGATCAGGCCGCCATTGGCACTCATATCGGTCACGATCAACGCAGCGGTTTTTCCGGCGTAAAAGCCTTTCGGTCCCTGCGCGGCGATGCGCTTGAGTACCGCCTCAAGTTCGGGCTGCTTGAAGGTGGTACCGGCCTGCAGCTTGCCGAAATGTTCAGCGAAGTTGGTTTTACCGGCGAAGCGTTTTTCGTTTTCGCTCGTAGCGATACTGGCCAGTGCTTCATCGACGACGAAACCATGGTGCGCATAATGAATGGCCGGCTCGATCAGAAGCGCCCATTTGAGCTTGCCAAAACGTTTGTGCGCTTCCCACAAACCGGCGACCGTACCCGGCACGCCCACCGACCGATGGCCGATCACACTGCCTTGCGTCTGGTCGGCAGCAATCACTTTCTTACCCGAGCTATCGACGAACATGTCCCGCGTCGCTTTCAGCGGCGCACGCTCGCGGTAATCGAGAAAGTAGGGTTTGCCCTTGTAGTAGACGGTCATGAAACCGCCGCCGCCGATATTGCCGGCTTCGGGGTAGGTCACAGCCAGGGAAAAGGCAACGGCGACGGCCGCATCTACGGCATTCCCGCCTTTGGCAAAGACTGCGTTGGCGGTGTCCGCAGCCAATTGGTCAGGTACGGCCACGGCAGAATGCGTCAACGCCGTGCGTGGGCTGGCGACCGCCAGTTGATAAGTTCCCATAAATAGCAACACCATCCATAGTGCGACGCAGCAACGCGTCCGATAGAACACTGATTTTTTGCACATAGACCACCTGTTTTTTTTATAAATAATGGCAGCACAGTGGCAACTAACAGGGCGCGATTCTTTATCTGAACCGAGCATCCCGGCGCCTTAAAAGAATGAATACGTAATAACTTCTTATTGGTTTTTCAGCCAAAAAAAGAGCCCTCGACGCGGTTAACGTGGAAGGCTCTTGTATCTCACTGATTAAGCGTTCTGCTCGCCCCCAACAGAGCTTTTTTGCTTCAGGGGCGTTTTCTCCCACTTGGCGATAACCAGGGGGGCAATCGCATTGCCCAGCACGTTCAAGGTGGTAGTGCCGCTATCGATAATTCGGAAGATCCCGGCAATCAACGCGACCCCTTCCAGAGGAAGCCCGGCAGACGCCAATGTGGCCGATAGAATGATGATGGCAAACCCAGGCACACCCGCAGCGCCCTTCGACGTCAGCACCATCGTGACCACCAGCAAAATCTGCTGAGTCAACGACAAATCGATGCCATAGAGTTGGGCAATGAAGATAGTCGCCACACCGAGAAAGATGGAAGCACCGTCCAGATTAAACGCGTAACCCACCGGAACCACGAAGCTGACGATGCGCCGAGGCACGCCATAGGCTTCCAGCTTGGTCATCAACTGCGGCATGACGGCCGCAGAGGCAGCACTGGAGAAAGCCAGGATCAGCTCATCGCGGAAATACTTGATCAGCTTGAAGACATTTTCGCCGATCAGGTAGCAAATGCCTCCCAGCATCACCAGAGCAAAGGTAATCAGCGCCAGGTACACCACACCGATCAACTTGAGCAACGGTAACAGCGAAGCAAATCCAAAGGTCGCCACCGTGGCGCCGATCATGCCGAATACACCGATCGGTGCGTAGGCCATGACAAACGACACAACTTTGAACATTGCGTCGGAGAAGCCCTGCACCACCGCAATAACCGGCGCGCTTTTCTCTTTAGGCAAGGTGTTCAACGCCATACCCAGCAACACGGCAAAGAACAGCACCGACAGCAACTTTGCTTCCGACATCGCGACAATCACGTTATCGGGCACGATGTTTTGCAGGATGATCAGCGCGCCTTTCGACGGTTCCATATGCACGGCTGCCGCGTTATGGGCGATACCCGCGATTTCGGTGCCTTTACCCGGCTCGAACAAGTTGGCGAAGCACAAGCCAAGCACGATGGCGAGGCTGGTGATTGCAAAGAAGTAAATCAGCGACTTTGCGCCCATACGACCGAACGATTTGTTATCACCGCCCCCGGCAATGCCGAGGATCATGCAGCAGAAAACAATCGGCACGACGACCATCTTCATCATCTTGATGAAGATATCCCCGAGCGGTTTAAGGATTTCGGTACTGATCCACACTTGATTTTCCGGATGGGTATTGAAATACCAACCCACGAGCACGCCAAGCAACAGCCCGGCAACGATTTGCCAAACTAAGGGGATACGTTTCATGTCTAGCCTTTTTGTTGGAATGAAAGGACTGCGTGACGGCAGTAGCTAGATTCATGAGCTTCCAGCTCATTTATGTTTTCTGGAGCACGCTTTAACGTGCTCCAGATTTTTATTATTTAGCGAAGAGCTGGCTCATATCCTTGAACGCTTTGAACTCAAGCGCGTTGCCGCACGGGTCGAACAGGAACATGGTGGCTTGCTCGCCGACTTGGCCTTTAAAGCGAATGTAAGGTTCGATAACAAACTTGGTACCGAAGGATTTCAAACGCTCGGCCAGTGCTTCCCATTGAGCCCATTCCAGAATGATGCCGAAGTGCGGAACCGGTACGTCGTGGCCGTCTACCGGGTTGCTGTGCACGCTTTCCTGAGAAGCAGTTTTCGGGTGTTCATGGATGACCAACTGGTGGCCGTAGAAATCGAAATCTACCCACTGCTCGCTTGAGCGGCCTTCGGCAAGGCCGAATACCTCACCGTAAAAGGTGCGCGTAGCTGCCAGGTCATACACAGGGATTGCGAGGTGGAAAGGAGAAAGACTCATCAGGACTCCGATAACAATTTTTTATTGGTTTGTGGTGCCGGACACCGTGGTCGCTGCCCGACGTTTTTTGAAGGTGGATTTATGCTAAAGCCGAACCACCTTAAAAAAAATCAATATAAATTTTTCAAAAACACAATTTTATTTTGTTAATCGCTGATCTCTTTTTACTGCTCCCAGCCCGCCTGAATCGCATGGGTAATTTGATCGACAAACACCCTTGTCTTCGTCGGAACCCACCGCCCCGGGGGCATCACGGCATAGATCCCACCCGGTTCCGGGCCTTCCCATTGCGTCAATATTTGTACAAGCGTGCCATCGCGCACCGCCGTACCGGCCAGCCAATCAGGCGTCAGAATGATCCCTGCGCCCTCCACAGCAGCCTGTAAAAGCGACACCGAACTATCGGAGATCAGCGGCCCCGTCTCAATGCTGATTCCGTGTCTAGGCGCCTGGCATTACGCCCCAACTGGCGATGGACACGCGGATCGATCCCCCTGGCAACCGCGCCATTGCAACATCGCGCAGAGCATGAGCATCTCGCGAGCCAATTTCTGGATAGATGCAGAGAGACAGACCCGAAAAGTCCGCTCAGGGATATCAACTCATAACCCATATCCCTCTTCCGAGCGACCACGGATTTGCCACATTCGGGCTGCTCATCCAGTATACGGAGGCGCACTGAATACCAGCCACGGACACCCAGGTCCGTGTCGGAAATCGCCGTTCGCGATCGCTTGTAAACCCGGCGTGAATGGGGGCATAACTGGGGGCATAATTCGATTTTCTCAGGCTGTAACTACCGCCCTAGAGCCCAGTCAAAATGTTTTTCGGCGACCCGGACAGCCTTTGAAGGACTGGCAGCACGGTCTTTTTTCCCTGGCTTCAATCGCTAGCGCCAATCCAAATAACGAAACAGCTCTTCCTCTTGTTCAAAGTGCAGTTGCACCAAGGTGTCCAGGCGGATCAGTTGATGCTGGACCTCATCGGCAGTTGCCGTGGCGGGGGCGCAACTGAAGTCGTCGCTCATGCGCGCAAGCAAATGGATCAGGCGAAAAATCTCGCGGTGGACGTGGCTCATGGCCGACAGCGGGTCCTCGCCTGGCATGTTTCGTATCAGCAGTGGGTACAGCGTGTGCTCATCTTCGCGCTCATGCTGTGCCAGTGATGTCTGCAGAAGGCTGACCAATTCCGCCAGATCAGCCCGTGCCTGCTCAGGTGGTCGCTGGGCAAAGTCGTTGGCCATTCGGTGCAGATCGCTCAGTAGCGCACCGAGTTGCTGGTGTTCAGCTTGCAGGTGGTCGATATGCTCAGCCGCCAGCTTTCTTTTCCCCAGCGCCCAGAAGGGCCCCAAGGCGTGCAAGGCGTTGGCAATGATCACCACGTCGATGCCCTCCTGCACCACGGCGCCAATCAGCGGCGGTAGATAACCGAGGGCTGCCAGCGTCATGGCCAGCAATGACATGCCCATCCCCACCAGCACGCCTTGACGAGCGATAAAACGGGTGTGCCGGGCGATGTCCAATGCCTCGACCAGGCGATCCAGGCGATCGACCAGCAACACAACGCCCGCCGCTTGTGCAGAAGCGGTGGCACCGCTGGCCCCCATCGCCACGCCGACGTTGGCCGCCGCCAGCGCGGGGGCGTCGTTGATGCCATCACCGACCATCAATGTGCTGGCGCGCTGGCAGCCCTGCTGTACAGCCTGCACTTTGTCCTCGGGGGTCAACCCGGCACGCAGTTCATCTATCCCGGCAGACAGGGCGATCATTTCGGCCGTTTCCAGGCGGTCCCCGGTGAGCATGACGATCCGCTCAATCCCTCTATTGCGCAGTCGACGCAGGGTTTGCGGGGTTTCGCGGCGAACAGTGTCCAAAAAGACCAGCAGGCCCGCGAGCTCACCATCCACGGCGATGAAGCTTGCGCTGCAGGCCTGGTAATCCACGTGGCGCAGCATGGTGGCGGCCCAGTCGGTCACGGGCGCATCGTGACTGGCAAACGCCAACGTGCCAAAACGCACCTGGACGCCGTCGACCTGCCCAGACAACCCTGCACCAGGACTCTCCTCTACCGCTTGCGGAACGTAGAGCGGCAGTTTGCGCTGATGCGCCGCGTCAACGATGGCCTGGGAGATGGGGTGTGTCGAAGCCTGCGCGAGCGAAGCGGCCAGGCCAAGCAGGCGCTGCGGATCGATGGGGCCATTCGTCTCGATCGATTGCAAGCGGGCATGCCCGCTGGTCAAGGTGCCGGTCTTGTCGAGGAATACCTGTTTAATGCCGGCCAGCGCTTCCAGGGTCACGCCATCCTTGATCAGTATTCCGCGCCGCGCGGCCCGCGAGATACCGGACATGATGGCAATCGGCACTGCCAGTATCAAAGGGCACGGCGTGGCCACCACCAGGACCGCCAGTGCCCGCAAGGCATCGCCACTCATGTACCAAGCCACGGCTGCCATCAGCAACGTCAAGGGGATGAAGAACAGTGCAAAACGGTCAGCCAGGCGTACGAAAGGCGCGCGGGAACGGCGTGCCGCCTCAGCCAGGCGCACGATCCCGGCATAAGTGCTTTGCGCCGCCGTGCGTGTGGCAATGATCAGGATGGAGGCACCGACATTGGAAACTCCGCTGGACAGTTGTTCGCCTTCCCGGCGCGTCTGGGGTAACGATTCGCCGCTGAGCGCCGCTTCGTCGAGAACCGCCACAGGGCTCAGCAAGCGACCATCAACCGGAATCACTTCCCCCAGCCGCACCAGTAATGTTTGATTGGCCTGGACCTGCTCAACGGGGATTTTGCGTAGGCCGCCCTCCTCCTGCACCCAAGCAAAACGTGGTGCCCGATCGATGAGCGCACTAAGTTCCCGCTCGGCACGTTGGCGGGTGAAGAACTCCAGGATCCGCCCGCTCGCCAGCATCAAGGCAATCAGCGCGGCTACCAGGGCCTGCCCAAAGGCCAGAGCCGCGGTGATCGACAGCAGGGCGATCAGGTCGACACCGCTCTCGCGCCGGGCCAGGCGCTTGAGGATTTCAACCAGCAGGACCGCGGACATGACCAGGCTGCCTGCCGCCCAGCCTATCGTCGCCCATTCGGGTTGCTGCGCAACATGCGCAATGGCCCCAGCCAGCAGCGTCAGTGCGGTGAACAGCAAGAGAACGGGGTCCAGCCATTTATCGAGCATAAGAAAAACGTCCTCAAAAACGATTGGCCTGCCTCGTTGTGCGAATCCTGGCGGCACGATCAGGGCTCGATCCGCCTGCGTGTCGTTGCCCGTCGGGACATAGCCCTTACCCTATCGATCCTAGCGATCAACGGCCAGCGAGCACTGTTGCCCACTTGACCTAGCTCAATGTCCTGGCGCTGACCAAGGGTAAAAAAGAGCAACGGGCGACTCCTGCCCCTTCTACCGAGGACATCGTCATGAGCGACCTGAGCCTGCGCAACACCATTCTGGAAGAGCTTGAATTCCAGCCCGGTATCGATGCCGCCGACATTGGCGTTGCCGTACACGATGGGGTTGTCACCCTGACGGGTCATGTCAGCGACTACGCCCAGAAAATCAGCGCCGAACGTGCCGTCAAGGCAGTAAAAGGCGTGCGCGCAGTGGCCGAAGAACTCCAGGTAAGATTGGACAAGGAGGCCGGCACAACGGATGACGCCATCGCCACTCGCGCGCTGCACATCATTGATTGGAGTTCCGATCTTCCAATAGGCGCCGTCAAGGTGATCGTGGAGAACGGCTGGATCAGCCTGGAAGGCCAGGTGGACTGGCAGTACCAGAAGGAAACGGCAGAACGGGCCGTGCGCAAACTTTCGGGCGTGGTCGGCGTGGACAACCGGCTCACGCTTCGTCCCCAGGTGGCCGTGGCCGATATCCAGCGGCGCATTGAAGAAGCGCTTAAGCGCAATGCCGAAATCGACGCCAAGGCGATTCAAATCAAGGTTGAAGGCAGCGTGGTCAAACTTGAAGGCAGGGTGCATCTGTGGCGTGAACGTCAGATCGCGGAACGGGCCGCGTGGTCTGTACCGGGGGTCAACAAGGTGGAGGATCATTTGCTGATCGCCTGAACCTGTATCCCATAAGCCCCGCCGCAACGCTGTTCACTCAAGCCAGTAGATGAATCTACGCTTGAGCTGAACAGCATGACTTTTTCTCAGGGACTTTGACATTCCACCCGCATGCTCAACTTTGAGGGATGACGTTCATGAACTCACCTTCGCAAAAACTGATGGAAAAGCTCTACGGTCGGCAATACCACGTCGATAGGGCCCACATCGCCCCTTTGCTGCGTCAATACGCGGAACCACTGCCGGACCTGGACTCACCCGGCTTTGCCGAACTGTTCGATCGCTACGCCGACGCACGCGTGGTATTGATCGGCGAGGCGAGCCATGGAACCCGCGAATTTTATCGAGCCAGGGCGGCGATTACCCAGCGGCTGATCGAGCGTCACGGGTTCAACATCGTGGCGGTTGAGGCCGATTGGCCGGACGCCGGCCATGTCGACCAGTACGTCCGCGGGCTGACGCATTCGGCATGGAAACGCCATATCTTCAGCAGGTTCCCCACCTGGATGTGGCGTAACAGCGAAGTGAAGACCTTCACCCATTGGCTTCACCAGCACAATCACCGACTGGCTGCCGAGCAGCGCGTCGAGTTTCGCGGATTGGACGTCTATAGCTTGCGCAACTCCATTCATGAGGTGCTGAGCTATCTGGAGCGGGTCGACCCGCAGCTGGCCCATGAAGCCCGCCGCCGCTACGGTTGTTTGACGCCGTGGCAGGATGATCCTGCGCTGTACGGCCATTTTGTCGAGCGCGACGGTGTCATGCCCTGCGAACAAGCGGTGGTCGAGCAGCTCAACGTCATGCTGGCCGAGCAATTGGCCGGGCTCATCCGCGACGACGAAGCGTTCTTCAACGCGACGCAGAATGCCAGGGTGGTGGTGGCGGCGGAACAGTATTACCGCGCGGTTTATCGAGGATCGACGCTGTCCTGGAACCTGCGGGACCGACACATGTTCGAGACCTTGCGTGCCTTACTCGAACATCGGGGGCCACACGCCAAGGCGGTGGTTTGGGCACACAACTCCCATATCGGCCATGCAGGCGCCACGGAAATGGGTTGGAAGGGGCAGTTCAACATCGGCCAACTGTGTCGTAGCACCTATGGCCGCGACGCGGTGCTGATCGGCATGGCCACCGACAGGGGCCAGGTGGCTGCCGCCGATGACTGGGACGGTGAGATGCGGATCAAGGACATTCGCCCTTCCCGGCCGGACAGTTGGGAGCATCAGTTCCTCAAGGCTGGGGTTGCGGCGTCCCTGACCGACTGGCGGGAGCCGCGGCGAACAGAACTGCGACGAGTTTTGTCCACCCCTATGCTGGAACGGGCCATCGGGGTGATTTACCGCCCCGATAGCGAGCGTTCCAGCCATTACTTCGAGTCGGTACTGGCCGAACAATTCGACGCCATGATCTGGTTCGAGCAAACCACGCCGGTCACGGCGCTGCCCCTGCCGCAAAACCAGCCACTGGAACCAGAGGACGAAACCTATCCGTTTGGCGTATGAGGAGATAGTTAGCCCGCAGAGGGGCTGGAAGCCAACAGGTATTTTTCAAACCAGTCGCCGGTAAGCCTGGCGACTTCCTCCAGGGTGCCCGGCTCTTCGAAAAGATGCGTGGCCCCCGCCACGACTTCCAATGCCTGCTCGCACCGAAGGACCCGGTGAATTTGCTCATTCAAGCCCAACACCAGTGGGTCCTGGGCACCGACAATCTGCAAGGTCGGCGCCTTCACCCTGACCAGCGCCGCCCCCGCCAGGTCGGTTCGCCCTCCCCGGCTGACCACTGCCGCGACCGCATCCGCGCGATCGGCAGCCGCCACCAGCGCCGCCGCTGCACCGGTGCTGGCGCCAAACAGACCGATCCGCAGCGCGCGCAGTTCAGGGTCGCGGCCAGCCCGGTCGATCACCTGGATCAGCCGCCTGGCCAAGAAGGAAATATCGAAACGCAACTCCCCGGTCAGATTGTCCATGCGCTGCTCCGACTCCGAAAGCAGGTCGAACAACAGCGAACCCAGGCCACGACGGGCCAGGACATCGGCTATGTATTGATTGCGTGGGCTGGTACGACCACTGCCGCTGCCATGGGCGAAGATCACCAGGGCGCGGGTGTTCGCCGGCAAACGCAGGTCAGCCGATAACTCGACGCCTGGCAGGTCGATGGATCGAGATTGAGGTTCAAGCATCTGGATGCTCCGTCGTGCAACCGCTAGACGCTTCCCGCTGCCAGGCCTGGTGCATGAGATCGATGACTTCTTCGTCCGACGTCTGGGCGAAATCCAAATACCAATAACCGATCGACATCATCCACTCGGGAATGAGTGGGCAAATCACTTCATTCACTTCGCTGCGCAACGCCTCGACCGTTTCCAGCGGTGCAACCGGCACCGCGACAACGATGCGCGCCGGGGACTGCACGCGTACCGCATGGACCGCGGCCATCATGGAGGAGCCGGTTGCCAGGCCGTCGTCGACCAGGATCACGACCTGGTCCTTGAGCTGCAACGGCGGGCGATTTCCCCGATACAACTGTTCACGCCGCGACAATTCCTGCGTTTCCCGGGCGACCACCGCCTCGAAGCTGGCGCGGTCGATCGGGTGCACCCGCAGCGCGTCGTCGTTGAGGATTTGTATGCCACCGCTGGCAATGGCGCCCATGGCGAACTCCGGGTGCGTCGGGATGCCGAGCTTGCGCACCAGCATCAGGTCCAGGCGAACCTTCAAGGCCGTCGCGACTTCATAAGCCACCGGGACGCCACCACGGGGCAAGGCCAGGATGATGACATCAGCTCTGTTGGCGTATTTGAGCAAGGGCTCGACCAACCGCCGCCCGGCCTCGGTGCGGTTCGGCAAAGTGGTTTGCAATGAGGGGCTCTGAATCATGGGAACCTCCTGAGGCAATGGTGCCTGTCGCTTCGTTATGGACGACCCCGGTCGCCCTAGATGGCCAGGACGCTGCAAGTTACCTGGTACAGGGTGTGTTCGGTCGTGCTACCCAAAAGCTTTTCCAAGCCGTGGGACTGGACCCTGCCCATCACAATCACATCCATATGCTGCTCATCGGCGAACGCGCTCAGCACCGCGACAGGGTGCCCTTCAATGAAGTGACGTCGGTCAGCGGCTACGCCATATCGGTCAGCCAGGTCGAAAAAGGACTTTTCATGCTCTTTGCGCAACTGCGCACCGAGATCCGAGATCGCTAGGCCGCCGCCGCCCATATCGCCCATGTACGCCATCGAGATGTCGCAGGCATACAGCAAGTGCAGCTCGGCATCGCATTGGATGGCGAGTCCGCATGCCTGCTGGATGATCCGCTCATTGAGCTCGTCGTCTTGCGCCAGGGTACTGGACGCGTCGACCGCCGCCACGACCTTGCGCGGCAAAGGGCGGTCACTTTCACCCAGCAGGTACACCGGTACCGGGCAATGGCGCAGCAAGCGCCAGTCCAGGGGGGTGAAAAAGGCTCGCTTGAACGCTGACTCGTGCTGCACCTGCTTGATCAGCAGGTCGGGCTGCATCTCGGCGACGTGATCGAGAATGTCTTGCTGCATGTCATCGGCCCAGGTTACCTCCGTCGTCACCTCGATGCCTCTGTCGTGCAGGTGATTCGCCTGGTTCTTGAGCCAATCGCGATGATCTTGCAGGTAGCCTTCGCGCGCCTGTTCCCGGTCACCTTCTTCGAGCAGTGACAACATTTTCCAGGAAGGGATCAAGGCGGCAACGTGCAGGCTCGCACCGCTGGCCTTGGCCAGGGCCGCAGCGCGTCCCAGGGCATGGGAGTGGCGCAGGGCCGGGTTGATGATCAGCAATAACCGTTGATACTGGCTCATGATCGGACTCCTAGGAACTGGCATAGGAACAGGCAATAGGAACTTGCACGTTTGTCACTGCCTGCCACCGCGGGCCACTGTCGTATCTGCCGCTGCAACGGGCACCTTCGTTGTAGATCCACCATCCTCTGTCAGGGCACCCGTGGCGTTGATATATATCAATTACTTTCGTCGACCGCGCATTCAACGACGCATGCGCGTCGGACGAGCTGGCGTTTCGCCCTCGTCAATCACCGGCCTTTGTTTGGACCGCGATTGATCAATGTCAATCTCGTCAGTGGCAACCGGATTACCTTGGGTCCATAACCCATGGTTTACGGACAGGAGAAAGGCGATGACGATCCTATTGGCCAGTCAGCGGGTGCGCCTGTACGACAGCAACGAGCTGGATGACGTGCTGCAGGCAATGGCGCGCAAGGCCGCGACTCTCCTGCCTCCGACCCACGCGGCACTGATTGGTATCCAGCGCCGGGGCGAACCGCTGGCGCAACGGTTGCGCGAGTCCATTGCGCATCTGACCGGCCAGCCGCAATTGCCCCTTTACCCTCTCCGGGTCAAGCGCTATGCCGACGACCTGCAAGTGCTGCATACCTACACCCAACTGACCGAAAACCCAGCCCTGGGCGGTCTCGACCTGGCCAATACCACCTTGCTGGTGGTCGACGATGTGCTCTTCGAAGGCCATTCGCTCTTGCGCACTTGCGCGTACCTGGCGCAACTGGGGGCTCGTCGCGTCCATACCGCCGTACTGGTGGACCGGCATATCTGCCAGCAACCGATTCGGGCCGACATTGTTGGCATACATTTGCAGGTCGCCACCGATGACATCGTCGAATGCCACGTGCCGCCCTTCGAAGAGGAGTATTGCATTGAGGTGGTGCGCCATGGCGCCGCCCGTTGAGGATGCGCTTGATCAGGGCTTGCGGGCCACGCAGGCTCGCAATGACAAAAATGCATAGGGATACGTGCCACTGAAATCAGGCGCCATTGCCGGCAGCCCCATAGGAGTCCTGCATGCTCACCCTGCCCCCGCTTCTTTTTGCCCTGCAAGGCAGCGAGCACTACGCCGCTCGCGTGGCTCAACGGCTTGGCTGCCCGTTGGCACGCCATGAGGAACGTGACTATGAAGACGGCGAGCACAAGTGTCGTCCGTTGGATCCGGTAAACGGGCGCGAGGTCATAGTCTTCCATTCCTTGTATGGCGATGATCGGCAGAGCGCCAACGATAAGCTGTGTCGCCTGCTGTTTTTTTGCGGCGCCCTCAGGGATGCCGGCGCGCGCCAGGTGCAGGTGGTTTGCCCTTACCTCTGCTACGGGCGCAAGGACCGCCGCAGCCAGCCCCAAGACCCGACCATCACCCGCTACGTGGCGTCGTTTTTCGAAGCCAGTGGCGTCGATCGCCTGCTGACCCTGGACGTGCACAATCCCGCCGCGTTCGATAACGCCTTTCGCCTGCCGGCATGGAATCTTCAGTGCGCGCAATTGTTCGCCGAGCATTTCGCCACACAAGTCGGCGACGCCGCCGTGGTGGTAGTGTCGCCGGACTCAGGGGGGACCAAGCGCGCCGAACACTTTCGCCAGGCCCTGGAGTGGCAACTGGGGCGTCCGGTCGGCAGCGCCTTGATGGAAAAGCACCGTGCCCATACCACGCTCACGGGCACACTGCTGATCGGCGATGTTGCCGGCAAGACCGCCATTGTTTTCGATGACCTGATCAGCACCGGCGACACGCTCAAACATGCCGGTTTGGCTTGCCAGAAGGCCGGTGCCGCACGTTTGCTCGCCGCTGCCACCCATGGTTTGTTTACCGCTGGCCCTCGCCTGTTCGACCCGCCGATCTTCGAACACATCGCGATCACCGACACCGTCACGCCGTTTCGCCTGCCGCCCGAGTGCGTCACACAACACTTGCAGGTGCTCGACAGCACCGGCCTGATCGCGACGTTCCTGGCGGAGAATGGTGCATTTGATCGCGCGTGAACAAGTGGATCACTTGTCCAGGGTGGGATGACCGCCTGCCGGCACCTGCCTATAGGTTGATACAAATCAACGTTGGAGGCCGAAACAGAGTCCCAAATGAAGTCATGAAGTCCAGGGATGGGTATTCGATTTTCAATCAACTGTGGATTTTTTCATCTCAATGCCCGAGGGAAACGCCATGGACAAGTATCAGAAAAGCCAGAAAGACAAGTTGTTCAAAAGCGCCGCCCATGACCCCTATCGCTTGCAGCGCGTCGAGGGTTCAGCGCTGTGTCCGCACTGTGGTGCTGTGTACCAGGCCGGAAGTTGGACCTGGAATCGTCCTGAGAACACCGTGGTTCATGAAGCACAAGAAACGGCATGCCCCGCGTGTAGACGCATCGATGACGACGCACCGGCAGGAACACTCACGTTGTCGGGTGGTTTCTTGCAAAAACACCGAAGTGAAATCATCAACCTGATTCAAAACACTGAAAAAAAGGAAAAAGCCGAGCACGCCCTGGAGCGCCTCATGAAGCTGACCGAGTCAGGGCAGAACCTGGTCGTGACCACGACCGGTATCCACTTGGCCAACTGCCTGGGCCATGCATTGGAGGGTTCTTTCAAAGGTAAGGCCGATTATCGATACAGCGGGGATAAATATGGGGTGAGCATCCGCTGGACACGCGACGAATAGACGAAAGCCGATTAAACCAAGCCGGTAAACAGCATGCACTTCTTAGCCTTGGCAATGGATTTTGACGGGACCATTGCCGAAAACGGCAACGTCCCGCCGCAGGTCTGTGCAGCGCTCACGCGCCTCAAAGAGAGCGGCCGCAAGTTGCTGCTGGTGACCGGTCGGGAACTGCAAGCGCTCAAGCACCAGTTTCCACAGCTTGACCTGTTTGACCTGGTGATCGTCGAAAACGGCGCGCTCTTGTACGACCCCGCCACGGACACCGAAGAACTCATCGCGGATCCAGCTTCCACCGAACTGGTGGCCAGCCTGCGTGACAAAGGGGTCTGGCCGTTGTCGATCGGCCGATCGGTCATCGCCACGTGGCGTCCGTTTGAAAACACGGTGCTCAGCAGCATCCGCGAACTCGGCCTGGAGTGGCAGATGACGTTCAACAAGGACGCGATCATGATCTTGCCGCCTTGTGTGAACAAAGCGTCAGGCCTGAGTGCGGCGCTGCGAAGACTGGGGATCTGTGAGCTGAATGTGGTGGGTGTGGGTGATGCGGAAAACGACCACGCCTTTTTATCGATCTGTGGCTGTGCCGCGGCCGTGAACAATGCCATTGCCTCGATAAAGTCCAGCGCAGACGTGTGCCTCAGCCAGGACCATGGCGACGGGGTCTGCGAGCTGGTGGAGATGCTGCTGGAAAAAGACGTCGCGTTGGTGCCCATCGAGCGCACCGGAGTCCCGTTGGGCCAGACCGTTGATGCGAACAAGGCCTGGTTGCCTGCAGAGTCGGTGCTGCTGGTGGTTGGCAATTCTGGCTCCGGCAAATCCAGTTTCATTACCTGGCTGACAGAACGAATGGTCCAGGCTCACCAGGATTTCTGCATCATTGATCCGGAAGGCGACTATCTGACCCTTGACGACGCGGTAACGGTGGGTGGCCTGACCGTGCCCCCGACGACCGAGGAGTCGGTGCAACTGCTTCTACAGGCGCGGCTTAACGTTGTGGTCAGCGCCTTGGCCCTGGATCCGGCTGCGCGTGTGCAACTGTTTGGCGAGCTATTGCCCGCCATCCATCATCTTCGCAACGTTTCGGGCCGACCCTATTGGCTAATCGTGGACGAAGCGCATTACATGCTTCCCCACTGTGCCAATTGGCCCCCCGGCTTTCTCGGCAACATGGGAGCCATCATCGTTGCCCTGAACTTCGATCAGATATGCCCGGCGCTCCTTGATGAGGTAAACGTGCTGGTCACGTTCGGCAGCACGGCCCGGGAACTGGTCGAACAGTTCGCCAAGCGCATACAACGCAGCTGGCCCGCCTTTCCAGAGCGCCCTCCAGGCTTGGAACATGCCTGTCTGTGGAACCTGCGAGAAGGCGAACATGTGGTGCTACTCGAGCAGGTCCAGCCAGACCAGAAGCACCATCGTCACAGCGGCAAGTACGTCTCGGGAAACGTCGGCGCATGGCATGCGTTTCACTTTCCGGCCCTAGGCAAAAGTGCCACAAACCTGACGGAGTTTTTGTCCCTCTCGATGCAACTGTCCGATGTCGCTCTTGGCGAACATATGAAGGCCGGCGATTTTTCCAACTGGTTCCGCCATATAATCCGCGACGATGTGCTTGCCAACAAGACACGCCTCATTGAAACGGACAGCACCCTGGCCCCCAGGGTGGCATTGGAACAAATCCAACAATGGGTGCAATCGCGCTACCACCTTTAGGGGCATGCCGTCCGCATCCGGGCTCAAGCGCGTGCTGCTCCCGATTCCGCTTGAACAGTCCCTCAAGCCGCTAGAGCTTATGTTCAAGATCGATGAAGCTATCGGCCTGCCAATCCCAATCCTGGGCTTGGGCGGCATCGGGTGCAGGCGCTCCACCGTATTCCATGGGCCGGTCGATATAGGCCGTCATCAGGCCGCACGCCCTGGCCGCCGAAAGATCGCTGTGGTGGCAGGCCACCAGGCAGAGTTCAGTGGGTTTGATGTCCAGTGCCCTGGCCGTGGACAGGTACGCCGCAGGATCCGGTTTGTAGGTTTGCGCGAACTCCGCCCCCAGTAGCGCGTCCCACTGCAAACCGTTGTAGCGGTTCATGGCGATCATCAAGGCCACATTGGCATTGGACAAGGTCACCACTGCAAAGCGCCGACGCAGCAGGGCCAGGCCCTCGGCCACGTCAGGCCAAGGGTCCAGGCGGCGCCAGGCATGGGCAAGCGTGTGCAACACCTCGGGGGCAATCTGGTCGACTTCCAGGCCGTAAGTCGTCAACAACTGGACCAGCGTCTCGTAGTGCAATGTGTCCAGCACGACGAAGCCTCCATGCCCCTTGATGCACTCGCGCAGCGCTGGCGCATACAACCGGCGCCATTGCATGGCAAATTCCGCGGGGCTGACCGCGGGCAGGTAGGTCGACACGAAGGGACTCGCCTCACGTGCGATGCCTGAATGCCAGTCAACCACGGTACCGAACACATCGAATGCCAACGCGCGTGGAAGCGTCATCGCAAGACTCCTCTGCTATCTAAGGTCCAGCCTGGCACACTGGCCGCTGAGGCGCTGGAACGCGGGAACCCAATGAGCTTAGCCTTATCCTTTTCAAGCGCCATCGATACTGCGCAGCCCCCTATAGCTTGTGGCTGCCCAACACCTGATACCGTTGCGGCGCGGCCTTGCGCAGTCGCGCCGCGAGGAACACGCCCGTCAGCAGCGCAGCGGGAATGATGGCGCAGAGGCCGTATGACAAGGCCTTGCTCGCGCCCGTCAGCACATCGAAATGCACCACCGCGATAAACAGCACCGCCAATAGCGCCAGGCAGGAGAAGCCCGGGAAAATCCGCCCACGCCAGATCCCCAGGTTGAGCTCGGGGTGGCGGCGGGCAAAGGCCCACACCGCCGCGGACGTGAGCGCCATCAGCAAAATCACGCAAAGCGTCGCCAGGTTGGACAGCCAGGCGAACAGTTGCAGGATCGGGTCGGCATCCATCGCGGCAAAGATCAGCACGACCACGGCAGAAATCAAGCTCTGCAACGCCGAGCCCATGTGCGGGCTCTGATGGACGCGATGAGTGGTGCCCAGGCGGCTGTGAAGCAAACCGTCACGTCCGATCGCGTAGAAGTAACGGGCCGCGGCATTATGGAACGCCAGCAGCCCGGCGTAGATGCTGACCATGAACAGCACGCGGATGACCTGGGTCAGGCGCGGGCCGACAAAGTGATCGGACATGCCATAGATAAAGGTCGTGGGGTCCTGCAAGGCCTGAAGCGTGGAGACGATTTTGTCCGCCCCTACGCCGATGACCATCGACCAGATCGACAGCGCGTAGAACCCACCGATCAGCAAGACCGAACAGTAGGTGGCAATCGGGATCGTACGTTGCGGGTTCTTGGCCTCTTCGCCGTAGATAGTGGTGGCCTCGAAACCGATGAACGCGGCGAAACAGAACAGCAGGCCGATTGACGGCGTGCCGCTGAACACGTGACGGCCCGCAAACGCGTCGAGATTGATGCCACTGTCACCGCCGGTCCTGAGGATGGCAAAGTCCAGGAGCAGGATGGCCAGATATTCGGCGATCACAATGACCGACAACACCCGCGCCGACAGATCGATCTTGCGATAACCGAGAATCGCAACGCTGGCCATCGCCATCAGCGAGTAGGACCACCAGGGCAACACCAGGCCGAACACGCTGTCCATCGTGCCGCTGACCACGCCGCCGAACATGCCGTACAGGCCGACCTGGAGGATGTTGTAGGCAAACATCGCCAGCACCCCCGCCGCACCGCCGGCCAGGCCCCCCAGGCCGCGCGAGGTGAACGCATAGAAACCGCCGGCATTGGTGACGTGCCGGGACATGGTCGTGTAGCCCACCGAAAACGCCAGTAACACCAGCAAGGCCAGGACCAGCAACGCCGGTGTGCCGGCGCCGTTGCCCAGCATGATGCCAATGGGAAAGCCGCCGGCGATGACACTCAAGGGGCTGGCGGCCGACACCACGAAGAAGATGATGAAGCCGACACCCAGGGCCCCACGCTTGAGCTCCGTGGAGCTGTTGACCGGGAGAGGTACACTCATGTTTTCTTGACCTTATTGTATGAGGCAGGCGTTGTAGGATCGATGCAGTCAACCGCTCACCGTCACCGAATAGCGTTATTGTTCTTGTCGCACGCTGGATTCGATCCTATGCCTCTCCATGAACGTCCCACTATCCCAAATCGGTAACCAGAAACCTCTCCTCAAAAAACAGCGGCAATATTCAAGCAAGCGCGCAACCACCGATGGCCGCGCGCGCGGTTTGGGACGGCAATTCGGCGAACAGCTCCTGATATTGCGCGGCAAAATGGCTGAGGTGATAGAAGCCCCATTGGGCGGCGGCATCGCCGATCGAGAGATGCGACGCGCGGGTGGTCATCAAGGTCCGGCGCACACCGTTGAGCCGCACGGAGCGCAGGTAATTGATCGGGGTCGTCTCGGCAACCGAGCGGAAACTGTTCTGCACGGTACGTCGACTCACCTGGAGGCGCTGGCACAACTCATCCACGCTGGGCACGTTGTTCAGGTCCGCGGTCGCCAGGCGATGGCATTTTTCGACAATGAAGCTGCGCGTGGAGCTTGGCGAACGCTGCTGCTTGTCACAGGCCGGGTCGGTCATGAGTTGCAGCAACTCGTCGAGCATGGCCTGTTCCAATGCCAGCTCCCGATCTTGCGCAGGGTCGAGCTCTTCGCTCGAGAGCGCCTGGGAGAATGCAGCCAGCATCCGACGCCGAGCGTCAGCGTAGCGTCGCGTGGGGAGCCTGATCACCGGCTGGCGGAGTAACTGGCTGATTTCCTTGGCCGACGCGGTTTGCGCCAACGCCTGTTCGAACAATTCGCGTTCGAAGGTAATGGCCAGCAATTCCATGCCCATCGGCATGTGGAACATGAACTCCTCGCCGCCATGAAGAAAGAACAGGCTGCTCTCGTCCACCTCCCGCCCCTGCATCCGAATCGAACCCGGGACGGTGATGGGCACGGCAAAGCACATTTTGCCTCGGGGGGCGACGCCATGCTGCACCACGCGCTGGTTGATCTGCTCGCGGAATACGTGGCAACGCCCCGTCGTCAACTGGATGAGCGAACTCTCGGCCGAACCAGCGGTTAACTGATTGTAATCCTGGCTCCACTCCTGGACGGTGGCGGCGTGGACATGGATGTCACGAAAATGGCTGATGTTCTGATTTTTCATGATGACGAAAGCCTCGGCCAATATTCTTGTTTTTAGAATGCCTTATTGCGCGATATTCTCACATTAAGAGAATTCTGCAACTTTTCTTTGGGTCATGTCAGCGCCTAGGTGCGAGCGCCCGATCCGGCCCGTCCAATGTGCCGATTCGGGCTACCGGCCAGGAACGGGCCACGAGGATGATCGGGGCACTGTAACCGACATCCTGAGAGACCGTCATGAGTGAAGCCAAGCTAGAATCCCTCCATTTCGCGGATGCCCCGCGGATCTCCTCCAGCATTCCCGGCCCAAGGACCACCGAGGCCCTGGCATTGTCGGCGCGTACCGAGTCGATGGCTCGCGGCGGCGGACGCATGCCCGTGGCCATGGACCGGGCCTTCGGCGCGACTTTCAAGGACGCCGATGGCAACACCTACATCGACCTGTCCGCTGGCGTGGGCGTCAGCAGCGTAGGCCGCTGCCATCCGAAGGTGGTGCAGGCCATTCGCGAGCAATCCGAAGTGCTGATGCATGCCTTGGAAGTCAACAGCACCCGGCGCACCGAACTGGCCGCCAAGCTCTCCGAAATCGCGCCCGACGGCTTGCGCGGCGACTGCATCACGTTCTTCACGCAAAGCGGCAGCGATGCGCTGGAGGCGGCGATCAAGTTCGCCAAACGCGTCACCGGGCGGCACCAGATCATCGCCTTCCACGGCGGCTATCACGGCGTATGGAACGCCTCCGGTGCGCTGACCACAGGCACGGCCTACCGCAAGGGCTACGGCGCCCAGATGGGCGGGGTCATTCATGCGCCCTACCCGTATGCCTACCGTTTCCCCTTCGACACCACCCACAAAAGCGCCGAGCAAATTGCCGGCGACTACGTGGATTACCTGCTGAACACCCCCTACACCGCCGCCGATGACGTAGCCGCCGTGATCGTCGAACCGGTGCAGGGCGAAGGCGGCTACGTGCCTCCGTCACCCGAGTTCCTGCAACTGTTGCGCAAGGCCTGCGACCGCAGCGGCGCGCTGCTGATCGTCGATGAAGTGCAGTCCGGCGCCGGGCGTACCGGCAAGATGTGGGCGGTCGAGCACTCGGGCGTGAAGCCCGACATGCTCACCTTCGGCAAAGGCATCGGCAGCGACCTGCCGATGGCGGGCCTGATCATGCGCTCGGACCTGGCAGCCGCGATTCCTGATGGATCGATGCCCAACACCTTCGCCGCCAACTCGTTGTCCGCAGCCGTGGCGCTGACCAACATCAGCATCCTCCAGGACCCAGAGCTCGATTTGCTCAACCGTGCCCACACGCTGGGGCTGGAAGCGCAGGAACGTATCCGTGGTTTCGACAGCCCGTTGATCGGTGAAGTCCGCGGTCGCGGCCTGATGATCGGCATCGAGCTGGTCGAAGACCCGGTCACCAAGGCGCCGCTGGCACCGGACAAGATCGGCCAACTCATGGGCTACCTGTTGAACCACGGGGTGCTGATGATTCCCTGCGGTCGCTACAGCAACGTGATGCGCGTCATGCCTTCGCTGACGATCTCACGCGCGTTGTTCTTCAAGGCCCTGGACATCTTTGGCGACGCCCTGGCCTCCCTCAAGGGATGAGGTGTGTACACCCCGACTACGCCACATCACTTTAGGGACTGCAAAATGACTCAACACCTGAACCATTTTATCGAAGGCGCGTCCTTCGAGGCTTCCGACGGCCGTCGCATCACACTCGTCGACCCCGTGACCGAACAGATCTACGGCAGCTGCGCGCGCGGCACGGCCGAGGACGTGGACCGAGCCGTAGCGGCGGCACTCACCCAACTTGAGCGTGGCGCCTGGAGCCAGCTCGACGGCGCCCAGCGTGGCCGGTTGTTGTCGAAGCTGGCGGACCTGGTGGAGCGCGACACCGACCTGCTGGCGGACCTGGACGCCAATGCCATCGGGCGCTCACCGATCGAACCGCGTCGGCTGGACGTGCCCAACGCCATCGCCAACCTGCGCGCCGCCGCCGGCTGGGCCAACCAGCTGGAGGGCCGCACCATTCCCACCGGCGGTTACTTCGGCACCAAGGCCCTCTCGTACACGGTCCGGGAGCCGGTGGGCGTGGTCGGTGCCATCGTTCCCTGGAACTCGCCGCTGATGATCACCGTCTGGAAGCTCGCCGCTTTGCTGGCAGCCGGCTGCACCGTGGTCATCAAGCCTTCGGAAGAAACGCCGCAGTCGGCCCTGCACCTGGCGGCGCTGGCTCAGGAAGCGGGCTTCCCTGCCGGCGTGATCAACGTGGTCACCGGCTACGGCAACGAGGTGGGACGCGCCCTGTGCGAGCACCCGCACGTCGCCAAGATCAGCTTCACCGGCAGCCCCGAGGCCGGCCGCGAAATCCAGCGCACCGCTGGCGTGCTGTTCAAGCGCGTGGCACTGGAGCTGGGCGGCAAGAGCCCGCAGATTGTCTTCGACGATGCTTCGTTCGAGGACGCGCTGTTCGGCTGCTCGCTGGGCCTGTTCGCCAACCAGGGACAGGTCTGCGCGGCGGGCTCGCGCATCCTGGTCCAACGCAACATCGCTGATCGCTTCGCCGCGGCGCTTGCCGATGCCGCGCGAGCCGTCAAGGTCGGCGACCCTCGCCAACCCGGCGTGCAGATGGGGCCGGTGGCCAAGAAGGCGCAATTGGATCGCGTCAACCGTTACATTCAACTGGGCATCGACCAAGGGGCCACCCTGCTGGCAGGCGGGGTATCGAACCCTGAGCAGGGGTGGTTTGTCCGGCCGACCATCTTCGCCAATGCCCGCAACGACATGGCGATCGCCCAAGACGAGATCTTCGGCCCGGTCGGCACGGTGATCACGTTCGACAGCGAAGATGAGGCGGTCGCGCTGGCCAACGATTCCACCTACGGCCTGGCGGCCACAGTCTGGACCAGCGACCTGGCGCGGGCGCACCGCGTGGCGGCGGCGGTCAAGGCGGGTGCCGTGGGCATCAACTGCTGGAGCCCGCTGGACGCCAACCTGCCCTGGGGCGGCGTCAAGTCCAGTGGCGTTGGCCGTGAAGGCGGATTTAGCGGCGCATTGGCCTATACCGAGGAGAAAGTCATCACCGTACTGCTACCCAGCTGAGAACCAAAAAACCGCACTGACCGGACCACCCTCCAAGCGCCGTGTCGTGGAGGGTGGCCGTTCAAACGTGCATTTGCGATGCCTTGATGATGGATGGAGAGACCGCGATGAATCCGGCAAATCAAACAATAATTGATCGGTATCCGACGTCCCTGCGGATTTTGCACTGGGTGCGCGCCGTGCTCATCGCCGGCCTCCTCTGGGCAGGCTGGCACATGACGGGGCTGGATGACGAAGTGGCGAGCAAATATGAGCTCTATTACCCGTGGCACAAGTCCTTTGGGGTGCTGGCGTTTCTGCTGGCCTTGATTCAGATCACCCTGCGTGTGCGCACCCCCAGGCTGCCGCAACCGCCGGAAACACTGGCACGGTATGAGCGAGTTTCCTCAAGGCTTGCGCACCGCACCTTGTATGCACTGCTGGTGATCGTGCCGTTGATGGGCTATTCGATGTCGAGCACCTACACGATGAGCGACGGGGTGTTCTTTTTCGGGATAAACCTTCCGGAGCTCCTTGGAAAAAATGACGACTGGTTCGTTGTCTTCCAATGGCTGCATAAGGTGCTCGCCTATACCCTGCTCGCTCTGATCCTGGTGCATATTGCCGGCGCCCTCAAGCACCGGTTCTTCGACCGGGACCCTCGCAGCGACGTCCTGCGCCGCATGCTGTGACTTGATGAGGCGTTGGCAAGACATGCCAACGCCTTCACTCACGGCTCGGACCGCAGCGGCCCGGTAAAGTCCGCCGGCAAAGCGACTGGCTTGACGAATACCGCATCCTCCGTCAGCAAATAGCCTTCCTTGATCGCCTGTTGTTTGGCGGCCTCAAAACGACTCGCATAATTTGCATAGCTGCCGTACAACGCCTTCAGCCGCTGCGCGGAATATGGCACTTTCGTGTCGTAGGCTGAGCCGCAGCCAGTTTCCTGATCGGTCAGGTAAGTGGCGCTCGGTACCTTGATCCACGGCGGACGTAAACCTCCCAGCAGGTTCCCGGTCCGCGCGTCGCGGGCAACGCTTTTCCCCTCGCGACCGACCCGTTCAGCCTTGGGCATCGGTATACCTTCACGCACCCAGCGATCCATCGCATCGAGGATCGCGGATACGACCGTCTCCACCGGCTCGTCATAGAGGGACTGGCATTGCGGATCGTTGCGCTTGTCACCGTCAGCCGGGTGCGGCTCGGTTCCGTCGGTGCCCTGATCGACAAGCCGCAGGTGCGGCATGCCCGCGACCTCGTAGTAACGCAGCTTCGGTTGGTCCGTATCTTGCGGTAGCACGATCTCCTGACTGGCATCGTGCACCACCTCGGTCTGACTGTAGACCGTCACGAACGGAGCATCCATGGGGAGTTTGCGCGGAACCCTGAGCACCTCGCCCCCCAGGTCGCCATATACAACGTGCCCCGTCATATAGGCGTCGATCAGCGGTCCGCCGTCCGGCATGCGCCACTGCTGGTGACGGCCCTGATCGAGATAATCGAGCCAGAGCTGCCCATTGATTGCCCAAGTATTGACATAGATGCGCTTGACGTCGAGCCCTTGTGTGGGACCACTCTCAAGGTTTGACTTGAGCAGCAAAGCCAGCTGCGCAGCAATGCCCTGTGCCTGGGGCGGATACTGATCGGGACCGCTGCCGCGTCGAAACCGGTCGCTGTCATAGTAGCTGCCGAGCGGTGCGTAGCGCTTGTAGTCGTAGCGCCGCATGAAGTCCAGGTTCAAGTTACGGGGCTCGGGATCCCAATCCAATGTCTTGGGGTCGTTCGCCGGCCGATTGATGCTGAGTGTATAGCCGGCGAATGCGTAACCCTCGCGCATCAGGTAGTTGCGGGTGAGGATCCAGCCCGCGCCACGTTCCCCCATCCAACTGAACGGCTCCAGCACGACTGTGCCGTTGAAGCGTCCAGGATCCTTGGGTTTGCGGATAAGAAAACGCGTCACGTAGGGCGCGTCGAACAAGTGCTCGCCTGAAGCGGTGATCGCTGGCGCGAGCCCCAGCAGGTAATACTCCTCCTCTACATACCCGAACCTCTCCAAGTCGACATACTCGGTGCCGTGCCTTGACGCAGACGCGAGAGGCAACCGGCCGCTGGGAGGCACCGGGGAGATTTGCGGCATGGATGGGGTTTGCGCGACGACGGCCTCGCCCGTCGTCAGTACCAGCAAAGCCGCGATGGAAAGCCTGGGCAACCAAACCTCGCCCATAGGCTTCATTTCCAGGCTCCGATGGTTTTCCCATTGGGCATTCGCAGCGCCTGAAGGGCTCCCCCCGTCTTGGTCTCGTCCTTCATCGGCGCGAGCTGCAGGTCGACCTTGTCGCCCGGCTTGAGCGTATTGGCCATCCAGCCCTGACGAATCAGGATATTCGGGCCACCGGCCTCGATGGCCCAGGTCTCGCTCTTGTCCCCGGTCGGCACATCGACGAACAACCAAACGTGAGGGTTTTTAAACTGCACCTCACTCACTGTGCCGGTAATCGCGACGAGCTTCGACATGTCGAAGGCTGAGTAGGAGTGATGGGCAAAAACCACAGGTGCCGGCAAGCCCAGGAACGCCAAACCGAACAGCATGAATTTGAGATTCACTTCGTGTCTCCTTGAATATTGTTATCTGCTTGGTTCAGGCTCCGTCGCTCGGGAATCGTCGTGATTTCCGCGCCCGTCACGGGATCGATCGACTCGTTATTGCTGTCCTCGCAGACGAACTCCATGAATTCGCCTCCCTTGGGCGCACGGCGGAAAGTCAGCGGCGCCCATTGCCATGGTTTGACCAGCGCATCCGGATCTTCGACCCTGCCGTCCACCTGCAGCAGGCCTTCGTCGTTGATGAAGATCCTCTCCCTGATGATCATGCGCGGGCCATGGCCGAGCGAATCATCGGCATGCCCATACTCGCCCAACGTGGTTTCCTGCCGGATGTTGGTCGTCTCGACGACCAACACATTCCCCTCCCAGCGTGCGACCGAATGGCCCTCGAACGTCGGCGGCGATTCCTCCGGATTGGGGTGGGCGCGCCCATCGAGGTAAATGCGCCGAGTCTCACGCAGGAACTCTTGCGCCCAGTTGATTTGCGTCGGCGTCTGCATGATCTCCACCGCGTAGGGCCCGACCATGTTCGTTGGCATGCCCAGCACCTTGCACGAGGTCTTGAACTCGCTGCCCACTTTGGCGAGGGCTTCAGTGCGCTTCTTGGCGCTCTCGAGGTAGACACCCTTGAGTTCCGGCGTGGTGCCGAATGGAGGGCCAATATTGGTGTCGGGGTTATCGGCACCGGTGCTGTTGACGAGGGGGTCTACGGAACTCCCCACCGGCATCCACAACCCGCTGATGTCGGGCGGTGCAGCTTTCGGTTGGGCCGCGCTGGAGGTTGCACTGGGTGTTGCGGCGATGGCGAACGAGGGATTCACCGCGGCGGCCAGGATGGCCAGCAGCGCGATGACTGCATGAGCAAGAGGGAGCATTTTCATAGGCATGACCTGCGTCTTCTTCTGCACGTTGGTAATGACTGACATCCCGAAACCGCCACCTTTGAAGTGCGTGACGGCCGGTGCCAGGCGCGTGGATGGCAGCTCAGAAACTCACCCAGGCGATGAGCTGGAAATAGGTGTTCGTCGACGCGCTCCCGCTCTGGTTGCCACCGTTGCCGAGCCACTTATCGGGCTTGTAGAAGCCGACGAGGGGCGAGAGCGTGATGTTGTCCGTCACCATCCAGTCCAGGAAAAAGTCGAACTCGCGTGCGCTGAAGTCCTGCTCCCCCCGCCGGGAAAGCTGGTGGTAGTCGAAGGCCATGGCGTTAAGCGTCAACTTATCGGTCGGCATGACCGAGAGCAGTACATCATTGATCTGCATATTCGAAGTCACTGAACCTGCGTAATTCACGCCGACTTCACCTTGGTAGCGTTTGCGAAAACCGCCCTGGAACAGGAAGTCCCAGCCTTCGGAATAGCGCGTATAGCGATAGCTCACCGTTGGTTGCCATTTGACATCGGCGAAGGTGTAGCCCGCGTCGAAGAACATCGCCCGCTGCGACCCCGATCGCTTTTCCTGGCGCGCCACTTCGAACGCGAAATCTGCGTTCTCGATGCCGGCATTGCCCTGGCCACGGATGCTGTAGATGTCCATGCCCTTGCGCTCCCCCCGATCGCCAAAGACGTATCGCTCTTCGACATCCAGGCCGCGCACGTACGTCGAACCGATCGAGCCGATGGGCGTTGTGTAGTCGACGGTAGCGGCCGCCACTTCGGTCTTGGACTGCCCGGGATTATCCGACTTCAACCAGATCAGACTGCCGTGAAGGCCCTGCGTACCGCCCAGCTTCAGGACGGCCGTATTGCCGAACGCCAACCGCGGGCCGAGGTAAAAGGCACCGCCGCGATTGAATCGGCCGTCCGCTACGCCCTCGATGGGGTTGAAAGCGTTCCCGGGGGCGAACCCATCATCGGTAATCAGAAAGCCGTCCACCGTAACGATCTGCCGGCCAAAAGAAAAATCAACGCCGTCCGTGCCCAAGGCCGGAACCAGATCCCCTGACTTCCAGCCCAGGTAGGCATCTTCTACCGCGGTTTCTCTCTCATTTCCCGCGGTGATCGCTCCCGCGTCGCCGTCGCCCCATGACCCCGTACTGATCATGCTGAACCCACCGTAGATCGAGCCGGCATCGATTTTATCCGTCGTGCCGCTGATTCCATATTTGGCGAACCCTTCCTGCCATCGCATGCTGCCGGGCTCCCGTTGCGGGTCGCCGAGGTAATTCTCGCTGCTGCCGAACCAGCCAAACCCGGCCCAAAGCTCGGCGTTCAGGACGGTCCCGCCGTCGTTTTCGTTATAAAGCTCGTAGCCCTGCGCCTGCGGCTCAAACGCGCAGAGTGCAACCAGCGAAAGTAATGGGGCGTAGTGGGGGGTGCGCATGACGTCTCTCCTGTTTTTATATTTATGAGGCGAGTCATGAGTGTTCCGATTCGGGTCGCCCATGCGGTAGCCCAAATCAGCATGTGCAAGGGGTTGGCCCTGCATTTCCTCGGTGCCATTTCGCCTCACCAAAAAACATGTCCAGAGCCTTGAACGGTTGCCGTTTTGGGCTACGGCCTGCACCGGCGTCACCCCTATGCTGGGGCCATAAGAACGCATAAGAACGAGGCATCCCGTCATGACCCTATCACCGCTGTTACGTCAGGGGCTTTGCCTGCTGACGCTCGCCGCCTGCAGTGCGCTGCCGTCCCTGGCCACTGCCCACCATTCATTCGCGCTGTTCGACCAGACCAAGACGGTCACGGTCCAAGGCGTCGTCGAGCGCTTCGCCTGGACCAATCCGCACATCACGATTTACCTCGATACGCCCGGCCCGCCGGCCCAGCGCTTCAAGATCGAGACCGGCAGCGTCAACGCTTTGCAGCGCGCGGGTTGGACTGCCGATTCCATCAAGGCCGGCGAGAGCGCCGAGGTGTCCTTCCGGCCGCTGAAAAACGGTGACCCGGGCGGTCTGCTCGTGGAGATCAAGATCGGTGACGTCGTGCTCTCCGGCGGCGGATAGGCCAAGCCCCTCCCCCAGTTTCATGGGCACCGAACCAAACCAAACCGGCCAGCAGCGTGGAGACGTTTCAATGAAACCGACACGAACCTTGAGCGCAGCAACGATTTTCCTCGGCGTCGTCCTCGTGACCGTCGCCGGGGTGTGCAATGCGGCATCGTCGAAAACCCAGAACAACACCCGCCCGGACATCAGCGGCACCTGGGAAAGAACCCCGGACGACTGGTTCGGCGAGAACCCGGACGATCCGGTGCACCCGGGCGGGCCGATGGACCTGAAGGAACCCTATGCCCGCCAATACGCCGAGCTGAAGAAGAAACAAGCCGCCGCGAACGAAGCCGGTACGCCTATAGCCACGACGAGCTCCAAGTGCCTGCCCGAGGGAATGCCGACGTTGATGGCAGCACTCTTCCCGATCCAGATCATCCACGACGATAAGCAAGTGATTGTCCTCGGTGAGTACCTCCAGCAAGTGCGGCGGATTCTTCTGAACCAGGCATTGCCACCCAAGGAGAAGCTCGACCCCAAGTACCAGGGCCATTCGCGCGGCCACTGGGAAGGCGACACGCTCGTGGTGGAGACCCAACGCGTGCGAACAGACGTGACGTTCTATGACGTTCCCCACAGCGATGAGATGAAGATCACCGAACGCATCAGGCTACGCGGGCCGGATCACTTGGAAGACCAGGTAGTGATCGAGGACCCGCAGGTGCTCAACACCCCGTATCGCTTCACGTTCGACTACAAGCGCTCCAACTACGCCATTCAAGAGTATGTCTGCGAGAACAACCAGATCGTCATCGACAGCGAAGGCAAGGCGTCCCTGAGCCGTGAGTGAAACCCCACCGCGAGGTCAGTGTTGGGGCTGCTGCGCAGCCCAGCGGGAGCAAGCTCCCTCGCCACGGTTTTGTGTTGGGCTGGGTAGCGTGGGGTATTCAGATTCCATGACGTTGCCCATCAACCTGTGGCAAACACCGCCTTTTGTGGCGAGGGAGCTTGCTCCCGCTGGGGTGCGAAGCGCCCCCAAAACCAGGCTGACTTTGCTTTCTTGGAGGTGACCGGATGGAACGACCAATCACTATCAGCCTCCTGCGGCCGACGCTGCCAGGCGCCCTGCTGTCGCTGATTCTCAGCGCGAACACTTTTGCCGAGGTGCCCCGCATGCCCACGGCCATCGCCGTGCCGCCCTCCAGCGTGGCACCGCTGTCGTCGGCGAAACGTCCGGGCACCGAACACAGCGACCTCGACAAGTACGGCTACGTCGAAGAGGAGTTTTACCTGCAAGGCGTCGCCCCGGCCATTACCGCCGCTGGCAAGACCCTCTTCGAGGCGCCTTACACCACGCGCATCCTGGTACGTAAACCGGCGGACCCGGCGCACTTCAACGGCACGGTGGTGATCGAGCCCTTCAGTTGGTTTGGCGAGCGCGCCGCTGGATGGATCCTGACCCGTGATTACTTGCTACGGCGTGGCTACGCATACGTCGGCTACACGCTGAACATGAACAAGCCGGCCGTCGATCCCAAGTTCATCTCAGACACCCCGGCCGCCGAGGCCGAGCAGATCGCCCAGTACGGACGGATCGTCAACTTCGAGTTCATGCGCCGCTTCGACTATGCGCGCTATGCGCCGCTGGGCACCTATTACGATCCAGAACGCTTTACCCGCGGTGAAGGCCCCGATCCATTCGTTCCACAGTCACAGGGGATCGCGGCGCAGCTGGCGTTGCTGCTCAAAACCAATGCGGCGCAAGGGCCGCTGGCAGGCCTCGACGTGCAACGCGTCTACGTCAATAGCTGGGCCGTGACCGCGCAAGTCTGGATGGACTACCTCGACCAGGGCCGCCACCAGCAATGGCGCATGCCCGACGAAAGGCCACTGATCGATGCCTACATGACCGGGCGCATGGCCTATGGCGAGGTCGGTGGCGACGTTATCCGACTACCCCGCAAGATGCCCGACGGCGTGCCGTTCGTGACCGTCTACAGCCAATCCGAACTGATGCACGACGTGATCGAGGGCATCGACCTGCCGCCAGACAGCAACAGCCCGCAGCTTCGCTACTACGAAGTGACCGGCATGCCGCATCTGCGGCTGGCCGACCTCGGTACCGAACATACCGAACTGTTTGCCGCCGACATCGGCAAGGGCGACGACCCACGGTGCCGGACGCTGTACGACGAGCCGGCGGAGCTGGTCGTCTCGGCGCTGGTGGACGGCATGGACCGATGGGTGCGCGAGGGCAAGGCCATGCCGAAGGCGCCGCGGGTCGTGCGCGAGGGCAAGGCCGCCGTGCGCGACCCCGCCAGCGGCAACCTGCAAGGGGGTGTGCGTCCGCCGTGGATCCAGGTGCCCAGCGCGGCCTACCTCACCGACCAGGAGACCGGCTGCGGCCTGATCTATGACACCAAGGCGCCCTATTCCAAGGACGTGCTGCGCCAGCGCTACGGCAGCTTCAGTCATTACGAACAGGCATTCGAAGACGCCAAGCGCCTCTCGATCAAGCAAGGCTATCTCCTTCCGGAAGATGCAACGGGCCTGCGTCCGATCGCAAAACCCCAAGACTTCTAACCCCATGCGGAAGCAAAGCAAATGTCATCAGAACTCATCATCGCCTGGATCTACGCGTCACCGTTGAGCACCGCCATCAGGGACCTGTCCTGGGTCGTGCCGACCATCCAGAGCGTTCATATCGTCGCCATCGCAGTGATCTTCGGCGCCGCCGTGATCTCTGACCTGCGCCTGGCCGGCGTGTTCGCCACCGACGAGCCCATGGCTGGTGTCGTGCGCCGTTACTTCCCGTGGATGCGCGCCGCGCTCATCGTCCTGCTCCTCACCGGGCTGGTCATGATCATCGGCGAGCCAGACCGCGTACTGGTCAACACGACGTTCTGGCTGAAGATGTTCCTGGTCGTCGCCGTGTTCACGCTGGCCTGGTCAATCCGGCGCCCATTGCTGCGCCCCGCCGCTCAGGCGCAAGGCGCTGACGAGAAGCCTCCCTTCAAGGCGCTGGCCTGGCTGTCGATCGCCCTGTGGTGCGGCGTGATCTTCTGCGGCCGCTGGATTGCCTACTGACCCCAGCGTTTTCAATGAACGTTTTTCTCAGGTATTCGCCATGGACATTCAATCGATACTGCAAGCCCTCGAGGACACTTCGCTCGCCGCCTACATCAGAGAGTCGGGCTCGTTTTTTCCAAACCTGGAGTCGGTGCATGTAATCGGCATCGCCCTCGTGTTCGGCACCATCGCTGTCGTCGACTTGCGCCTGCTCGGCATCGCCTCCCATCGTCGAAGCGCGCTACGGCTGATCCAGGAACTGCTGCCATTCACCTGGGTCGCCTTCGCAGCCTGCGTAATCACCGGCCTGCTCATGTTCACCTCCAATGCCACCACCTATGCGCAGAACAGCGTGTTCTGGTGGAAGATGGGCCTGTTGCTGCTGGCGGGCATCAACATGGGAATATTCCACCTGGGCGCCTATCGCCGGATCGACGAATGGGACACGACCCTGCCGCCTCCCAGCCAGGCCCGTATCGCTGGATTCAGCTCGTTGACGTTGTGGGTGAGCGTGATCTGCCTTGGCCGCTGGATCGGGTTCGTCTGATGGCTCGCCTGTCGCACACCTGCCCCGGCGATGACGCCAACGGCGCGATCCAGGTCGTGCGCCCGGCTTCCAGCCGCTGGGAATCGCTGGCCCTGTTGCTGGCGGCCCTGGTCATCATCGCCAGCGTGACAGGCTATGTGCTGCTGCGCCCGCAGCACGCCGGCCCACCGAAACCCTTGAGCTGGCAGGTGCGCTCCTTCGATGGCCTGGGTGCCGTCGACCAGGCCATCCACAGCGCCCTGCTGCCCGCCGGTGAAGAAATCATCTGGAACAACAACGACACCGGCGGCTGGATCACGCTGGAGCAGGCCCAGAAGATCCTGCTGCCGCCGTTCTACCGGGACGCTTTCTGGAAGACCAATGGCGAGGTGCACTGGCAGTTGATCCTGCCTGGCACCCACCTGCCCCATGCCGGTTCCGTCGATGATCACGACGCCGCCGACGCCCCGCCGGCCCCGAGCCCTAGCGATGTATCGCAAGCCACCCAAGGCCAGGGTGCCACGGTCTACTACGGCTCCGGCGGTCGCGCGCCCGGCCAGAGCGCCTATCTGCTCGTCATTGGGCACGCCCATGCCGGCGTCATGTGGGCCAACCAGGCGACGATCTGGGTCCATCGCGACCCGAACGCGCCCTACCCCGGCATCGTCAAGCCTGAATCGCTGGTCGGTAGCGGTTGGCGCCAGGTCATCCCTTACGACGGTACCAGCGAAGTCGAACGTGTAAAAGGAAACCAGCCATGACCGTTTCTGCCAGGCACCGCGCACTGTGGCGTCGTTGCCTTGCGCTGCTGGTGCTGATACCCGCCATCGCACTTGCTGGCCCGACTGCGCCCTTGGGCAAGAAGCTCAAGATCGGCGTCACCCTGCACCCGTACTACAGCTTCGTGGCGAATATCGTCGGCGATAGGGCCGAGGTCGTTGCGCTCATCCCGGCGCAGGCGAACCCGCATAACTATCAGCCGCAGCCCGACGACATCACCCGTGCGATGACCCTCGATGCCCTGGTCGTCAACGGCATCGGCCACGACGAATGGGCTTTCCAGATCATCAAGGCCGCGGGCCGCGGGGCGACGCTGCCGATCATCCAGGCCAATGCCTCGGTGGCCCTCATTCCCATCGGCGGCGACCAGGACGGCGCCAAGGTGGTCAATCCGCATACCTTCGTCTCCACCACGGCCGCGATACAGCAGGTCTTCGAGATCACTCGCCGGTTGGGGGAGCTGGACCCGGGCAACGCTGCGGCGTATCGACAAAACGCCCTGGCCTATGCCGCGCGCATCCGAGCGCTACGGGCCGGCTTCATGACCCGCTTCGCCGCGCTGGATTTGTCTTCGTTCCGCTGCGCGACCACCCATGCCGGCTACGACTACATGATGCAGGAGTTCGGCCTGTTCGTGAGCGCGGTGATCGAGCCTCGTCATGGCGTCGCGCCGACCGCGCGCCAGTTGGCCAACACCATCGACGCCATCAAGAAGGCCAACGTGAAGGTGTTGTTCGCCGAGAAAAATTTCTCCCTCGATCTCGCCAAGCCAATCGAGGCCGCCACCGGCGTGAAGGTCTTCTCGCTGTCTCACATCACCGGCGATACCTACAGCGCGGACGAATTCGAGGTGGCGATGCGCGAAAACCTCGAGACCTTGGCCGAAGCCGTCGAGTTCATGCAGCGATGAAGGAGAGCCAAGCGATGCGCGGTCCCGCCATAGTGTTCGATAACGTCTCCCTGCGACTGGGCGGCACGCAAGTGCTTGAAGACGTCAGTTTTCGGGTGGAAGCAGGTGCCCTGCACTGCCTGGTCGGTCCGAACGGTGGCGGCAAGACTTCCCTGGTGCGCGCACTGCTGGGCCAGATGCCGCATTCGGGAACGGTCCGCTTCGAGGGCGAAGTCACCACCCCCGTGGGCTATGTCCCGCAATTGCCGGACTTCGACCGCAACGTGCCGATGACGGTCAACGATCTGATGGCCCTTCTCGGTCAACGCCGGCCAGCCTTCCTGGGCGCCAATCGAGCCGCCAAGGCGGCCAATGCCGAGGCCCTGTCGCGTACCGGCGTGGCCGGAATGGGCGCCCAACCCTTTGGCAGCCTGTCCGGCGGCCAGCGCCAGCGAGTGCTGCTGGCCCAGGCGATCAGCCCGGCGCCCTGGCTGTTGATCCTCGACGAACCCACCGCCGGCATCGATGAGCCGGGCGTGCGGCTGGTGGAGGCGCTGGTGGCCGAGTTGCACGACCGTGGCGTCACCATCCTGTGGATCAACCATGACCTGGAACAGGTCAGGCGCATCGCCCAATCGGTGACGGTTATCAATCGCACCGTGCTGTTCCATGGCGCCCCCGAGCAAGTCGCCTATTCATTGGAGGGGGCCCAATGAGCGCCCTGTACGATTTCATTCGCAACCAGCTGCAGGCGCTTGCCGCCAGTGGCATCCTGCCGCAGCCGTTCGAGTACGAATTCGTGATCAATGCACTGCTCTGTGCGGTGCTCATCGGACCGCTGCTGGGCGTGCTGGGCTCGATGGTGATGATCAAGCGCATGGCGTTCTTCAGTCAGTCCGTCGGCAATGCGGCGATGACCGGCGTCGCCATTGGCGTGCTGATCGGCGAGTCCTACACCTCCCCCTACTTCTCGATGTTCGGCTTTTGCTTGTTGTTCGCGCTGACACTGAAGTACACGCAGCACCGCACCACGCTGGCCAATGACACGCTGATCGGCGTGTTCCTGTCCATTTCGCTGGCGGTCGGCGCCTCGCTGTTGCTGTTCGTGTCGGCAAAGATCAACACCCACGTGATGGAAAGCGTGCTGTTCGGCTCCATCCTGGCGGTGGACCACACCGACATGAATGTGCTGCTGGGCGTAACGGCGCTGTGTGCGCTGCTCGGACTGCCGCTGTACAACGGCATGCTGTTGGCCAGCCTCAACCCGAGCCTGGCCCATGCCCGTGGCGTGCGGGTGCGCAGCGTCGAGTACCTGTTTGTGGTGCTGGTCACCCTGGTGACGGTCGCCTGCCTGAAAATTATCGGCGCCGTGCTCGTCGAAGCCCTTCTGCTCATACCGGCAGCGGCAGCGCGCAACATCAGTCGCTCACTGCCGGGGCTGGTCGCGCGCGCCATCCTGATTGCGACCTTTTCCTGCGTGGTGGGCATCCTGGCGCCGATGCAGTTTCACATCCCGGTGCCAACAGGCGGGGCCATCGTGATAGTCGCCGCCCTGGTGTTCATCGCCACCACCGTCATGCGCGCCACCGCGTCCCGGTTCAGGGGGGCCAGCGTATGAACAGGCAATGGCTCTACAGGTCCTGGGGGACGATGCTGGCACTGCTACTGGGCATGCCGCTTTCGGCCTTTGCCGATACCGGCAAGCAGCAAGTGCTGGTCGCATTGCCTGCCGCGTATGCGCTCACCTCGGCACTCAGCGCCGGCACGACCCTTGAGGTCGTCCGTGTTCCGGCGGACGCGGCCGTGCCCATGGAAAGCCAGGCCACCGCGCTGTCACGCTTGGACGCCGCGGTGTTCCAGCAGGCCGAAGCCGTGATCACCCTCAGCAGTCTCTGGCGCGCGGATCCGCTGTATGCCACGGCACGCCGCCACAATCTGCGGATCGTCGAGATCGATGCTTCGCGCTCATGGGACACCATCAAGCCCGGCGTGGCCGCGACCCGCGTGCCAGCGAACGACGTTCCCTGGGCCGCCGCGAGCGATGCCGATGCGGGACATTCCCCGTACGCCTGGCTCGGCCCCGTCAACGCCATGCGCATGTCGGCGCTGATCGCTGCCGACCTGGCACGCCTGGCCCCCACCGATGCGCCACGGATAGAGCGCAACCTCGCCGCGCTCGAAGGCCGCTTGCGCCGGCTCAAGGCCGACTACGGTGCCCGGCTGACGGCCGTGCCGGACCTGCGCGTGCTGTCGCTGGCCAATGAGTTCATCTACCTGTTCGGCGAATTCGGCGTCTTCGTCGACGGCTGGTTCATCCAACAGGACATCGACTGGAGCGACACCGACCGCGCTGCGCTGACCCGCTACCTGCGCGAGCGTGACATCCGTGTGGTGGTCCACAAGTGGGCACCGGACGCCAAAATCGCCAAGGCCATCGAGGACGGCGGCGCACGGCTGCTGATACTCGATATGGGCAACCCGGGCATGCTCGCCGACAAGGCCAACGGATACGAAGCACTCCTGGGTTCGAACCTGGAGGCCCTGCTGGCGGCCTTCGCCACGACTGGCAACGACACGAGGGGCGATGGTCAGTCGCCTCCCCAATGACCGATCTTGACGACGAGACGTTATGAAACCCATAGGTTCACTACTGCGGATACCGATGGCAGGCGCCTTGATGTTCTGCCAGGCCACCTTCGCCCACGGTCCCGTCTTCGATTGCTACATCGAGGGCGATAACCAGGTGAAGTGCGAGGCGGGCTTCACCGATGGCAGTTCGGCCGCCGGCAGACAAATCCATGTCCAGGACCCGAGCAACAAGGTGTTGCTCCAAGGCGAGGTCGGCAAGGACAACACCTACACGTTCCAACCCCCCGCCGGAAACTACTCCGTGGTGTTCCTCGGTGGCGCCGGCCATGAGATCACGATTCAGTCTTCCGACATTTCAAGGTGAAAACGACCATGACGTTCAAGCGAAAATTGCTCCAAGCCCTGGCCGCGACAACATTCACCGGCTTGACCGGCGCGGCACAGGCCCATTTCCAGATGCTCTACCTTGAGGAAACGGCGCTGCAACGCGCGGAAAAACTCGAGTTCGCCCTGGTGTTCACCCACCCCTTCTCCGGCGGCCCCACCATGACCATGGACGAACCTCGCGCCTTCAGCCACAGCAGTTCCCATGGCGAGGAAAAGGTCGATCTGCGCAAATACTTGCGCCCCGTCGAATGGCAGAGCCGCGACAGCCGAACGACGGCCTATCGCGCCTCGATTCCAAAGGAGTTGGTGCGCTCACTGGGTGACCACATCTTCGTACTTGAACCCGAGCCCTACCTGGAAACCGAGGAAGACGTGTACATCCAACAGTTCGCCAAGCTGATCGTGAACGTCGGTGGAGTCCCCGGCAACTGGGCAGAACCACAAGGGTTGCCGGTGGAGATCCAGCCATTGAACAAGCCTTATGCCAACTGGACGGGCGGTGTGTTCCGCGCCGTGGTGCTGGCCGATGGCAAGCCTGTGCCGTTCGCCGAAGTTGAAATCGAATACGTCAACCATTCCGTTGACCTCGAGAAAAACGCCTTCGGCCAGCAAGACTATGTCACCGCCCCCCAAGCGTCATTCAAAGCCCAGAGCACCTATGCGGACGCCCAAGGCATTGTGACCATCGGCCTGCCCCGGGCCGGCTGGTGGGGCATCGCGGCGCTCGACATCGGTTCGACGAAAACCCACAAGGGCAAACCCCTGTCGCAAGACGCGGTGCTGTGGGTGCAGGCCAGGGACATGAAGTGACAACGCGCGGCAAATCCCAAGGCTCACGCGCAGATGTTTACCAGTGAGCCCGGTTCCGGGCCCAGGATTGTTTCCCACAGGGCCCGAAACCGCTCTTTCAAGCGATCAGATCATTGGCAGTGAGCGTATTGACACCCACCAGCTGAATCTCAAAATCCGCCCCCAGGTCGCCATTGACGTTGCCATACAGCACCTGATCGACGAAGCGCAGTTGTCCTGCAGCCGTGAAGGCATTCGAATCGATGAAGCTGAACGAGTCGGCGAGCGCAGTCAGGAGATTTGCATCCAGCTTCGACAGGTCCAGCTTGTCGCCCTGCAGGCTGCTGAAGTCGGAAATGGAATCACGGTTGAAACCTGTGCCCAGCTCACCCGGCGTATTGAAAATAAAAAGGTCGCTTCCGGTTCCGCCAGTGAGACTGTCACTGCCCAGGCCGCCGATCAGTGTGTCATTGCCCGCCCCGCCATCCAGCACGTTACGCCCGGCGTTGCCGATCAGCACATTGTCCAGGTCATTGCCGATACCGATGAAGGCAGTGCCCGTCAGCGTGAGATTCTCCAGGTTGGCACCCAGGATCCAGCCAACCGAAGAACGCACGGTATCGATTTCACTGCCCTGAACGGTGGTTTCGCTGATGACATCGCTGAGGTTGTCGACCACGTAGGTGTCGTTGCCTGTACCGCCAACAAGGGTATCGATACCGCTGCCGCCGTCCAGTGTGTCGTTGCCTGCTCCACCACTGAGTACGTTGTTGCCGGTGTTGCCGATCAGCACGTTGTTCAGGTCGTTGCCGTTGCCATTGAGGTTGGCGCTGCCGGTCAGCGTGAGGTTCTCCAGATTGGCACCCAGGCTCCAACTCAGGGAGGAGCGCACGGTATCGATTTCACCGGCCAGGGTGCTGGTTTCGCTGATGACATCCTTGAGGTTGTCGACCACGTAGGTGTCGTTGCCAGTGCCGCCACTCAAGGTATCGGCACCCGCACCACCATCAAGGAAATCGTTGCCTGCCCCGCCCTGAAGGTTGTTCACGGAGGCGTTGCCCACTAGACTGTTGCTCAGATCGTTGCCGATCACCGTGAATGCCCCGATGCCGTTGAGGACGACGTTTTCGACGTTGCGTAGATTGTTCAGGTTCAAGTTGACGACACTGCTCGACGAACTGGCGGCATAAGAGAGGGTCAAGCCATCGCGGCCCTGATCGGCACTCTCTTGTACCAGGGTCAGTTCATCGGCCCGATCGAGCACATAGGCGTCATTTCCCGCGCCGCCGATCAGGGTGTCCCGCCCGGCGCCACCGTTCAGCACGTTGTTGCCGGCGTTGCCGGTCAGCACATTGTTCAGCGCGTTGCCGGTGCCATTGAGATGAGCCGAACCGGTCAGGACGAGGTTTTCCAGGTTGGCGCCCAGGGCCCAGTTCACCGAAGAACGCACGGTGTCGATTTCGCTGGCCAGGACGGTGGTTTCGCTGACGACATCCTTGAGGTTGTCGACCAGATAAGTGTCGTTGCCGGTACCGCCAACCAAGGTATCGATACCGCTACCGCCGTCCAGTGTGTCGCGGCCAGCGCCACCACTCAGCACATTGTTGCCGGCGTTGCCGATCAGCACGTTGCCCAAGGCGTTGCCAGTGCCGTTGAGCAGGGCGGAGCCGGTGAGGATGAGGGTCTCCAGATTCGCGCCCAAGGTCCAGGTCACCGAGGAGCGCACAGTATCGATTTCGCTGGCCAGGGTGCTGGTTTCCCTGATGACATCCTTGAGGTTGTCGACCAGATAAGTGTCGCTGCCGGTACCGCCAACAAGGGTATCGATACCGCTGCTGCCGTTCAGCGTGTCGTTGCCTGCTCCACCACTGAGTACGTTGTTGCCGGCGTTGCCGATCAGCACGTTGTTCAGGCCGTTGCCGTTGCCATTGAGATTGGCGCTGCCGACCAGCGCGAGGTTCTCCAGATTGGCCCCCAGGCTCCAACTCAGGGAGGAGCGCACGGTATCGATTTCACCGGCCAGGGTACTGGTTTCGCTGACGACATCCTTGAGGTTATCGACCACGTAGGTGTCGTTGCCAACACCGCCAATCAAGGTATCGGCACCCGCACGACCATCAAGGTAATCGTTGCCTGCCCCGCCCTGAAGGTTGTTCACTGAGGCATTGCCCACCAGACCGTTGCTCAGGTCGTTGCCGATCAACGTGAACGCCCCAGTGCCGCTCAGGGTGACGCTTTCGACGGTGCGCAGATTGCTCAAGTTCAGGTTGACGACACTGCTCGATGAACCGCCAGCGTAAGTGACGATCAGGCCATCACTGCCCTGATTGACACTCTCTTGTACCAGGACCAATTCATCGGCCCGCTCGAGTACATAGGTGTCATTCCCCGCGCCGCCGATCAGGGTGTCCCGCCCGGCGCCACCGTTCAGCACGTTGTTGCCGGCGTTGCCGGTCAGCACATTGTTCCGCGCGTTGCCAGTGCCATTAAGATGAGCGGAACCGGTCAGGACGAGGTTTTCCAGGTTGGCACCCAGCGTCCAGCTCACCGAAGCGCGCACGGTATCGATTTCGCTGGCCAGGGTGCTGGTTTCGGTGACGACATCCTTGAGGTTGTCGACCACGTAAGTATCATTGCCGGCACCGCCAACCAGGGTATCGATACCGCCGCCACCATCCAGGGTATTGGCGCCGGCGTTGCCGTTGATGCGGTTGTTCAACGTGTTGCCCGCGCCGTTGAGATTGGCGGTTGAGCCCAGTGTCAGGGTCTCGATGTTGGCGCCCAGGGTGTAATTGACGGACGAGATGACCGTGTCAATTTCGCTGGCCAAGGTGCTGCTTTCCTGCACCCTGTCACCGATGTTATCGACAATGTAAGTGTCGTTGCCCGTGCCACCGATCATCGTATCCTTGCCGGCACGACCGTTCAGAAGGTTGGCCAACGCATTGCCGATCAGTGTGTCGTCATTGGCCGAACCGACTGCGTTCTCAATTTTGGCGCCGTAGGCGATCGCCAATCCTTCATTGAAGGCCGTTTGGGTGTCGAGCTTGAGAAACGTTTGGCCGATCTTGCTGAACTGGCCTTCATTCAGATTGATGCGCACCGCTGCCAGCTGGTTGCTGGCGTCAATCGTGTCATTGCCGCCTGCGTCCCAGATCGTCTCGAAAACCGATTGGCCGACGGCCCAGCTGTAGGTGTTATTACCCGTCTGCCACTGGGTGTTTGCGCCATAGAGACTCTGTATGGCGGCAATGTCCAACAACATCGGCGTGGTCGGCTCATAGGCGTAAGCGGTGTTGTAACTCATGATCGTGTAACGGACGTCATCGTACTGAGCAGAAAGCACCGTGGAGTTCGACGCGCTTGGGGAAAACGGATGTTTGAGGCCCAGGGCGTGACCGATCTCATGCATGAACACCAAGTAGTCGTAGGTGCCCTTGGCCGGAGCCGGGTTGTTCGTGACTGGCCCCAGCCAGACATCACCGGCGCTGGGGGTATTACCAGGAAAATAGCCCCAGGCAGCGGTGTCGCCGTCCATGTTCAGGTAACCGCCGAATCGCAAGTCACCGACGTTGCTGGCCGTCTCGCTCACCTGTTGGAATTTGATGTTGGCAACCGAACTCCATGTACCTAGCGCACTGACAATGCCATTTTTCTGCGCCGACGAAAGAACGTAACCGGCTTCATATTCATTTTCGCTGCTGTAGTCGCTGGCGAAATACGAACTCATGGTCATGAAGCTGTACGTCAGGGACGTGGTAAACGCTCCAGTGCTCGTATTTCCAGCCCAATAAGTGCCGTAGAGCAAGCTGTTGACCTGTGTACTGCCGGTCAGTCTTGCATACGAAATGGATGAGTAACCTAATGGACTGGGCATCTAAGCTTCCTGTGGGCTAGCTGCGGACCTTCCTGGATGCGGCCGCTACATAGTGGGTATTTTGCATGAGAAACAGCAGCATTGATATCATTTGGCCACTGCTTTTTTTCATCCGGAATCCGACAATGATGGTGCAACCAACCATTCATTAGCCTGGCGAATATCCCCATCTCCCAATCTTCCGCTCCAGCGATGCAGCACCAGCAAGCTGGTCACGAATTTGTATTGGGACTGATAGAAATCACGCCGTGCACGGAACTCTTCCTTGATGCTGTCCAGCACATCGACTGCGTTCTTGACGCCGTAGCCGAAGGCTTTTTCCGTGGCTACCCGAGACTTTTCAGCCGATTCCAGCGCACGCCGTGTGGCCTTGATCCGGCTGAGTTCGGCGCTCATACCGAGATAAGCCGTGCGGGTTTCCTTGATGACCTGGCGACGCAAGGCTTCCAGTTCTTGCTGGGCGGCTTCCTTGTCACTTTCGGAACTCGCTACACGTGCACGGGTGGAGCCCCCGCTGTAGAGCGGCACCTGCAAGTCCAGGGAGGCGACGAGGTTGTCCGAGCGAGGCGTCACGGCGCCTTCATAGCCAATATCACTGCGTTGCGCCGTCAGGTTCAGGCCCAGCCGAGGAAGATGACCCGCCTTGTTTTCATCGATAGCCGCCTCGGCGGCGCGGACACTGTGCTCGCGGGCGTGCAGTGCCGGGTTGCTGTCGAGCGCCGTCTGTATCCAGTAATCCTGCGCCTGGGCCGGCAGGCTGAAGGCTGGATTGTCGCCGATGCGCTTGAACCGCTCGCTGACATCGCGCCCTACCAGTTCGGAAATGGCTTCGCGACTGACCAGGACTGTGTTGCTGGCTTCGATCTCGTCAGCCTTGAGCGCATCCACCCGCGCCTCAAGATCGAGTGCGTCGGTCACCATCGCCATCTGCCGCGCGTACAAGGCCTTGACCCGCTTGAGGTTACGTTCGGTGGCCTGCAGCTCGCTGCGCACCAGCGTCAACTCGTCCTCCGCCGCAAGCACGGCGAAGTAACGCTCGGACAAATCAATGCTGGCCTGCACCTGCGTATCGGCCGACTCGTAGCCACTCTGCCGGGTCAATTCAATGTACTTCTGATAACTGCGCCAGACCTGCGGATCGTAGATCACCTGATTGAGCACCACGGCCATGCGCTTGCCGTTGTACTGGGTACGGTTCAGGTCGTCGTCGCGTCGGCCGCGGTTGACGCTGCCGCTGGCATTGAGCTGCGGCAACAATTGACCGAAGGCCGCGCGCTCCTTGCCCTCGCCGCTTCGAACCAGGGCTTGGGCCCGCAGCACACGCGGATCAGCGCCCTGCGCTTCCTGGTGCAATTGCCACAGGTCGACATACGTATCGTCAGCGAGCGCTCCCAGCGGGATGAGGGCCAGGCACAGCGTGATCAGGAGCTTCATCTCAGTCCTCGATCAACGAACGGGCGAACACATTGCTCGCCGGCTGTATCAAGTACTGCAACAACGTTCGCGCGCCCGTATTGACCAGCACTTCGACCGGCATTCCCGGCACCAGGGTCAGGTTGCCCAGCGTCTGGCGCCCTTTGTCCGTCAGCGCCACGCGTGCCAGGTAATAAGCCGTGCCGGTGTCCTTGTTGATCAGGCGGTCGGCGGAAACCTGCACCAACCGCCCTTCGATGACGGGCGTGGTGCTGCTCTTGAACGCGCTGAAGCGAATGTCCGCCAGCTTGCCCAATGCGATGCGGTCGATGTCCATCGGCGACACTTGCGCCTCGACGATCAGTTCCTCGTTGGCCGGGACGATGTCCAGCAGCGCAGTGCCTGGGCTGACCACGGCGCCGAGGGTATGGACCGTCATGCCGATGACCATTCCGGACTCGGGTGCGAGGATATCGGTCCGTTGATCGCGATCCTGCAGAGTGGCCAGTCGCTCGCGCAGTTCGTACACCTTGGTCCGTGCATCGCCCAACAGGCCGGCTACTTCGCTGGCGAAGGTCTTTTTCAACTGCAGGATCTTCAATCTCGCCTCGTCGATATGGACATGCGCTTGCGCAATCTCGGACTGGCTTTCAGCTATTTCAGTTTGCAGGCGAGAGAGGCTGCGCTCCTGCTCGCGCAGACGCTGTTTGTCCACGTAGCCTTCGGCAAGCAGCGCCCGCAAATCGACTATTTCTTCTTGATAGGAAGCCGCCAGCGCCTGCTTGCTGGCGATGATGGCCTTGAATCCGCGAATCTGTTCTTCGATTTGTCCGATGGTCTTCTCTTGCAAGCCGATTTCGCCCAGCAACGAGGTCCGTCGGGTCTGGAAGATCCGGGCTTCACTGTCGCGGGCCTCCTGCACTCGCGGGTCTGCGGGATCGAGGGTAGGCAGCGCCAGAGGCTCGGGCAGTGCGTCACGTTCAGCCTCCAACCGGGCCTGCAGTGCGAGCGTGGCAATCAACTGGCTGCGCATGGCTTCCATTTCCGAACGGGCCTGGGTGTTGTCGAGCACCAGCAACACATCGCCGGCTTTCACCCGATCACCGTCATGCACGCGCAGCTCGCGCACGATGCCGCCTTCAAGGTGCTGCACCGTCTTGCGGTAGCTTTTGACCGTGACCACGCCCGGCGCGAGTGCCGAACTGTCGAGCGGGGCCAACGCAGCCCAGCCACCGAACAGGCCAAAGGTGACCAGCAGCATGAGGTAGCCGACGCGTCTTACCGGCGTGTCATCGACAAGCAACGGGGTGGATGAGTGTTGACTGTTTTGCATGAATTCGCTCATCCGCTTCCTACGGTTGAATTGCGCCAGCCTGGCGGGCCGTGGGTGTCGCGTCGCGCAAGCGGGCCAGAACCTGGTCCCGCGGCCCAAACAGGCTTAGTTCACCATGATTGAGCACCAACAATTTATCCACCTGCGCCAACACCCCGGGTCGATGGGTAATGACAAACACCGTCGCCCTGCTCTGCTTGAGCTTTTGCAGCGCCTCGGCGAGCATTTTTTCGCCGGCCTCATCCAGGTTGGAGTTTGGTTCATCGAGCACCACCAGGCGCGGCTCACCGTACAAGGCGCGCGCCAGGCCGACACGTTGCCGCTGGCCGCCGGACAATCCACCGCCATTGGCGCCGATCAAAGTGTCGTAGCCATCGCTCAGTTGCAGAACCAGCTCATGCACACCCGCCATGCGCGCGGCAGCGACCACGGCAGGTGCGTCCACCGGGCCGAAGCGGGAAATGTTCTGGCTGATCGTGCCCTCGAACAACTCGATGTCCTGTGGCAGATAACCGATGTACGGGCCCAACTCCTCCCGACGCCATTGGCTGATGTCCGCACCGTCCAGGCGCACGGTGCCGGCCAGGCTTGGCCAGACGCCCAACAACGCCCTGGCCAGGGTCGACTTCCCGGCACCGCTGGGGCCAATGATGCCCACTGCCTCGCCCGCGGCCACCTGAAAGCTCACGCCGCGAATAATCGGCTTACGAGCGTCCGGGGAACCGGCCGAAAGACCCTCGACGCGAATCGCCCCTTCAGGTGCCGGTAGCGACATGCGTTCAGGCTCGGCGGCAATCTTGAGCAGCAATTCGTGCAGCCGGGCATATTGCGAGCGGGCGCCCAGGAAACCTTTCCATACCCCGATCAACTGATCGATGGGCGCCAACGCGCGCCCTAGCAAAATCGAGCCAGCAATCATCAGCCCGGACGAAATCTGGTGATTGATCGTCAAATAGGCGCCCAGGCCCAGCACCAGCGACTGAACGATCTGCCGGAATGTCCTGGACGCCGACGTCATGGTTGCGGCGCGGTCACTGGCCAGGCTTTGCAGCGCGAGGACCTTGTGGGTTCGCCCGCTCCAGTGCTGGCGCAGGCTGGCAAGCATGCCCATGGACTGCACCACTTCGGCATTGCGCAAGCTCTTGTTGGTGAACGCAGTGGCCGCCATCTGTTCACGGTTGGCAGTCTGTAGCGGCGAGTGGGTGAGCTTTTCGTTGGCAAAGGCCAGCGCGCCCAGCAACACGGCACTCACGATCCCCATCCAGCCGTACCAGGAATGAAACATGAACATGACGGCCAGGTAGATCGGGATCCACGGCGCATCGAAAAAGGCAAACAGGCCATTACCCGTCAGAAACTGGCGCAAACCGTTCAGATCGCTCAAAGGCTGGGCAGTGGCATTCATGCCGCTGGTATTGAGCGCCTGCTTGAAACTGGCGTCGAACAGGCGCTGGCTCAGCAGCGTGTCCAGGCGAGTGCTGATCCGCACCATGATTCGCGAACGCACCCACTCCAAACCACCCATGGTGATCATCAACAGCAACATGATCAGCGTCAGCATCAACAGCGTCGACAGGCTGGCGCTTCCTACCGCGCGGTCATACACCTGCAGCATGTAGAACGAAGGAACCAGCATCAGCAAGTTGACGAAAAAACTGAAAAGACCAACGGAAAGAAAACTACCTTTGCAGACGGCAAGGGCGCCTTCCAGTTCGGTCCTGGCGTGGGCTGACATGGTTCGTTACCTGAGGTCCGATTCTGATCAAACCTGAAAAATCACAAGGGCACAGGTGCATGAGCGCCTGGAATATCTTTCGGCGGGACAGCACTGAAGCGCCCGCACAATCGGATCTACCCCGTTGTATCGGCACGTTTTTTCAGTTCTTAAGGAAAAATTGAAATTGGCGTCACCGAGAGGACCGCGTCTCTCTAAAAAATGGAAAGCGCCCTTTTTGGCCTAGGTTTTATGGATGGGTTTTAGGGGGGTGTGGGAGCGAGCCTGCTCGCGATGGCGGTGGTTCAGTCACATGGATGCCGGGCTTGCCGGCCTTTTCGCGAGCAAGCTCGCTCCCACAGGGACTTGCGGTGAACATTGATTGCGGGGCTGCTGAAAACCCAATGTGGGAGCGAGCCTGCTCGCGATGGCGGTGGCTCAGTCACATGGATGCTGGGCCTGCCGGCCTTTTCGCGAGCAGGCTCGCTCCCACAGGGACTTGCGGTGAACATTGATTGCGGGGCTGCTGAAAGCCCAATGTGGGAGCGAGCCTGCTCGCGATGGCGGTGGTTCAGTTACATGGATGCTGGGCTTGCCGGCCTTTTCGCGAGCAAGCTCGCTCCCACAGGGACTTGCGGTGAACATTGATTGCGGGGCTGCTGAAAACCCAATGTGGGAGCCTGCTCGCGATGGCGGTGGTTCAGTCACATGGATGCCGGGCTTGCCGGCCTTTTCGCGAGCAGGCTCGCTCCCACAGGGGAAACGCGGTCTCCATCAAGAACCAGGTCGGCTATAAGGCCGCCTCGGGATGGACGTTGATCTCGGGCGCCCCGTTAACCACGATGGCCGAACGCAGGCATTGTGGAGTGGGCATCCCGGCATGGATGCCGGGATAGCTCGGCCGTTACCGCAGCAACGGACATACACACCTAACCCAACTACCCACACTCACGCCTCCCAACGACGAAACAACACACTGGCATTAACCCCACCAAACCCAAACCCATTGGAAAGCGCATGGGTAATCGGCATCTTCCTGGCCTTCAGGCCAACCAGATCAAGCCCCGCAGCGGCCTCGTCAGGATGAACCAGATTCAGGGTAGGCGGAACGATCTGGTCCCGAAGCGCCAACACCGTGAAAATAGCCTCGATACCACCAGCCGCCCCCAGAAGATGACCGGTGGCCGATTTGGTGGAAGTGATCGCCACATCGGAGCCGCGCCCGAATACCGAACGAATCGCCGCCAGCTCGCCGTTATCGCCAACCTGAGTAGACGTCGCGTGGGCATTGATATGCTGCACATCGGCTGAACTGACAGCGGCTTGGCGCAGCGCCTGTTCCATCGCACGCCGGGCCCCGTTGCCGTCTTCCGGCCCCGCTGTCAGGTGATAAGCATCAGCGCTGGTGCCATAACCCACCAGTTCTGCCAGGGGCTTGGCGCCACGGGCGAGAGCGTGTTCCAGTGACTCGATCACCAGCAACCCGGCGCCCTCGGCCATGACAAAGCCGTCGCGATCACGATCAAACGGCCGCGAGGCTTCTTGCGGGCGCTCGGCAAAACCGCTGGACAGTGCGCGGGCGGCGGCAAAACAACCCAGGGTCACGCGGTCTATTGCCGCTTCCGTACCGCCGCATATCGCGATATCTGCTTCGCCGCTTCGGATGAGCCTGGCCGCGTCGCCAATGGCCTGAACCCCGGCCGCACAAGCGGTGACCGGCGCGCCAAGCGGGCCTTTGAACCCGTGCCGGATGGACACCTGCCCGGCCGCCATATTCGCCAGAAAGGCCGGTGCCGTGAACGGTGACAATCGGCGCGGACCACGGGCATCGGTGGTGCGCACGGCATCGGCAATCGTGCCAAAGCCCCCCACGCCCGAGGCGATGATGGTCGCCGTCCGCTCCTGGTTATGGGCATCGGTCGGTTGCCAGGCGGCCTGTTGCAACGCTTCTGCGGCCGCCACCAGCGCGAACTCGATGAAGCGGTCCATCTTCTTGCGATCCTTGGCCGGGATGATGCGCTCCGGGTCGTAACCGGCGATGGCGTCCTCCGCCAACGAAGGCACCTGGCCGCCCACGGCCACGCCCGTTCCCTCAGTAATATCGTCAGACAGGATGCGAATGCCGGAGCGCCCGGCCAACAACCGCTGCCAGACTTCTTCAACGCCACAGCCCAACGGGCCGACAATGCCCACGCCGGTGACGACGATGCGTTTTTGACCTTGGGAAGTCATCATTGGAACCTCTTCATATCAGTCAATGTTCACTAAAAAGCACAAGTGCGCGGGCTTAAACCTGCGTTGCTGTCTGAGCGTGCGCTGAAGGGTCAGGACGTATCCTGAACCAGATGGAATACATCGCTGGCAGGAACACCAGCGTCATGATGGTGCCCACGAACGTGCCGCCGATCAGTGTGTAGGCCAGCGTCCCCCAGAACACCGAATGCGTCAGCGGAATGAAGGCCAGGATCGCTGCCAGCGCCGTCAGCAGCACCGGGCGGGCCCGTTGTACCGTGGCTTCGATGACCGCGTGGAACGGGTCCAACCCTTCCTGTTTGTTGTGATGGATCTGCCCGATCAGGATCAGTGTGTTGCGCATCAGGATGCCCGAGAGTGCGATCAGGCCGACCAAGGCGTTGATCCCGAACGGCTGCTGGAAAATGAGCAGGGTCGGCACCACGCCAATCAGGCCCAGCGGTGCAGTGAGGAACACCATGATCATTGCCGAGATCGAACGCACCTGCGCGATGATGATCAGCAGCGTCAGGGCCACCATGATCGGCACCAGCGGCACGATCGCCTTGCCGGCCTTGCCCGACTCCTCGATGGCGCCTGCCTGCTCGATCCGGTAGCCGCTCGGCAGCGTCTCGATGACCGGCTGCAGTGCCTTTATGATCGCGCTCGAAACGTCCGGTGGCTGCAAGCCTTCGGCAATGTCGCCACGCACGGTAATGGTCGGGGTGCGATCACGACGACGAAGAATCGGATCCTCCATGCGCACATCGACTTCGCCCACCTGGGACAGCGGAATGCGCTGGCCCGCCGCGCCCACCAGGGTAAACCCTTCGATCCTGGCCGGATCGAGGCGAATGTCACCGGCAGCACGACCGACCACCTGCACCGAACGGATGTCCTCGCGAACCGCCGTGATCGGCACTCCCGAGAGCAGGAACTGCAATTGCTGCGCGACGGCATTTGACGTCAGGCCGACCGCCTGCAAACGATCCTGGTCCAAGGTGAAATGCAACGTCGGCACCAGTGGCCCCCAGTCGGTATTGACGGTTCGCATCAGCGGGCTCGCCTGCATGACATCCTGGACCTGGCCCGCGATCTCGCGCAATTTCGACGGATCAGGCCCCATCACCCGGTAGGCAACCGGAAATGGCGAATACGGACCGAACACCAGTTGCGTCACCCGGATCCGTGCTTCTGGGGCAAGCCCCTCGGCAGCCGCCTCACGAAGACGGAACTTGAGGGTCTCGCGCGCTTCCTGGTTCTCGGTCAACACCACGATCTTGGCGAACGAAGGATCGGGCAGTTCCGGCGCCATCGCCAGATAGAAGCGTGGCGCGCCTTGGCCGATGTAGGCCGTGACGATTTTTGCCTCATCCTGTTTTTGCAACCAGGCCTCGACCTTGGCCGTGGCGGCGCTGGTCTGCTCGATGGAGGTGCCATAGGGCATCTGCACCTCGACCATCACCTCGGGACGGTCGGAGGTCGGGAAGAACTGTTTCTTGACCAGCCCCATGCCGAGAATCGCCACGACAAATGTCGCGATCACGGTGCCGGCCACCCACCACTTACGCGCGATGACGCGGGTCAGGACCTGGCGGAAACGATTGTAGTGGCGGGTGTTGTAGATGGCTGCGTGACCGCCCTCGACCTGCTTGATGTCCGGCAACAGCTTCACCCCCAGGTAAGGGGTGAAGGCCACCGCCACCACCCAGGAGGCGATCAGGGCAATGCCGACGATCCAGAACATGTTGCTGGTGTACTCACCGGCGGTCGACTGGGCGAAGCCGTTAGGCATGAATCCGATAGCCGTCACCAGCGTGCCGGACAGCATCGGTGCAGCGGTATGGCTCCAGGCATAGGCGGAGGCTTTGATCCGGTCGTAGCCCTCCTCCATTTTCACCACCATCATTTCGATCGCGATGATGGCGTCGTCCACCAACAGCCCGAGCGCCAGGATCAGCGAACCCAGGGTGATCCGGTCGAAGTTCTTGCCGGTGGCCGCCATCACCACAAACACTATCGCCAGTGTCAACGGTACGGCGGCTGCGACCACAACGCCGACACGCCAGCCCATGCTGAGAAAGCAAACGAGCATTACAACCAGCAGCGCGACAAAAAACTTGACCATGAACTCACCGACGGCCGAGTCAATGTTCACGGCTTGATCGGTGACCTTGGTCAATGTCATGCCCAGTGGCATGCCTTCATTGATCTTGGCCGTCTCCGCGTCCAGGGCCTTGCCCAGGTCCAGGCCGTTCCAGCCCTCGCGCATTATGACCCCCAGCAACAGCGCTTCTTCGCCGTTATTGCGCACCAGGAAGGTGGCCGGATCTTCATAACCACGCTCGACGGTCGCGACGTCCGAGAGCTTGAGCGTGCGACCTTGAATCGCCAGGGGCGTGTCACGGATTTTCGCCAATTTATCGAAGGCACCGTCTACCCGGAGGAAGACCTGTGGCCCGTTGGTTTCGATGGAGCCGGCGGGCGTGAGTAGGTTCTGGCTGTTCAGCGCGGCGAAAATATCCTGGGGCGAGACGCCCAAAGTGGCCAGCCGGTCATGGGAGAAGGAAACAAAGATGCGTTCGGGCTGCTCACCGATGATGTTGACCTTTTTCACGCCCGCCACGTGCAACAGGCGCTGGCGCAACGCTTCAGCATCGCGCACCAGCAAGCGCTGTGGTTCGCCTTTGGCTTTCAGGGCGAACAGCGCGAACGTCACATCGGAAAACTCATCATTGACCATCGGCCCAATCACGCCCGCCGGCAACTTGAGTGCTTCGTCCTGGAGCTTCTTGCGTGCCTGGTAGAACTCCTCCTGCACTTGCGCAGGTGGCGTGCGATCGACCAGCGACACCATGGTGAAGGCCAGGCCCGGACGGGTGTAGGTGTCCGTGCGGTCGTACCACTTCAGTTCTTGCAGGCGCTTTTCAAGCGGCTCGGCGACCTGGTCCTGCATCTCCTGGGCGGTCGCGCCTGGCCATGCCGTAATGACGGTCAACTGCTTGACCGTGAACGGCGGGTCCTCGGCACGCCCCAACTGGAAGAACGCCAAGGTCCCCGCGACGGCAATCAGGAAGATCAGGAACACGGTAATGGAGCGCTCGCGAACGGCGAGTGCCGACAGGTTGAGGCTCATGGACGGCCCCCGGCAACCTTCACATCACCCGGTTGAGCCAGCCGCACTTGCTCACCTTCGCGCAGCAGATGGGCGCCGAGCCCGACGATACGCTCGCCCACATTGAGCTTGCCGGCAACTCGCGCAGCGTCATCGCTCAAACCCAGGATCTGCACAGGTCGCCAGGTGACTTTCGCCGGCTCCCCGTCTATGACCCACACGCCGGTGCCGGTGCCCGGGTCAAAAACGGCGGCGATCGGCACTTGCAGCGCCTGCCGTTGCGCACTGTCTTCGGCGATGCGAAGGGTGACGGTCGACCCCAGCGGCGCATTGGCCAGCGCCCCCTCCAGCACGTACCGCGCCTCGAAGGTTCGCGTCACGCGGTCAGCCGAATCCGAAAGCAGCCTCAGCTTCGCGGTGACCGCCCCCGTGGTGACGCCATAAAGCGTCGCCTGTGCGGTGGCGCCTGCGGCAGGCCGCAAGGTTTCGGGCAATTGCACAACGGCTTCGCGCTGCCCCGCCCGCGCCAGTCGAACCACGGTCTGCCCGGGGCTGACGACTTGCCCAGGCTCGGCGAGCGTGTCCATCACAACGCCGTCGGCATCGGCGAGCAGCACGGCATAACCCGATGCGTTTTGGGCGACGTCAGCCTGCGCTTGCGCGGCGCTGAGTTGTGCCTTGGCCGTGTCGGCAGCCGCTTTTATCTGGTCGTAGCCCGATGCGGAAATAGCGCCTGCGGCGACCAGGTCGCGGTAGCGTGCCTCGTCATCGGCGGTCTGCTTGGCCCGGGCCCGAGCGGCTGCGACCGCCTCTTGTTGGGCTCGCGCCTGCAGCCCCAGGTCGATGGGGTCGAGGCGCATCAACGGCTGCCCCCGCTTGACGACCTGTCCGCTATCGACCAGCCGCTCAAGCACCTTGCCCGCTACCCGAAAGCCCAGATCGCTCTGGACCCGAGCCGCCACGACGCCGGTAAAAGATCGCGAGAGATCAGACGAACCCTGGACTTCAGAGACCCGCACCCAGGGCGCAAGCGTGCGCGGATCTTTAGCGGTGGATGAGTCGCCACACGCCGTCAGGACGAGAGGCAACAAGCAAGCGGCAAAGGTGACAGGTCGAAGCCGGAGCATAGGTTCCCTTTTGGGCAAATAGGACAGGAGCCTCATTCTCAATCTAGTGACCATTACTGTCAATCGTCACAACCCATCATGGAGCACTTGTTACGTCAATACTTGCTGGTTTAGAGGTGATCGTGGGACTGAATCCTCTGAGTGCTCATTGACAGGTTGTGACCACAATATAATATGGTCACAAATCATCCATGACTCCAGGAGTCTCAATGTCGCCCCTCCACCCCGCCGCTTTGCTGGTGAGCTTCAGCTTGATGACCGGTTGCACGGTCGGACCGGACTACCAGCGTCCGGAGGCTGCGCTGGCGCATCGTTACCTGGGCCAGGCGGCTGTCGAGCAAAGGTCCGCAGCGACATCGGCCAGCCTCGTCGCATGGTGGGAAGGCTTTGCTGATCCAGTGCTCAGCGACCTGATTGCCCAGGCCCTTGAGCAGAACCTGGACCTGGTGCAGGCATCGGCGCGCGTCACCCAGGCAAGGGCAGGCCTGGGTGCTGCAAATGCTGCGTTATTGCCATCTGGAACCATCAGCGGCCAGGCCGCGCGCTCGTACCAATCCGTGGAAACACCCCTTGGCCAAGTGCTGAATTCCACGCCTGGATACGATCGGTACGGCAACGCCTACGAACTTAACCTGGGTGCCAGCTGGGAAATCGATCTCTTCGGCGGCCTGCGCCGTGGACGCGAGGCCGCATTGGCCCAATACCAGGCGTCCGAGGCTGGCGTCGCGGCCACACGACTGGTCGTTGCCGCGCAGACGGCCGATCTCTACATCACCGCCCGCGGGCTGCAGGCGCGGCTGGACATCGCCAATCGACAAGTCAAGACGCAGCAGGATCTGTTGGAAAAAGTCCAACTGCTCTACAGCAAGGGCCTTGCGGCCAGCTATCAGGTTCACCAGGTCGAGGGCAGCCTCTCGCAGGTTCAGGCGACGGTGCCCGTGCTGCAGACCGGCCTGGATGCCGCCATGAATGCGCTGGATGTCATGCTTGGCACGCCACCCGGTACCCATCGCACGCAACTGGCGAACGGACGAAGCATCCCCCTGGCGCCGCAGATAACAGCCATGGGCACCCCCGCCGATCTGCTGCGCCGCCGGCCAGACCTGATCGTGGCCGAGCGCCGTCTTGCCGCCTCCAATGCGCGTATCGGCGAAGCTGTCGCTGAGTACTACCCGAAATTTTCCCTCAGTGCATTACTGGGCAGTGCCACGGCGGTTTCCGGCGGCAACCTGTTCACTGGCGATGCCAGCCAGGCAGCCGGCGCGCTGGGCCTGCGCTGGAGACTCTTCGACTTTGGCCGCATCAATGCGCAAATCGACCAGGCCAAGGGGCAGGAAGCCGAAGCGCTGGCGGCTTACCGCCAGTCCGTACTGCGCGCCACCGAGGACGTCGAGAATGCCTTCTCCGCGCTGGTGAATCGAGAATCCCAGGCGAACACCCTCACCCAGGGCGAAACCTCGCTGGCGCAGGCCCGCCAATCGTCATTCATCGCCTATCAGAAAGGCACGGCCAGCCTGATCGATGTCCTGAATGCCGACGCGACGCTGCTGCAAGTCTCCGATGCGCGGGCCCATGCGCGCATGGAGTCGGCACGGGCGGCGGTTGCTGCATTCAGGGCGCTCGGTGGCGGCTGGCAACCTCCTGAGGCCGAGCCGGTGGCGACTCGCTGAGTTGACCCAATAACACAACACTTGCGGCACCCCTCTCCTTCAGCTCACAACCAGAGACCAACGATATGAAACCGAACGAACGCTCCTGGGTGCTCATCACAGGCGCCTCAAGCGGATTTGGCGAAGAGTTTGCCCGGCAATACGCAGCACAGGGAAAATCGCTCGTCCTGGTAGCGCGCAGGTTGGATAGACTCGAGGCGCTGTCAGCGCAGTTGCGCGAGCGTTTCCACATCGATGTGCTCGTCGAACAAGTCGACCTGTCCTCGATCCCCGCGATCATCGATCTGCACGCGCGACTGAGCGAGCGCAATATCCTGATCGATGTGCTCATCAACAATGCCGGCCACGGCTTGCAGGGGCCTTTCCTGACTCAGTCCCTGGACCAATCGCTGGCGATGATCGCCCTGGATATCGCCAGTGTGACGGCCCTGACCCACCTCTTCGCAAGCGACATGCGAATCCGCCAACGTGGACAGATCCTTATGGTCGCAAGCTTGCTGTCCTTCCAGGGCGTAAAGAATTTTGCCGTCTACTCTGCCGCAAAAGCCTACGTGCTTCGTTTCTCCGAAGCCCTTCATCGCGAACTCAAAAGCGATGGCATCGCCGTGACAGCCCTTTGCCCGGGCATGTCGGACACCGGATTTGCAGAGAGTGCCAGGCAAAAGCTCACACCGGCTTTGAAAAGCGTGATGATGCAACCCCAGCCTGTGGTGCGCGCTGGAATCCGAGCGCTTCAAGCCGGACGCATGAGTGTCGTTCCCGGGCTTGGCAACAAGGCAATCACCGTCCTGACCTGGGCCACCCCGCGCTGGTTTCATCAGGGCCTCATGGCACGCATCATGGGCGTCTGAGCAAGGCTGCTTTTATCCTGGGAAACGGCATTCTGAAGGTCGGGAGACAATGCACGCGTGCCCCCGACCTTTAGAGCGGTGATCGATCAGAAGCGATAGCTGACGGAGGTACCCAGGCCGCTCGCGCTGTTCCTGTACTTGGAGCTGTAGGCACCTCTGGTCGGCGAGGTTTCGTTGACCCGTACGCTCTCCTCCCACAGATAGGAATAAGCGACGTCGATCGTAACGTTGTCCACTGGCGTCCAGCCGGCGCCGAAGCTGATGATTTTTCGGTCGCCGGTAGGAATACGTGGCCCACGGTTGGTGTTGTTGGCGGGCGACTGGTCGACCGAGAAGCCTGCACGCAGCACCCACTGGTTATTCAACTGATACGACGTGCCAATGGCGTGAGCCCACGTATCGTGCCAATTCTGCTCTTCGGTGATGGTGCCCAGCGCGCCGCTCAATAAAGGTGGCAAGCCCGTGTTCTCGATGGTCAGTTCCTTGAAGCGACTCCAGCGTGTCCAGGTGCTGCCCGCGTACAAGGTCCAATCATTGTCGAGCTGGTGAGTTAGCGAGATGTCCACGGACTCCGGGGTGTCCACATCCAGTGAAGCATCATAGCTGCGCCCGCTAAGCCCTATCACACTGAAGATGCCGTTGCTGACCTTGGTCTTGGCATCCAGGTGGTAGCTGACCTTGGAATGGTAGGTCAATCCGACACGGGTCCGATCCGTCGCCTGCACCAGCACTCCAGCATTGAAACCAAGGGCGGTATCGTCGCCGTTGCTTTTGAGTTTTCCATCATTGCGACCCGGGCTCAGTGGATTGGGCACTGTGCCGGTTATCTCGCCACTGATACGGTTGACCGTCGGGCCGAACCCGATCGAAACCCTGTCATTGAAGGCATAGCTGATGGTGGGCTGGAACGTGAGCGTTGTGACCTCGCTTTTGTTGCCGTAGTAGCGCCCGGCAAAGTCGCTGCCGTAATCGGTAATCAGGCCGAACGGCACATAGAAACCCACGCCGAACGCCCAATGTTCATCGATGGGCTTGACGTAGTAACCCATGGGCACAGTGGTCGTGGGCACGACGTCGCCGTCTTCCTGGCCGCCAAAAGTACTGCGGGTCTGGCTGATGTCATTCTTCGCGAAGAGCGTCGCCGCCCCCAGGCTGACCTGCTCTGACTTGAGGCGAGACATGCCCGCGGGGTTACCGAAGACGGTGCTCGCGTCCTCGGCCGAGGATGAGCGACCGGCAAACCCCGACCCCATCCCGCTGATGCTCTGTTCATTCAGGGCAAAACCGCTTGCAAGCACGTGAGAAGTGGCGAGCGCAACGACGAGACCCACGGGGGCCTTGAGTATTATTTTCTTCATTATTGGGACTCTGGATTGAAACTCTGGGGTTGCAGCCTGGGTTGTTTGTATTAGGTGAAAATCGCCACCGTCTGGCGCGCCCAAAGCACGCGGCGGCCGCTTTCGTCCCATATTTCCATGTCCTGTAGCGAGTACCCTTCCAGCGCCTGCTGGCTGAAAGAGCTGACAAGAAACCATTCGCCGGCAGCGGCTGGCTGCGGCAGGTCAATCATCCAGGACGCGGAGCTGATAGCGGCGGGTTCGGTGAAACAGGTCATGGCGGCCGGCGGCAAACTGTCAGCCAGTGCAATCAGGGCAACGGCCGGATCCACGCCCTGGGCATCCAGGTGGCGTACCCACATCAATAATTCAGGACTTTCGGCACCGGACACCGGCAGCGAACCGCCCGCAGGACGCATCTCGAAGTTATAGGCGCAAGCCGGAGCAATCTTGCTGTCCAGCGCCAGCGTGGCGTAGTGGGACGGCCCCTCCACAAACGGCCGGCCCCAGGAATCATGCGTAATCCTGCTTGCCCTGGGTTGGGCGAACAGCAGGATCGTGCGCAACGCAAGGTCATCACCCGATAGGCAGTCGACGGATACCGAGGTGACTGATCGCCCTTGGCGCAATACGCTTACATCGAACGTCTGGGCCTGTGTTACCGGGGCGATGAATGACACCTGGGCGGACTTGAACGGAGGGAAGTCCGCCGGACGTTCCCGCAAGACCGCCTGCAGCGATAACGCTGCCGAAAGCCCGCCGAAAATGGTACGACCTTGCTGCCAGTTGGGCGGAGAAACAAAGGGGGCGTCTGGATCGAATTGCTGCAGCAGTTTGGCAAAGCTCGTCATACCGACGCTCCAGGCTAAGAGCAGATGCGTCATATTTATTCATGTGACTATTTGTGTCAATGGTCACGAACTGGATAAATAAAGACGACCAGCAGCCTTTGGAGCGAGAGGTGAATCGGATGGGTAAAGGCGGCGCCTGCAATGGCCTGGGGGGCAATCTTCAGCGAGAGCTCAAGGCATGAGGCTGCGCAAGATCAAGTTGCAGGTGAGCGTGGGGGCAACCTCGACATAATCGAGACTGTATTGCAGCAGCAACGGATTGACGAAAGGCCGCAGCGCCAGATGGATCGCGTCTACGGTTTCGTCCAAGGGTGTCTTGCGTTCGAACTCGCCAAGCTCCCGTCCCTCGCGCACGATTTGCAACACGAAGCTCTTGATCCGAGCGTTGTAGACTTGCGAACTGGGCCATTGCTCAGACGCGGAAAACGCCGCAATGTCATAGAGCTTGCGGTCATTGAAAAACAGGTTAACGCCTGTGGTGATCAGGGCCTTGACCAGGCGGCGAAAACGCTCCGTCGCTGAAAGCCCATCTTCACTGATGGCCTGCTCCACCGCCGCGACGATTTCTGCCAGGCACTGGCTACAGATAGCCTCGCCAATCGCCTGCTTGGAGTCGAAAAACTTGTAGATGTAGGCCTTGGAGAACCCAATGGCCTTGGCCAGGTCGGACACCGTGGTCTTGCCGTAGCCGTATTGACTGAAATGCTCGTTGGCCGCCGCGACAATCTGGTTTCGAATGTCGTGATCGGCGGGGCCGCGGGTGCTGGGCGAAGGTATTGAGGGCTGGTTCATGGAGGCAGCTTACGCATCCTGAAGATCGTTGACAACTTGTGACCATTGCTCAATAGCGTCACAAGCCAGCCACTATCAAGCTGTCGGCACGCCCCTTCCTTCTATTTAGCGAAAATCTGGCTCATATCCTTGAACGCCTTGAATTCCAGCGCATTACCGCAAGGATCGAACAGAAACATCGTCGCCTGCTCTCCAACCTGTCCTTTGAAACGTATGTAGGGTTCGATCACGAACTCGGTACCAAAGGATTTCAGCCGCTCGGCCAGCGCTTCCCACTCCTGCCAACCCAGAATGATGCCGAAGTGAGGCACCGGCACGTCGTGCCCATCGACCTGGTTGCTCTGGGCGCTCTCTTGGGAAGCGGTCTTCGGCTGTTCATGGATCACCAACTGATGGCCGTAGAAGTTGAAATCGACCCAGTGCGCGCTGGAGCGGCCCTCTTGCAACCCAAACACTTCGCCATAAAAGGCTCGAGCGCCTGGAAGGTCATAAACAGGGATTGCGAGGTGGAAGGGAGAAAGGCTCATCATGGCTCCTGCTGCTTTTTTGTAAGGACCGGGCCATGGTAAGGCCGGGCTCAAAACAAGAAAAACAATATATTTCTCTCAGTGACACAACTAATATTTGTGAATGATCAAAGAACTCAAGACCCTTATCGCCGTAGCCCGGGAAGGCACTTTCGCTGCCGCAGGCCATAAAATCGGCCTCACCCAGGCTGCGGTCAGCGCGCAGATCCAGCGTCTGGAAGCCGAACTGGGCTTCGAGATTTTCGACCGCAAGGGACGCACGGCCCACCTCAATCGGATGGGCCATCAAATACTCTTGCAAGCCCAAGAACTGTTGCGCCTTTACGACAATCTTGGCGCGAGCCCTGCCGGGCTTGCCCCCAGCGTCCTGGTGAACATCGGCGCTATCGCTTCGGTGCAGCGCTCCTTCCTGCCAGACGCACTCGCCAGGTTTCACCAACAATGCCCGCAGTGCCGCACGCGGGTGCTGCCTGGCGTGTCGATGGAGTTGATCAACCTGGTGGATGCCGGCGAAATCGACATGGCCGCCATCATCCGTCCACCTTTCTCGCTGCAAAGCGATCTGCGCTGGATGACCCTGGCGCTGGAGCCGTATCGACTGATCGTTCCAAGCGAGATTCCCGGAGAAGACTGGGCCGAACTGCTTGGCAGCCAACCCTTCATTCGTTATGACCGGGCGTCGTTCGGTGGCCGGCAGGTGGACCGCTTCCTGCGCAAGATGCACTTTGCCTTGCATGAAGTCAGCGAGCTGGATGAACTGGAGGCCATCATCAAGCTGGTTGGAAACGGCGTCGGTGTAGCCCTGGTGCCGCAAACCGCGACCCACCGCAAATGGCCAGAGGGGGTGCGCGCCGTCGACCTCGCAGAGCACACCTTCCACCGTGATGTCGGGCTCGTCCATCGACCTCGACAAGGCCTCACTGAACCCGCGGGGATAATGGTGCAATTGATTGCCGAGCACGCCCGAGCCAACCCCGTATGAATCCCCCCTCTTTGCACCGAAACAAAAACCAGTGCGCAGGCTCAAGGTTTTAGTCGACCAGATGATCTATACCTTCAAGTACACGCAGTCAGGCCAAGGCAACAGACTGGCGTGTCCTGATAAAACGACTGTGGCAACCCCGCTTCGGGTGCGCCGCATGACATAAAACATCGGCCTGCAAGAAGCTATTTCCGCGCCCCCTTTGAATGGCGCGCCACTTCCAATGCCTGAAGTATTGATCATGAGCTTGAGCAAACGCGTCTTGAATGCCCCTACCAGAGCGCTAGCCAGGCTTTGTCTGTTGTTACCGCTGTTGGTCGTAAATAACGCACGCGGTGAATCCCTGGAGATAGAACTGCATATCCTTGACGCGCCGCCGCTGACGTTCGTCGACGACCCCAGGGGTCACGGAATCGTTGGCGATGTCGCCGTGGCGGCCATGACCAAGGCTGGGTACGCCGTGAAAATCCATGTACTCCCCTGGGCCAGGGCACAGAAACACGTCAGTGAAGAACATGACCACCTGATCGCGCCCCTCTCGCGCATTCCCACCCGCGAGGATCGCTTCACCTGGATCGCCTCGATCATGCCCATGGAGCGAGCTTTCTTCAGCCTTGATCGGCGGGTGAGCAGCTTTGCCCAAGCGAAGGAAACCTACCGCAAGATCGGCGTCGGCCTGGGCAGTGCCCAGGAAGATATCCTGCGCGCCGAAGGGTTCAGCGATGAGCAGATCTACCCGTTGGCCATCGGCGACAACCCCGCCCAGATGCTCTTGATGGGGCGCATCGATGCGTGGTTCAACGGTGTGCCGGAGAGTCGATACATCTGGCCGAAGGTGTCCAAACGCAAACTGCTCATGAGCTTGGTCGGCAGCAGCGCCGATCTATACCTGGCCTGCTCCAAGCAATGCTCGCCCAAAATGGTCGAGGACTTGCGCCAAGCGGTTGAAGCGCTTCGGGCAGATGGGACCGTCAAGCGAGTGCACGACATCTATTTGCCGCAGTAGGCTGTGGCGAGGGGATTTAGCGAAACGTTGCACCGCCCCGTTGGGTTGCGAAGCAACCCTGAATCTTTTGGGGTCTGCTGCGCAGCCCAGCGGGGATAAATCCCCTCGCCACAATAAACTCAACATCCAATGGACAGCATCGCCGAACTAGAGCCCCTATCGATGGCTTATATCATTCTGAATGATAGTTACCTTTGCTTCATTCGATTCGTTCCTCTGCCTTGCGCCACGCATCATCCGCCCATTCTCAATACATTGGCGGATGCTATCCATGGAACATTCACTTTCAAAACTGCGTTTTCCCCTCGCGCTGCTGGCGGTGCTGGTGATGAGCGCCTGCGGCAAGGCTCCCGACACGGCAGCGTCCATGCCGCCGGCCAAAGTCAGTGTGGCCAAGGTATTGGAGCAGCCTGTCAACGAATGGGATGAATTCACCGGTCGCCTTGAGGCACCGGAAACCGTCGAAATCCGTCCGCGGGTTTCCGGGCAAATCGACGAAGTCGCCTTCACCGAAGGTGCGCTGGTCAAGAAAGGCGACCTGTTGTTCCAGATCGACCCACGCCCGTTCCAGGCTGAAGTACGTCGTCTCGAAGCCCAACTGGCCCAAGCCCGCGCCACCGCCACCCGCAGCGAAAACGAAGCCCAGCGTGGCGAACGCCTGCGCTTGAGCAACGCCATTTCCGCCGAGCTGGCCGACTCGCGCACCAGCGCCGCCCAAGAAGCCCGCGCTGCCGCTGCGGCGATCCAGGCGCAACTGGACCTGGCCAAGCTGAACCTGAGCTTCACCCGGGTGACCTCGCCTATCAGCGGGCGCGTCAGCCGGGCGGCCATCACCGCCGGCAACCTGGTAACTGCCGACGTCACCCCGCTCACCAGCGTGGTCTCCACCGACAAGGTCTACGCCTACTTCGATGCCGATGAACGCGTCTTCCTCAAGTACACCCAACTTGCCCGCCAGGGCCAGCGCGGCCAGGCCACACCGGTCTACATGGGCCTGTCCAACGAAGACGGCAACCCGCACCTGGGCCAGATGAACTTCGTCGACAACCAGGTCAACCCGCAGACCGGCACCATCCGCGGTCGCGCCGTATTCGACAACAAGGACGGGGCCTACACCCCAGGCCTGTATGCCCGCCTGAAGCTGGTGGGCAGCGGCACCTACTCCGCCGTGCTGATCAACGACGAAGCCGTGGGCACCGACCTGGGCAAGAAATTCGTGCTGGTGATGGACGCCGAGAACAAGCCGGCCTACCGCGCCGTCGAGCTGGGGCCGAAGATCGAAGGCCTGCGCATCGTGCGTAACGGTCTGAACAAAGACGACACCATCATCGTCAAGGGGCTGCAACGGGCTCGCCCCGGTTCACCGGTCACGCCTGAAACCGTGCCGATGGCCAGTGAAGAAACCATCGCCGCCCTGGCACAACAACGAAAAGCGCTCGAAGCCAGCAACCTGCCCCAAGTCGCGCCATCCAAGGCCGCGTCAGAGTCGGTAGGCAAGTTGGCCGCTGCGACCCCACGCGGTTAAGGGACTGAATCCAAGATGAAATTTTCCCAGTTCTTCATTTCGCGGCCGATCTTCGCAGCAGTGCTTTCGCTGCTGATCCTGATCGCCGGCGCCATTTCGCTGTTTCAGTTGCCGATCAGCGAATACCCGGAAGTCGTGCCGCCGACCGTGGTCGTGCGCGCCAACTTCCCGGGCGCCAACCCCAAGGTCATCGGCGAGACCGTGGCTGCGCCCCTGGAGCAAGCCATCACCGGCGTCGAGAACATGCTGTACATGTCCTCGCAATCCACCGCTGACGGCAAGATCACCCTGACCATCACCTTCGCCCTGGGCACCGACCTGGACAACGCCCAGGTGCAGGTGCAGAACCGCGTCACCCGGACCGAGCCCAAGCTGCCGGAAGAAGTGACCCGGATCGGCATCACGGTGGACAAGGCATCGCCCGACCTGACCATGGTCGTGCACTTGACCTCGCCGGACAAACGCTACGACATGCTCTACCTGTCCAACTACGCCCTGCTCAACATCAAGGATGAGCTGGCGCGCCTGGGTGGTGTGGGTGATGTGCAACTGTTCGGCATGGGTGACTACTCCCTGCGAGTCTGGCTGGATCCGAACAAGACGGCTTCGCGCAACCTGACCGCGACCGATGTGGTCACCGCGATCCGTGAACAGAACCGCCAGGTGGCTGCCGGCGCCCTGGGTGCGCCGCCAGCGCCCAATGCCCAGGCTTTCCAGCTGTCGATCAACACCCAAGGGCGCCTGGTGAATGAGGAAGAGTTCGAGAACATCATCATTCGTTCCGGCGCCAACGGTGAGATCACGCGACTGAAAGACATCGCCCGGGTCGAACTGGGTTCCAGCCAATACGCCCTGCGCTCGCTGCTGGACAACCAGCCGGCGGTGGCGATCCCGATCTTCCAGCGTCCGGGCTCCAACGCCATCCAGATCTCCAACGACGTTCGCGAGAAGATGGAAGAGTTGAAGAAGGGCTTCCCGGCCGGGATGGACTACAGCATCGTCTATGACCCGACGATCTTCGTCCGCGGCTCCATCGAGGCAGTGGTACATACCCTGTTCGAAGCACTGATTCTCGTGGTGCTGGTGGTGATCCTGTTCCTGCAGACCTGGCGCGCCTCGATCATTCCATTGGTGGCGGTGCCGGTTTCGCTGATCGGTACATTCGCGGTGATGCACCTGTTCGGCTTCTCGTTGAACGCCTTGTCGCTGTTCGGCCTGGTACTGGCGATCGGTATCGTGGTGGACGACGCGATCGTAGTGGTGGAGAACGTCGAGCGAAACATCGAACTGGGGCTCACCCCGGTGGAGGCGACCAAGCGCGCCATGGGCGAAGTGACCGGCCCGATCATCGCCACCGCCCTGGTGTTGTGCGCGGTGTTCGTTCCGGCAGCGTTCATCAGTGGCTTGACTGGGCAGTTCTATAAGCAGTTCGCCCTGACCATTGCCATTTCCACGGTGATCTCGGCGATCAACTCCCTGACCCTGTCGCCGGCCCTGGCTGCCGTATTGCTCAAGGGGCATGACGCGCCCAAGGACCGTTTCTCCAAGTTCCTGGACAAGATTTTCGGCGGCTGGCTGTTCCGTCCATTCAACCGCTTCTTCGAGCGTGCCAGCCATGGTTACGTGGGCACCGTCGCCCGAGTGATCCGTAGCAGCGGCATTGCCCTGGTGCTCTATGCCGGCCTGATGGTGTTGACCTTCTTCGGTTTCTCCACCACCCCGACCGGTTTCGTGCCTGGCCAGGACAAGCAATACCTGGTGGCCTTCGCCCAATTGCCGGATGCCGCGAGCCTGGATCGTACCGAAGACGTGATCAAGCGCATGTCGGACCTGGCCCTCAAGCAACCGGGCGTTGAAAGCGCCGTGGCCTTCCCTGGCCTGTCGATCAACGGTTTTACCAACAGCCCGAACGCCGGCATCGTGTTCGTGACCCTCAAGCCTTTCGACGAGCGCAAGGATCCGAGCATGTCGGCCGGTGCCATCGCCGGCGCCTTGAACGGCCAGTACGCCGGGATCCAGGAAGCCTACATGGCGATCTTCCCGCCGCCGCCGGTACAGGGCCTGGGCACGATCGGTGGTTTCCGCCTGCAAATCGAGGACCGGGGCAACCTGGGCTACGACGAGCTGTACAAAGAAACCATGAACATCATCACCAAGAGCCGCAGCGTGCCGGAACTGGCCGGGTTGTTCACCAGCTACACCGTGAACGTGCCTCAGGTCGATGCCGCCATCGACCGTGAAAAAGCCAAGACCCACGGCGTGGCCGTCAGCGACATCTTCGACACCCTGCAGATCTACCTGGGTTCGTTGTATGCCAACGACTTCAACCGCTTCGGCCGTACCTACCAAGTCAACGTCCAGGCCGAGCAGCAGTTCCGTCTCGAGTCGGACCAGATCGGCCAGCTCAAGGTGCGCAACAACCGTGGCGAGATGATCCCGCTGGCGACCTTCATCAAGGTCAGCGACACCTCGGGACCCGATCGCGTGATGCACTACAACGGCTTCATCACCGCGGAAATCAACGGTGCCGCCGCCCCGGGCTACAGCTCCGGCCAGGCTGAAAAGGCCATCGAGAAACTGCTCAAGGACGAATTGCCCAACGGCATGACGTACGAATGGACCGACCTGACCTACCAGCAGATCCTCTCGGGCAACACCGCGCTGTTCGTGTTCCCGCTCTGTGTACTGCTGGCGTTCCTGGTGCTCGCGGCACAGTACGAAAGCTGGAGCCTGCCATTGGCGGTGATCCTGATCGTACCGATGACCCTGCTGTCGGCGATTACCGGGGTGATTCTCTCCGGCGGCGACAACAACATCTTTACCCAGATCGGCTTGATCGTACTGGTGGGGCTTGCCTGCAAGAACGCGATTCTGATCGTCGAGTTCGCCAAGGATAAACAGCTCGAAGGCATGAACCCGCTGGCGGCGGTCCTCGAAGCGTGCCGCCTGCGTCTGCGGCCGATCCTGATGACCTCCTTCGCCTTCATCATGGGCGTGGTGCCCCTGGTGTTCTCCAGTGGCGCCGGTGCGGAAATGCGCCATGCCATGGGTGTGGCGGTGTTCTCCGGGATGCTCGGCGTGACCTTCTTCGGCCTGCTGCTGACCCCTGTGTTCTATGTACTGATCCGCAACTTCGTCGAGCGCAGCGAGGCCCGCAAGGCGGCCCGGGCTTTGAAACTGGAGGCGCAACAATGAGTTTGAAAGCGTTCGTGCCGAGCTTGCTGGTATTGGCCTTGAGTGCCTGCGCCGTAGGCCCGGACTACAAGGCCCCGCAAACGGAGGCGGCGAATATCACCACCGCCACCGACGGCGCCGCCGGCCAGAAGAATTTCGACCGTGCCCGGTTCGAAGGCATCTGGTGGCAGCAGTTCGACGACCCGACCCTTAACGCGTTGGTGACCCGTTCCCTGGAAGGCAACCGCGAGTTGCGCGTGGCCTTCGCCCGTCTGCGGGCCGCCCGGGCGATTCGCGATGACGCCAGCAATGACGCCATGCCGACCATCACCAGCCGTGCCAGCAGCAACCTGGGCAAAGGCCAGATCCCGGGGCAAACCACCGACCGGGTCAATACCGAGCGTTACGACCTGGGCCTGGACATGGCCTGGGAACTGGACCTGTTCGGACGCATCCAGCGCAACCTGGAAGCCACCGATGCCAATCAGCAGGCGATCGAAGCCGATCTCTATCAGTTGCAGGTGACGATGATCGCCGAACTGGTGGACGCCTACGGTCAATTGCGCGGCGCGCAACTGCGGGAAAAGATCGCCCTGGCGAACCTCAAGAACCAGCAGGATTCACGCAAGATCACCGAAAGCCTGCGTGATGCCGGTGTCGGCGATCAGCTCGATGTGGTGCGGGCCGATGCGCGCCTGGCCTCGGTGGAAGCCAGCGTGCCGCAACTGCAGGCCGAACAGGTGCGCCAACGCAATCGCATCGCCACGTTGCTGGGCGAGCGTCCGGATAAACTCAGCGTGGACCTGAGCCCGAAACAGTTGCCGGCCATCGCCAAGGCCCTGCCCATCGGCGACCCGGGTGAACTGCTGCAACGGCGCCCGGACATTCTCAGTGCCGAACGCCAACTGGCCGCTGCTACGGCGCGCATCGGCGTGGCCAAGGCCGATCTGTTCCCACGGGTCAGCCTGAGCGGTTTCTTGGGCTTCACGGCTGGACGCGGCTCGCAGATCGGCTCCTCGGCGGCCAACGCCTGGGCGTTGGGCCCGAGCATTACCTGGGCGGCTTTCGACCTGGGCAGCGTGCGGGCGCGCTTGCGCGGTGCCGACGCCGAGGCCGACGGCGCCCTGGCGACCTACGAACAGCAAGTGTTGCTGGCCCTGGAAGAGTCGGAGAACGCCTTCAGTGACTACGGCAAGCGCCAACAACGGCTGATCTCGCTGATCCGCCAGAGTGAATCGAGCCGTGCCGCCGCCGACCTGGCCGAGATTCGCTACCGCGAAGGCACCGTGGACTTCCTCGTGCTGCTCGACGCCCAGCGCGAACGCCTGGCCGCCGAAGACACCCAGGCCCAGGCCGAAGTGGACCTGTACCGCGGCATCGTCGCGATCTACAAGGCCCTGGGCGGCGGCTGGAAACCGGAGACCGTTGCCAGCAACTGATCCCCGTCTCAACCGAGCTCCTTTGGTTGGCCGCAACCAGCCAAATTTTTGCCCCGCTTCTCATTTGGACGCGGGGCTTTTTTTCGGCTGTAACCCAAAGCCCATTGGGAAAGCCCATTGTGGGAGCGAGCTTGCTCGCGATAGCGGTGTGTCAGTCAATATCAACGTTGCTGATCCGACGCCTTCGCGAGCAAGCTCGCTCCCACAGTGTTGAACGCGCATAACTCACAGGGTTTGACTCAAGCCCCCACCTGACCGAAGCTTGCGGCATTTCACGCTCCTGGTTATGGATTACCTGCATGTCTTCGTCTCGCCGCCGCTATCTGCTTCTCAGCCTCTGTGTCCTGTTGGTGATTGGTCTTGTCGCGGTATGGCTGCGCAGCACCACCCCGCAGATCCCTGAAGCGATCAAGCGTGGCTACAGTGAAGCCTTGGGCAGCGCCCGCAACGGGCAGCCAGGGGCGGCGCGGATGCTTTACCAGCAATTGGGGCGTCCGGACCTTTCGCCCAAGCGCCGCGTGTGGCTGCACGCCGAACTGCCCAACTACCCCAGCCCCCAAGCCCTGAAGCTGGCGGACGCGGACCTGCACAGCGAATCGCCGGACGTGCGTCGGGCCGCCATTGGCAGCATCGTCGGGCTGGTGCCGACCGGCCAGCGCAGCCTGTTGCTCGGCCCGCTCCTGGATGATGACGACCAGAATGTCCGGTTCGCCGCCGTGAACGCGCTGCTGGGTTTGTCGCCGGATGACCTCGGCCTGTATTTCGGGGCGATGCAGATCGCCATCGACACCTGGGAACAGGTGCTCGAGGACGGTCCGAAAACCGCTGAGACCCACTACCAGCTCGCCCGACTGCACCTGCACAACGCCGAGTTGAAGAAAGCCCAACTGGCCCTTGAACAGGCCTTGCGCCTGCAACCGGACAACCTGCCGGCGCTGGTCATGCAGATCGAGGTGCTGGACAAACAGGGCCAAAGCGAAGCCGCACGATTATTGCTCGCCCGACAGTTGCAAACCCAGCCCGCGTCGGCTTATCTGCAACATGCGCTGGGCATGTGGTTGCTGCAACACGGCCAGAACGAGTATGCGGTGCTCGGCTTGGCAAAGGCCGTGGAACTGGAGCCCGAGAACCGCCAGTACCGCTATGACCTGGCGACCACCCTGCATGCCGAGCAGGAAGTGGAGGCGGCGCAGAAACAGCTGCAGGAAATCGTCCAGCGCTACCCCGCCGATCGCAAGGCACGGGTGCTGCTGATCAACTATTGGAAGGAGACCGGCCAGTTGCAGAATGTTCAAATCCTGCTGGCGCAACTTGAACAGCTGAACCCGGACGACCCAGCGCTGCAGCAGGGTCTGTAGGCCTAATACCTACCAGTTGAGTAGATCCACTGTGGCGAGGGAGCTTGCTCCCGCTGGGCTGCGCAGCAGCCCCAAAACAGGGCCGCTTCGCGACCCAGCGGGAGCAAGCTCCCTTGCCGCAGGATTACTGCTCGGCTTCATTTCGCTTAACTGACTGGCATTGATCTATAGGCCCCACGTCGCACGCCGAAAGTTGTGCAGTACAGCGCGTTTTGTCGATGTAAGCGGAACCGCCATCACCGCCAAAGGTCAAGTGTTCAGGCAGTTGAATTCAGGCGTTACCCCGCCTGCTGCCCACTTCCCTAGTCATGAGAGGGCTATTTTTGTCTACATCTAACGAGTTGATCAGTGCAAAAGCCGCCACCGGCATCGAAGGACTGGACGATGTCCTTTCCGGTGGTTTGTCCCGCAGCCATGTGTTCCTGCTCGAGGGGGAACCGGGGACTGGTAAGACCACGGTCGCGCTGCATTTTCTGTTAGCCGGCGCCAAGGCTGGCGAGCGCTCGTTGTACATCACGCTCTCGGAAACCGAGCGTGAACTGCGTCAGGGCGCAGCCTCCCATGGGTGGACGCTGGACGACAACATTCATATTTTCGAGCTGACCCCGCCCGAAAGCCTGCTCAATGCCGAACACCAGCAGAGCCTGCTGTACTCCTCGGACTTGGAGCTGGGCGAAGCGACGCGGCAGATTTTCGAAGTGGTCGAACGGGTCAAGCCAACCCGGGTGGTGCTCGACAGCCTGTCGGAGATTCGCCTGCTGGCGCAAAGCTCCTTGCGCTATCGTCGCCAGATCCTGGCGATCAAGCATTATTTCGTGCGCTACGACGCCACGGTCCTGTTGCTTGATGACCTGACCACCGAATCCCTGGACAAGACCGTCCACAGTGTCGCCCACGGGGTGATTCGCCTGGAAGAACTGACCCCCAACTACGGTGCCGAACGGCGGCGAATCCGGGTGGTCAAGTATCGCGGGCAGAAGTACCGTGGCGGTTACCATGACTTCACCATCATGGGCGACGGCGTACACGTATTCCCGCGCCTGGTGGCCGCCGAACACCGCGGACAATACCGGCGCCAGCAGCTCTCCAGCGGCATCGGTGAAATGGACGCCCTGCTGGGTGGCGGTATCGAGACTGGCTCCAGTACGTTGATCCTGGGCCCGGCGGGGACCGGCAAGTCGCTGATAGCGCTGATTTTTGCCGCCGCCGCCGTGCGTCGTGGCGAGAAGGCCGCGCTGTTCATCTTCGATGAAGAACTGGGCTTGTTGTTCGAACGCATGAAGAACATCGGCATCGATCTGCAAGCCCTGCAAGAGACCGGCAACCTGTTGATCGAACAAGTGGACGCCGCCGAGCTGTCCCCTGGCGAGTTCTCCCACCGCGTGCGCCGTTGCGTCGATGAGGGCGATATCAAAACCGTGATCATCGACAGCATCAATGGCTATCAGGCGGCCATGCCGGAAGAGAACGCCCTGGTGCTGCACATGCATGAATTGTTGCTCTATCTCAACCGCAAGGGCGCGGCGACCTTCATGACAGTTGCACAGCACGGTCTGGTCGGCGACATGCAGGCGCCCGTGGACATTACTTATTTGGCCGATACGGTGATCCTGTTGCGTTATTTCGAAGCACTGGGCAAGGTGCGCCGGGCGATCTCCATCATCAAGAAACGCACCGGCAGCCATGAGTCGACCATCCGCGAATACCGCATCAGCGGCGTGGGCATGACCATCGGCGAACCGCTCGAGGCGTTCCAAGGCGTCTTGCGAGGGGTGCCCACTTACATGGGCGAAAGCAACCCGCTGCTCAAGGATGAACACCGGTGACGCTGGCCGAGCCCCTGTCCGAGCGGGCGCTGATTCTCGCGCCGCTGGGACGGGACAGCCAGATCGCCTTGATGATCCTCAATGAAGCCGGTTTTGCCGGCCTCATTTGCCGCCATCTAAGCCATCTGTGCGAAGAACTGGAAAAGGGTGCCGGTCTGCTGGTGATTTCCTCGGAGGCCTTGGTGGGGCCGGATCTGGAAGCGCTGTTCGTGCAAATCGAGCAGCAGCCGGCCTGGTCCGACCTGCCCATTGTCTTGCTGACCCATCACGGTGGCCCGGAACAGAACCCGGCGGCACGCCTGGGCATGCAATTGGGCAACGTGACCTTCCTTGAACGCCCTTTCCACCCAGTGACTTTGATCAGCCTGGTGACCACCGCCCTGCGAGGCCGTCTAAGGCAGTACGAAGCTCGCGACCGCCTGATCGACCTCAGCAACAGCGAACTGCGCCTGCAAACCACTCTTGAAACCCTTGAACAGCAAGTGGAAGAACGCACCGCCCAGTTGCGCCATAACGAAGAAGCCCTGCGCCAGTCGCAGAAAATGGAAGCAGTCGGCCAACTCACCGGCGGTATCGCCCACGACTTCAACAATATGCTCACCGGGATCATCGGCAGCCTCGAACTGCTGCGCCGACGCCTGGCTCGGGGCCGCACCGAAGACCTGGACAGTCTGATCGACCTGGGCGTGACCTCGGCCAACCGCGCCGCCGGCCTGACCCATCGCCTGCTGGCGTTTTCCCGGCGACAATCGCTGGATTCCAAAGCCGTCCAGATGAATACGCTGGTGCTGTCCATGGGCGAGTTACTGCAACGCAGCCTCAATGAAAGCATCCGCCTGGACATGCAGCTGGACGAACAGCTCTGGGTCGCCGAAGCCGACCCCAACCAACTGGAAAGCGCCCTGCTCAACCTGGTCCTCAACGCCCGGGATGCCATGCCCAACGGCGGGAACCTGGTGGTAAAGACCAGCAACCAGCACCTGGACGCCGATTTCACCGACGCCTACACCAACCTGGAACCCGGCGACTATGTGGTGCTGAGTGTGCAGGACAGCGGTTGCGGCATGCCCGAAGCGATCATCGGTCGCGCATTCGATCCGTTCTTCACCACCAAGCCAATCGGCCAGGGCACCGGGCTGGGCCTGTCGATGATCTATGGGTTCAGCAAGCAGTCGCGCGGGCATGTAACCATCGACAGCGAAGTCGACAAAGGCACCACCGTGAACCTTTACCTGCCGCGCTTTCGCGGTGAGGAAATCCATGAACCTCAGGTCGCCACGTCACACGCCCCGTACGCGCAGGATGGTGAGACCGTGCTGATCGTGGAGGACGATCCAGCAGTACGAGTGCTGGTGAGCGCGGTGTTGAGCGAGCTGGGTTATGCCTTTGTGGAAGCGGCCGACGCCGATAGCGCGGTGCCGATCCTGCAGTCAGGCCAACGCATCGACCTGCTGATCAGCGACGTGGGCCTGCCCGGCATGAATGGCCGGCAACTGGCGGAAATCGGCCGGCAGATCCGTCCCCACCTGCGGGTACTGTTCATCACCGGTTACGCGGAACATGCCGCGGTACGCGGCGGCTTCCTGGACCCAGGGATGCAGATGATCACCAAGCCGTTCACGTTTGATCTATTGACGGCCAAGGTGCGGGAGATGATCCAGACCGTTTGACTCTGCGGGCGGCTCCCTGATTCTGTGGGAAGGTCCCTGATTCTGTGGGAGCAAGGCTTGCCCGCGATGGGGGTTACTGGGTTGTTCTGAAACCGAGGCGACTTCATCGCGGGCAAGCCTTGCTCCCACAAGAGCCTGCTCGCTTCAAATAACCGTGCGCCCCTCACAAGTCATGCTCTACACAAGCTTGCCCAATCCAAACAAGCCTTCTAAAAACCTACGACAACATCGACTGCATGATGCGCTGCAGCTCATCCAGGTCAAACGGCTTGTCCAGGATCGGCGCCTTGCGGGTAATCGGGCTATCGGTCTCGCGCACTTCCTGGGCGTAGCCACTGATGAAAATGACCTTCAGCTCGGGACGCAACTTGACCGCAGGCTCGGCGATCTGCACCCCGGTGATACCACCTGGCAGGCGAAAATCGGTAATCATCATGTCCAGATGAGGCTTGCTCGCCAGGATCTCGAACGCCTGGGCACCGTCAACGGCCTGTAGCACCCGGTACCCCTCGCCCGACAGATAGGCCGACAACACCATCAGGATCGACGGGTCATCCTCGACGATCAATACAACATCTTGCGCATCTTCACTCATGAGAAGCCTTTGTTCGATCAATAGCTGCTGATACGACCTTGGGGTCTCGCAGAGGTTGCGTCTGTTCGGCGGTTTTGTCCAAGACAGTTTTCTGCAGAGGCAGGCAAACACGAAACAACGCCCCTTCATTGAGGCGACTGTTCACCGTGATCGTCCCGCCATGGGCCGTGACAATCTGCTCGGAAATGAACAGCCCCAGCCCAAGACCCGCAGCGGCCGCCTTGGACGATACGCGCTCGAACTGCTGGAAGATACGTTTCTGGTTTTCCTCACTGATACCGATGCCATGGTCCTGGACCTCGATACAGGCGTGGTCGGGCGTCTTGTAGACGCGCACCTCGATCGGGCCCTTGCCACCGTAGCGCAACGCATTGGTCAACAAGTTCGAGATCACCTGTTCGATACGAAATTCATCCCAAAGTCCTTCCACCGACGGTTCGGTCAAACAGGTCAACGAGCACTCGGCGACGGCGACTTGAGGTTGGAAGTTGCGCAGCAGGTTTTCCACCAATGCCGTCAGGTTGAAGCGGGTTGGACGGATCGACAGCTTGCCGGTGCGAATCCGCGAGACATCCAGCATGTCCTCGATCAGCCGGATCAGGCTCTTGATCTGGCGCTCGTCGCGTTCGACCATCGCCCGCACCTTGTCCAGGCTGAAGGCTGCGGCGTTGTCCCGTGCCAGGTGCATCTTGCGCAGTTGCGTCTCGAGAATGAGGCCATTGAGGGGCGTGCGCACCTCGTGGGCGACGATGGACATGAAGTCGTCACGCATGCGCACCGCTTGCTCCAGCTCGCCGCGGGTGGCCTCCAGTTGCTGCAACAGAATCTCCTGCTCGCGGCGACTCTGCTCAAGCGCTACGACCTGCTCCTTCATGGCCTTTCGTTGGCGGTACAACTCGACGAACACATTGACCTTGCTTTTGACCGCCTGGGTGTCCAGCGGCTTGTGCAGGAAGTCCACCGCACCGTTTTCATAACCGGTAAAGGCATAGTTGCGTTCACGACCGGCGGCACTGACGAAGATGATAGGGATGCTGCGGGTCTTCTCCGTGCCGCGCATCAGCTCGGCCAATTGGAAACCGTTCATCTCAGGCATCTGCACATCGATGATGGCCAGGGCAAAGTCGTGTTGCAGCAGCAAGGACAAGGCCTCGTCCGCCGACAGGGCCTTGAAGACCTCGCGGTCGCCCCCCTTGATCAACGCTTCCAGGGCCAACAGATTCTCAGGCAGATCATCGACGATCAGCAGTTTGGCTTGAATATCTCTTGGCATGTGGTTCATTCCAGCCCGGCCAGCAATTGGCCGATGCCTTGCAAAGTAAGGATATGGTTGGGCTCGTGCAGGGCCAGCGCCGCCTCGGGCATGGTCGAGACCTGGGCTTCGGCGGGGTCCTGGACCACCGTGATCCCGCCTAGCGCCCTGACCTTCGCCAAGCCACAGGCGCCGTCGTTGTTGGCGCCGGTCAGCACCACGGCGAGCAATTTCTGGCCGTAGACATCGGCGGCCGATTCAAACAACACATCGATGGCCGGCCGCGAGTGATGCACCGGCTCCTCCAGGCTCAATGACAGGCTACGGTCAGCCTCGACCGACAAGTGATAGCCGGGCGTGGCGACGTACAAGGTGCCCGGCACGATGTCTTGCTTGTCGCGGGCTTCCTCCACCGGCACCGCCAGACGATGTCCGAACACACGAGCCAGTTGGCTTTCGCGTTCGTCCGGCAAATGCAAGACCACCAGGATGGGCACGCCAAAACCTTTGCGCAGGTGTCCGAACACCCTGAGCAGCGCGTCGACGCCACCGGCCGATGCACCGACGACAATGGCCTCGATGGGCGGGTTGGATCTGTCCTTCGTCTGGTTCATAACTTGCGATAGATCCGTTCCTGTTTGACCAACGGCTCGAATCGATGGCCGTAAGCTGAGAAATCCAACGTTTCCTTACTGCCCAATACCAGGAAACCACGGTGACAAAGAGACTCGTGAAACAATCCAAACGCGCGATCTTGTAATTTTTTGTTGAAATATATCAAGACATTACGGCAGGAAATTAACTGAGTTTCTGAAAAGACACTGTCGGTCGCCAGGCTGTGATCGGCAAAGGTCACGTTCTCGCACAGGGTTTTGTCGAACATCGCATAATCGTAGGCGGCGGTATAGTAGTCGGCAAACGAGCGCCGCCCTCCGGCGGCCTGGTAGTTCTGGGTGTAGGCACGCACGTTTTCCAGGGAGAAAATCCCCTGCTTGGCTTTTTCCAACGAGTGCGGATTGATATCGGTGGCATAGATGAGCGTACGGTCCAACAGGCCTTCTTCGCGCAACAGGATCGCCATGGAGTAGACCTCCTCCCCCGTGCTGCATCCGGCGATCCAGATCTTGATCGAAGGATACGTCCTGAGCAGCGGCACGACTTCCTCACGGATCGCGAGGAAATGCGAGGGGTCGCGAAACATCTCGCTGACCGGGATCGTCAGCAGTTGCAGCAGTTGCATGAACGCTCCCGGGTCGTGCAGCACGCGCTCCTGCAAGGCCGAAATGGTCTTGCACTCGAACTGGCTCAGCGCATGGTGGACCCGGCGCTTGATGGACGCACCGGAATAATCGCGAAAATCGTAGCTGTACTTGAGGTAGATCGCTTCGATCAACAGACGAATTTCAATGTCAGTGTCACGTTCCACTAAATTCTTTCCATATTCGGCAACCACACGCGAATCAGCGAGAACAGACGATCCAGATCGATCGGTTTGGCCAGGTAGTCGTTGGAACCCGCCGCGAGGCAGCGCTCCTGATCATCCTTCATGGCCTTGGCCGTCACGGCAATGATGGGCAGCTTGCGCCAGCGCGGGTCCTTGCGGATCAGTGCGGTGGCTTCGAAACCGTCCATCTCCGGCATCATTACATCCATCAGCACCAGGTCGATGTCGTCGAATTCGTTCAGGCGATCGATCGCCTCCAGCCCGTTACGGCCGATGACAACGATCGCCCCCTTCGCCTCCAGGGCGCTGGTCAGGGCAAAGATGTTGCGCACATCGTCGTCCACCAGCAGCACCTTGCGGCCTTCAAACACCTTGTCACGGCTGCGGGCGGTCTTGAGCATCCGCTGCCGTTCATGGGACAACCGGGATTCGACTTTGTGCAGAAAGAGTGTCACCTCGTCCAGCAGGCGCTCTGGCGAACGGGCGCCCTTGATGATGATCGAGCGCGAATACTTGCGCAGTTCGGCCTCTTCGTCGCGGGTCAGGTTGCGCCCGGTATAGACGATCACCGGCGGAAAGGAACAGATGTCTTCGGTGGACATGCGCTTGAGCAGGTCATTGCCGAGCATGTCCGGCAACTTGAGGTCGATGATCATGCAGTCGTAGACGTTGGTCCGCAGCAGGTCCAGGGCTTGCTGGGCCAGGCCAACGGCGGTGATCTCGATGTCATCGTCGCCGATCAGGCGGGTAATGCTGTCGCGTTGCAGGTCGTCGTCTTCCACCAGCAGCACTCGCTTGACCTTCTGGGTCAGCTTGGCTTCCAGGCGGGCGAATACATCCTTGAGTTCTTCGCGGGTGGTCGGCTTGACGGCATAGCCGATGGCGCCCATGTGCATGGCGGCTTCGACGCGGTCTTCGACGGAAATCACGTGCACCGGGATGTGCCGGGTTTCGGCCCGCTCCTTGAGCCGCTGCAGCACCGTCAGCCCGGAATGATCCGGCAGGCGCATGTCCAGAAGGATCGCGTCGGGAGCCAGTTGCAAGGCCAGGTCGAAGCCTTCATCGGCACCGTGGGCCACCAGGCAGCCGTAACCGAGCTCATGGGCCAGGTCGAACAGGATCCGGGCGAACTTGGGCTCGTCCTCGATCACCAGGATGCACCGGGTGTCGAACGGCGCCTTGTCGCGGTCGTCGGCAAATCGGGCAATCGGCGTATCCACTTCAGCGATCAGCGGCGTCGCTGCGGCTTTTGGTGTAGCCGGCGCTGGCGCGGTGGCCGTCGGGGTGAACGTCATCGGTTCCATCGGCGAGTCCCCGGGCTCGACGTATCGTTCAGGCAATACCAGCGTAAACACGCTGCCCTGCCCCGGCTCGCTGGAAACGGAGATCGAGCCGCCCAGCAACGTGGCCAGGTCCCGGGAAATCGACAACCCCAGCCCCGTACCGCCGTAACGACGATTGGTCGTGCCATCGGCCTGGCGGAACGCTTCGAAGATGCTTTGCTGCTGATCGGCGGCGATGCCAATCCCGGAGTCGCGCACCATGAACGCGATGCCCGAGCCCGGCTGCCCGGCCACCGACAGGCTGACAGTGCCCTGCTCGGTGAACTTCACGGCATTGGACAGCAGGTTCTTGATCACCTGTTCCAGGCGCTGGCGGTCGGTGTAGAGCATCGCCGGCGCGTCGGGCAATACCTGGACCTCGAACCCCAGGCCCTTGTCGGCGGCCAACGGCTCGAACATGTCCCGCAGGCCTTCGACCAGACGCTGCACGCTGGTGTTTTCCGGGCGCACTTCCAGCTTTCCGGCCTCGACCTTGGAGATGTCGAGGATATCGTTGATCAGGTTCAACAGGTCGTTGCCGGCGGAGTAGATCGACTCGGCAAACTTGACCTGTTCCTCGCTGAGGTTCTGCTGCGGGTTTTCCGACAGCAGCTTGGACAGGATCAACGAACTGTTGAGCGGCGTGCGCAGCTCGTGGGACATGTTGGCCAGGAACTCGGATTTGTACTTGCTCGAACGCTGCAACTCTTCGGCGCGCTCCTGCAACTGGATCTGGGCCAGGTTCAGCTCGCTGTTCTTCTGGTCCATGGCGTCGCGCTGTTCGGCCAATTGCTCGTTGGTCTGCTCCAGTTCCTGCTGCTGGGCTTCCAAGTGGGCCTGGGACTCCTTGAGAATCCGCGATTGCTCTTCCAACTCCTCGTTGGCGGTCTTGAGCTCTTCCTGCTGCACTTGCAGTTCTTCGTTCAACTGCTGGGTTTCGGCCAGCACTTCCTGCAAGCGCTGGCGATAACGGGCGGCCTCGATGGAGGTGCCGATATTGCCGGAAATCAGCTCCAGCAGCTCAATGTCGCGCTCGGTCAATGGCCGCAGGAAACCCAGCTCGATGACACCGTTGATCCGGTCATCGTCACTGGTGGGCACTACCAGCACGCTGTTGGGCAAGCCTTGCCCCAATCCGGAGCTGACTTTCAGATAATCGTCCGGTACGTCGTCCAGGCGAATGAGACGCCCCTGTTGCACGGCCTGGCCGGCGATGCCTTCACCGCCGACGATCACCTGCTGCTGTTCGTCAGCCTCCCGGGACAGGCCATAGGTGGCGACGCGCTTGAGGACGCCATTTTCTTCCCGCGCATAGAGTGCAGCGACCGCCACATCCAGGTACTTGGCACAGAACTGCAAGATGTTGCGGCCCAACAGGTTCAGGGACAACTGCCCCAGGACCTGCTCTGCCAGCAGCGTCTGGCCATTGCGCAGCCAGGCCTGCTTCTCCAGGTGCAAAGCGCTGCGTTGCTGGACTTTCAGGCTGGCGCTGTAGCTCTCGGACAGGTTCAACAGGTCTCGGCGGCCGACGTAGGCCAGCAACCCACTGACGGCGGCGACGAACAGCAGGTACAGGGCGATACTCCAGACCGTGGTGGTGCGTACTTCCTCATTGCGCGCCGCGCGCAGTTGCTGCTCGGTCTCGACGATGTCTTCGAAGGACTGGCGAATCTCGTCGGTCAGGCGCTTGCCGCGCCCGGCCTTCACCGCCCCGCGATAATCGCCACTGGTGCGTTGCAGGTCGATCATGCCTTGGGCGTAGTTGGCCCATTCTGTCTGGAGGGCTTGTATCTTGTGCAGGCGGTCGGTCTGGACGGGGTTGTCGGCTGTCAATTCCAGCAGTGTTTCCAACGCGACGGCGATCCGGGGCTTGGCGACTTCATAGGGGTCGAGGAAATGCTCGTCACCGCTCAAGAGATAACCACGCATGCCAGTTTCCAGGTCCACGCTCAGCTTGAACGCCTCGTTGGCGTTATTGATCACCCGGTCGGTGTGGCCGACCCATTGGATCACCGACAACAGGTACGTGATAAGGATGATGAAAAACACAGCACTGAGGGCGCCCATGCCCAGGGGCAGGCTGATATTGCGGCTCAGGAGCTTGCGAAAACTTTGCTCGTCGACCGAAGACGAAGGAGTCATGGAAAGGGCCTTGGTGGACAGTTGAAAACCGTGGAGTTTGCCCGAAAAACGGCACATGGATCCACATTATCTGACGAGTCAAAGGCGCAAGTCCCGCGACGATCTACCTTGTAGCAAGGCAGCGACTATCCTTGTCAGCTCTTGTACTATAGATCCTTTCTTGTACAACCCGGGAACTTGTGCCGCCTCGATCCTTACTCATGAAAGAGGCCGTTTTTTTTGAGTCTCCCTCCCGCTCCCTTCTTCGAGAATGTCTACTATGTCCATCCCTCCTCCTGTCACCCAGCCCACCATCCTGGTCGTCGAAGACGATGACATCGTGCGGATGTTGATCGTCGACGTGCTGGAGGAGCTGGAATACAAGGTGCTGGAGGCGGATGGTTGTGAGCAGGCGCTGGCATTTTTGCACAACCACGCGCAGCCCATCGCACTGATGATGACTGACGTCGGCCTGCCGGTCATGGATGGGCGTGAATTGGCGAAACAGGCCCGAACCGTGCGGCCACAGCTGCCTGTGCTGTTTGCCAGTGGTTATGCCGAAAGTATCGACGTACCTGAAGGCATGTCGGTGATCGGCAAGCCCTTCTCCATCGATCAATTGCGGGACAAGGTCAAACGCATTCTTTCTTGAGCCGGATCGTATTCTTGGTCACTATCGGCGCCCCGCGCGCCGATGGCGCCTGATCCGCTTCGAGGAACCCCCTGCCCATGCATCACCCCACCGCCACCAAGGTCCTGGTAATCGGCTACGTTTGGCCCGAGCCGCGCTCATCGGCTGCCAGTGGGCATGTCATGCAGATCCTCGACACCTTCCTCGGGCAAGGCTGGGACATCACCTTCAGCAGTCCGGCGGGTCCCGGCGAGCAGCGCGCCGACCTGGTTGCGCTGGGTATCCGCGAAGTGCCGATCGAACTCAATAGCAGCAGCTTCGACACCTTTATCAGCGAGCTGGCGCCGGACATCGTGCTGTTCGACCAGTTCATGATGGAAGAACAGTTCGGCTGGCGGGTCGAGAAGCACTGCCCCGGCGCCCTGCGGGTGCTGGAGACGTCAGATTTGCAGAGCCTGCGCCACGCCCGGCATCAGCGCTTGAAGGATCGCCTGAAGTGCGATGAGGCAGGGGAGGATTTCAGCGACCTCTTCGCCCCGGCCCTGGGCGAGGAGTTCCAGCAAATGGCCGACACCGACCTGGCCAAGCGGGAAATCGCTGCACTGTACCGCTGCGACCTCAACCTGACGGTGTCCGAGGTTGAAATCGAACTGTTGGTGGAGCACTTCAAGTTGCCCCGTAACTTGCTGCACTGGTGCCCGTTGATGCTGGAGCTGCCCGGCGAGCCGCCGGTACCGTTCGAGGACCGGGCGCATTTCCTGAGCATCGGCAACTTTCGCCACGCGCCGAACTGGGACGCCGTGCTCTGGATGAAAAACGCCATCTGGCCACTGATCCGCCAACAATTACCCGGCGCCCAACTGCACCTGTACGGCGCCTACACCCCACCCAAGGCCGCCGCGCTGCATAACCCGGCCCAGGGCTTTCACATCATGAACTGGGCCGAGGACGCCTTGCAGGTGATGTCGGCGGCACGCATCTGCCTGGCACCGCTGCGTTTCGGCGCCGGCATCAAGGGCAAGCTGATCGACGCCATGCTCTGCGGCACCCCCAACGTCACCACGCCCGTGGGGGCCGAAGCCATGCACGGCGACATGCCCTGGCCCGGCGCGATTGCCCAGAGCGCCGAAAGCATCGCCAATGCGGCAGTGCAGCTGTACCGCGACCAGGCGCGCTGGACCCAGGCCCAGGAGGCAGGCCTAGCCCTACTGGCGAACCGTTACCGGCAACAGGTGCATGGCCCGGCGCTGATCGACAGCCTCAACGCTTGCCGGGCGGACCTGGCGCAACGACGCCGGGACAACTTCACCGGCAGCATGCTGCGTCACCACCAGCACAAAAGCACCCAATACATGTCCCAGTGGATCGAAGAAAAAAACCGCAACGGTTAGACGCCAGAGTGGCAGGCGCCTGGCGAAGGGGGCATTATCCAACGGCGATAACAATAAAAGCGCCAGACCCATGACCCGAACAGCCAGAATCACTGACCCCTCCTACGAGTTGATGGACGACCATAACGGGTTGTCCATCATCTACCGTCAGCACGGCTTTCCCTGCCCGCTGGTGCGCTGGCATTTCCACAAGGAATACGAGCTGCACTTGATCGTCGCCAGTTCCGGCAAGGTGTTCATTGGCGACTACATCGGCAATTTCTATCCCCAGTCGCTGTTCCTCACCGGCCCCAACCTGCCCCATAACTGGATCAGCCAGGTGGCCGAGGATGAGGTGGTGCACAAGCGCGACATGCTGGTGAACTTCACTGACGAGTTGTTCGAAAGCGGCCACCAGGTATTCGCCGAACTCAAGACGGTCGCACCGCTGCTCGAACGCGCCCAATACGGCATCGAATTTCGCTGCAAGCGCACCATTCGCCAGGCCATGACCCTGATGCAGCGCATCGCCGACTCCCAAGGCATGAGCCGCCTGGGGCATTTCTTCATCCTGATGGAGCTGCTGGCCGCCACGGATGACTACCAACTGCTTTCCGGCGCGACCGCCCCGCAAGCGGCGGACGAACACAGCATCGACCGCACCAACCGCGCGGTGGACTACATCTTCGCCCACTACGCCCGGGAACTGTCCCTGGAAGAAGTGGCCGAGCATCTGGGCATGAAACCCACCTATTTCAGCCGGGTGTTCAAGCAGGCCACTGGCCGCTGCTTCATCGAATTCGTCAATCGCCTGCGCATCAGCAAATCCTGCGAGTTGCTGGCCGACGGCGACAAACCGGTGACGGACGTGTGCTTTGAATCGGGTTTCAACAACATTTCCAATTTCAACCGGCGTTTCCAGCAGCTCAAGGGCATGACCCCGTCCCATTACCGGCGGCTGGCGGTGCAGCGGTTGACCGAGCAGAACCAGGGCTGACACTTTTTTCGCACCGACGGGGTCCTCTGTGGCGAGGGAGCTTGCTCCCGCTGGGCTGCGAAGCAGGCCCAAAAAGCCAGGGCCGCTACGCGCCCCAGCGGGAGCAAGCTCCCTCGCCACAGGGTTCTTTGTTTAGCCGCAATCCTCTCCAGTGCAAAAAAGTATCAGCACAAGTGCGACGGATGATTTGTCACGCCGTCCATTGAGGGCTGTAATCAGCGCACATTCTTCCCTTCATCCGGAAGACACAAAAACAATAACTGTCCTTCTGCAGCCTTCGGGCGCGGAAAAGGAGTGCGCGATGAAACCTTCGGTAAAAGCTCTGCTTGTCTCCACCTGCATGACCCTCAGCAGCGTCAGTTTCGGCGCACAGACCCTCACCATTGCCACCGTCAACAACAGCGACATGATCCGCATGCAAAAGCTCTCGAAAACCTTCGAGGCCGAGCACCCGGACATCAAGCTGAACTGGGTGGTGCTCGAAGAAAACGTCCTGCGCCAGCGCCTGACCACCGACATCGCCACCCAAGGCGGACAGTTCGACGTGCTGACCATTGGCATGTACGAAGCTGCACTCTGGGGTGCCAAGGGCTGGCTGGAGCCGATGAAAGACCTGCCGGCTTCCTACGACCTGGACGACGTTTTCCCTTCCGTGCGCGATGGCTTGTCGGTCAAGGGCTCGCTGTACGCCCTGCCGTTCTATGCCGAAAGCTCGATCACCTATTACCGCACCGACCTGTTCAAGGACGCTGGGCTGACCATGCCCGAACACCCGACCTGGACCCAGATCGGTGAGTTCGCCGAAAAACTCACCGACAAATCCAAGGAACAATATGGCCTGTGCCTGCGGGGCAAGGCCGGTTGGGGCGAGAACATGGCGCTCATCACCACGTTGGCCAACGGTTATGGCGCGCGCTGGTTCGATGAGAAGTGGCAGCCGCAATTCAATGGGCCCGAGTGGAAGGAAGCACTCAATTTCTATGTCGACAACATGAAGAAATCCGGCCCGCCCGGTGCTTCCAGCAACGGTTTCAACGAAAACCTGGCGCTGTTCAACAGCGGCAAATGCGCGATCTGGGTGGATGCCAGCGTCGCCGGTTCGTTCGTCACCGACAAGACCCAGAGCAAGGTGGCCGATCACGTCGGATTCACCTTCGCCCCCCACGAAAAAACCGACAAGGGCACTTCGTGGATGTACTCCTGGTCGCTGGCAATCCCGACCAGCTCCAAAGCCAAGGAAGCGGCCACGGTCTTTACCACCTGGGCGACGTCCAAGGAATACAGCCAATTGGTCGCCAAGACCGACGGCATTGCCAACGTACCGCCAGGCACCCGCACTTCGACCTACAGCGACGAGTACATGAAGGCCGCGCCGTTTGCCAAGGTGACCCTGGAGTCGTTGAAAGTCGCCGACCCGAAAGCGCCAACCCTCAAGCCTGTGCCCTACATCGGCATTCAGTTGGTGACCATTCCCGAGTTCCAGGCCATCGGCACCCAGGTGGGCAAGTTCTTTTCCGGCGCACTGACCGGCCAGCAGACCGTGGACCAGGCGTTGACCGCCGCGCAGTCCACCACCGAACGCGAGATGAAACGCGCTGGGTATCCCAAGTAGTCAGCTCATTGAGGCCCGCTCCCGGTTCCTGTGGGAGCGAGCTTGCTCGCGATGAGGGCCTCCCAGCCAACATCACGGGCGACTGACACGACGCTATCGCGAGCAAGCTCGCTCCCACAGTGGATCTTCATAGGCCCGCAAAAATCGGTTCAATGCCATGAATAGCTCAACAACAACCGCCAAAGCCCCCATCGAGATTGCCCCGCCGGCACGCAAGATCCGCCTGGCGAACCCCGGTTGGTTCCTGGTCAGTCCTTCGGTGGCCTTGTTGCTGCTGTGGATGATCGTGCCGCTGGGCATGACCGTCTACTTCTCGCTGATCCGCTACAACCTGCTTTACCCCGGCGAAAACGAATTCGTCGGGCTGGAGAACTTTACCTACTTCCTGACCGACTCGGGTTTCATGCCCGGTGCCACCAACACCTTGCTGCTGGTGGGCAGCGTGCTGCTGATCAGTATCGTGCTGGGGGTGCTGATCAGCGCGCTGCTGGAGGCCAGTGAGTTTTTTGGTCGCGGTATCGTTCGTGTGCTGCTGATCTCGCCGTTCTTCATCATGCCCACCGTCGGCGCGCTGATCTGGAAGAACCTGATCTTCCATCCGGTCTCGGGGATTCTCGCCTCAGTGTGGAAACTGTTCGGCGCCCAACCGGTGGACTGGCTGGCCCATTACCCACTGCTGTCGATCATCATCATCGTGAGTTGGCAATGGCTGCCCTTCGCGATCCTGATCCTGATGACCGCCATGCAGTCGCTGGACCAGGAACAGAAAGAAGCCGCGCGCCTGGACGGTGCCGGCCCGATCGCGATTTTCTGGCACCTGACCCTGCCGCACCTGGCCCGGCCGATCGCCGTGGTGCTGATGATCGAGACGATCTTCCTGCTGTCGGTGTTCGCCGAGATCTTCACCACCACCAACGGTGGTCCCGGCTACGCCTCCACCAACCTTGCGTACCTGATCTACAACCAGGCACTGGTGCAGTTCGACGTCGGCATGGCTTCGGCCGGTGGCCTGATTGCCGTGGTCATTGCCAACATCGCCGCCATCATCCTGGTCCGGATGATCGGCAAAAACCTCACCGACAAGCACTGAGGCCGTCGCCATGACTCTTCAACAATCCCGTCGCCTGCAAAGCCTGCTGCTGGGCACGCTGGCCTGGGCCATCGCGATCCTGATCTTCTTCCCGATCTTCTGGATGGTGCTGACCAGCTTCAAGACCGAAATCGACGCGTTCGCCACGCCGCCGCAGTTCATCTTCACGCCCACGCTGGAGAACTACCTGCACATCAACGAGCGCAGCAACTACTTCAGCTTCGCTTGGAACTCGGTGGTGATTTCCTTCAGCGCCACCGCCCTGTGCCTGCTGATTGCGGTGCCGGCGGCCTACTCCATGGCGTTCTATGAAACCCAGCGCACCAAAGGCACGTTGCTGTGGATGCTCTCCACCAAGATGCTGCCGCCAGTGGGCGTGCTGATGCCAATCTACCTGCTGGCCAAGCAATTTGGCCTGCTGGACACGCGTCTCGCGCTGATCATCATCTACACCTTGATCAACCTGCCCATCGTGGTCTGGATGATTTACACCTACTTCAAGGACATTCCCCGCGACATCCTCGAGGCCGCACGCCTGGATGGCGCCACGCTGTGGCAGGAGATGGTCCGCGTGCTGCTGCCGATTGCCAAGGGCGGCCTGGCGTCCACCGTGCTGCTGTCACTGATCCTGTGCTGGAACGAAGCCTTCTGGTCGCTGAACCTCACCTCCTCCAAGGCCGCGCCACTGACGGCGTTGATTGCCTCCTATTCCAGCCCGGAAGGTTTGTTCTGGGCCAAATTGTCGGCCGTCTCGACCCTGGCCTGCGCGCCGATCCTGATCTTCGGCTGGATCAGCCAGAAACAGCTGGTGCGCGGCTTGTCCTTCGGCGCAGTGAAATGAACCGTCAAAAGATCGCAGGCTTCGCCAGCTCCTCTACACACAGCCCACAGCCTTCACAAGCCCTGTAGGAGCTGTCGAGTGTAACGAGACTGCGATCTTTCCCAGCCAACCGAATAAATAACAAGTGGAGGCCCATCATCATGGCCAACCTGAAAATCAAGAATCTGCAAAAGGGTTTCGAAGGCTTCTCCATCATCAAGGGCATCGACCTTGAGGTGAACGACCGCGAGTTCGTGGTCTTCGTCGGCCCGTCGGGCTGTGGCAAGTCCACGCTGCTACGGCTGATCGCCGGCCTGGAAGAGGTCAGCGACGGCACCATCGAACTGGATGGCCGGGACATTACCGAGGTCAGCCCGGCCAAGCGCGACCTGGCGATGGTGTTCCAGACCTACGCCCTGTACCCGCACATGAGCGTGCGCAAGAACATGTCGTTCGCCCTGGACCTGGCCGGCGTACCCAAGGCCGAGGTCGAGAAGAAAGTCAACGAAGCGGCGCGCATCCTCGAACTGGGGCCGATGCTCGAGCGCAAGCCCAAGCAACTGTCTGGCGGCCAGCGCCAGCGTGTAGCGATCGGCCGGGCCATCGTGCGCAACCCGAAAATCTTCCTGTTCGACGAGCCCCTGTCCAACCTCGACGCGGCTCTGCGGGTGCAGATGCGCCTGGAACTGGCACGCCTGCACAAAGAGTTGCAGGCGACCATGATCTACGTGACTCACGACCAGGTCGAAGCCATGACCCTGGCCGACAAGGTGGTAGTGCTCAATGGCGGGCGCATCGAGCAGGTCGGTTCGCCGCTGGAGCTGTATCACCAGCCGGCCAACCTGTTTGTCGCCGGGTTCCTCGGCACGCCGAAAATGGGCTTTCTCAAAGGCAAGGTCACCGGCCTGGACAGCCTGGGCTGTGAAGTGCTGCTGGACGCCGGCACTCGCATCAGCCTGCCCTTGAGCGGTGCCAGCCTGAGCGTCGGCGGCGCGGTGACCCTGGGGATCCGCCCGGAACACCTGAACCTGGCGCAACCGGGTGATTGCACCCTGCAAGTCACCGCCGACGTCAGCGAGCGGCTGGGCAGCGACACCTTCTGTCACGTCGTCACCGCCTCCGGCGAAGCCTTGACCATGCGCGTGCGCGGCGACCTGGCGAGCCGTTTCGGCGAGCAACTGAGCCTGCACCTGGACGCTGAACACTGCCACTTATTCGATGCCGAGGGCGTTGCGGTGACCCGCGCGCTGCGCGCCGCCGCCTGATTGCCGAGACCTGCGATGAAACTCAACCGACAGAACCTGCACAACCTCAACCCTGGCGTCGCCCTGCCCGCCTACCCTTTGGGCGACATCCGCCAGGGCATCGCCCACATCGGCGTCGGCGGTTTCCACCGGGCGCACCAGGCCTACTACACCGATGCGCTGATGAATACCGGCACCGACCTGGACTGGGCCATCTGCGGCGTGGGCCTGCGGGCCGAAGATCGCCGTGCCCGGGATGACCTCGCCGGCCAGGACTACCTGTTCACCCTGTACGAACTGGGCGACACCGATGACACCGAAGTGCGGGTGATCGGCGCGATCAATGACATGTTGCTGGCCGAAGACGGCGCCCAGGCGCTGATCGACAAACTGGCCGACCCGCAGATCCGCATCGTCTCGCTGACCATTACCGAAGGCGGCTATTGCATCGATGACAGCAACGGCGAGTTCATGGCCCACCTGCCGCAGATCCAGCGCGACCTGGCCCATCCTGACGCGCCGAAAACCGTCTTCGGTTTCCTCTGCGCCGCCCTGGTCAAGCGCCGGGCGGCCGGCACCCCGGCGTTCACCCTGATGTCCTGCGATAACCTGCCCCACAACGGCGCCGTGACTCGCAAGGCGTTGCTGGCCTTCGCCGCGCTGCGCGATGCGGAGCTGGGGCAATGGATCGACCGCAACGTCAGCTTCCCCAACGCCATGGTCGATCGCATCACGCCCATGACCAGCGTGGCCCATCGCCTGCAACTGCATGACGAACATGGCATCGACGACGCCTGGCCGGTGGTCTGCGAACCGTTCGTGCAATGGGTCCTGGAAGACAAGTTCGTCAACGGTCGCCCGGCCTGGGAAAAGGTCGGCGTGCAATTCACCGATGACGTCACACCTTATGAAGAGATGAAAATCAAGCTGCTCAACGGCAGCCACCTGGCGCTGACCTACCTGGGCTTTCTCAAGGGTTATCGCTTCGTCCACGAGACCATGAACGACCCGCTGTTCGTGCGTTACATGCGCGCCTACATGGACCTGGACGTGACGCCGCAACTGGCGCCAGTGCCGGGCATCGACCTGACCGACTACAAGAACACCCTGATGGAGCGTTTTTCCAACCAGGCGATTGCCGACCAGTTGGAACGGGTCTGTTCGGACGGCTCGTCGAAGTTTCCAAAATTCACGGTGCCGACCATCAACCGCTTGATCGCCGACGGTGGCGAAACCCGTCGCGCGGCGCTGGTGGTAGCCGCCTGGGCCGTGTACCTGAAGGGCGTGGACGAGAACGGCGTGACGTATTCAATCCCGGACCCACGGGCGGCGTTCTGCCAGGCACTGGTGGCGGACGATGCACTGGTGACCCAGCGGGTGCTGGAGGTAGAAGAAATCTTTGGCACCGCCATTCCCCGCTCGCCGGAGTTCGTGGCAGCATTCGAATGGTGCTGCAACAGCTTGCGCGAGCATGGGGTCACTCGAACGCTTGAGCGGGTGCTGGCTGACGCGAACTAAGGATCGACCGCGAACCGCTGTTGTGGCGAGGGAGCTTGCTCCCGCTGGGTTGCGAAGCGACCCCCTGGGTTTGTCAGGTTCATCGCGTTGCCTGGACTGGGGGCTGCTGCGCAGCCCAGCGGGAGCAAGCTCCCTCGCCACGGATCGTGTGTTTGTTGACGAATTGCTATTACCTGCTGGTTATTGACCTGCCGACCGAGGATTTCCATGACAAACCAACAACTGTTCCTGGGCATCGACTGCGGCACCCAAGGCACCAAGGCGCTGATCCTGGACGCGACCAGTGGCCAGGTCCTGGGCCAGGGTGCCGCGGCGCACGCCATGATCAGCGGCCCCAACGGCCGTCGTGAACAAGACACTCAGCAATGGCTCGATGCATTCACCCAGGCGACTCAGCAAGCCTTGGCGGACGCTGGGGTCGATGGCCAGGCGATCCTCGGCATCGGCGTCTCGGGCCAGCAACACGGCCTGGTGTTGCTCGATGACCAAGGCCAGGTGCTGCGCCCGGCCAAGCTGTGGTGCGACACCGAGACAACGCCGGAAAACGATCGGCTCCTGGCGCACCTGGGCGGTGAAGACGGCAGCCTCGAACGCCTCGGCGTGGTGATCGCGCCGGGCTACACGGTTTCCAAGCTGCTCTGGACGCGGGAGCAGCATCCCCAGGTTTTCGAACGCATCGCCAGCGTCCTGCTGCCCCACGACTTTCTCAACTACTGGCTCACCGGCCGCCATTGCAGCGAATACGGCGATGCCTCGGGAACCGGCTATTTCAACGTACGCACCCGCCAATGGGACGTGCAACTGTTACAACACATCGACCCCAGCGCACGCTTGCAGGCGGCGCTGCCGGAACTGATCGAGGCCCACCAACCGGTCGGACGCATCCTGCCAGCCATTGCTGCGCACCTGGGCATCAACCCCGAGGCGGTGGTGGCCAGTGGCGGTGGCGACAACATGATGGGTGCCATCGGTACGGGTAATATCCAGCCCGGCGTGATCACCATGAGCCTCGGTTCCTCCGGCACGGTCTACGCCTATGCCGCCGAACCTGCGGTCAGTCCACAACCGTCCGTGGCGACGTTCTGCTCCTCCAGCGGTGGCTGGCTGCCGCTGATCTGCACCATGAACCTGACCAACGCCACCGGGGCGATTCGCGAATTGCTGGCGCTGGACATCGACGCGTTCAACGCCCTGGTAGCCCAGGCTCCGATTGGTGCCGAGGGCGTGTGCATGCTGCCGTTCCTCAACGGCGAGCGTGTTCCCGCCCTGCCCCATGCCACCGGCAGCCTGCTGGGCCTGACCACCACCAACCTGACCCGGGCCAACCTGTGTCGCGCCGTGGTCGAAGGCACGACCTTCGGTTTGCGCTATGGCTTGGACCTGCTGCGGGCCAACGGACTCCAGGCCCAGAGCATTCGCCTGATCGGCGGTGGCTCGAAGAGCGCGCAGTGGCGGCAGATCGTCGCCGACACCATGGACACCACGGTCATTTGCACCGAACAGAGCGAAGCCGCTGCCTTGGGGGCGGCGATCCAGGCAGCATGGTGCCACTCCGGTTCACAGACGGGCCTGGCCGAGCTGTGCGAGCGCTGCGTCAAGCTCGACCCGACCAGCGAAACCCGGCCAATTGCCGCGCATGTCGCGGCATCGCAACAGGCTTATGAACGTTATCGACAACACGTCGCAACCCTTTGAGAGCGGGAAACTATGTATTTGGTGTGTGGTGAGGCGCTGTTTGATTTTTTCAGTGAGACCGAGGCGGATGGCTCCGCCTCGCAAGTGAACTACAAGGCCATTGCCGGCGGTTCACCGTTCAACGTGGCCGTGGGGCTGCGTCGCCTGGGTATTGAATCGGCGCTGTTTACCGGGCTGTCCACCGACTACCTGGGCCGGCGCTTGCGCCAGGTACTGCTCAATGAAGGGGTCAGCGCCCAATACCTGGTGGATTTCGACGCACCGACCACCCTGGCAATGGTTGCCGTAGGCGCCAACGGTTCGCCCCACTACAGTTTTCGCGGCGAAGGCTGTGCGGACCGACAACTGAGCCTGGCCCATCTACCGGACCTGGGCCCCGAGGTGCGCGGCTTGCATGTCGGCTCGTTCTCGCTGGTGGTCCAGCCCGTCGCCGACACGCTCCTGGCCCTGATACAACGCGAAAGCGGCCGGCGCCTGATCAGCCTCGACCCGAACGTGCGGCTCAACCCGCAACCGGATATCGGGTTGTGGCGCTCACGGATTGCGACGCTGGTGCAATATGCCGACCTGATCAAGGTCAGTGACGAAGACCTGGGCCTGCTCTATCCCGCGAAGGCACCCGAGGCGATCATCGAAGGTTGGCTGGGGAACGGCTGCCAATTGGTCTTCCTGACCCGTGGCGGCCAGGGCGCTACGGTCTTCAGTCGCCAACACGGCTCATGGTCGCTGCCCTCCTGTCCGGTGAAGATCGCCGATACCGTAGGTGCAGGCGACACTTTCCAGGCCGCGCTGATTGCATGGCTGACTGAACAACAATTGGATTCGGTGGAGGGCTTGCACACCCTGACCCGGGAACAGATCAGCGCAATGCTTGAGTTCGCCATTCGCGCCGCCGCCCTGACTTGCAGCAGAACCGGGCCGGACCTGCCCTACAGGCAACAATTGAACTGAATGACACATCGCAAGAAAACTGGACGCCGGGTACGGACATGACCGGACCCGAGCGTCAGGCTTACAAGGACAAGGCCGTTATCAGCGGCCAGTCATCCGCTGGTGTTGCTGATGAAAGTGATTGCCAGCCGCAGGGTTGTGATCGAGCTCGGTACGCAGCTCGGCGATCAGGTCGTTGATGGCCCGGCAACCGGTGAGTTTATTGGCATCGATATCGGTCTTGACCAAGGCCACGCGGTCGGTTTCATGATCGTCGTAAATCTTGACCGTCATCTTGAGCTCAGGTGACAAGGTGCATTGCGAGCGCTTGGGCAGCAAGCTGCTTTCAATGATGTTTCGCATTTCGAGGGCAGATAGAAACATGGCGACTCTCTCCTGTTGAGGCGGCCAACTTATGTTCACGTCGGCGGTATTTTCGTCCGTTTCTTCCCTGCGGACTGGGACTACGAATACCGTGCCGTTCGTTCGTTCTTTCCAGCGTTTTCAGTCATCGGGTTCGTTGAGCGAACTCCTGCATCATCCCGCAAGAAGCATGCCTGTATTGACGACCCTGCGGAGTGATCTGAATCAAGCGTTTAGCTTCTTTCTGCGCCAGGGGTCTCGTGCAAAATGCAAGGGAACGCTATTTTATCCGTGCAAACTGCAATGGCTTTAATCCTGTTCGCAACCTAGATTAGCCCCTAATGTGGAGATGCAAGTGGGCATCCGTCGCCTGCTTCAAAAAAAGTGTGACGTAGCGTAAAAAAATCAAATTGCGCCGAGCGCCGCACGCTCGGCCACGTGGCGCAAACTGTCGAAATTGATGTTGGCACCGGAATCGATCGCCACCAGGGTCTGGCCTCGCGCGCCCGTATGCGCCACGTACTGCTTGATGCCTGCCACCGCCAGTGCGCCCGACGGTTCGGTGATGGAACGGGTATCGTCATAGATGTCCTTGATCGCGGCGCACAGTTGGTCGTTGCTCACGGTCATCACTTCATCGACGCAGAAACGGCAGATATCGAAGCCATGGGCGCCGATCTGCGCCACGGCCACGCCATCGGCGAAGGTTCCCACCGCTGGCAAGGTTACTCGCTCGCCGGCTGCCAGCGCCGCCTGGAGACAGGCAGAATGCTGCGACTCGACGCCGACGATGCGTACTTCCGGGCGCAGGTACTTGACGTAGGCCGCGATCCCGGCGATCAGCCCACCACCGCCGACCGGGACGAAAATCGCATCCAACTGGCCGGGGTGCTGGCGCAGGATTTCCATGGCGACGGTGCCTTGCCCGGCGATCACGTCCGGGTCATCGAAAGGCGAGACGAACTCCCGTCCGGTTTGCTCGGCCAGGTTCAGTGCGTACACCAGGGCAAACGGAAAGCTGTCCCCGTGCAGCAGCGCTTCGGCGCCTCGGTTGCGTACGCCCAGCACCTTCAATTGGGGGGTGTTTACGGGCATGACGATACTCGCCGAAATCCCCAATTCCCGTGCCGCCAGCGCAACGCCTTGGGCATGATTGCCGGCAGACGCAGTGATGACGCCACGGGCGCGCTGCTCCGGGGTCAGTTGCACGAGTTTGTTGTAGGCACCGCGGATCTTGAAGGAAAAGGTCGGTTGCAGGTCTTCGCGCTTGAGCAGGATCCGGTTCCCCAAGGTCTCGGACAGTGCGGGAGCCGCTTGCAGCGGCGTGCGCACGGCCAGCTCATAGACCGGCGCGGCGAGAATCTTCTTAACGTAATGCTCAAGCAGGGCTTGCTCGGTGCGGGTAACGGTCATGGCGATCTCCTGGTTCGGGCGGAGCCCAGGAGACAGAAAGAAAAAACCCGCCTCCAGGGCGGGTTGGGTGCAGCCGTCAGCTAACCCGCCAAATAAGGAATGGCGGTAATAATGCTTGGCTGGCTGCGCAGTACGGTTGAAGTCATGGTTGGAAATTAGCGGTGCGTTGGTGGCAAGTCAATGGCAAATATTGATTAGCTGTGGCGACAGTCTTAAGTGAACAGCATTACCTGTGGGAGCGAGCTTGCTCGCGATAGCGGTGTGTCAGTCAGCATCAATGTCGGTTGACCCAAAGCCATCGCGAGCAAGCTCGCTCCCACATCTACAATTACTTGAGTCCGACCTTATACAACGCGCCGTCGTCCTCATCCGTCAGCACATACAGATAACCGTCCGGGCCTTGGCGAACATCCCGCACTCGCGCCTTGAGTTCACCCAGCAAACGCTCTTCGTGGACGACCTTGTCGCCCTGCAATTGCAGGCGGATCAGCTCCCCGGACACCAGCGCACCCATGAACACGCTGCGCTGCCAGGCCTTGAAGCGATCATGATCGTAGAACGCCATGCCGCTGAGCCCCGGTGATACTTGCCAGACGTGGTGTGGCCCAACGGTGCCCTCGGCAGTCTTGCCCTGGGCTTCGGGAATCGGGGCGCCGGAGTAGTTGATGCCATGGGTCGCCAATGGCCAGCCGTAGTTCTTGCCGCGCTCGATGATGTTCAGTTCATCACCGCCCTTGGGCCCGTGTTCGTTCTCCCACAATGTGCCATTCCAAGGGTTGAGGGCAGCACCTTGGGGGTTGCGCATCCCGTAGGACCATATCTCGGGACGGACGTTTTCCTGGCCGACAAACGGATTGTCGTCGGGCACCTTGCCGTCGGGGTAGATGCGCACGACCTTGCCTTGCAGCTTGTCCAGGTCCTGGGCGGTGGGCCGCTCGTTGTTTTCCCCCAGGGTAATGAACAAATAGCCGTCGCGGTCGAAGACCAGGCGCGAGCCGAAGTGATTGCCCGTGGATAGCTTGGGTTGCTGACGAAAGATCACGTCGAAACTCTTCAGGCTCTTGAGGTCTTCGGACAGTTGTCCGCGCCCCACGGCGGTGCCGGCCTTGCCGTCTGCGCCCGCCTCGGCATAAGACAGGTAGACGGTACGGTCCTGCTTGAAGTCGGGTGACAGCACTACGTCCAGCAGCCCGCCCTGGCCCTTTGCCCACACTTGCGGCACGCCACTCAAGGGGGCGGACAATTGGCCATCGGGGCTGACCACGCGCAGGTTGCCCGGTCGCTCCGTCACCAGCATGCCCTGCTGGCCTGGCAAGAATGCGACAGACCAAGGGTGCTCCAGCCCCTTGACCACGGTGGTCACTTCCACGGTGCCCTCCTCGCTCTTGAATGATTGGGTCGGCGCCGCAGCAGCCGGCGTGGCAAGGGTCAGGGCAACGCTGGCGCAACAGGCGGCCAGGAGTGTTTTACGCAACATGCACAATTCCTTCTGTGGTGTAAAAAAAGAGCGACGGTCTCCAGTCCCTAGCGGTTGCCATTTTGGGTGCTCCTGGGTGGTGTAGGAGACTCGATGGTGGGGCGCGGCGAACCCGATGGCTGGCCGGACCGGGGGTAACCATTGCCGATGCCGCCGTTCTCCAGGGTCGGTGGGCGCGGTACCGGCACTGTCGAGTTGTCATGAATCGTCGGCACATTGGGCCGCGTGCCCTGCATGCTGTTGGGATTGGCCCGCCGCGTCGGGCTGTTGTAGGGATTGTTGTTACCCGGCAGATTCTGGGCCAGAACCACGGGGCCTCCGCATGGCGTGGCGGCTTGGGCGGCGGCGGTCAGCAATAGCGTCATGATGGCAATTATCAGCCTGTTCATTCGGACACCTCTTGAGTTCAGGCATATCGAAAACACGCTACGCCGCAGGTTCGCCCTTGTTAAGCGAAATGTCCGGGTGAAGATGTAACGAAACGTCTGCGAGCCAAAGTGGAAGTGGGTTTGCTCGCTTCCACAATGGAAACTTTTCCCAGGGCGCGAAGGTCACCAGAAAGACATCCACCGGCAAGGACAACATCACCATGGCACGGGCAATCTGGAAAGGCGCAATCAGTTTCGGGCTGGTCCACATTCCTGTCGCACTGGTGTCGGCCACCTCTTCCCAGGGTGTGGATTTTGACTGGCTGGACAAGCGCAGCATGGACCCGGTGGGCTACAAGCGGGTCAACAAGGTCACGGGCAAGGAAGTGACCAAGGAAGACATCGTCAAGGGCGTCCAGTACCAGAAGGGCCAGTATGTGCTGCTCAGCGAGGAAGAAATTCGTTCCGCCCACCCCAAGTCCACCCAGACCATCGATATCTTTTCTTTTGTCGACAGCGAGAAGATTCCCTTGCAAAACATCGACACCCCCTACTTTCTTGCCCCCGACAAACGCGGTGGCAAAGTCTATGCCCTGCTGCGAGAAACCCTGGTCAAGACCAACAAGGTCGCCCTGGCCCATGTCGTGTTGCATACCCGCCAGCACCTGGCGGCGCTCATGCCTCTTGAATCGGCGCTGGTGCTGGTGATGCTGCGCTGGCCCGCGGAGGTGCGCGACCTGGATATCCTGGAGCTGGGCGACGAGGTGACGAACCCGACCCTGGCCAAGGGCGAGCTGGACATGGCCAAGCGCCTCGTCGAAGACATGAGCGCCGACTGGGAGCCGCAAGAATACCGGGACAGCTTCGAAGACAAGATCATGGCACTGGTGGAGAAAAAGGCCAACGAGGGCCGCCTCGAAGCGGTGGAGACCGACCCAGGCGAAGAACAACGCAAGACCGCCGATGTCATCGACCTTACCGAATTGCTCAAGCGCAGCCTGGGCGGTAAAGGCAAGGCCACCGACAAGTCCGCCGGCAAGGCCCCTGCAAAACCTGCGAAAACCCGCAAATCCGCTCCTGCCAAAAAAGCCACAAAGGCCTCCCGGGGGTAGACCCTGGCGTGTGCAATACAAGGGAATCTGTCATGGCCAACGCCGAGAGTGAATCTGCTCGTTTGTCCAACGCCGAATCGGCCGCTACGACGGCCCGCAAGGCTTCTCAAAACAGCCTGCCAGAGCGCCTGTCGCCGCAATTGGCCACGCCCGTGGAAGAACCGCCCACCGGCGAATGGCGCTATGAAGTCCAGTTCCACGGATATCGGCTGCTGACCCGCATCGAACGTGGGGAAGTCCGCTTATTCAATCGCAATCACCAGGACTGGACCGAGCGGTTGAAGCTGCATGCCGACGCGCTGGCCGGCTTGAACCTGGGGGACAGTTGGCTTGACGGCGAACTGGTGCTGCTTGATGAAACCGGCCATTCTGATTTCGCGGCCCTGCGCCAGGCCTTCGATATCAGCCGCACCGTCGACATGGTGTATTTCCTGTTCGATGCGCCGTTCCTCAACGGTGTCGACCTGCGCCAGTCACCGGTGGAGGAACGCCGTGCAGCGCTGAAAAAGGCCCTCGGCAACAACACCAGCAAGCGCCTGCGATTTTCCGAGTCGTTTTCCGCCAGCCAGCACGACATGTTCGAAAGCGCGATCGCGCTGTCACTCGACAGCGTGGTCGGCAAGCGCCTGGGAAGCCCCTATATGTCCCGGCGAAGCGCCGATTGGGTAAAACTCAAGTGTCGGTTGCGCCAAGCCTTCGTCATCGTCGGGTTCACCCGCCCCCAAGGCAAGCGCAGCGGTTTCGGCGCCCTGTTGCTGGCCGTCAACGGGCCGTCTGGGCTGGTGTACGCCGGTCGGGTCGGCACAGGGTTCAGCCAGGCGCAAATCAAACAATTACACGGGCAACTGTGCGCGCAGCAGCGCGAGACTTCGCCACTGGCGTCGCCACTCAATGGCGTGCAGGGACGCGGCGTGCAATGGGTCGAGCCCGACCTGACCTGCGAGGTCGAGTTCACTGAATGGACCCGCGACAATCAGGTGCGCCAGGCAATTTTCCTGGACGTGTCAGGCACTGTGCCGGCCCACAAGGTGGTTCGCGAGCAGCCCCTGCCAATAAAGCCCGCGACGCCAGACCCCAAGCGCCGCAGCAAAGCCCGCGCGGCCAAAGTCGACGGCGTGACGATCACCCACCCCGAACGGGTCATCGACAGTGTCAGCGGTGTGCAAAAGGCTGAGCTGGCGCAGTATTACCTGGACATCGCCCCGTGGATCCTGCCGCACCTCAAGCAGCGACCGGTCGCGCTGCTGCGGGCACCGGACGGTATCGGCGAAGAGCAGTTCTTCCAAAAACACGCTGATCACCTGGAGATTCCCCATATCAAACAGCTGGATCCGCGACTGGACCCAGGCCATGCAGCGCTGATGGAAATCGACGACATCCACGCCCTGGTCAGTGCGGCGCAGATGGGCTCGGTGGAACTGCACACCTGGACCGCGACCCACGACCGGATTGAGGCGCCCGACCAGTTTGTCCTGGACCTGGACCCGGACCCTTCGCTGCCCTGGAGCGCCATGATCGAGGCGACCCACATGACCTTGGCGGTGCTCGACGAGTTGGGTTTGCAGGCTTTTCTCAAGACAAGCGGTGGCAAAGGCATGCACGTGATCGTGCCCTTGGCGAGAAGTGAGGGCTGGGACACCACCAAGGCGTTCGCCAAGGCCATCTCAAAGTTCCTGACCCGGCAAATGCCAGAGCGCCTCACGGCCACCATGGGACCGAAGAACCGCGTAGGGAAAATATTCGTCGACTACCTGCGCAATGCCCGCGGGGCCAGCACGGTGGCCGCCTACTCGGTGCGCGCCAGGCCAGGCCTGCCGGTCTCGGTGCCGATTGCTCGAACCGAACTGCAGACCCTGCGCAACGCCCAGCAATGGGACATTTATACCGCCCTGGAACGGGCCAAAGGCTTGGGCGCCGATCCTTGGGAGGGCTACAACCACCGCCAGCGGATCACGGCCAGGATGTGGGAGCAACTGGATGCGCAAAAACCTGAGGGATGAGGGTATATCCAGCGTTCAAATCCAGACAAAGATCGCCAGCAAACCACCAAAAAAAGCCCACTTCTGCAGGTAATACAACGTGCGGTTGCGTTTTTTCAGGGCCTTGCCCTGCAACCGGATTTTGTAGAGCCTGGAGAACGCCCGGTTCAAGGCCCCTGTCCTGTCGCCAGCGTCGTTGGGCGCACCGGCCGCTGCCATCACGGTGCGGCTGAACCAGCGGTTGAACGCGCTAGCCCAACGAAACTTCATGGGCCGTTCCACGTCGCAGAACAGGATGATGCGATTATGGTCAGTGGTGTTCTGGGCGTAATGAATGAACGTTTCGTCGAAGATCACCGCTTCGCCATCGCGCCAATGATAAGGCTCGCCATCGACATTGATGTAGCAACCGGCATCGTTGGGTGTTTCCAGGCCCAGGTGATACCGATAGGAGCCGGCGTAGGGGTCGCGGTGCCGGACCAGCTTCGAGCCCGGCGGCAACTCGGCGAACATCGCCGCCTTGACCGAGCCGATGCTCTGCACCAGCTCGGTGGTGCGGGGGCACAACTTCATGGCCGAAGGATGGCTATCGCCGTACCACTTCAGGTAGAAACGCTTCCAACCGGTCTTGAAGAACGAGTTGAAGCCCACATCGTTGTATTGATCGGAACGCTTGATCTGCCCCGCGTGCAACAGGCTTTGGCCTTCGGCCCGGATCTCTTGCCAGTGGGTCTGCAACGGGCTCAGGTCCGGGAACTGCGCCGGGCTCAGGAACGGCCTGTTGGGCAGTTTCGAGCACAGGTAAAGCAGGCAATTGATTGGCGCGAGAAACGACGAATGATCGCTCAGCTGGCGTCCGAACGTATGTCGCACGCGACCGCGCAGGTGAACGTAGCCAATGGAGAAGATGTAGATCGCGACAATGATGAGCTTCACGAAAAACCGTCACAATGCTGGAGTGAACAGGCTGCTTCCCCGGCCAGCCAAGCGGCAAGGGCGATAGCATAGGATGTGGTGGCATTCTAGCCACAGTCTGTAACCAAAAGTTATCCTTCAATTGTGAAAAACTGTCTTGCCCGGGCAATACCCTATCGTTTATGCGGCCAGACCAGTACAATCGCCGCCACTATTACGCGCCCCCTTTGGCCGATACCGCAAACGCGGCTTCGGCGCACGTCTACCGGGCCAGGCGCTCCGTATGCTGCTGTCCTCTTATGCCGGATGGACCCTTGCGCTTGCGACCGCGACGCCTTTGCGCGATCGCAACGTGCGCAAACAGGTACTGAACAGGTACTGCCGCACCCTTAGCTACTCTGAATGTTCCGCAGGATAAACCTTTGATCTCTACAGCTAACATCACGATGCAGTTCGGCGCCAAGCCACTGTTTGAAAACGTCTCTGTCAAATTCGGCGCGGGCAACCGCTACGGTCTGATTGGCGCTAACGGTTGCGGCAAGTCGACCTTCATGAAAATCCTCGGCGGTGACCTCGAGCCGTCCGGCGGCCAGGTCATGCTCGAGCCGAACGTACGCCTGGGTAAACTGCGCCAGGACCAGTTCGCCTACGAAGAATTCACCGTGATCGATACCGTGATCATGGGTCACGAAGAGCTGTGGAAGGTCAAGGCCGAGCGCGATCGCATCTATTCGCTGCCGGAAATGACCGAAGAAGACGGCATGGCCGTGGCCGAGCTGGAAACCGAATTTGCCGAGATGGACGGCTACACCGCCGAATCCCGTGCCGGTGAACTGCTGCTGGGCCTGGGTATTGGCATCGAACAGCATTTCGGCCCGATGAGCGAAGTGTCGCCAGGCTGGAAGCTGCGCGTGTTGCTGGCCCAGGCGCTGTTCTCCGACCCGGAAGTGCTGCTGCTCGACGAACCGACCAACCACCTGGACATCAACACCATCCGCTGGCTGGAAAACGTGCTGACCCAGCGTTCGAGCCTGATGATCATCATCTCCCACGACCGTCACTTCCTGAACAGTGTCTGCACCCACATGGCGGACCTGGACTATGGCGAGCTGCGTCTGTTCCCGGGCAACTACGACGAGTACATGACCGTGGCGACCCAATCCCGCGAGCAACTGCTGTCGGACAACGCCAAGAAGAAAGCGCAGATTTCCGAGCTGCAGTCGTTCGTCAGCCGCTTCTCGGCCAACGCCTCGAAAGCCAAGCAGGCCACCTCTCGCGCCAAGCAGATCGACAAGATCCAACTGGCCGAGGTCAAGCCATCGAGCCGCGTCAGCCCGTTCATTCGCTTCGAGCAGACCAAGAAACTGCACCGCCAGGCGGTCATTGTCGAGCGCATGGCCAAAGGGTTTGACGGCAAGCCGCTGTTCAAGGACTTCAGCTTCACCGTCGAAGCCGGCGAGCGCGTGGCGATCATTGGCCCGAACGGTATCGGCAAGACCACCTTGCTGCGTACCCTGGTCAATGAACTGGAACCCGACGCCGGTACCGTGAAATGGACCGACGCCGCGGAACTGGGCTACTACGCCCAGGACCATGCCCACGACTTCGAGGACGACGTCAACCTGTTCGACTGGATGGGCCAGTGGACCCAAGGCGGCGAACAACTGGTTCGTGGCACCTTGGGCCGCATGCTGTTTTCCAACGACGAGATCCTCAAGTCGGTCAAGGTCATTTCCGGTGGTGAGCAAGGCCGCATGCTGTTCGGTAAGCTGATCCTGCAAAAACCGAACGTGCTGGTGATGGACGAACCGACCAACCACTTGGACATGGAATCGATCGAAGCGCTGAACCTGGCGCTGGAAAACTACCCGGGCACGCTGATCTTCGTCAGCCATGACCGGGAGTTCGTATCGTCCCTGGCCACCCGCATCATCGAGCTGAGCGCCGATGGCGTGGTTGACTTCAGCGGCACCTATGACGACTACCTGCGTAGCCAGGGCGTGGTGTTCTAAGGGCAGCCCCTAGTTGTAAGCTTCAAGCGGCAAGTAAAAAGCCCTGTCCACTGTGACGGGGCTTTTTGTATTCCAAGGTAAAAACCTGTGGGAGCGGGCTTGCTCGCGATGGCGGCCTGACTGAGTACATATCCATTGCTGTGGTAACGGCTGCTTAGGGTTCCGCCCTTACGGCGGGTCACTTTTGAGAAGCCCGGAAGCCGGCCCAGTCAAAAGTAACCAAAACGCTTTTGCCCCACCACTCGGTGCCTCGCTTAGGCTCGGCATGCCCTCACTCCTGCATTGCTCCGTGGGCCCGCCGCGAAGGGCCATCCATGGCCCAGCGCGGCTAACCCGGCATCCATGCCGGGTTGCCCACTCCACAATGCCTGCGTTCGGCCAGCGTGGTTAACGGGGCGCCGAGATCAACGTCCACCGCGAGGCGGCCTAACAGCCGACCTGGCTCTTGCGGTCGTACACCCGTCAGCTCTGTGGGAGCAAAGCTTGCTCGCGAGACGGCCTTACAGCCGACCTGGCTCTTGCGGTCGCACACCCATCAGCTCTGTGGGAGCAAAGCTTGCTCGCAAAGGCGGCCTTATAGCCGACCTGTTTCTCCCTGGTGAACCCAATCCCTTGTGGGAGCGGGCTTGCTCGCGAAGGGGCCGGTGCATACAACCTCAATTGAAACCGCATATCCGGCTTCCCAGGTACATTTAGTTAGCCTGCTTTCTTTTATCCTCACCTCACGCCATGATGAGGCTCTCTTACCGCTGCCCGCGAACGAGCCCTATGCCCACGCCCTCACCTGCCTCCAGCTCCCTGTCGATCACCCTGCAGATCGTCTCCATCGTTTTCTATACCTTCATCGCCTTTCTCTGCATCGGCCTGCCCATCGCCGTACTGCCGGGGTATGTCCACGAGCAACTGGGCTTCAGCGCGGTGGTGGCCGGGTTGACCATCGGGTCGCAGTACCTCGCCACCCTGCTCAGCCGCCCCATGGCCGGGCGGCTGTCGGACAGCATTGGCACCAAGCGAGCAATCGTCTACGGGCTGTCGGGAATTGTGCTCAGCGGCTTGCTGACGCTGCTCTCGATCCTGCTGCAAAGCTTTGCGCTGCCCAGCCTGTTGATTCTGATCGCTGGGCGCTTGCTGCTTGGCGTGGCTCAAGGGCTGATTGGCGTGGGCACCATCAGTTGGTGCATGGGCCAGGTGGGCGTGGAGCACACGGCCCGCTCGATTTCCTGGAACGGCATCGCCTCGTACGGGGCCATCGCCATCGGCGCCCCGCTGGGCGTGGTGATGGTCGGTGAGCTGGGGTTCGCCAGCCTGGGCGTGGCTTTGTCGTTGCTGGCCGGGGCGGCGCTGTTGATGATTCGCAACAAGCCGTCGGTGCCGGTCATTCGTGGCGAGCGCTTGCCTTTCTGGGCGGTGTTTGGGCGCATTGCGCCGTTCGGGGCGAGCCTGAGCCTGGCGTCGATCGGCTACGGGACGCTCACCACGTTCATCACACTGTTCTATATCAGTCGCGGCTGGACCGGCGCGGCCTGGTGCCTGACGGTCTTCGGTATTTGCTTCATCCTGGCGCGATTGCTGTTCATTTCCAGCATCGCCCGTTTCGGGGGCTTCAACTCGGCCATTGCCTGCATGAGCATCGAGACCGTCGGACTGATATTGCTGTGGCTGGCGCCGTCCACCGCGTTCGCCCTGGTCGGTGCCGGGCTGGCCGGTTTCGGGCTGTCGCTGGTATACCCGGCGCTGGGGGTGGAGGCGATCAAGCAAGTGCCGAACACCAGCCGGGGTGCGGGTTTGAGCGCCTATGCGGTGTTCTTTGACCTGGCGCTGGCGATTGCCGGTCCGCTGATGGGGGCGGTGGCGTTGAACCTGGGCTATTCGTCGATTTTCTTCTTTGCCGCGTTGTTGTCCGTCACTGGGCTGGGCCTGACTCTGCTGCTGCGGCGCCGAGCCATAGGCGCACCTTATTGATCGTAATACTGAAGGTCCGGTATTTACTTATTCTTGTGTGTATATCCGTTATTTAGGTAACGGCGGCTTAGGGTTCCGCTCTTACAGCGGGTCACTTTTGGAAGAGCGCCAAAAGTAACCAAAAACGCTTTGCCCCACCACTCGGTGCCTCGCCTAGGCTCGGCATGCCCTCACTCCGGCATTGCTCCGCGGGCCCGCCGCGAAGGGCCATCCATGGCCCAGCGCGGCTACCTCGGCATCCATGCCGAGGTAGCCCACGGAGCAATGCCTGCGTTCGGCCAGCGTGGCTTAACGGGGCGTCGAGATCAAGATCAAGATCCAAAGCAAGAGCAAGAGCAAGAGCAAGAGCAAGAGCAAGAGCGGGATACATGCCAGCATCTATGTGGCTGAGCCTCCGCTATCGCGAGCAAGCTCGCTCCCACATTGGATCTTCGGCAGACACAAAATCCATGTACACCGCAAAACCTGTGGAGCGAGCTTGCTCGCGATGAGTCGGCACATCCAACATCACAGCAAACTGATACATCGCTTTCGCGAGCAGGTCCGCTCCCACAGGAGAAACGCGATCACCCAGAACCAGGTCGGCTGTTAGGCCGCCTCGCGGTGGACGTTGATCTCGGCGCCCCGTTAACCACGCTGGCCGAACGTAGGCATTGCGCAGTGGGCACCTCGGCATGGATGCCGAGGTAGCCGCGCTGGACCATGGATGGCCCTTCGCGGCGGCCCACGGAGCAATGCCGGAGTGAGGGCACACCGAGCCTAGGCGAGGTGCCGAGTGGTGGGGCATGAGCGTTTTGGTTACTTTTGCGCTTTTCAAAAGTGACCCGCCGTCAGGGCGGAACCCTAAGCCGCCATTACCGCAGAAACGGATATACACACCAAAACCATGCCTCTCTATTGATCAGCCGTCCTCATCCCCGCCCGGGTCGGCTTACCCAAGGCCTCGCCGAAGAAGCGGCTGGCCTCGGAGATCATGGTACGGTGGATGTCCTTGCGGTCGACACCGTCAGCATCCGTGCAGAGCGCCGGCATCGCGGCGATCTGCTCGTCGGTGCACGGTGCCAGGAAAACAAAATGCCCCGCACCGGCCAGAGTCTTGAAGTCCGGTGCCGTGGGCAGCTTGCGTGCCAGCGCAGCGGCATTCTTGTCGAAGGCCACGAGTTTATCGCCATCGCCGCTGTACAGCAGCACCGGCACATGGACATCGGCCAAGGTATGACGGCCGAACTTCAGGCTCAACGGCGCCATCAACAACAATGCCCTGACCCTGGGGTCGGCCACCGGTTGCAGGTCATCGCGATCAGCGATCAGTTCGCCCTGGGTATTGCAGGCGTCCCGGTCATCCGGCCGCTCCACGCAATAGCGACGCAGACGATTGAGGTCCGGCGTCGCACCGGACAGGATCAGCGCGGTTTCGCCGCCGGCCGAATAGCCGATCACCCCGACCTGCCCGGCGTTGACGAACGGCGAGAGCATCGGGTCATTGAGCGTGGCGGTGATGGCTTCGGAAATCTGGATCGGCCGTCCGTACAGGTTGCTCAGCGTGCCAAGCCGGCTGTGATCCTGGGCGTTGTCGCCAGGGTGAATCACTGCTACCACGACAAACCCCTTGCGGGCCAGCGCGGTGGCCAAGTCATGCAGGGCCAGCGGCGTACCGGTATTGCCATGGGACAGCATCAGCAGCGGAAAGCGGCCGATGGCGATCTGGGCGTCTGGCGCGGCATCGATCTGGTAGCCACCCAGCAGGCTGGACTGTTCCCGGTCGGTGGACGGATAGAAGGCGATGGCGTGCATCGGCTGCTGATCCAGCGGATCGAGAAAGCTCAGCTCATGGAAACCGGCGCTCCAATGCGGATGCGGTCCCGGTGCGGCCTGCACTGAACCGAGACTGGCAAACAAGCAAAGCAGCAGCGCTGCACCAAAACGCGTCATCGAATCTTCCACCTTCACCAGCGCACGGGAAGGCCCCGTCGCTCGCCGTCTTGGCCGTGCATAACCTGCGCCACAAAACCCGGCGCCGAATGCAGCAAAACCCTGCATCCCGGCCATCCAATGACGACGAGAATACAGGGTTTTACGAAGGTTGCCCCAATAGCTTTGGAGCCCTTAAGCAAGCCTTACGCAGCGGCGAACTGCTGGCTGATCTGCAACGTGGCTTCGCCCATGGCTTTGGTGCGCATATCGTCACCGTAGGCCAGGCCTTCGGCGCGGACGAATTCGATATCAGTGATGCCGAGGAAACCGAACATTTGCTTCAGATATTCCTCGTGACCCACGCTGCTCGGTTGGCCGGCATGCAAACCGCCTGCGGTGGAAACGATCACCAGTTTCTTGCCGCCACACAGGCCTTCGGGACCGGCTTCGGTGTAGCGGAACGTCTGGCCGGCCACAGCGATGCGGTCGATCCAGGCCTTGAGTTGAGTCGGAATGCTGAAGTTATACATCGGCGCGGCGATGACCACCGCATCAGCGGCCAGGAATTCGGCGATCGCCGACGCACTGAGCTCGGCTTCATGCTTGAGCGCCGCGTCACGCAATTCGGCGCTGGTGCCGGCAGCGACCAAGGTCTGGGCGGAAAAATGGCTGATGGCGTCAGCGGCCAGGTCGCGGTAGGTCACCGTGATGCCTGGCTCGGCGGCTTTCCAGGCTTGAACCACTTCACGGCTCAATTGGCGGGAAGCGGAGTTGTCGCCGAGGATGCTCGAATCGATGTGCAGCAGTTTCATGTCAGTGCTCTCCAAGTGAGGACCGCAACCGGGCGATCAATTGGTGACCATCCTATCGACGAAGCCAATGATCGATAAGTCAGCATAAATGCGATAGTTTGTCCCACTGACAGGACAATCGAGCTCAACATGCAAGACCTCAATGACTTGTACTACTTCGCCAAAGTTGTCGAAGCCGGCGGTTTCGCGGCAGCCGGGCGGTTGCTGGGCATTCCCAAGTCACGACTGTCGCGGCGTATCGCCGAGCTGGAAGAACGCCTCGACGCCCGGTTACTCCAGCGCACCACCCGCCAATTGAAATTGACCGCGGTCGGCGAACGTTATCTGCGCCATTGCCAAGCCATGTTGCTGGAGGCCGAGATGGCCGACGAAGCGGTGGCGAGCATGTCCAGCGAACCCCGCGGCCGACTGCGGGTATCGAGTCCGGTGGGCCTGGCCCACCAGTTCCTGCCGGTGATAATCGAAACCTTCCTGGTGAAGTACCCTTTGGTGCAACTGGAGATGACCCTGCTTAACCGACGGGTCGACCTGATCAGTGAAGGCATTGATGTGGCGTTGCGCGTGCGCGACCTGGGGGACGAAGATCCCTTGCTGATGACCCGGCGTCTGCGCCAGGCGCGGCTGATGATGGTCGCCAGCCCGGCCTTTGTCGAAGGGCGGCGGATCGAAACCCCGGATGACCTCAAGCAGTTGTCGGTGCTGGGGGCTTTGGAAGCCGATCGCCAGGTGCACCTGCGCCTCATCAGCGCCGATGGGCAGCGTGTGGAACTGAGCCTGGAAGCGCGCCTGGGCATTGACGACTTCATTGTGCGCCGGGCGTGCACCCTCGCCGGCCTGGGCTTCACTTTATTGCCGAGCATGTATTGCGAGCAGGAATTGCTGGACGGCACACTGGTGGAACTCTTGCCTGGATGGTCGTCGCCCGATGGCTGGCTCCAGGCGGTCTACCCGCATCGACGCGGCATGCTGCCAGCGGTGCGTGCATGGATCGATCATTTGGTGGAAGCCTTCGAGGGCTGTGGAGAGAGAACGATATGAGGTTGAGCGAAGAGGATGTCGCGCAGTTTTGCCTGGGCTTGCCCGGCGCCAGGGAGGACTACAAATGGGGCGGCGTGCGGGTGTTTTCCATTGCCGGGAACAAGATGTTCGCCTTGCAGGGCCTGCGGGGCGACTCGCTGGCGTTCAAGGTCGACAAGGATTTGTTCCTGGGCCATTGCGATCGGCCGGGCATTCACCCCGCGCCTTACTTGGCGCGGGCCCAGTGGGTCATCATGCAGGTGCCCTACCCGCTAGGTGCCGAAGAGCTGCGCGGCCTGCTGCAACGCTCACACCAATTGGTGGTCAGCAAATTGCCCAAGCGCACGCAGGCGGGCTTGTTGCTCTAGCCATTCAAAACAGGAAGCGGCCCAGGAACAACTGGTCGATCCAGAACACCTGGTGCAACAACACGATGATCCAGAACACGACCTGAAACGACACTTTGCGTGTCTTGTGGCGCAACAGCTGCTGGGCCAGCAAGGCGCCGGGCCAACCGCCGGCCAGCTCCACCGCATGCAGCACGTTCTCCGGGGTGCGCCAGGAGTCGGCGCGTGCCTTGCGCTTGTCGCTCCAGTACAGCAGGAACGCCACCACGCTGACGATGCCATAAGCCACCATCGGCACCCACGACACCGCCCGCAGCCCGAACAGCAGCGAACCAAACACCGGCAAGGCACAGAGCAGCGCAAACATCATCAGTTTGAGCCGCAGGTGCTGCACGCCGCCTTCAGCATTGCGCCCGGCGCGCTTGCGGTTGCCTGGTTCGTTCATGGCTTGGCAGCGGTCCAGTCCACCCAGCCGAACTGCCAGGTTGCCAGGATCAACAGGCCGAAGGCGATTCGATACCAGGCGAACACGGCGTAACTGTGGCTGGCGATGAATCGCAGCAGGCCCTTGACCGCAATCATGGCGAAAATGAACGCCGTGACGAAGCCAATGGCGAACACCGGGAAATCCGCCGGGACGAACAACTCCCGGTATTTATAGCCCGAGTAGACGGCCGCACCGACCATGGTCGGCATCGCCAGGAAGAACGAAAACTCGGTAGCGGTTTTACGCGACAGGCCGAACAGCAGGCCGCCGATGATCGTCGCGCCGGAACGGGAGGTGCCAGGGATCATCGCAATGCATTGGGCCAGGCCGATCTTCAGTGCGTCTTTCCAGGAGATCTCGTCCACGGTTTCAGCGTGCACTTGGTGCTGGCGCTTCTCGGCCCAGAGCATCACCAGACCGCCCACCACCAGCGCGGCGGCCACCGTAATCGGGTTGAACAGGTAGTGGTGGATCCAGTCGGCAAACAGCACGCCCAGGACCACGGCGGGCAGGAAGGCAATCAGCAGGTTGGCGGTAAAGCGGCGATCGCTGGGTTGCGTCGGCAGGCCCAGCACCACGTCGAAGATCTTGCGGCGGAACTCCCAGACCACCGCCAGGATCGCGCCGAGCTGGATGATAATGTTGAACGCCATCGCACGTTCGCCACCAAACTCAAGCAAGTCGGCAACAATGATCTGGTGTCCTGTGCTGGAAATCGGCAGAAATTCCGTCAAGCCTTCCACTACGCCAAGAATCAGTGCCGAAAAGGCGGTCCACAAATCCATTCATCCCCCAAAAAAGACGCTGTTCATGCAGGTCTTATCAATATTCAAGTGTCATGCAGGTACCCCGCGGCGGGTGCACGATAACCGCGACCTTTCAAAAAAAACCAATGAAAAATGAGAACCGGCTCAGGTTTTGCGCTGCGGGGCCGAAATCCTATCAGACAAGCCCTGATAACGCTGCCGCGTTGTGACTCAAATCAATTAGGGATAGCGGCCGGGCGCTACAGTGCCGGCCGTCGATATGACAAGAATAAAAAACCGGAGTGACAGCGTATGAATAGCTTGCGCAGTGTGTCGATCAGCCGACGCTTGTGGCTCATCCTGGTCGTGGCCATCGTGATGTTGTTCACGCTCGGCGCCTTGATGCTTAATCAGATCCACAACGACCTCTACCAAGCCAAGGTGCAGAAAACCCAGCACGTGGTACAGACCGCCAGTGGCGTACTGACCTATTATCATGGCCTGGAAACCGCTGGCACCCTGACCCGCGACGCCGCGCAAAAGCAGGCCCTCAGCGCCGTGCGTGGCCTGCGCTATAACCAGAGTGATTATTTCTGGATCAACGACCTGACGCCGGTCATGGTCATGCACCCGGCCAACCCGAAGCTTGAAGGCCAGAACCTCTCGGCCATCCGCGACCCGAACGGCTATGCGCTGTTTAACGAGATGGTTGCCATCGCCAAGTCCAAGGGCGCCGGCATGATCAACTATCTCTGGCCGAAACCGGGCGCCGAGGCCCCGGTGGGCAAGACCTCCTACGTCCAACTGTTCGAACCTTGGGGCTGGATCATCGGCTCAGGCGTGTACGTGGATGACGTCCAGGCGGAATTCCAATCCCAGGTGATCAAGGCCTCGGCGGTCGGCCTGATCATCACCCTGCTCATGGGGCTGCTATTGACCCTGATTGTGCGCAGCATCGTCGGTCCACTGCAGGAAACGGTCAACGCCATGGCCAACATCGCCAGCGGCGAGAGTGACCTGACCCGCACCCTCGACACCCACGGCCAGGACGAAGTCACGCAACTGGCGCGGCATTTCAATGCCTTTACCGCCAAGTTGCGGCACGTGGTGACCCAACTGCAAGCTTCGGCCAGTGCGCTGGGGCAATCTTCCAGCGAATTGGGCAACGATGCGGCGCAGGCGCAGGAGCGCAGCCAGCAACAGTCGCAACAAATGGAGCTGGTGGCGACTGCGATCAATGAAGTGACCTATGGCGTGCAGGACGTGGCCAAGAACGCCGAGCACGCGGCCAGTGAGATGCGCGACGCCGAATCCCAGGCCCAGCAAGGCCAAGTCAACATCGATGGCAGCTTGCAGCAAATCGACCGCCTGTCCCAGACCATCGACCAGGCGGTGGAAGTGATCCGCACCCTGGCGAGTGAAAGCACCCAGATTGGCAGCGTGCTGGAGGTGATTCGCTCCATTGCCGAGCAGACCAACCTGCTGGCCCTCAACGCTGCGATCGAAGCCGCCCGCGCCGGCGAACAAGGCCGGGGCTTTGCGGTGGTCGCCGATGAAGTGCGGCTGCTGGCCCAGCGTACGCAGAAGTCCACTGCAGAGATCCAGGCGATGATCGAGCGCCTGCAAAGCCATTCCGAAGCCGCCGTGAAAGTCATCAGCGACAGCAGCCGTGCTTCGCAACTGACCATCGAACAGGCCGGCCTGGCCGGTGCCAGCCTCAACGCCATCGGCCAGGCCCTGCGCAACCTCAACAGCCTGAACGCCTCCATCGCCAGCGCCACGTTGCAACAAGCCCATGTGGTGGAAGACATCAACCAGAACGTCACCCAGGCCGCCGGCCTGTCCCACAGCACCGCCATGGCCGCCGAGCAATCCAGCCAAGCGAGCACCCGCCTCAAGGCGTTGAGTGAACAGTTGAACGGGTTGCTTACGCAGTTCCGGGTCTAAAGATCGGTAGACCACCCTGTGTGAACGAGCTTGCTCGCGATAGCGGTAGCACATTCAGCACTGATGCAAGCTGACCCTCCGCCATCGCGAGCAAGCTCGCACACATTGGTTCTGTGTGGGTCTCCGAATTGGTGTTCACCGCAATCCCCTTGTGGGAGCGAGCTTGCTCGCGATAGCTGCGGCACATTCAACATTGGTATTGGAGCTGTCCACGCCATAGCGTTTACAATCGCCGCCCTCTTCTATTTCCCCAAGGAACCGCCATGTCCGGGCTTGAACTGTTTGCCGCAGCCCTCGGCGTGATCGCTGTCTGGTTGACCGTCAAGCAGAACCCCTGGTGCTGGCCGATCGGCCTGGTCATGGTGTTGCTGTACAGCTGGATTTTTTTCGAGGTGAAGTTGTACTCCGACATGCTGCTGCAGGTTGTCTACGCGGCGCTGCAACTCTACGGTTGGTGGCAATGGACCCGTGCCGGGCACAATCATGGTGGACGCCAGGTCAGCCACCTCGGCGGCTCGTCAGTGCTGCTCGGCCTGGCCATGGGTGCGGCAGGCAGCCTGCTGTTGGGCGCCGCCATGGCCCACTGGACCGATGCCGCCCAGCCCTGGCTCGATGCCGCGCTCACTGGTTTCAGCCTCGTGGCCCAGTGGTGGATGGCGCAAAAACGCGTGCAATGCTGGCCGCTGTGGATTGCCCTGGACGTGATTTTCGTCGGGCTGTTCATCTACAAGGGCCTGCACCTGACCGCCGCGCTCTACGCCCTGTTCACCCTGCTGGCCGTGCAAGGCTGGCGGCAATGGCGCGCCGACCCGGCCCTGCGCGCATGAAGGTGGTGGTGCTGACCGGCCCGGAATCCAGCGGCAAGAGTTGGCTGGCGGCGCAGTTGCAGGAACACTTTGGTGGCGTGCGGGTGGATGAGTATGTCCGCCATTTCATGGAGCAGACCCAACGCGATACCTGCCTGGCCGACATCACCGACATCGCCGCCGGCCAACTGGCTTGGGAAGATAAGGCACGGGCCCGCCGGCCTGCGCTGTTGATCCTCGACACTCACCTGCTGAGTAACATCCTCTGGAGCCAGACCCTGTTCGGCGACTGCCCGGACTGGCTCGAACCGGCCCTGCTGGACCGCCATTATGACCTGCACCTGCTGCTGAGCCCCGAACAGGTCGAATGGACCGGCGACGGCTTGCGTTGCCAACCCGAACTGGCAGAACGCATGCATTTCTTCGAAGCGATCGAGCGTTGGCTGATTCGGCATCAACGGCATTTCCAAGTGATTGAAGGCGATTGGATCCAACGTCGGGACCAGGTGTTCGCAGCCGTGACCCGACTGCTCGAAATCTGACGTATCGCGAGGGATGTGCTTCATTCTTGAAACACCTGCCCCGCCTCAAACCCTGCCCCAGCGCCCCTTCACACAATTGTCATCCTCACTGTTAGTTTTTTGAAACACTCTCCTCCCACAGCCTAGATCCATAGCCAAACGATAGCGCACGGCCATTAGCCACTGCAGGGTTGTCTCACGGATGAAACAGATTCGACCGGCGGGCCACACACAAAAACACTAACCCTTTGAACTGCAAGTCATTTCCAAACACGGCACAACACATGCTCTCCCACTTCGCAACGCTGACAAGGGCCAGCCCACCGAAGAAGGAGTCGATGCCGTGGGGACTTTCAAGAAAAGTTTGACTTGCCTCCTGTTTACCGGCTGCGCCGCCGGCGCAACGCTCAGTCTGCCCGCGCAGGCCGAGGGCAACGGCGTCATCGTGCTCAACCGTGACGTGCAGCCCATCGCAATTGGCCGCAACGGTGGCAAAGACCCCTACCCGACCACCGTCAATGCCAACCCCTCCGAACGAATCAACCAGGCGACCGCCAGTACCGAACTGAGCGACGGCGAATTCGCCAGCGTGGCCAGCGGCTCGTCGATCCGCAACACCGTCAACACGAATACCGGCGTGCAAGGCCTGAACGTCGTGACCAACCCCAACGGCATGCCGGGCATGAATGCCGGTCACGGTGGCGGTAGCGGCGGCGCGATCTCCGGCACCATCAACCGCTCGCTGAGTTCCGGCCTGGCCCCGCTGGGTCGGCTGGCAGGAGGTCAGTGAGATGAAGCCCATGCTGTTTCTTCTCGCCCTGTTCATGCTTTCCCTGCTCAGCTCTTTCAACGTATTTGCCGATTCGGGTGTTGCGGTGGTCAGTAACGCCAACCTGCAGGATTCCGGCAGCCATTACACCGGCAACTTCAACGTCAACCAGGCCGCCGGCGACCAGATCCAGCAAACCAACACCCGGGCCATCGCCATTGGCAGCCACGCCCAGGCCAGCACCCGCGTGCAGCAACGCGTCGACACGCCGGCCGACCCTTCCATGAACGCCACCGCTCGTATCGGCGGTCACTCCTTCACCAACGGCAACGGTGTGCTGGGCGTCAACCAGTCCGCCGGTGCCAACAACCAGATGGCCAATGTCATGCGGGTGGGCATCAGTGCCCATCCGCAGAGCATTGACGACAGCGCCCTGTCTCAACAGAACGTGGCGTTGCTACCGAACTCAGGAGCAACTGGCGCCCCAACCGGCAGTCGCCAGGTCGTTACCAGCGACCAGGCCTTCACCGGCAGCCGAGGGGTAATCCAGGTGAACCAGAGCGCAGGGGTGGGAAACCGTATGGCTAACACCCTGAGCATTCGGGTTGCTGATTGACCCGGAGGCTACATAAGAAAGTACCGACACTTAACCAACGACACGCAAGGAGAAACACCATGAAACCTACAATGGCACTCAAACCATTGGTTTTCGCTCTCGCCGCGGTCATGACAATGGCGGCACAGGCTGGAGGAAACGACAACAATAATGGCCATGGCAATGGTCACGGTCATGGCCATCAGCAAGGGCCGACGCTGGATCAATTGCTCTCCATCAATGCCGGCGCTGGGGCTACGGTGCTGGATGAGCAGAACAGCGACGGTAACGTAGTAACCAACCAGGCCACCCGAAACACCGCTGAAGCCGCTGACTCGCTCAATGGCAGCAACGGCAACATGGGCGCCAACATTGCCGGCGGCGACGGCAACCAGCAGGACAACGCCGCCGCCCTGGCCACCGCCGACGAAAGCTTCATCTTCGGCTCGGCTGTCGCTGCTTCCAGCGCCACGCAGGTCAATAACAACAACTACGTCAAGAACAACTCGACGCAAAACAACGCCTCGCTCACCAGTGCGGGCAACAATGGCTCCGGCAACATCGGCATCAACGTGACCGCCGGGAACTTCAACCAACAGAAAAACAACCTGGCCATCGCCGTATCCGGGGGCCGCGTCGCACAGGCCTCTGCCGCGGCTGACCAGTCCTCCACCGGCCTTGTGGTCGACAACAAAGGCGTGCGGACCTACAAGACCGACACTCTCACCAGCACCTACAGCGCCTCCGGCACGTTCAAGGCCAAAGGTACCGGTACTGCCGAAGACAACGGTCACGGCGGCTGGGACAACAAAGGCGGCGGCTATGGCGGCGGTCACGGTCACGATGACGACAAGTTCAAGTTCGCCGCCGTGGGAACCTTCGAACTGGCCGGCAGCAACACCCAGCAGGTGCTGACCCGCGACGGTTGGAAAAACCCTGTGATCAACAACGCCACCATGACCAACTCCATGAACGGCTTCTCCGGTAACGGCGGCGCCAACGTGTCGGCAGGCGTGGGCAACCAGCAGAGCAACTCGCTGTCCATCGCGGCCGGCTGCAAGGCTTGCATGTAAACGCGGGTGAAACGAAGCCCCGGCAACAGTAATACTGTTCCCCTAGGGTTTGGATGAATCTTGTGGCGAGGGAGCTTGCTCCCGCTCGGTTGCGCAGCAACCGCAAAAACTTGGGGCCGCTCCGCAGCCCAGCGGGAGCAAGCTCCCTCGCCACGGACTCATTTCAATGCTTTAGATGAAGGGTGCTGCTGGGAAAAGGGGCTTTTTTCCCTGGATGTCCACTAGGCGTATTGATCATGCGTGTCACTGCCGTTTCCCTGCTGCTCTGCCTGGCCTGCGCGGCCGAAGCAGCGCAGATGCCGGTCGCCGCCCTGCCTGGCGGCATGCTGGTCTACAAACCGGTGCAAAGCGTACGCGAACGCAAGTTCAGCGACATCGTCGAGCAGAAAACCGATTTCAGTTGCGGCGCCGCCGCGCTGGCCACGGTGCTGCGCCAGGCTTATTGGCTGGATGTCGATGAAGAGCACGTCATCAAAGGCATGTTGGTCAATGCCGACCAGAATCTGGTTCGCACCCAAGGGTTTTCCATGCTGGATATGAAGCGCTACGTGGAAACCATCGGCATGCGCGCCCGAGGCTACCGGATACCGCCAGAGAAACTCGAAGCGGTGACGATTCCGGTGGTGGTCCTGATGGAAATACGCGGCTACAAGCACTTCGTGGTGTTGCAGCGGGCCGACAAGCAATGGGTCTACATCGGCGACCCGGTGCTGGGCCACAAGCGCTACGCCCATGATGAATTCATCAAAGGCTGGAACGGCATCGTCTTTGCGATCGTCGGCCCAGGCTATGACAAGACCAATGCGCTACGCAGCCCTCCCCAACCCCTGACAGCCCGTAACAAGCTGGACGGCTTCAACCCGGTCAGGGATGCGGAACTGATGGATTTCGGCTTCATACAGAGCGACTTCTTTTAATCGCCGACTTAACTGCCAACATAAGTATTGGAGCAGGATGCTCCGGGAGCAGCACATGAAAACCTCACACTGGCTGTCGCTGGCCTGCCTGCTCGCGACCGTCTCGGGCTATGCCCATGCCGGATTCAAACCCATCGAAGTCAAGGACCAGGAGCTTGCCGAGCTGCGCGGTCGTTATGTCATGCCCGGCCGAGTCATCAGCTTCGGCATCGTCATGAGCAGTACTTGGCGCAACGCCAGCGGCGACCTGATCGGCGCCACCAGCACCATGCAGATCCAGGCTGCCACCGTTAAGCCCGAATTCTATGTCTCGACCATCAAGCAGACCGGTAACGGCAGCGCCCCGGAACAGGGCAGCGGCAACATTACCGGTGGCGCCGGCCTTGGCACGAGCCAGGGGGTGACTCAGAGCGTACGCGCCGCTGGCGACGGCAACACGGCCTACAACAACGTCAACATCAACGTAAAAGAGAGCGGCCAGGCACAGGCGCTCGTGCCTTCCCAAGGCCAATTGCTGACCAAGGGCCAGACCATCAGCGGCAGCAACGCCGCTGGCAGCGTCGCGGTCACCGCCACCGGCAGCGGCGTGCAAATGGCGATCCAGGCCAGCCACAACCAGGGCAGCACCCTGCAACAAGTGGCCCAGGGCGGCTTGCTGCAAAACACCCGTCTGCTGGGCAACAGCAACCTGGTCAACAACATGACGCAACTCAACGTGGTGCTGAACAGTAACGGCCCCAGTGCCGGGGCACTGGACTGCAACCTGACGCAGCTACGAGGCCTTCGTAACCTCGGTTATTGAACTACGCTGATCTGCGACCATTGGGCATTAGGGACGGCATATTTCATGTATCGATCCGTATCGTTACGCGCTGTGATGTGTTTAAGCACTTTGTTCCCGGTAACCGTGTTGCAAGCGGCACCGGATGCGGACATCGAGGCCCTGAAACAGGAACTTCTTGAGCTCAAGCAACGATACGAGGTCCAGCAAAAAGCCCTGGCGGTGCTTGAACAGCGGGTTCGCCAGGTGGAAGACCAACCCGCCAATCCGCCGCCCAAACGCCTGGCCAAATCCCCGGCCGACATGAAAGGCAACCAGACCGTGGCCGGCGGCGGCGCGACAACGGCTGGCGGCAGTGGCTACGGGCAATCGCTGGCCGATGATTCCCAGCCGGCCCAGAGCGTCTCCAACCTCTATGACGAGGCCAGCGGCTTCTTCGGCGGCGGCAAATTCAGCTTCGAGACCGGCGTGACCTATTCGCGCTACGACACGCGACAACTGATTCTCAACGGCTTCCTGGCCCTGGATTCGATTTTCCTGGGCAACATCAACCTCGATCGGATCAAGGCCGACACCTGGACGCTGGACCTCACCGGCCGTTATAACTTCGACAACCGCTGGCAGTTCGACCTCAACGTCCCGGTGGTCTACCGCGAATCCACCTATCAGTCAGGCGGCGCAAACAACGGCGCAGCCGGCGTCACCAGCGAAGAAACCGTGACCCGCGACCCGACCATCGGCGACGTCAACTTCGGCATCGCCTACAAGTTCATGGATGAGTCGATCAATTCCCCGGACGCGGTGGTCACCCTGCGGGTCAAGGCCCCCACCGGCAAGGACCCATTCGGCATCAAGCTGCGCCAATCCCAGGCCAACACCAACCTGTTCGTGCCTGACGACCTGCCCACCGGCAACGGCGTATGGTCGATCACGCCAGGGCTTTCGCTGGTCAAGACCTTCGACCCGGCGGTGCTGTTCGGCACCCTCTCCTACACCCATAACCTGGAGGAGTCGTTCGACGACATCAGTTCCACGGTCAACCAGAAGATCCCTGGCAAGGTGCGGATCGGCGACAGCTTCCAGCTCGGCGCCGGCATCGCCTTTGCCTTGAACGAGAAGATGAGCATGTCGTTCTCGGTTTCTGACCTGATCCAAAAGAAAAGCAAGCTCAAACAGGACGGCGGCGACTGGGAATCGGTGGTCTCCAGCGACGCCAACGCCGGCTACTTCAACATCGGCATGACCGTCGCCGCGTCCGACAACCTGACCATCGTGCCCAACCTGTCCATCGGGCTGACCGACGATGCGCCGGATTTCACCTTTAGCCTGAAATTCCCGTACTACTTCTGATGCCCTCAGGGATATGTGATGGGCACATATCCCAAGGGAAATGCAAAACCACTGTGGGGGCGAGCTTGCTCGCGATGAGGCCCTTTCAGTCAGCATTGATACTGAATGAAAGACCGCTATCGCGAGCAAGCTCGCTCCCACAGGGGATGTGCGCAGGTTTTAGTCAGCGGATCTGATGCTTGTGCAGCAGGCGATAGAACGTCGGCCGGGACACGCCCAGCACCCTGGCGGCCACGCTCAGGTTGTCGCTGTGACGGTTGAGCACATCGCTCAAGGCCTGGCGCTCGGCGCGGGTCTTGTAGTCTTCCAGCGTACCCATCGGCGCCGCGACGCCCTGGTGGCTGGCCAAGCCGAGGTCGCGGGCTTCGATTTGTCGTCCTTCGGCCAACACCAGACCGCGACGGACGCGGTTGGCCAGTTCCCGCACATTGCCGGGCCAATCATGCATGCCCATCGCCACCAAGGCATCCTCACTGAAGCTACGGGGACGGCGGCCGGTTTCCTGGCTGTAGAAATGGGAAAAGTGGCTGGCCAACATCGCCAGGTCACCATGACGCTCGCGCAGCGGCGCCATCACTACTTGCAGCACGTTCAGGCGGTAGTAGAGATCTTCGCGAAAACGCTTTTGCTCAATGGCCGCCTCAAGGTCCACGTGGGTGGCCGCCAAGACCCGCACATCGACCGCAATCGGCTGGCTGCCACCGACCCGCTCAATGTGTTTTTCCTGCAGGAAACGCAGCAGGTTGGCTTGTAGCTCCAGCGGCAAGTCGCCGATTTCATCGAGAAACAACGTACCGCCGTGGGCTGCCTCGAGCCGTCCGATCTTGCGTTGGTGAGCCCCGGTGAACGCGCCCTTCTCATGCCCGAACAACTCAGACTGGATCAAGTGCTCCGGGATGGCGCCGCAGTTGATGGCGATGAACGGCTTATTACGTCGCTGAGACTGATAATGCAGGGTGCGCGCCACCAGTTCCTTACCGGTGCCGCTTTCGCCACGAATCAATACCGGCGACTCGGCGGGCGCCAACTTGCTCAATAATTTGCGCAGTTCGCGAATTGGCTTGCTGTCGCCCAGCAGTTCATGTTCAGGCTGATCGATGTGGATCGAGCCCTGTCCCCGCAGGCGCGCCATGCCAAACGCCCGGCCCAGTGTCACCTGGACCCTGGACACGTCGAACGGCAAGGTATGGAAGTCGAAAAACCATTCGCAGACAAAATCACCAACGTTTTGCAGGCGCAACACTTCCTGATTGAGCACGGCAATCCATTCGGTGCCGCTGCGACTGATCAACTCCTTGACCGCTTCCGGGCGCTCCAGGTGAAAAGGCTGCAGGCGCAAAAGGCCGACGTCACACGTCCGATCGCCGGCGTGTTCGAGGGTGCAACTGTCCACCTCCCAGCCAATAGTGCGCAGAGCTGGCAACAGGCGATGACAATCATCGCAGGGATCAACCACGAGCAGACGACGGGACGTACTGGCTTCGATCATGACTGATCCTTGGCGTCAAAATAAGGAAATATGATTAGAAACAGATGTTTGGAAAGCCTTCATGTAACAGTAGCAAGAAGTTGACGCGCCCTTGTATCAATTGATTATCGAGATCACTTCAAACTGGTTATAAGCAGGCGTTTCGTTAGTTATCACAGGCCTATTTGTTTCAGGGTGTTTTCAAACAAAAGCCAAAAAGCCTGGTCTGAAAGAAAATCGAAATTTATTCAAATAATGTGTGACCCGCCTGCGGGTTCGGGACATCAGTACAAGTAACCAGCCGCACGGTACGCCCAACCGACGGCACATCATTTGTTTGGGCACACTTAAGAGAAAACGCCATGAACGCCCCGCTCCGTATCAACGAAGCTCTTTTGATTGCCGACCGCGCATTCCGTCCTTTCCAATGCGTGGCCTGGGCCCCACAAGACGGTAACGGTGAACTTAGCCTGACCGTCATCGACCGCACCAATACCCATATTGGCCGCACCCAAATTCCAAGCAGCGCCTATACCGACCCGGTCCAATTGGCCAACCTGTTGAAGCAGGCCCGTGCCGAACTCAGCCAGGAAGGCTACACATTGCAATCCTGGTCGATGCCTGAATAACCATCGGTAAAGCCTGTTATCGATTGCAGGCTTGGCTCTGGGTTGTAAAGCCATCGTTATGGCACGAATCGCCGCTGTGTCGATAGAACATGACAGTTGTGCATTGTCACATTCAGGGATTGAATGTGGGCCTCATGCAGTCGTCGCCCTTTCGGGCTGCTCGACACGCAAGGAGAGGCAGGCATGCTCGATCAGTTCGCGTTTGTTTCCCCCAAGGCCATGTCCCACGCCGGGCAACTCGACCCAGGCTTTGCCACCAACGGCAAAGCCTGGGTTCATTTCGAAGACAGTACCTCGAGCCTGACCACCGGGTTGACCCTCGATCACGCCGGGCAAATCCTGGTGGCAGCCAGGATCGAGACGGCCCACGGCAGTCGGTTCGGGCTGACGCGACTCAACCATGATGGCATGGTTGACCCGAGCTTCGGCACCCTTGGCTACGTGGTCGGCGCGTTTGAACACGGTTTCGAAGCGACGGCGGGCAAAGTGATCGTGTTGCCCGATGGGCATATCCTGCTGTCCGGCTTGCACTACGAAAACAACGACCACACCCTTCCCGCCCTGGCGCTGTTCGACCAGCAAGGCCGCGCCGTTCAAAGCTTCGGCAACGCCGGCCGGCACATCATCAGGCTTTGCGGCAATCTCTCCCAAGGCCTGCGCGACCCCTGGCTACCGCCCGGCGTGCCGGGGCTCGAAGCTTGCGACATGCAAGTACAGGCCGACGGCCGGATCCTTGTGCTCGCCAACCACCACTATCAATTTTCCGACCATGTCGGCGTACTGATCCGGCTCTTGCCCGACGGGGCGTTGGATTGCTCGTTCAACGGTCGCGGTTTCGTGATGGTCCGACGCTTGTTGAAAAATACCTGGCTCGGTTGCCTGATGCTCCAGGCTGACGGCCATATTGTCGTCGGCGGCGCCATCGACTTGCCCCAGCATGGCTTGATTGCCCGTTACGACAGCAGCGGCAAACTCGACGACAGCTTCGGCGAAAACGGCTTCCTGTCCATCCTGGCGCAGGGACACAGCGTGATGGTCAGCCAAATCGTTCAGGATGCGAGCGGTGATCTGCAGGTGTTCGGCAGCAGTCGTGATCCGATGCATAGCCTGTCCCTGAAAGTGCGCCCTGACGGCAAGCCGGACCGGCATTGCAACCAAGGCCAGTGCCAGCTCATGGCGATCGGACGCAATGCCAGTCAGTGGACCGCCGCCCAGCTTCAAGCGGATGGAAAACTGGTGACCGCCGGCGCCACCATCGGCGGTATCGAGGCCGATTTCGTACTTGCCCGCCATCTGCCAGATGCCAGCCTCGACCCGGATTTCGGCCAGGGCAAAGGCTGGGTTCGCACGCGACTCGGCTACAGCCTGGACACCGCCACCACCCTGGCCATGCAGGCTGATGGACGAATTCTGGTGGGCGGTTATTCGCTTCAGGGGCACTATCGAGCGGTGGTTGCGCGGTATTGGGGCTGAGTCGAATTGTCACGGGTGAACGGTATTTATTCTTACGCTTGATATTCCTCATTTCTTACGGCAAGTTGCGCGCTTCTAATTAAAAGGAGCAGCCGATGTCCGGTTCAATGGCTCAAGCGTTCGCGCACAACTTTCTTGGGCACTCACCGCGCTGGTACAAGGCGTGCATCATCAGCTTCCTGATCCTCAATGCCGTGGTGCTATGGACCCTGGGCCCGGTCGTTGCCGGCTGGATGCTGGTGGTGGAGTTCATCTTCACCCTCGCCATGGCTCTTAAATGCTACCCGCTGATGCCCGGCGGGCTGTTGATGGTCGAGGCTCTTGCGCTGGGCATGACCACGCCCAAGGCGCTGTACGATGAGCTGCTGCACAACTTCCCGGTGATCCTGCTGCTGATGTTCATGGTGGCAGGCATCTACTTCATGAAGGATCTGTTGCTGTTCCTGTTCTCGCGCCTGCTGCTGGGCGTACGCTCCAAGGCGCTGCTGGCCCTGATGTTCTGCTTTCTCTCGGCGTTCCTGTCGGCGTTCCTTGACGCATTGACCGTCACCGCGGTGATCATCAGCGCCGCGGTCGGCTTCTATGCGGTGTACCACCGTGTGGCTTCAGGCAACGATCCGCGCCAGGACAGCAATGTCGATGAAGACCACGATCTGCCGTCGAGCCATCATGAAGACCTCAATCAGTTTCGGGCGTTTCTACGCAGCCTGCTCATGCATGGCGCCGTAGGCACGGCGCTGGGCGGTGTATGCACCCTGGTTGGCGAACCGCAGAACCTGCTGATTGGCCATGAGTTGGACTGGCACTTTGTAGAGTTCTTTTTGAAGGTCGCACCGGTTTCGTTGCCTGTACTGGTAGCCGGGCTGCTGACCTGCCTGGCGCTGGAAAAGCTGCGCTGGTTTGGCTACGGCACGCTGTTGCCAGAAAGCGTACGCACCATCCTGGCCGACTATGCTGAGGAGGACAACCGCGAACGCACCGCACGGCAACGAGCGGCGTTGATCGTCCAGGGTATCGCCGCGCTGATCCTGATCGTGGGCCTGGCCCTGCACATTGCCGAAGTCGGCCTGATCGGCCTGATGGTCATCGTGTTGATTACTGCCTTCACCGGCATCACCGACGAGCACAGGCTTGGCAATGCGTTCAAGGATGCCATGCCGTTCACCGCCCTGCTGGTGGTGTTCTTTGCAGTGGTGGCGGTCATTCACGACCAGCATCTGTTCACACCGCTGATCCAGTGGGTGCTGGGCCTGCCCGCCGATCAACAACCCGGCATGCTGTTCATTGCCAATGGCCTGCTGTCGGCCATCAGCGACAACGTATTCGTGGCGACCATCTACATTACCGAGGTGAAGCAGGCCTTCGTCTCCGGCCACATGAGTCGTGAGCACTTGGAGACCCTGGCGGTGGCCATCAATACCGGCACCAACCTGCCGAGCGTCGCCACACCCAACGGCCAGGCTGCATTCCTATTCCTGCTGACCTCGGCGATCGCCCCGCTGATTCGCCTGTCCTATGGCCGGATGGTCTGGATGGCCTTGCCCTACACCGTGGTGATGGGTGGCCTGGGCTGGTATGCGGTGACTTACTGGTTGTAACCAAACCCAATGTGGGAGCGAGCTTGCTCGCGATGGTGCACTGTCAGCCGACATTGATGTTGACTGAAGGACCGCTATCGCGAGCAAGCTCGCTCCCACAGGGGCTCTGGTCGCTATCGCGGCAAGATGTAACGTTCGATCGCCAGCGCCGCACCGTCGTCGAGAACGGCGGCGGTCACGACATCCGCTTGGCGCCGGATCGCCTCTTCCGCCTGCCCCATCGCAATCGATAATCCCGCGCGGTGGAACATCGCCGGGTCGTTGCCACCGTCCCCCATCGCCGCCGTCTGCTCCAGCGGCACATCGAGGAAGGCTGCCAGGGTCGACAACGCTTCTCCTTTGTTCGCCTTCATGGCCGTCACATCCAGGTAGATCGGTTGCGAACGTGACACCTGGGCCTGGCCCTTGAGCAGCGGATGCAACCGCGCTTCCAGTTCCACCAGCAGATCCGTGTTGGCGCTGGTGGCGACGATCTTGTCGATCCGCTCCAGGTACGGCTCGAAACTCTCGACTTCTACCGGTGGGTAACCCAGGCCACGCGTCTCCACCGGCACCATCGGACCGTTGGCGTCGCGCACCAGCCAGTCGCCATCGGCAAATACCCAGACTTCGATGCCGGGCTGGTCGGCGTACAGGGCCAGTGTGGCCAGCGCCGCCTCGGGTGGCAGGTAGTGGACGGCCAGAAAGCTGCCATCGGGATGAACCAGCGTGCCGCCATTGAACGCCGCCGTGGGCAGGTCGACACCCAGGGCCTCGATCTGCTGCAACATGGCCCGCGGCGGTCGCCCGGTGGCGAGGCTGAACAACACACCGGCCTCACGCAATGAGCGAACCGCTTCAATGGTGCGCTGGTTCAGGCTGTGGTCGGGCAACAGCAATGTGCCGTCCATGTCGCTGAGCAGGAAACGGATGGGATGCTTCATCAAATCACTCATCCGAGGTCGTGCCAGACGCGACTGTCGCGGGCAAGCAAGTCATGGGCGGCGGCCGGGCCATCTTCGCCCGCCTTGTAGGGCTGGACCGCTGCGTCCTGCCGCCAGGCATCGAGGAACGGCTGCACGGCGCGCCAGCCATTTTCGATGTTGTCGGCACGCTGGAACAGCGTCTGGTCGCCAGTCAGGCAATCGTAGATCAGGGTTTCGTAACCTGTGGACGGCTGCATTACGAAGAAATCCTTGTAGGCGAAACCCAACTCGATATTGGCCATGTCGAGTGCCGGCCCGGGCCGCTTGGCCAGCAGGTCGAACCACATGCCTTCATTGGGCTGAATCTGGATTCTCAAGTGCGTAGGTTGCAGTTCGTCGACGTCGGTGTCGCGAAACTGCGCGTAAGGTGCTGGCTTGAAGCAGATGACGATTTCCGTGTCCCGCACGCTCATGCGTTTGCCAGTGCGCAGGTAAAACGGCACGCCGACCCAACGCCAGTTGTCGATCATGACCTTGAGGGCAACGTAGGTCTCGGTGCTGCTGTCAGGCGCTACGTTGGCCTCCTGGCGATAACCGTTTACCGCCTTGCCACCGACTTCACCGGCCGTGTACTGGCCACGGACCGAGTTGGCCCGGGCCTGCTCTACCGACCAGGGCCGGATCGCCCCGACGACCTTGGCTTTTTCCCCGCGCACGGCGTCGGCGCCAAACGCCGCTGGCGGCTCCATGGCCACCATCGCCAGCAATTGGAAAAGATGATTGGGCACCATGTCCCGCAGGGCGCCGGTGTGCTCATAAAAACTGCCACGGGTTTCCACGCCGACGGTTTCGGCGGCAGTGATTTGTACGTGGTCGATGTAATGGTTGTTCCAGAACGCCTCGAACAGGCTGTTGGAGAAACGGCTGACCAGAATGTTCTGCACCGTTTCCTTGCCCAGATAATGGTCGATGCGATAGATCTGCTTCTCGCTCATGACCTTGAGCAGGCAGGCGTTCAGCGCTTCGGCGGTGTGCAGGTCGGAGCCGAACGGTTTTTCGATCACCACCCGCCGGAAGGCCCCCTCCTGCTCCTGAAGCAGCCCGGCCGCACCGAGGCGGCTGACCACTTCACTGAAAAAGCGCGGCGCGGTCGCCAGGTAGAAAACCGCGTTGCCGGTGCCGCTGGCAGCGATTTTCGCCGCCAACGCCTGGTAGGTGCTCTCATCGAGGAAATCACCCTGGACGTAGCTGATGCCCTGGGCCAGCCTGGCCCACAGCACCGGATCGAGCGCCCGGCCGGCATCGCCGCCCTTGTTCGCCGCTTCGTTACGAATGAAGTCCTCGAGTTTCTTGGCAAAATCCACATCGCTGATGGCGTTGTGGTCAACCCCGATGATGCGCAGCCCATCGCCCAGCAGACCGTCGCGACTGAGGTGGTAAAGCGCCGGCATCAGCAGACGCTTGACCAGATCGCCATGGGCGCCGAACAGAAACAACGTGGTCGGCGGCGCGGGTTCTGCCTTGGATCTGCTGCCGATCGAGGTCATTTTTTCGGCGTCTCCACGTGGCCGCCGAAGCCGAAGCGCATGGCCGAGAGCATTTTGTCACCGTACGTGCTTTGCTGGCGCGAGCGGAAACGGGCAAACAACGAACTGGACAGGACCGGAACCGGCACTGCTTGCTCAATGGCGGCCTCGATGGTCCAGCGCCCTTCACCGCTGTCGGCGACTTCGCCGGAAAAACCGTCCAGTTTCGGATCGCTGGCCAACGCGTCGGCGGTCAGGTCCAGCAACCAGGACGACACCACGCTGCCGCGACGCCAGACTTCGGCGATATCGGCCACGTTCAGGTCGAAGCGCTGTTCCGGTGGCAGGCTTTCGCTGGATTTGGTCTTGAGGATGTCAAAGCCCTCGGCGAAGGCCTGCATCATTCCGTATTCGATGCCGTTGTGGATCATCTTCACGAAATGCCCCGAACCGGCTGGGCCCGCGTGGATGTAGCCACGTTCGGCGCGGTCATCGTCGGATTTGCGGTCACGGGTGCGCGGGATGTCGCCCATGCCAGGAGCCAGGCTGTCGAACAATGGGTCCAGGCGCTTCACCACGTCGGCATCGCCGCCAATCATCATGCAGTAGCCGCGCTCCAGGCCCCAAACCCCGCCGGAGGTGCCGACGTCGATGTAGCTCAGGCCTTTTTCCGACAGGGCCTGGGCGCGACGGATGTCGTCCTTGTAGTACGTGTTACCGCCGTCAATGATCACATCACCCGGTTCCAGCAGTTCACTGAGGACGTTGATGGTGTCTTCGGTGGGTGCGCCGGCCGGCAGCATGACCCAGACCGCCCTGGGTTTCTCCAGCCCGGCGACCAATGCCGGCAGATCCGTCACGCCCGTGGCGCCTTCCTGATGCAGGTTTTCGACGAAAGCGGCATTGCGGTCATAGACGACAGTGGTGTGCCCATTGAGCATCAGGCGCCGCGCAATATTGCCGCCCATGCGGCCCAGTCCAATGATCCCGAGTTGCATGTGCTGATGCTCCCTACTACAAATAAAGGTGTGTCAAAGGTTTAGCTCAAAGTGACTTGTGGAGGTTAGTCCAGAGCATTGCTGCATAGTTTCCGGGTAAATCGCCCGATCACAAGGGATAACGTTCAAAAACCGGCCGAAGACACGATGACCATGAAAAATAAAAAAGTTCCATTCACGAGCAAAAGTATTCAGAATCGGCGCCGATAAAGAGGTGTCGACCAAAAAAACTGGCGACATCTCTCTAGTTGATGTACGCCATTTGCGAGGTGAGCAATGGACCCTGTCGTTACCGCACGTCCTCCCCAAACCCTTTATGTGACCATTCGTCGCGATGAATTGCGCCTGCTCAAGGAAGAACGCGATCTGCTGCTCGATGAAGTGACGCAATTGCGCATGCAGTTGCAGCACGCACAACTGCCCTACCAGAGCCAGTCCCTGGCTCGGTAACCGTCCCAGAAGCACAGCCGAGGAAGTGACGCTGATCAAACAGTGTCACTTCCGTGTGAGTCCTGCCAGGCAGCCTTGTGGCGAGCATTCCATCCTCGGAACAAGGCCTTGCTCCCACAGCTGAATCCTTCGCTCCAGGTGGCATTCGCACCCCGTTACCGATTTGTATTCGAAAAACTCACGAACTTTTCACAATCGGCTCGCAATACTCCCCGCCTTTAGGGTTGCTCGGCGTATGCCTGCGGTCACCAATCCGGTGCCGACAGCTTCGTCGACAAAGGCTGGAGCGCTTGATGAGTTTGTTCAAACGCAGCAAAACGACTGCGAAAGGTTTCGACTGGGCCGGGCTTGGCTGGCTGTTTCTGTTCTTCTGGTACTTCTCTGGCATCACCCAACTGCTCATTCTGGTGAGCGACACCTCCGGCTTCACCGGCTTTCGCCAAGCCTTCGTGATGAGTGCGGTGTGGTTGGCGCCCCTGCTGCTCTTCCCCGCCCGCACGCGCGTGCTCGCCGCGTTGATCGGCGTGGTGTTGTGGGCCTGTTCCATGGCCAGCCTGGGCTACTTCTTCATTTATCAGCAAGAATTTTCCCAGAGCGTCATCTTCATCATGTTCGAATCGAACGTGTCTGAAGCCGGCGAGTACCTGACCCAATATTTTGCCTGGTGGATGGTGGCGGCGTTCCTGGCCCACACCGCCGTCGGCTATTGGCTCTGGACCCGCCTGCGCCCGGTGTACCTGCCCCGGGGCCAGGCCATGGTCGCAGCATTCGCCATCGTCTTGGCGGTGGTCGGTTATCCGCTGATCAAGCAGACCCAGCGTACCGGCAGCTTTGCCGGCGGCCTGGAAAAATTCGAAGATCGCATCGAGCCGGCGGTGCCGTGGCAGATGCTGGTGGCCTATCGTCGCTACGGTGAACAGCTGGAGAACATGCAAGGCATGCTCCACAGCGCCAGCAAGATCGCGCCACTGCGCAACCTCAAGGATGCCACGGCCGACCAGCCTGCCACCCTGGTGCTGGTGATCGGTGAGTCCACCAACCGCCAGCGCATGAGCCTCTACGGTTACCCTCGGGAAACCACGCCTGAGCTGGACAAGCTCAAGGACCAGCTGGCGGTGTTCGATAACGTCATCACCCCGCGCCCCTACACCATTGAAGCGCTGCAGCAGGTGCTGACATTCGCCGACGAACAGAATCCGGACCTGTACCTGAGCACCCCGTCGCTGGTGAGCATGATGAAGCAGGCCGGCTACAAGACCTTCTGGATCACCAACCAGCAGACCATGACCAAGCGCAACACCATGCTCACGACCTTTTCCCAACAGGCCGACGAGCAGGTGTACCTGAACAACAACCGCAACCAGAATGCCGCGCAGTACGATGGCGACGTGATCGAGCCGTTCAACAAAGCCCTGGCCGACAGCGCCCCGCGCAAGCTGATCGTGGTGCATCTGCTCGGCACTCACATGAGCTATCAGTACCGGTATCCGCCGACCTTCAACAAGTTCACCGACCGCCAGGGCGTACCGGCGGGCTTGCGTGATGATCAGGTCCCGACCTACAACAGCTACGATAACGCGGTGCTGTACAACGATTTCGTCGTGTCCAGCCTGATCAAGGACTACGCCAAGACCGACCCCAACGGCTTCCTGCTGTACCTGTCGGACCATGGTGAAGACGTGTTCGACTCTTCGGGCCACGGCACCTTGGGCCGCAACGAAGGCAAGCCGACCGCGCCGATGTACACCATCCCCTTCATGGCCTGGGCCTCGCCCAAGTGGCGCGAAAGCCATGACTGGAACTTTGCCGGCGACCTGTCACGGCCGTACAGCAGCTCGCAGCTGATTCACACCTGGGCAGACTTGGCTGGCTTGAGTTTTGATGAGCTGGACCACAGCAAGAGCCTGGTCAGCGCGGACTTCAAGGCTCGCCCGCTGTTGATCGGCGATCCCTATCAAACCCCACGCAAGGCCCTGATCGACTTCAGCCTGATGCAGCCCAAGGCGCCGACTGCGGAAGTTGTACAGAAGTAACCCGAAACCCGCGAGGCTCAGCCAGCGGCTCAACGGAGCGCCCAAGATCAAAATCCAGGCAGCTATCGCCGGCCTGATTTTGATCTTGAGCGCGCATTTATATGCAAACAGGCAGCTCGCGATAGCTGCCTCTGAATAAATGCTGGGGTCTACTGCACCAGCTTTTGATCCCCCGCCATCAGCCTTCACCGAGGCTCGAGCAAAAGCACCGTATGACCCTGGGCCCGGCCGAACAGGCCGAACGTGGCACAGCTACCGGGCCACGGCAATTCCCTTCAAGCAGCATCAGGCAAACCCCGAAACATCCGGCTATTTCAAAGCACTCTTAAACTATCCCGCCTTCGTCGTCTTGACGCCACTACGCCCTCTCTTGTGTAACGTCCGGCCATGCCCCCTCGAACGAGATCCTACAGGGCAGGCAGCAGAAAAAACTAATAGTTTTGATAGTTGCGATTAAAACTATGGAGTGACATCTTCTGGCCTAGGATCACGGACAATCAAGTAAGGGATGTTATGCATTTAGTCATCACGGCAAACCGAAGGAAAGCCGCTGAATTTTTAGCATCAACGACCGAGGAAGGGAAAAATCATCCTCAGAATCATTTCGATGAAGTTGATCTGGAGAATATGCTTCAAGATATTCCCATTCAGAATAAAAGTGACCTGATTGATTATGCCGACGAGCATCGCGACTCGTTTCTAGAGAACGCGGTGTTGTTCAGCGAAACCTCGGGAACAACAGGCAAACCACTTCAAACACCACGCGGCAATATCGAGCTCAGGTGGAATACGCAGAACCAGATGTATGCGTACTCCAGACTGCTAAAAAAAAAGCAGGACAGAGTTGCAATCATTCATCCCGGCATGTTGAGCCCGTTTATCGAGGCCACTACATTTGCCTTGAAAAAACTCGAAGTCGGTTACGTCAAAGTCTTTCCGATCGAGGGAATCTGTGATTATCGGCGTATCCGTGATGTTTTGGTGAGGTACGAAATCACCACCCTCATGACCACGCCATCCCTGGCTTTGAAAATATTATACGAGATCAAAAAGCTTGATGAGGCCGTGGAGTTAAAGCTTAACAAGGTGTTATTGACCGGGGAACTGATCACAGAGGCCTGCGAAGCAAATTTTAAGAAAATTCTGGGTTCGGATTGCAAGGTCGTCGCTTTCGTATACGGTGGCAGCGAAACAGCCAGCTTGATGTATGGAATCGGTAACGGACAATACCTCCCCTTCCACGAAGATTTTATCTTTGAAATCGTCGACGGTGAGGTCACGATAGCGAACCCCGAAGAGTATATGGTCAAGGGGGAGCTGCATGTAACTTGGCTTAAAGGTGGGTTGCTACCCATAAAGCGCTATAACACCAACGATGTATTTGAAGTAACGGTCAGAAAAAATCACCCGTTCAAGTTCAAACCGTTGGGCCGCATTGTGAACCTGCAAGAAGGCTACCCCTGTTCCGCCCGATTGGAAGAGGTAATTTACAGTTTAGAACAACCTGTTTTCAACTACGTGGCAACCTGCTCTAGAACTGAGCAAAGCATTAACATCGACCTGATTGCACTGGGCAGCGATCAAATAATCGACGACGTGCGCTTAACATTAGCAAAAGAATTTCCGAATTATAAAATAACGGTGCGCTTGAATGTGGCGAATGACCCATTTATGCAATTCGCCGCAAAACCCAAACTGACTCGCTACACGATTAATTAAGGATAGAACTAATGACTTGGTGGATGGTGGATCTTCTAATAATGCTCGCCTACGGATTGCAGCATACCGTGTTGACGACAAAGGTTTTGGTGCGCGGGTACAACGCCATATTACCCGCATGGAGCTGGAACATAAGCTACAGCATCATGTCCGTCATTACACTATTGCTGGCTTTCCATTTTTGGGCGCCGTCGGGCGTGTACATCTTCTACCTGACGCCAGGTAGCATTCCGTTCCACCTCATGACCATTTCGCTGGCAGCGTCGCTGTTCTTCTTCTTTTTCTGCTTTAAATACACAACTTCTTTCTGGCAATGGTTGGGTGTACGCCAAGTTGCGGCAAGGCTTAAAAATGAACAAATGCCAGCGTATTATCGTGTTCGCCAACAGGGTATAAAAAAATACATTCGGTTTCCGCATCACACGTGTTTAATCCTGCTGTTCTGGACTCACCCTGTAATGACCCTGGACACGTTGTTCCTGGCAATCGGCGCGACCATCTATCTCTACCTAGGTACTTATCACCAAGACCTGCGAGGTCTGGCAATGATTGGCGAATCCTGGCAGCAATATCGAAATGATACCGCTCTTTTAATTCCGACACCTAAGGTGCTGAAGCGTATGTACCGTGACTTCACCGGCAAAGGTGATAGCGAAATCGAAGCCAAAGCTGCTCAACAAAATACCGCGCCTACCGATCAGCCGATCGCTGTCGAAACTAATTGAAAAGGACGTGTACATGTTCAAACAACAACTGAATCAGCTGCAAACAACACTCGAAAACCACGAAATCTACAACTACATCAAAACGCCAGCTCATCTGAAAATCTTCATGGAATCCCACGTATTCGCTGTTTGGGACTTCATGAGCCTGGCGAAACGCTTGCAAATTGAGCTTACTTGCACCCGTTTGCCGTGGTTCACGCCGGCGGATGCCAAAAAGGCGCGTTTTATCAACGAAATCATCTTGGGTGAGGAAAGTGACCTGGGAGACGACGGTCTACCTGTCAGCCACTTTGATATGTATTTGGCGGCCATGGCCGACATGGGCTGTTCGAGACACAAATTCGACCTATTTGAGCAACATTACCGCAGCGGAACGGATCTGGAGCGGGCCCTCGAATTAGCCGACGTCCCGAGCTACGTCATTAAATTCGTTCGCCAAACGATAGCCACCGCACTCGATGGTCGTGCCGAAGAAGCCGCGAGCAGCTTCTTTTACGGTCGAGAGGATGCCATTCCACAAATGTTCCAGGCGCTACTTGATCAATGGGGCCTGAAAAAAGAATCGGCACCACGATTTGTTCATTATCTGCAACGGCATATTGATCTGGACGGCGACGAGCACGGGCCGGCAGCGATGAAGATTTTGTCGGACCTGATCATCGACGAGCATGCCGAAGCTGCTGCGTTGCAGGCAGCGCAACAAGCAATCAGTGCGCGTATTGCCTTGTGGGACGGCATCCTGGCAGACATGAAAAAACATGACGCTGCGTCCCATCATCAAGAAGCAAGCGCGCATCTTGAGTTAGCTTGAATCTATTATGCGAACAGGGATTGATCAATGATGGAATCACTAGTGCTCGCCGACGTGGTGGAGCCAACGTACCTCGATAAAAATTATCTGCAAAAGCTCAGTATTCAGTTCAAACAAGATGGTTATTTAACCTTACGGAATTTTTTATCCAAAGACGTCTTCAGTCTTCTGAACGACGAAACATTCAAGTTGCATGACTTGAGTACGAAGCGTGACTTCGTCATGGCAGGATATGAAACGCCACGAGTGTTATCGGTGGCTGGCGGCAAAAAAATCCTGAAAAACACGATTTTTATCCCGAGTTTATATGTGCACCACCAGTTGCAGACGGTCCTGTCGCTGCTGACGCAAAATAAACTTTATACCGTCAAGCATCAGGAAGAATGCATTGTCGCGAATTATCTTGACGGCCGGGGGCAGACGCACGGATGGCATCTGGACGATCCAACCTATGCGCTGATCATCGTTCTGGATGCACCCGCCGCCGGCAGCGGTGGGTGTGTTGAATATGTATCAAAATGGAAAGAACTGTGCGCTCACCTGGCCATCGATCCATACAAGCAAGTGGACTTGGGATTAAATTTTGCCAGGCGTCATGACCTCATCAAAAGCGTGCATCTGGAAGCCGGCGATTGTTACATATTGAATGCTGGGGAAAACCTGCATCGAGTCACTCCTATCTCTGATAACTCCTCGCGCCGACGAGTCATCAATATGGCGTTCGATCATCGGGAGTCGTTCGCCTTCGGAAATACTGCCGACATTTTATATGCAGAAGAAGAGATCGAGCATGCGTTCGCGATTTGATGACCAGGTAGTAGTGATTACCGGCGGCAATGGCGGTATCGGAGCCGCCACCGCACGAGCCTTTGTGGCCGAACGCGCACATGTCGTGTTGGTTGATAAAGTTATTGATGAAAGTCTTTTGCAAGCGCTTATTGACGCCGGAACAGAATCATCAGCCTATGCCGTGGATGTTGCAGACGCCGAACAGTGCCGGGGCTTGATCGAGGATATTATCCAGAAATATGGCCGCATCGATGTGTTGTTTAATAACGCAGGCATTACCCGGCGTGCGTCGGTGGTGGATACGACGGTTGAAGAATGGGATCAGGTAATCAATGTCAACCTGAGATCAATCTTCCTCATGTCAAAGTTTTCGATTCCTCACATGCAACGTCAAGGCGGGGGCAATATCGTCAACACCGCGTCCGGATGGGGCTTGGTTGGTGGCGCCAAGGCGGCAAGCTACTGTGCATCGAAAGGCGGCGTGGTACTCCTGACCAAAGCGATGGCGATTGATCATGGGGCCGATAATATCCGCGTCAATTGCATTTGCCCTGGCGATACGCTCACGCCCATGTTGTTCAACGAAGCTGAGCAACTGGGACTCGAAAAAAATTCGCTGGTCGATGCCGCTGTCTCCCGCCCCTTAGGTCGAGCCGGCCTGCCTAGTGAAATAGCCAACGCCGTTTTGTTTCTGGCGTCCGATGACTCATCGTTTATTACCGGAGAAGGGCTGGTCGTCGATGGTGGCGGACTGGCCGGCTCCGCTTGAGGAAAAACCATGACCAACGCCATGCGAATATGTATTGTCAAATTGTTGTTTACCGCTAGCAATTTCGTAATTCCGTTTTCAGCACTCTTCGTCAGCAAACGTTATGACTTCGACGCCAGTGCATTGGCAACGATGGTGACCATATTATCTGTGAGCTACTTGGTCGGCAATCTGGCAGGCGGGTACTTGGGAGACAAGTTTCAATCGCGCTCGTTGTTGCTGTTATTCTCTTTTTGCTCCCTGTTGGCCATGATTATTGGCTCACTCGGACTTCCGGCGCCGGTTACATTTACCGCTATTTCAGCCTTTGCCGTCATGGCTGGGGCAGCGAATCCGGTATTGAGTAACTATCTGTCCAATAGCGTCGACGCGTCAAATCGCGAAAGTTCGTTCGGCAATCTGTACTTGGCGAACAATATCGGGATTGCAGTTGTTTTTATTGTCGGCGGCTTCCTCTTGGCACGTGGAGCCCAGTATCCGTTGTATTTTTTTACAGTCCTAAGTGCTTTGAGTTTTTTGTGTACTGCGTTGCTGCTCAAACCGGTTACACGCTCGTCGATGTCGGACAGTGCCACCTCCATGTCGGTAGAGGCCGGCACCCTGCCCGCGATAATTGTTTGCAGTTTCATCCTGTTTTTTGGTTTGGCGTTCCTCGATGCTCAGCGCGAATACCAATTGCCGGTCTGGCTGGACAGTTTAAATAAGGATTCAAGTTCGGTGCTGTTCGGCACCATCGGTATAGTCAACGCTGCCATTGTATTGCTGCTGACCAAATATGTGGTCAAGGTCACGTCGGCCATCGACCCCATTATGAATATGGGAATAGCGGCGCTGTTTTACGGTTTTGGATTCGGCATTCATTATTTTTTCGGCAGTCTGTATCCGGTATTGGCACTGGTCGTGCTGTGGAGTATCGGTGAGATACTGGGCGCTACGTATATGAGTGTGTTCATTTCCAAAAACGCCCCTGTGCGGTACCGAGCGAAACTGTTTTCGTTGATCCCTGTAGTACTGACGCTTGGGAAAATCCTGTCGATCAGTACCACCACGGGGCTGGCTGCAGTCTATGGGATCAATTCAGGTTGGGGCCTGGCGTTCGGCGTAGGAATTTTGGCTTTCATATTTTCGATTTCGCTATTAGCGTTCACTAAAAAGGCAGGCGCAGATGACACGGCTCGGTATCCTTCAGCTACCTTATAACTTGGACATTTTGAAGCAAATCACGACACAGCTTTCACATTTCAATGGGCACGTTTTTCTTATCGATACCGATGCCCGCATTTCGACCGTGAAAGAATTCGTGCTGCCCTCCAATCTCCATTTCGTCGCGTGCGACTCGTATGCGGTCGATTGTATCCAAGCGCTATCGGTTGATCTGCGGTTGGATAATTTGATTTCATTGGCCGAGCTCGGGTTAATGCCTGCGTCCCAAGTCAGGGATCAACTTTCCATGCGCGGGCATGGGGCCAAGGTGGAGAAAAATTCGGTCGATAAACACGCGATGCGCGTTGCCTTGGCCGAGTCAGGTTTGACGAAGGTTCAATTTGAAAAAAGCTCCATTAGTCAATTACCGAATGTGCTTGCTCGATTCGATCTTCCTGTGATCGTCAAACCAGTGAGCTTGACGGGCAGCATCGGCGTGCAGCTGATAAAGGAGATCGTGGACGTAGCCGATTACTCTAAGCGGCTGCAGAACAATGCGTACGCAAACGGCTGTGAACTGATCGTTGAAAGCTTTTTGCCAGGGGCGGAATTTAGTGTCGAGGGGCTGCTGCTTGACAACGAGCTTCATATTTATGGCGTAACCGAAAAGGAAACAACGGAGCAGCCATACTTTGTCGAAACCGGCCATCGTTTTGACAGCAACCATCGCTTGTTGCCTTGGTTGCATCCTGCTTTGAAAGAAATTTTCCAGTCGCTTGGGATGTCCATCTGCCCGTTCCACGTCGAATTCAAGATTATCGATGGCTGTTTGGAAATCATTGAGCTCCATAGCCGCTTTGGGGGGGATTTCATCACCAAGCTTATTGAGTACTCGTCGGGCAATAAGGTATTTCTTGAGTACGCCGACTTTTTGTGTTTTGGCACGCGGCCTTACATCAATCGCACGCACGCTCAAGTGACGGCCGTTAAATTCTCTACGGTTTCGGCAGGGCGGATCGCCTCGGTCTCGCCATTAAGTGATGCGTTTATCGAAACACTGTTGGAGCATAAAATCGGGGTCAAAGAGGGGGATGACATCAATCCGGCGACTGGCTACTATGATCGCCCGGCTTATTTTATTTCTAAATTTAAAAACTCCGACGAAGAGGCGTTTTTTCAAACGGCCTTCAGCCAATTCAAAATTTTGACCGACGAGAGCGCCACACATGAGTGAACATCATTACGAAGTTGAAATTTCCTGGACCGGCAATCGCGGAACGGGCACCTCTGCCTATAAAGCTTATGGTCGCGATTTTACTGCCATATCCCAGGGAAAACCTGTTTTGCAAGGATCGTCTGACCCTGCGTTCCAGGGAGATCCTGCGAAGTGGAATCCTGAGGACCTGCTGGTCGCGTCAATTTCGGCGTGTCATAAACTGTGGTATTTGCATTTATGCGCCGTCAACAACATCGTTGTGACCAGCTATGTTGATAACGCGGTAGGCTACATGGTGGATGAACATCCTACGCGTAAAGGCCACTTCACCAAGGTGATACTGCGTCCACAGGTTGAGGTGACGCCGACTTCCGACAAGGAACTGGCGATCAAACTGCATGACGAAGCGCATCACGAGTGCTTTTTGGCTAACTCCGTGAATTTTGAGATTCAATGTGAACCCACGATAAAATAACGGCCACAGGTATCGGGATGAACGCTTTTGTACAAGGAAGTTTACTGCACGAAATAGGCCAGCGATCGTTGGATCGATATCTTGAATATCGGCCGAGCACAGCTTTATTTTACGATCTTTACGAGGCAAGTGAGCGCGCGGCGTCAGCCTCGAAGATCGAAGACTACTCTGTCGCTTGCGAGACGGCGTTGCGGTCCGAGATGCGCAGCATGGCCAGCGCTATACGGAAGCAGATCGAACCAGGAATAGAAGCCGATTGGAAAATCCGTTTGCAAGCACTGTCCTCGCAACTCGATATTTTCGCCGGGTACACAGATGCGCCGGTTGGATACATCGATACTTGGGCAGGTCATATCCCCTTCATCATTAATCAAATCAATGGCCCCCTCATTGATATACCTGAAGCATTGGCCAACAGTTTTGCGGTGACGTGCGAAGCAGATGCGGTTTTTTACGTACAGCGATTAACGTCGCTGAGGCACATGATTGCGAGTGTAGTAGACAAATTCGAGCATGATCGGAAACAAGGCTGGTACGCGCCTGACACCATTTTGGCCAGAGCCATCGCCACATTGAAATGTTATATTTCCACCCCCTTCAACTTGCACCCTTTGTACGCCTCGTTCGAACATAAACTTAAGCTTTGTGAAGCAATAACAGTTGATAGCCGGCTGTCTTTTTTGAACCATGCTGAATCCGTCCTGAAATCATCCATTTACCCGGCGTATTCAGTGGCTATCGATACGGTGGAGCGCTTTCTTTCTTCGGACCATGCACCTGTGTATTCGGTCCTTGATCTTCCCGGTGGAAGCCAGTACTACCAAAATGCCTTGCGGTATCAGGCCAATAGCCTCGATGGTACGTTGCTTCACCAATTCGGGCTGGAACAGATAGAAGCAATCAATCACCGCTTGGCACGGTCTTCAGCTAATTTTTTGGACGCTGAAACGACGGAAAGCTACTTGCTGCGCCGCGCTGGGCGAAGCCTGGAATCGTTTGATTTTACACAGGCCCTATTGAGCTATCTGGAAGAACTCAACGAACGGGCACGCGCGCAGGCAGATGATTGCGTCAAGGGCGTGAATCTTGAAGATCTGTCATTCAAAGCAATACCACCGGCGCTAGAGGCTTCGGCACCGTTTGCGAAGTACACCCCAGCGGGAAAAAAAACGCCGGCCATTTTCTGGGTCAATGCGGCGAAGGTTCGACAAATGCCTATCAGTTTTCTGGAAGTGGTGGCTTTTCACGAGACGATACCTGGACACCACTTGCAGTTCTGCGTCGCGAGGCAGAACCCGGCACTGCCGGTGCTACTCCAATTAAGTCTATTCAACACCTTTATCGAGGGCTGGGCGACTTATGCCGAAGGGCTCGCATCAACGCTCCAGTTGTATACAGATGCGGCCAGTGGCGAAAATTCGCACATCAGAACCGAGCAGTTACGGGCCGCGCGTGTCGTCGCGGACACCGGACTGCACGCCAAGGGATGGACGCGCAACCAAGGTATAACCTTTTTGGAGAAAACGGCCGGGCTCGACATGGACGACGCTGCCGCCGAAATCGATCGTTATCTAGCGGTTCCCGCTCAAGCAGCGGGCTATCAAGTAGGGCTAGCGACGATCCGCAAGCTTCATTCCGATGCGTGCGCGAAGTACGGTAACCGTTTCGATTTGAGTCGTTTTAATGCAACGCTTTTAAGCAATGGTGCTGTGCCGTTCAGCTACCCAGGCTGAGGAGAGAGCGTGCAAGCGTCATGCAGGCTCTCTATTTGGCAGGTAGGTCGTATTATTACAATATGGCCTTTCTGGTTTGTTCCGATAGGTGAATTTTCAGGGCAACGGCACGTTCTATGCCGATTTGCATTGCCGGACCGAGTCGCTGGATATGAATGCCCGAACGAATGAGCATTCGCTCTACGCCGACGGTCGTCACGGTTACATAGCTTTCCAGTTGTTGCTCGAAACCAAAGGCAATGATGGTTTTTATCGCTTCGGCGGTGATATCTGAAAAACTCATCACTCGGTTGTTTTCTGCATTAATGGCAAATCGGCTAAGTTCCCAGATGTTTTCCGCACAGGGCGCCTCTTCCCCATTTAGCAACTCGCTGAAGGTGTGCTTGAGCATGTACGGCCCCGTCGTGGGTAAAATACGCCAGCAACCTTGCACCTCATTGTCTTCAGACGTTCTCTTGATGAGCATGTAAATAGGATCTAATGCGTCGTAACCATCAATGTCCATGCCATCTATAGTTTCGATGGCCCAACCTTTACGTATTTTAAATACATCAGCACGCAGCTTGTACATGGAAATAATGGCTTGCTTGTCAAATTCGTTTTTATAACCCAATGAGTAATGCATTTGTTTCCCCTCGCCGAAATGTCCGAGGAGAATAATTCAAATCATTTCATCGATCAGCTATCAAAAATGATAGTGTCGATTGCTGCGCTTTAGCGATATATTGCCCGTGTCGTAATGGGGTCAGAATTGCTGTTAAAAGAGCCGGGCTAAATATCGATGATACCTAGAGAATAAGCCTTAACGACCGCTGCCTTGCGACTATTAACACCGAGAATCTGACGCGCCTTGTTCAAGTGGAAGTTAATATTTGCCTCTGTACAAACACAAATGCGAGCGATCTCCCACGAGGTTTTCCCTATGGCGCACCACTTTAGAATTTCTATCGCCTTTTTTGATAAAGGGTAAAGTTCCGAAGTTGTTTGGGTCAGTGGATTCGATGTGTGAAAGTAAGGCAAATAGCTGCCAAGGGCCAGCTCCTTGATTAACATAAGCTGCGGAAGCGTATCCGAGATATGGCGGATCGTCTGGGGTGTGTTCTGAATATTATCCAGACTTAAGCTGAATGTACCCATTTCCCCGCCAGGGCCATGCAATGGAAGGGTAATGCCACTCCGAAGTCCATGGACACAAGCCTCTTCAAAGAAATTTTTCTGTTGACGTGTCTCGTAGATACTTTCAAGCCAGATAATGGGGAATACCTTCGTAAAACTATGTTCCACTACTGGGTCAATGAAAGCGAAACCCGACCCATCATACTTTCTTCTCCAAGCCTCATCATAGTTGGAGTGTATGACGGCTGACGCCAAGGGGGCGGCGGCTGTTTTTTTCAAGCCAAACAAAATCCCCGTATAGCCCAAGCTGTTCGCGTAACCGGTTAACTCCTCAAACCATTGCTTTTCAGAACTCGACTGTAAAATCCCACTAAACTCTCCTAAAGCCAGCAATTTCCGTTCCCTCTGAATGTTGCATCCTGATGTCCTAATGCCAGGCAGTCATAGCTGCTCATCAATGCAGCCATGCGTGTGCTGTTTCTGCACCCAAATGGGGCGCAAACGATACTGCTCCTGAATCGGCCACGAAAATGACAATTATTATTAATTAAGGCTGGCCAATTGGTATCTGCGGCTGAAAAATAAAGGCTTTAAAGGGGTGATGTCAAACGTCCGCGCCCTTCCCTACTGCCGATTTTTTCGGTCTATACAGCTCGGCCAAAATTAACTCAACCTAAAGGAAACTCCGAATGAAAGCTTTCCGACTTGGCAGATACCTCAGCCTCATCGCCGAGCCTCCTCGATAAACTTTTCATTTCACACCTCTGAAGTACCGTGGCTCGATACCGTCAGCGAGACACGGGTCAGGCTTGCTGACCAAAACGTTGCATTTGCATTTCCTGGAGGCGGCTGAGCGTACGGCGAAACGGGAATTGCAGATAGCCCTCGGTGTACAGCTCATCCATCGGTACCCGGGCCGAAAGGCACAGTGGCACCTTGCGGTCATAACATTCGTCCACCAGGGCGATGAAGCGCCGTACGCCGTCGTCATGGATCGACAACTGCGGCAGTTCCCGATCACCGGCCACGACCCGTTCAACACCGTCTTCGGTACCACGGGCGATGCGCCCTTCACGCTGTTCGGCGCTCAGGCACGGCACGTCACTGAGCAGGATGACGCTGAAGCGGTCGCACAGCGCCATGAAGTCCAACGCCGAGAACGGTTGCTCGCACAGGTCGGTGTAACGGCTCCAGAGCACGGTGTCGCTGGCCTGGACCGGTTCAAGCAGGCGATGGCCGACCTCGATCGGTGCGCTGCTCGACGCTTGCCCGGCGGTCAACTGGTTGAAGACGTCACCCAGCGGATCAGGTTGCCCGGGATCGCGCAGCCAATAACGCTGCTGTAATTGGCCTGGGTGCTGGCGATGGTCTTGCCAGCCGTTCACCGGTACGACCTGCATGTATCGATTGATCGCGGTGATGGTCGGCAGGAAACGCTCACGGTTGTGGCCGTTGGCATAGAGTTCTTCCGGCGGCAGGTTGGAGGTGCTGACCATCACCATGCCCAACTCGAACATCACCTGGAACAGGCGCCCGAGGATGATTGCATCGCCAATGTCATTGACGAACAGTTCGTCGAAACACAGCACCCGCACTTCAGCGCTCAACTCCCGGGCCAGGGCTTGCAAAGGATCCGGCGTGCCGGTGAGCTGGAATGAACGCTGATGCACCCACGCCATGAAATGATGGAAGTGCTGCCGACGGGCCGGCACCTTGAGGCTTTCATAAAAGCGATCCATCAACCAGGTCTTGCCACGCCCCACCGGGCCCCAGAGATAAACGCCCTTGATCGACTTGCGACCTTCGTGCAACGCCGTGTGGCATTGCTCCAGCGTCATGATGGCCAATTCCTGGGCCTCGTCCTGGACGAAGCCGTGGTGTTCGATGGCATGCTGCCAGGCGCTCAAGGGGGAGTCGAAAGTCATACGGCCCGGGTCCGGAAAACGAAGGTGGGGAGTATGCCATGGCGGGCGATCAGGGGAACCCTGCACAGAACCCTGGGGCGCGGGGATTTATCCCCGCTGGGTCGCGCAGCGACCCCTTTTTTTTGCGGTTGCTGCGCAACCGAGCGGGGATAAATCCCCTCGCCACAATTGTGTCCACCACCCAAAGTGCAGAATGCTAAATCGAGATATCCAACCGACTGATCTTGCCCTGCTCATCAAGCCGGAAGGTATAACGCAACTCCAGCGGACTGCCGGGGAAGGTCCCGGAAATCAGATTGTGCACCAATACCTTACCGGTGCGCTGCTGCACATTGAGGACCTCCACCCGCGGCTGGAAGCGCTGGGCGGTGTCTTCCATCCATTGGGCGATGGCCTGGGCGCCGACACGGTGCTGGCCTTCATCGAACACGTTGGCATCCTCGGCGAAGAAACGCGTCACCGCCGAACTGTCACGGGCATTGGCGGCCGCGATGTAGCCGGCGATGGCCGGGGCCAGGGAAGAGACGGGATTGGACATGGTACGGCTCCTTGTTTTATCGATCTGGCACCATGCTAGAACAGCCCTGTGTCAGTTTTTGTCAGGAGTGAAACGCCCGGTTTCGTCCAGCTTCATCAGTGCAAACCAGTCACGCAGCAAGTCGCTGCGTCGGCCCGGATAGCGCTCGCCCTGCTCCGTGGCAGAGGCAATCCGGTCAGTGCGAAAAGTCCGATAGGCGCCGCGTAATTCGCACCAGGCCACCACCACCCGCGCCTCATTGAAAAAGCCCAGGGCCAGCGGCCAGATCAAGCGTTGGCTCGGGGTCTTGTTCACGTCGGCGTAATCGATGTGCAGCTTGGCCTGGGCGCGAATGGCCTGACGGTAGACATTCAGTTCCACGGTGTTCTGCGGATAGCCATAACCCGGCGGGCCGGGCAATACCGTGGGGTTGCGCAAGGCGTCTCGCACATCGGGGGCCAGCACTGCGGCGACCTTCGCCAGGGCGTCGGCGGCGGCCTTGCCCAGCACCTCGTCGGCACGCTGATCAACGTAGCGCAAGCCCAGCACAATCGCCTCGATTTCATCGGCGGTGAACATCAGGGGCGGCAGGAACAGCCCGCTGCGCAAGACATAACCAATGCCCGCCTCGCCCTGGATCGGCGCGCCGAGGGCGGTGAGTTCGGCGATGTCGCGGTACAAGGTGCGCTCGGAAACGTTCAGTTCGCCGGCCAATGTCGCAGCGGTGACCGGGCAACGCTTGCCCCGCAAGACTTGCAGCAAAGTGAGCAACCGAGAGGTACGCGACACGATGGACTGTCCGGAAAAAAAAGATGACGCAGATTAGCAGAGGCTGGTGTCAGAAACTGTCAGGAGCCTTGGTTCACGGTCACCCCAGCAACATACTGGCTTTGTGGCGAGGGGATTTATCCCCGCTGGGGCGCGAAGCGGCCCCAAAATGGATGATCTAGCCCGACTCGACTGGTTGGATTCAGACTTTTGGGACTGCTGCGCAGTCCAACGGGGATAAATCCCCTCGCCACAAGGGTTCGTTTTTTCATTCTTTGAGAGTTTATCCATGCGCAGAATCCTCGGCCTTTCCGTTTTCCTGATCCTGCTCAACCTGAGCGCCTGCGCCCTCTTCCCGCACCGTGACCCGCTGAACATCAACGTGGTCGGCATCGAACCCTTGCCCAACCAGGGCCTGGAGGTGCGTTTCGCCGTGAAACTGCGCGTGCAGAACCCCAACGAAACCGCTATCGACTACAACGGCGTGGCGCTGGACCTGGAGGTCAACAACCGTACGCTGGCGACGGGGGTCAGTGACCAGGCAGGTTCGATCCCGCGCTTTTCCGAGGCAATTATCAGCGTCCCGGTGAGTATTTCGGCATTTTCGGTGTTGCGCCAGACCCTGGGCCTGAGCCAGACCCAAAGCCTGGACAACCTGCCCTATGTGCTCAAGGGCAAGCTCGCCGGCGGCGTATTCGGCACCCTGCGCTTCGTTGACCGCGGAACCCTCGACTTGCCGGGCTCCACCGCCAACTGGTGATCAGGCAGTGAAGCGCACGCCGGGCTTGGCGCGCTCGTCCACCACCAGCTCAAACACATCCGGCCTGGCGTAATGCCCGACCACGTCATAGTCGTAGCGCGCCCGCACCAATTCATCGGTATCGATTTCGGCGGTGAGTAACCCCGCCGTGCCTTTCAGCGGCCCGGCCAGCACGTCGCCCATGGGCCCGACAATCACACTGCCACCGGCAATCAACGGCCGCTCGGCCGGCCAGTTCGCAACGTCGATACCCAGGGCCTGCGGCGAAGCCTGGACCTGGCAGGCACTGACCACGAAGCAACGACCTTCGTGAGCGATATGACGCATGGTCACCTGCCACATCTCCCGCTCATCCACCGTCGGCGCACACCAGACTTCCACGCCCTTGGCGTACATCGCGGTGCGCAGCAGCGGCATCATGTTTTCCCAGCACACCGCCGCGCCGACTCGGCCGACCTGGCTGTCGATCACGGGCAAGGTCGAACCATCGCCCTTGCCCCAGATCAGCCGCTCGGTGCCGGTGGGCATCAACTTGCGGTGCCGGGCCACCAGGCCCGCATTGGGTTCGAAATACAGCGCGGTGCAGTACAGGGTGCTGCCGACACGCTCGATGACGCCCAGCACCAGGCTCGCTCCCGTACGCGCCGACAGCCCGGCCAGCGCTTCGGTTTCCACGCCGGGCACGTCAATGGCATTGGCAAAATAGCGGGCAAACGCCTCGCGCCCCTCCGGCAGCCGGTAGCCTAGTTGCGTCCCAAACCCCTCGCCCTTGGGATAGCCGCCCAGCAGCGCTTCAGGCATCACCACCAGGCGCGCGCCGGCCTGGCGAATGGCCTCTTCATAGGAAAGGATCTGTGCCAGGGTCTCGCTCTTGCCGCCAGGCAACGAGCCGATCTGCAGGGCAGCCACAATGGATTTGGGCATGGTTTTTCAACTCCTTGATCATCAGGTGTTGCTGATTCTCAAGCAGCGGCCGATCATGAATAAAGCCCGGAATGTTGCTAAATGATATGAGCCTTATGAATATCGCCGACATAGACCTCAATCTGCTCAAGACCTTCGAAGCCCTGCATGACGAATCCAGCGCCAGCCGCGCAGCCGTGCGCCTGGGCGTGACCCAGTCGGCCATCAGCGCAGCGCTGCGCAGGCTTCGCGGTCTGTATGACGATCAATTATTCGTGCGCACCGGCCGGGGCCTGGCGCCGACGCTGCGGGCCAACCAACTGAAGCCGGTGATCAGCGAAGCACTGGATAAATGTCGCCAGAGCCTGGCAATGGTCGACCCGGATGCCAGCCATTACGAAGGCCGCTCGGTCATCGTCGGCCTGTCGGACGATTTCGAGATCGCCCATGGGCGGCGCCTGATTGACGAAGTGGCCCGACGGGCGCCGGGCCTGCGCTTGATTTTCCGCCAGACCCACAGTCAGATCGTCGGTCGGGCCCTGATGGAGCGCGACCTTGACCTGGCGATCACGGCGGGCGGTTTCGCCCAGCGGTTGCTCAGCCGCCAGGTGTTGGGCGAAGGCGATTACGCCTGCCTCCTGGACCCGGCGAGCCTGGCGCAGGGCCAACAATCCCTCAGTCTGGAGGCGTTCGTGGCCCGTGAGCATCTGCTGGTGTCTTCGGGTGGTTTCATCGGCATCACCGACGAAGGGCTGGCCGGGCTTGGCCTGAGTCGACGAGTGTGCGCCTCGACCACCCACTTTGCCGCATTGCCGTTCCTGCTCAAGGGCAGCCAGGCCGTGGCAACCATCCCGGCTCACGCCGCCCGAGCCATCGCCGACCTCAGCGGCCTGGCCTTGCTGCCCTGCCCCCTGGCCTTGCCCCGCTACCCCATCGAACTGGGCTGGCGAACCCACACGCAAATGGAACCGACCATGCTCAAGGTTCGCGAGGCCATTGCGGCAACATTCGCCTAAGGCTTACTTGTTGGCAGCCATCAGTCGATTGACTTCGCTGCGCACCATGTTGGCGTACTCCGGCGGCGACATGCCGTCCAGTTCGGCACGTACCCACTCGGCCCACTTGCCCTTGCGTTTGGAGCGTTCGCCGAACAAGCGGGCGGCATCGCCCTTGGCCTTGCCCAGGTTGTTTTGCCACAGTTCAAAAAGTCGGGATTTTTCGTCTTCCAGCGCGGCGCGCTCGGCCAAGGGCTTGTCAGCCAGATTGAAGCTCATGGGAATTACCTGTTGCGTAAATAGGCGCCATCTTACACCTTGAAGGGAAACGTCTTAACCACGATTTGTGATGGGGCTGCGCTGCCAAGCCGAACGTTGCAACTTTTGTACAAGCGCAGCACTCCATTGTTCAATGCCATCATCCACACAAGGAGTACTTCCATGGCCCGTAAAGGCACCGTGCAAGCGAACGGAGAGCAAATCAAGGATCAAGCCTTCAGCGAATTGACGGCGCTGATTGAAGAATCGGAAAAATTGCTCAAGAGCAGTGCCTCGTTGGTGGGCGAAGAGGCCGAAAACCTGCGAGGCCAGGTATCCCAGAAACTGCAACAGGCGCTCGACTCGGTCACCAGCGCCAGGGAACGTACCCGCCCCATGGTCGATGCTACTGAGGTTTATATTGGCGGCCACCCCTGGCAAACCGTGGCGATTTCCGCGGGGTTCGGGCTGGTGGTGGGTTTGTTGCTAGGACGGCGTTAAACATCACAAACCAGTCCCCGGACCTCATGTGGGAGCGAGCTTGCTCGCGATGACGGTGTGTCAGGCAACATCTCTGCTGCTGAACCACCGCTATCGCGAGCAAGCTCGCTCCCACAGGGGATTTGTTGTGGGTCTACAATTCTTGCTTTAAGCCACAGGTCCCGCCCGCAGGATCGACACATCCACCCCGCGATACAGCGCCTCCACCTTCCCCGCCCGCCACTGCAACACCGCCCGCTGGTTGATCGAGCCCTTGTCGGTGATTTCACCGCGGTCGATGGAGGCCGGCTCATCGAGCAACGCTATCCACTCCACACGACTGGCGTTGCCGCTGGCTTCGCGGTTCAGGCGTTGCAGCCAGTCGGCGAACCACTGGCGCACCGGCGGGCTGGCGAGGACCTGGGCCTCGCTGGCGTCCGCACCCAGGCCTGACAAGCGTCGGCATTCCGCAAGCCGTGGGAACACCAGCGCCCCCAGGCACTCGCGATCCGGGGCGGTGATCACCAGGTCCTGGACATAGGGCGTGCCCTCCAGCACCGCCCGGTTGCGCAACGGCCCGACGCTGACGAAGACACCGGAAGACAATTTGAAATCTTCGGCAATCCGCCCATCGAACATCAGCCCCAGTTGCGGATGGCTGGCATCGGCCAGTTTGATCGCATCCCCCGAGCAATAGAAACCGTCCTCATCGAACACCTCGGCCGTTTGCTGCGGCGAGCGCCAGTAGCCGGGCATGATGTGCGGCCCGCGAAAACGCCCTTCGAACTTGCCGTCCACCGGCACCAACCGTACTTCGCAGCCGGGTGCCGGAAGGCCGATGTAGCCGGCCATGGACAATGGCCCAGTGGTGAAGGTGCAGGACGGCGACGCTTCAGTCATGCCCAGGCCCGCCATCATGCGGATACGTTCGCCACAGTGCTGCTCGGCGACCTTGTCCAGCCTGTCCCAAGTACTTTGCGACAGGCCCGCCGCCGCGAAGAAGAACAGGCTGATGCGCTTGAAGAAACGCTCGCGTAACTCACCGTCCCGCTCCAGGGCGCTGACCAATTCTTCCCAGCCCTTGGGCACGGTCAGGTAGGCGGTCGGCGAAATTTCCTTAAGGTTGCGCAAGGTTTCGGCGAAGCCCTGGGCGGTGGGTTTGCCGTCGTCCAGGTAGAACGTGCCGCCGTTGTACAGCACGATGCCGACGTTGTGGCTGCCACCGAACGTGTGGTTCCACGGTAGCCAGTCCACCAGCACCGGCGGCACCTCGCCGAACACTGGAAAGGTCTGCAGCAGCATCTGCTGATTGGCGCACAGCATACGCTGGGTGGTGATCACCGCCTTGGGCAGCTTGGTGGAGCCTGAGGTAAACAGGAACTTGGCGATGCTGTCCGGGCCGGTGGCGGCGAACGCCTGCTCGGCCTCGACGCCGCCAGGTTGGGCCAGCAGGCTGGCGAAGCTTGTCCTCGACCGGCCCGCCATTTCACCACGCACGGTGATCAGGGGAACGTGCGCCGGCAACACGGCATTGATCGCTCGTTCGAACGGGGCGGCTTCGCTGACGAACACCAGCCCCGGCTGCAACAGATCGCAGACGTGGCGCAGCTTGGCGAAATCCTGGGACAGCAATGAATAGGCCGGCGATACCGGGCAATAGGGAATACCGGCGTACATCGCGCCGAGGGCCATTTGCAGGTGCTCGATGTCGTTGCCGGAGAGCAGCGCCAAGGGTTTTTCGGCCGACAAACCATAGCCGAGCAGGCTTTGGGCGATGGCCCGGACACTGTCGAGCATTTGCGCATAGCTGACGCGACGCCAGTCACCGCCGGCTTCACGGGCCGCGATAAACGTCTGTTCTGGGCGCACCTCGGCCCAGTGCACCAAGCGCTCGAGCAATCGCGCCGGCAGCGGGGCCAGCGGTTCCAGGGAGCGCATGTGCAAGATGCCACGCTCCTCCCGGACTTCGACGGCAGGATGACCAATCGACACCTGGCGATACCGCCCGGCCTCGGGTCGGGAGGACGATCTGGACTCGGAACTCACGTACATTTCCTCCACCAAGGCACACTCGGGTCGCGATGCGAGCGGAGCGCGGCAGCACGGGGCTGCGGCCTTGTCATTATTATTCTGGCCTGCATCGGGGCAACGGCGTTCTAGGCTCGATCGCCCGCGATGCGACGGGTTTCAGATCGGGTAATGCCGGGGACCGTTCTGCAAGGTCACCCAACGCAACTGGGTGAAATGCTCGATGGACGCCTTGCCGCCAAAGCTGCCGTAACCACTGGACTTGACCCCGCCGAAGGGCATCTGCGCCTCATCGTGCACGGTCGGCCCATTGATGTGGCAAATGCCCGACTCGACACGTTGGGCCAAGGCCAGCGCGCGGCTGGTATCGCGGCTGAAAATCGCGGCCGACAGGCCGAACTCGGAATCGTTGGCCAGGCGCAGCAGCGCTTCATCGCCATCACCGCGCAGCAGCACTGCCACCGGGCCGAAGGACTCTTCGCGGTACAGGCGCATCTGCGCAGTGACGCCGTCGAGCAAAGTCGGCTGCAGGATGCTGCCTTCCAACTGCCCACCCGTTACCAGCGTTGCGCCTTTGGCCAGGGCATCGTCGATCAGCCCCTTGATGCGTTGACCGGCACTGACATCGACCAACGAGCCGAGCACCGACTCAGCGGCCGCCGGATCGCCAGCGCGCAGGGTGGCGATCTTGGCGGTCAAGCGGGCGACGAACTCATCCGCCACACGGGCATCGACGATCAGTCGCTCGGTGGACATGCAGATCTGGCCCTGGTTGAAGTACGCGCCAAAGGCCGCCGCTTGCACTGCGGCGTCCAGGTCGGCGTCGTCCAGCACCAGCAGCGGCGCCTTGCCGCCCAGTTCCAGCAAGGCCGGCTTGAGGTGGCGCGCCGACAGTTCACCGACGATGCGCCCGACGTGGGTCGAACCGGTGAAATTGACCCGGCGCACTGCCGGGTTGGCGATCAACCGCTCGACAATGGCCGGCGCATCCGCGGGGGCGTTACAGATCACATTGACCACGCCGTCACCCAGGCCGGCGTCCTGTAACACCTGGCCGATCAGCCGGTGCACCGCCGGGCTTATTTCCGAAGCCTTGAGTACTACGGTGTTACCGCAGGCCAGCGGCATGGCAATGGCGCGGGTGGCGAGAATGACCGGGGCGTTCCAGGGCGCGATGCCCAGCACCACGCCGCAAGGCTGACGCAGGGCCATGGCGAAACTGCCAGGCACGTCCGAAGGAATGATTTCGCCATTGATCTGGGTCGTCATGGAAGCGGCTTCGCGCAGCATGTTCGCCGCCAGGTGCACGTTGAAACCGTACCAATTGGCCATGGCGCCGGTCTCGCCGGCAGCAGCGACGAATTCACTGCTGCGGGCCTGCAACTGCTCGGCCGCTCGCAACAACCGCGTGCGGCGTTCGTTGGGCGCCAACGCGGCCCAGGCGGGGAACGCCGCTTGGGCCGCGGCTACCGCGGCGTCGGCATCTTCAAGGGTGGCGGCGGCCACGCGAGACACCACCTCACCCGTCACCGGGTTGCAGCGTTCGAAGGTCCGGCCGTCACGGGCCGGGCACGACTGGCCGCCAATCAACAGGGGCACGTCCAGCATGGTGATTCCTCTTTATTGTCTTTATCGGGAATGCATCGCAGCGGTGTAACAGTAGCGCCAGGGCGACGCAGCGAACAGCGGGATGCGGCCCGCCATTCGCCGGTCCATTCAGCGCTTATAGGTTTGCAAGCCGGGCTTGATGCTCTTGTCGTCCAGGAACTGCTTCATGCCCTGCTCGCGGCCACCTTCGGTGTCGAGCAGGCGCGACTGGTCGAGCTTGGCGTACAGGTAATCCTCGTTCTGCTCCCAGGTCAGTTCGCGGCAGCGCTTGAAACCATGCTTGGCGGCTCGCAGCACCACTGGGTTCTTCTCTAGCAGGTTGCGCGCCAGCTCCACCGTGACTTCACGCAGCTGCGCCAGGGGCACGCTTTCATTGACCAGGCCCATTTCGGCGGCTTTCTGCCCACCGAACGTCTTGCCGGTCATGATGTAGTACAGCGATTGGCGATGGCCCACGGTATCGGCCATGGCCTTGCTGACGAGGTTGCCCGGCGGGATGCCCCAGTTGATTTCCGAGAGACCGAAGGTCGCTTCGTCGGCGCAGATCGCCAGGTCGCACGCCACCAGCGGACTGAAACCGCCACCAAAGCACCAGCCGTTGACCATGGCGATGGTTGGCTTGGCGTACATGCGCAGCAGCTTCCATTGCCATTGCGACGCCTCACGACGGATTTTTTCCTGAAGGATTTCCGGCCCGGCATCCACTTCGCGGAAATACTCCTTGAGGTCCATGCCGGCGGTCCAGGCATCACCGGCGCCGGTCAACACCAATACACCAGCGGCCGGATCCTGCTCCAGCGTCTCGAGCACGTCGATCATCTCGCGGTTGAGGGTCGGGCTCATGGCGTTGCGCTTTTCCGGACGATTGAGGGTGACCCAGGCGATGCCCTCCTCGATATCGACCTTGACCGTTTTCCAGCGACCTTCGTAGTTGCTCATGATGCGTGCTCTCTTGTTCTTGGCTGAAGATGATCAAAAACTAAACTGGAAAATTAGTTATGTCAATTAACTATTAATCGATTTATCTGTATTTTTCCGGGCCTTGACCGAAGGTTACAAATCTCGAATATGCGCAAGCCCATAGCCAGGGCGCCGCAACCCCGGCAAACTGGATAGCCTTGTTAATCACTTACCTTGAGGAAGTTCACTTCGATGGCCAAGTCTTCCAAGCTTGCCGAACCCGCCGAGCCCCTGGCCGCCGGTACCGACGCGCAAGCGCCGCTGGACTCTGCGCTGGACGACCTGATCGGTTACGCCCTGCGCCGCGCCCAGTTGAAACTGTTCCAGAACCTGATTGGCCGGCTCGCCGTCCACGACCTGCGCCCTGCCCAGTTCTCGGCCCTGGCGATCATCGACCAGAATCCCGGCCTGATGCAGGCCGACCTGGCCAAGGCCCTGGCGATCGAGCCACCACAAGTGGTGCCGCTGCTGAACAAGTTGGAAAGCCGGGCCCTGGCCGTGCGCGTGCGGTGCAAGCCGGACAAGCGCTCCTACGGGATTTTCCTGAGCAAGACCGGCGAAACCCTGCTCAAGGAACTCAAGCAAATCGCCGCACAGAGCGACCTTGACTCCACGGCGACCCTTTCGGGGGCTGAACGTGAGGAATTGTTGCGGTTGTTGAAGAAGGTTTACCAATAAAGGACACCGCTCCCCTGTGGCGAGGGAGCTTGCTCCCGCTGGGTTGCGCAGCGACCCCAAGACAGTCGACCAGGTTTGTCTGAAGCACCGCAATCAATAGCTTAGGGCTGCTTCGCAGCCCAGCGGAGCAAGCTCCCTCGCCACAAAAGCACGGCATCCTCGTCAAGGCATCACCAGATCGGCACGCTGTACGTCACCAGGAACCGGGTCTGGTTCTCGTCGCGAAACGCCGCCGTACCCGGGAAGTCGTTGCGATAGATCGATTTGCGTGCCAGCAGCCCGACGTTTTTCAGCGGACCGCTCTGGATCACGTACCCCAGCTCCATCTGGAACTCGCGCTCCTTGCGATCCTCGGCATTGAGGGCCGCCAGTTCGATGTGATCGCCACGCACATACCGCAGCCGACTCCGCAGGCCCGGCACGCCCACGGCGGCGAAATCATAGTCATGGATCGCCTGCCAGGTGCGTTCCTTGGCATTGAGGAAGTCCGAGCTCATGGTCATTTCACTCAAGCCCATCAGCTCGGTGCCAGACACATAAGGCGTGGCCGTATCGCCACTGGCGTGCATGTAGCCCAGACTCAAGCGATGCCCGCCCAGGCGATAGCCGACCAGCGCCGAGACATTGCGGTTATCCACCTTTCCGGCTTTGGCCGCGCCGTCTTCGTCGCTGAAAAAACTGCGCAGGTCGGTGGTCAGGACGCCATCGCCCAAGGGCAGGTTATGCAACAGCGCCAGAGTGTTCTGCTGGTACAAGTCTGCCACTTCGGCGTGGTAGGCCCGCAGGCTGAGGTCTTTGTTGACCTGGTAGTCGCCGCCCACGTACGCCATATGGGAAGAAGTCGCCGCACCGTTGAAACGACGGTTGGGCGAGGCGATGCTCATCGGTTGGTAGTCGGTGGAATCGCGCCGGGCGATTCGATCGATATAACCGGTGTTCAACGTCAAGCCGTCGATGTCCTTGGAACTGAGGGTCGTCCCGCGAAAGGTCTGCGGCAGCAGCCGCGATGGGCTGGCAAAGGCAAACGGCAGGAAGATCGACACATCGCCGGTCTTCACCGTGGTTTGCGCGAAACGCAGCTTGCCGGTCACGCCCAGGCGCGAATACTCATCAGCTGCGCGCTTGTCGCTGCTCGACACCGGCAACAGTTCGGTGCCGCTTCGGTCCGGCGACGAGTCGAGCTTGATGCCCAGCAACCCCCTCACGTCGAGGCCGAACCCAACCGCGCCCGGGGTGAACCCCGACTCCATGTTCATGAACACACCCTGAGCCCATTCCCGGGCTGCGGTCTTGGCGCCATCGTCCTTGTAGTCGCGGTCCATGTAGTAATTGCGCAAGGTCAACGTACCGTGGCTGTCGTCGATGAATCCTTCCGCCCACACGGGAGAACCGAGGCTCAGCCCGAGACAGGCCAGCAGGGGGACGAAGGATGAAACAGGGCGCGCCGACAGCGTGTCCCGAGCAAGGTTTGGCATGTTCGATATCCAGTTATTGTTGTTGTTTTGATCGGCCCAGCCTTGGTGATGGGGGCCGTGCGCACCAAGAATGGAAACGGTACGGGCGCTTCGTCAATCAACAGCGACCGATAATCGAACATTAATATCATTAACTAATTTATCAATTTACTCTTGGATTCTTTCCAAGCCGCTGATTTTCATAATGATCTCGCCCGTTATGGTGTTCCTCTTGGCGCCGTTCATTTTTTAGTTAGCTTTGTTAATCTTAAATCCACCGGCCGGTTATCCTCCGAGCCGGTGTCCCTCACAAAAACAATAAGAGGATTTGCCATGAACCTTCCGGCGCGTCGTGCGACGCTGACCATCGCCTTGTGTTTCATCGTCGCGTTGATCGAGGGTTTCGACCTTCAGTCAGCCGGTACCGCAGCCGCAGGGCTGCGACAGACGTTTGCCCTGGACCCGAAAATGATGGGTTGGGTATTCAGCGCCGGGATCATCGGGCTGTTGCCAGGTGCGTTCTTCGGTGGCTGGATCGCTGATCGCATCGGTCGCAAGAAAATCCTCGTCATCGCCGTCTTGCTGTTTGGCGTGTTTTCCCTCAGCACCGCTTATGTCGAACACTTCTCAAGCCTTTTGCTGGTGCGTTTCATGACTGGCCTGGGCTTGGGCGCCGCCCTGCCCAACCTCATTGCCCTGTGCGCCGAAGCCGTGGGCGAGCAGCGCCGGGGCACGGCCATCAGCGTGATGTATGCCGGCGTGCCGTTGGGTGGTGCGTTGGCGGCAGTGGTCGCGATGTTGTTTGGCGAGCACTGGCAGATGACGTTTTTCATCGGTGGGTTGGCACCCTTGCTGGTGGTCCCGCTGATGCTCCTGTGGCTCCCCGAGTCCAGCGCCTTTCGCCGGGCCCGGGATGACGGCTCATCGCGCGGCTCCACCGCCCAGGCATTGTTTGGTGAAGGTCGCGGCCGTACCACCTTGGCGCTGTGGCTGAGTTATTTCTTCACCCTGACGGTGATGTACATGTTGCTCAACTGGCTGCCGTCGTTGCTGCTGGAACAGGGGTTCAGCAAACCCCAGGCCGGCCTGGTGCAGATGCTGTTCAACATCGGCGGAGCGCTTGGCTCGTTGCTCGGTGGCCTGTTGCTGGACCGCTGCAATGGCATCAAGGTGGTGCTGTACGTCTATGCCGGGCTGCTGAGCGCCCTGGGCGGGGTCGGGTTGTCCGTTGGTATCGTGCCCATGGCCATTGCCGGGTTCGCCGCCGGGTTGTTTGTCATGGCTGCGCAGTTGGTGCTCTATGCGTTGGCACCGCCCTCCTATCCTACGGCGGTGCGTGCGACGGGGGTGGGTGCTGCGGTGGCCATCGGGCGCCTGGGGTCGGTGGCCGGGCCTCTGGCCGCTGGGCAGATCCTGGCGGCCGGGGGTGGGACCACTGCTGTATTGCTGGCGACCTCGCCTGGGTTGGTGGTTGCTACGTTGGCGGTTCTTAGTGTGATTCGTTATTCGGCCGGGCCGGGGTTGGGTGCTTCTGAGCCGGTCGCTGGGAATTCCTGATTCGGTGTGTATATCCGTTATTTAGGTCACGGCGGCTTATGGTTCCGCCCTTACGGCGGGTCACTTTTGAAGAGCGCAAAAGTAACCAAAACGCTTTTGCCCCACCACTTGGCACCTCGCCTAGGCTCGGTGTGCCCTCACTCCGGCATTGCTCCGTGGGCCCGCCGCGAAGGGCCATCCATGGCCCAGCGCGGCTATCCCGGCATCCATGCCGGGATGCCCACTGCGCAATGCCTGCGTTCGGCCATCGTGGTTAATGGGGCGCCCCAGATCAAAATCAAGATCAAG
>NZ_CAKKMI010000001.1:0-266165 GCF_918698105.1 Pseudomonas brassicacearum | reverse complement strand
CGCGATGGCGGGGTGTCAGTCGACATGAATGCCAACTGAACCGACGCCATCGCGAGCAAGCTCGCTCCCACAGGGTTTTGGGTTTTGACGGCTGATCAGTGACCAGCCGCCCTCACTCAATCAAACATTCGGGCAAGGCACCGGTGCCCAGTCGCCCAGGTCCGGGTTTTTGCACATGCTGTTGACCTGAGTGGTACCCGCGCTAGCGACCTGCTTGCTTTCATCCTGCTTGGCCTTGGCGGTCTGCAGGGTTTTCTCGGTGGTCACCGCTTCTTTCGGCACGACTGGCAGTTCTTTCTTCTTCGCCGGCGTCACTTTCTTCTTGGTCTTGGTGCTGGTCTGCGCCACAACCGGCGTGGTATCGGCGGTGGCCACGGTCACCACGTCAGTACGCTGCACACCCACTTGCTGCAGGTCTTTCTCGTAAGCCTGGGTGTAGTTGTTCAGGTCTTCGGACGCCTTGCCGTTGACCGCAACGATCAGATCATTCGACTCTTTCAGGCCGGAAACGATTTCTGCCAGGCGCTTGCGGCCTTCAGTGTCGTTGACAGTCTTGGCCTTGCGGTCGGCAACCAGTTTGCTGAACGCGTTCTGGTAGCACTGCTGCGAGGTCTTGGCGTAGGCGGTGCTGCGGTCGATGTCGGAGACGCTTTTGTTGACGTCAGCGGCGTAGGACGCGATGCGCTGGTTGTCATCGGCGATCTGCTTCTGGCGCTCGGTGTAGTAACCGGCTGCACCACCGGCCAGGGCGCCGCCCGCGGCACCAATGGCGGCGTTGCGGCCACGGTCTTCCTTATCGGCGGTCAGGGCGCCCAGCAGTGCACCGCCGACTGCGCCGACGGCCGCGCCGGTGACCACCGACTTGGTCATGTTGCCTTCGGTGGAGCGCAGGTGCTGCACCGGCTCGTAGCAGTTCGGGTAGTACTCGACCTTGGTGCTCGAGGCGACCTTGGAGGTCGGCGACGTGGCGCAGCCGGTCAGTACGGTGCTGAAGCCGACAGCGACCATCAGCAAGTGACGCTTGGAAACCGAAGCAAATGGTTTACGGGAGAAAAGCATAGTTGTGTTCTCATTTAAGTATTGACCCGCTCAGCGCGGCGCTATCGCCGCCTGAGTCCCTTCCAAGCTCGCTGACAACGAACACTCAAGACCGCTGAGCGCTCGATGCGAGCAATTCCTTCAATATCGCCGCCGGGTCGGCTCGTTTTTGCTGACGATAGTCCCCGACATGACGAACGAATAACGTTGCACGCGCCACCAGGCTCTTACCCAGTACCGGTTTGCGCTCCAATTCTTCCTTGATGCGCTGGAACTGCGCCTGGATCACGGCATCGGTGTAGCGCGTGCCGGTCGCCAGGTTGTCGATATAAATCGCCACCGCGCCCTCGAGCGCGCTGCGACCGTTATCGATGGCCGTGGCGAACAGCGTGGCGCTGGCCTCATCCTTGGCATCCAGCGCGGCTTGCCGACTGTTCTGCAGATTGGTCAGGCGAATGTTGTAGTTGTTGACGGTCTCGGCCACCAAGGCCGACGACTGAATCAGGTTGCCCGCCGCTTCCTCGCGCTGCTGGGCGATGAGCGAGACGTTGCGCTTGAGCTCTTCGTTGACCAGGCCCAGTTCGGCTTGCAGGCGCGGATCGACGCTGGCGGCGATGATGCTGTCCAGGCGCTTGGTCGGGTCGTCGGCATCGTCGATGGCATCGGTCAGCGACGCGAGCCGCCCTTCTTTCTGCCATTGGGCGAACAATTCCTTGTAGCGCGAACGCGGCGCCGACAACGCACCGACGGCCACGCGGAAACCGGTGGTTTCGTTGCTTTGCTCGGTGCCGTCGGCGGCGAACAGCGGGTATTCGCGGCGCATGCCGGTGAACAGCGTGCCCTCGCCTTCCAGGTAGTTGCCGCCCTTGACCACGAAGCCGCCATAGGCGCCCTGGCGGCGACCGGCGTGCACCAACTGGAAGGATTCCTGGACCATCTCGGCGGCGTTGCCCACCACGTCAAACAAACCGATAGGGTTCGGCAGCTTGGTGCCGATGGGCAACAGCCGTGCCGCCTGACCGGTGCCACCAGCGACCTGGTTGAACACCGCCCAATCGGCCAGCGGCCCGTCGCTTTCACTGCCTTCCAGGCGCCGCGGGAACAGGCGCCCTTCCAGGTCCTGACGGCTCACCGCCTGGCCGCCACGGGCGGCGAATTCCCACTCGACTTCCGTCGGCAAACGCACAAAACCCAGCCCGCCATCTTCGGCGGAGGTGCCACGGCCGCTCACCGGCAGCAAGTCCTTGTGGTATTTCATCAGCCAGGCGCTGTACACCGCCGAGAAACGCTCAGCCTCGAACTTCGACAGTTTCACCTTGGGCAAACGCCCGGCCACGCCTTGGGGCAATTCGGCTTGCAAGGCTTCGCAGGCCGGCGCCGCTTCACCGCTGGCCAGCGATTGCGCCTGGGCCATGACCTGGGCGTATTGCCGGGCCGTGACCTCGTACTTGCCGATGAAGTACAGCATCGGCTTGAGCGGCGTCTTGGCGTCGGTCTTGGGCATCAACGGCGTGATGGTCTTGTTCCAGTCCTTGGGCAGGTCCTTGAGGGTGAACTGGCCGTTGATGAAGTCGCGCCGGTAGCCGGAAATGAACGACTGTTGATAGCCCGCCTCGCCTTCGCTGAACGGGTAACCAAGGCTGATCTCACGGTCGTCCAGGGTGCCTTGGGCGAGGATGTAGACGTAGCGGAACACCATCTGGCCTTCGCACGGCAGCGGCAGGCTGACGTCGTCGGGCAATGGCTTGGGGTTGTCCAGCTTGTCCGTGCTCTCATCCGCCCAGACCAAACCGGCGAGGCTCAGCGCCACGGCGGCGCCCAATAACTTATACATCGCGAATTCCTTCACACGCCTGGATGCGCGCCACCCGCCAGCCACCACAGGCCGCCGCGACGGCACTGACGCCGAGCACGGCCACCAGGGCCAACGCGTAATGACGCACCAGCAGATGGCTGGCGTACTCGCCGGGCATCTGCGCAAATAAATAATTCAGGCCCGACTGCGCCAGGCCGTACAGGCCGGCACTCAACAGGGCCGCAAAGGTGGCGCTGTAGAGCGCCTGCAACACCACGAACAGCAACAGCGCCGCGGTGGAAACCCCCAGCAGGCGCAACACCGACAGCTCCCGGCGCTTACGCTCGACCGCTGCCAGGGCACCGGCAAAAATCGCCGCGAATGCCCCGGCCAACGCCAACCCGGCGATGATCCAGAACACGATCGACAGATTGCGACTCAACGATTGCACTTGGGCGATGGTCTGGGCCTGAGTCGAAACCAGCAGGTTTTGCCCGGCGAAGTACTGGCGCAGCGGCTCGACGTCGCCGAGGCTGCGAGCGTACAGGCGAAACGCCGGGTAGACCCGTTGCTCGCTCGCGCCCACAGCATCGCCGGGCCAACCGAACGCGGACACGGCTCGGCCGTCACGGTAATCCTCCGCCGCCTCCAGCAACGCCAGCGGCGCAAACAAGCCGTCCCGAGCGAAGGCTTCCAAGGGCAGCACGTGCAGCACCTGCACACGGGTGCGCTGCGCCTCACTGCGACCGGCCACCTGCCGGCCGAAACTGGCCTGCAACCAATCGCCGGCCTTGGCGCCGAGCTTTTCCGCGGCGGTCTGGCTGAGCACCACTTGATCCAAGCCTTGCGGCACCGGCAAATGATCGAACAAGGGATCGCTGGCCGCGGTGGGAATCATCTCGACCGTGACGACCGAAGCATCGTCGCTCAAATCCGCCGTAGCGGCGATCTGCCGGGTGCGCGGCAAAGCAAAGGCCACGTCGCCGCGCAGGCTCAATTGTTCGACGAATTCGGCACTGAAACGACCACCGCCCAAGGGGATGATTTCCCGGGTCGCCGGGTCGTTCTGCAAGCGTTCGGTGAGGCTGCTGACCAGGCCGAACTTCAGGCCGAACAGCACCAGCAACGGCGCCACCACGGCCATCAAAGCCAACACCGAGCAGGCCGACAGCCAGGCATCGTTGCGGTAATCCTGCCAGGCCAGGGAAGCCACCAGCGCGCCGCGCATCAGCAAGCCTCCCCAAGGGTGGCGGTGACACCGCCGTCGACATCGCGACGGCAACTGATGCGCCGCACCTGCAAACCGCTGGCGCGGGCCAGCGCCTCGTCGTGGGTGGCGACCACACAGCACACGCCGTGCTCGCGCGCCTGGGCCACCAGCAACTGCATGACGCGCTCGGCGTTGAGCGGGTCGAGGGCGGCGGTCGGTTCGTCGGCCAGCAACAGGCGCGGCCCATGGGCCAACGCCCGGGCACAGCTGACCCGCTGACGTTGGCCGACGGACAAGTCCGCCGGTTTCTTGTCCAGTTGATCGGCAATGTCCAACTGCCCAGCCAGGCGCGTCACGCTTGCGTCATCCTTCAAGCCCAGCAATTTGCGCGACAACGCGATGTTGCCGCGCACATCCAGGAAGCCCAACAGGCCGCCGGTTTGCAGAACATAACCCAGGTAACGGCTGCGCAGCTCAGCCAAGGTGCCCTGTTGCGACGCACGCCACAATTTGGCGATGTCCAGCGGCGTGTCGGCGGGGGTGAAGTCGAACTGCCCGGCCTGATCCGGTGCCAACACCAGCGCCAGCAAGTCCAGCAAGGTGCTCTTGCCACAGCCACTGGGACCGACCACCGCCAGTTGTTCGCCGCCGCGCAAATGCAGCCGTGGAATCACCAGGCTGTAGCGCTGGCTGCCGGCGCCCCGGCTTTTGTGCACAGCGTTCAGGGTCAGCATCACGGCAGCGTCGACAACGGAACGCGGTACAAGGCATCGCCCGGCTCGGCGTCGCCGAAGCGCACCCAGTTGGCGAGGTCGTTGTGGAAGGTTTCGTAGAGGCGGATTTTCGAGTCCAGCTCGTCGATGAAATCTTCTTGCTCGGCCACGCTCAAGGACAGCCACAAATCCTGGGTCATGTTCAGCGACTTGCTGCGGTACGGCAGCCCTTCGAGGTACTCGCCGAGAATCCCGCCGTTGGCCAGGTTGCCGCCCTTGCGCAAGGCCGAGGGGTCGCGGCTCATGTAGGCACTGGCGCTGGCGATTTCCTGGAAGAAATCCTTGGGCGAGCTCTGGGTCTTGCGGGCCGCGTCGACGATCAGCTTCAGCGACTGCTGCAGGTCGTTGAGTTGCAGCTTGGTCAGCATCACGCAGACCTGGAACGCCGGCAGCGCCGGGTTGGTCAGGTCGCGGTCGGCGGTCCAGGCGCTGACCAGTTGCGGCGCCTGGCTGGCGGATTTGCGTCCCAAAAAGTCCATGTGCATCGCGTAGCCGACCGCCGCTGATTTGTCGGCCAGGCTCGGCGCGGCGCTCAACAGCGGCACGCTTTGCGCCTTGTTGCTGCGCACCTGATGCACCAGGTCGGCGAAGACCGAGCCGATCTCGTCGACACGCTCGCCGAACTTGCGCACGTCGGCGCCCGGCACCGGGATGTACAAGTCGCCGATCTGCGGGTTGGCGTCGGCGGTCAGGGTGCGGTACTGGCTCTGGGCGCCGGCGTGGGTTTTCTTGCCGGCGTCGCTGAGCAGGTGCAAAGCGTAGATCTTGATCTGCTTGCCCAGCGCGGCCTGGCGCACTTCGGCCTCATTCATTTGCGTGGCGGCAAAGGGATCGTTCTTGCGCAGGGCGCCGGCGTCGGTGACCAACAGGATCAAACGCCCGCCGTAACCGGACCAGTCCATGCCTTCGACGGCTTCCATGACCCCGGCAAACGCATCTTCGTTGAACGAATGGCTCGACACCGTCGAGGCCTTGACCTGTCGCGCCAGTTCCATGAAACGTTGCGGGTCGCGGCCCTGCTCCAGGGTGATCAAGGTCTTGGCGGTGTACTCCAGGCCCGGGGTTTTCTTGATGCTGCTGCGGAAACCCACCATGCCGAAGCTGACGCTGTCCAACTCGCCACGCTCGGCAATGCGGGTTTGCAGTTCGTGGACCACGTCGCGCACCTGGTCGATGTAGGGCTGCATCGACACGGTGGTGTCCACCACCAGCACCACGGCGGTGCGGAACGCGTCGGCGTTGGCAGTGGTGATCGGCGTGTTGCCGGACGCCTTGGGGGTGTTGCCCGGATCGATCGACGCCACGTTCAGCAACTGCACCGGTTGACCGTTTTCATCCAGGCTCTCGCGGGAATCGAAGATCGGCAACAGGTAGAACTGGCTCTGCGGCACCGCACTGGCGGCCGGTTCCAGGGCCAGCACTTGCTGATCCTCCTGCGGGCTCTGCTGGGCCTTGAGCAACACGTTCTTGGCGGCCGATGGGTTGGCCAGGAGCTTTTCCACTTGGCCAGGCTGACGCAGGAACATCACCGGCGCACGGCCGGAACGCTCGGTGAACTTGAGCACCAGGCTTTGCTTCCAGTCGCTGACCTGGGCGGCGGGCAACCAGCCGTCGCTGCGCCCGTCAGTGGCCGCACCGACCCGCACCCAGGCGCTGCCATCCACGTCCTTGCGCTGATACACGTACAACACGGAAAACGCCGGCAGCGCCTTGCCCGGCACGGCGCCCGGCGCCTCGGCGAGCTTAGCCCCCGGTTTGCTGAGCACGCGCTGAAACAGGGTTTTCTTGCCGGCCATCAACAGCGGACGCTGGCCGCCATCGGCCTCGGTCGCCACGGGTGGCTGGGCAGCGGGTGGTTTGACCGCCGGCACCTCGGGGGTCTTCGGCGGCTTCACTTCCGGTGGCTTGACCGAGGTGGTCGTGGCCACTGGCGTCTTCACGTCTTTGCCGTCATCACCGGCCAACCACCAATAACCCGCGCCACCCAACGCCAGCGCCACGGCGACCGCAACGGCGGCCAGGGCGAACACCGGCCCCTTGCGCTGCTCCGACACCGAGGATTGAACCGGCGGTTTTACTGGCGGCGCAACGGGTTTGGGCTGCGATTGTGGCGGTGGTGCTGAATAAGCCGGGCCGCTGGGAATGTCGATGGACATGGGCGTCAAACCCGCCAAGTCATCCACCGCAGGCGCTGTGGTCGGCAGTTGCAACGACAACGGCCGGATCAGCGTCGCTTCCGCCGATTCGTCTGGCAGGTTATCCAACGCCCGCAGCAACGCCGCCGCATCCGGGAAACGCTCTGCCGGATCCTTCGCCAGCAGCTTGCGCAACACGTCCTGGTAACGGCCGTGGTGTACCGGCAGTTCCGGCAAGGGTTCGGTCAGGTGCGCCAGGGCCGTGGACAGTGCGTCGTTGCCGGTGTACGGCAGCTTGCCGACGAGGATTTCGTAGAGCACCACGCCCAGGGCATACAGGTCGGCGCGGCCGTCGATGTCTTGGCCACGGGCCTGTTCCGGGCTCATGTAGCTGGGCGTGCCGACGGCGAAACCGGCCTGGGTGAACTGGGTGCGGTCGTCCAGGGATTTGGCGATGCCGAAGTCCGAAAGCACCGCCGTGCCATCGGCGCGGAACAGGATGTTGGCCGGCTTGACGTCACGGTGGACCAGGCCCAGCCCATGGGCATAACCCAGGGCCGAGGCGATCTGGCGGATGTAGGTCAGGCCCTGCTCCGGCGTCAGGCCCGCGGCGATGCGTTCCTTGAGCGTGCCGTTGGGCAGGTATTCCATCGCCATGTAATACAGCTCACCGACGTTGCCGATGTCGTGGATGGTGACGGTGTGCGGGTGCGACAGGCGCGCCAGGGTCTTGCCTTCGCGCAGGAAACGCTCGCAGAAGGTCGGGTCGGCGGCCAGCGCGGCAGCCATGACTTTCAACGCCACCTTGCGTTCCAGCGAACGCTGGGTCGCCAGGTACACGCTGGCCATCGCGCCTTCGCCGATCGGCCCTTCGATGTCGTAGCCGGGGATGACAATGTTCAGGGTCAAGCTCATGACGGCACCTTCACGACCACCACAGTGATGTTGTCCGGCGCGCCGCGCATCAGGCCCAGGGACACCAGGCTGCTGGCGATTTCGCCGGGCTCGTCGTGGCTCAATACTTCGCGGATTTCATCGTCCTCGACGGTCTTGGTCAGCCCGTCGCTGCACAACAGGTAACTGTCGCCGGGCACCAGCAGCAGCTCGGTCAGCGCCAGGTTCAGTTGCGCCTCGACGCCAATGGCCCGGGTGACGATGTTGGCCCGCGGATGTACCCGCGCTTCGGCTTCGCTGAGCAGGCCGCTGTCCTGCAGATCCTGGACGTAACTGTGGTCGCGGGAGATGCCTTCGAGCACGCCGTCGCGCAGGCGATACAACCGGCTGTCACCGGCCCACAGGCACATGCCGCGCAGGTCACGAGCGGCCAACACCACCACGGTGCTGCCCATCATCGTCACGCCACGGTTGGCGGTTTCTTCACGCACGGCGGCGTTGACCCGCAACAGGTCGCTTTGCAGCGCCGCGACGTATTCGTCCAGCGAACGCCCGACGGCAATGCTGCGCAGGCTGTCGACGATCAGGCTGCTGACGTAGTCGCCCGCCGCGTGCCCGCCCATGCCGTCGGCCACCACCCACAGGCCATTTTCCGGCAGGTCCAGGCAGGCGTCCTCGTTGACCTGGCGGACCATTCCGACATGGCTCTTGCTTGCAGACTTGATTGCTTTTCCGGCACTTGGACGCATCTACACAACACCTTCTTGGCCGAGCAAAAATTGCGCAAAATCAGCCGCCGCCGGCAGTCCCTGGCAGCGCATCAAACCTGGGGCAATGCGTTCCGATCCCTGGCCCCACCACAGGCTCGCGCCTTCGCAGGCCGCCTCGGCCAGGGCGCTCATGCGCCGCTGCGGGTCGGTGGCATCGAAACGATGCAGGCTGGCAAAGCGGCTGCTCGGCGTGCGCGGCAGGACCATCGGGCTGCCCAGGGTCTCCAGCTGTTCGTTGAACGTCTCGAAACTGGCCTCCACGCTCAACGTGCTCAGCAACAGGTTCTCGACCCGTTCAAACCACTCGTCCGCACCGCCCACCACCGACGCCGGGTCCGCGTCGGGCTCCAGCAGCATCGCGACGGTCAGCGGGAAATAACGACCGACCCGGTCGATGCTCGGCATCACCACCCCGACCGCGGCGTCCGGACCACACACACCCGGCGCGACCATGAAGCGCCACAGCGGGCTGACCAGATAGGCATCCAGCCAGCGCTCGCCGAGGCTGGTCTGGCTGGCGAGCAAACCCGCCGCCAGCCACGAATCCCACGGGCCGATAAAACTCTGGGGCAAGCCACGGCTGACGAAATCGCCGCGGCTGGCCAACTTTCCATAAAAGCCCGCTGTACTCATAGCCGCTCCGGCAGGCTGAAGCCGCTGAGCACCCGGCTCTTGAATGGGTTGAAGGCGCTGTTGGCCCGCAGCTCATAAGAGGCGCTGGCGCCATCGACCCGCAGCCGCAGGTTGAAGCGATCCGGCGAGTTGCCGGCGGTCAGGTCCGATTGCTCCAGCAGCCGGAACCAGGCCCACGGCCCGTCCAGGGTGATGCCGGAGCGACCGCTGGACGACGGCGGCATGATCGAGATCCGCACCACGCCGATGCTGCCCGGGTTCGGCCACTGCATGGCGGTCGGGCGGCTTGGGCCGTGGTCGTAGCTCAACTGTTGGCCGTCGAGGTCGAGCAGGAACTGGGTGATGGTCGAGTCCATCGCCACCGGCTTGAGCTCGAAACGCACCATCGGCTGCGTGCCACCGGAACGGAAGAACGCATCGCGGATGGTCGCCGCGCGCTGGAAGGTCTGCAGCACGCCGGGGGCGATGCCGAGTTTCTGCGCCGCGCCCGGCTGCCAACGCCAGGTCGGAGTCGAAGTGTCGACGTAGGGTTGCAGGTACTTGCGGAAGTAGTTGTCCATCACCCCGCCGACGCCGAAGAACTGGCCGAAGTCGTCCAGGGTCGCGTCCCGTGCACTGCCTGGCGACATCGGATAGCGCCCGGCCAGGGACTGGCGATAGATGTTCACCACTTCGCTGGTCCAGGCGGCGTTGAGTTGGTTGCGCACCCCGCCCATCATGCTGTTGGTGGTGGAGTTGACCACCGACTTGACCAGGCCCTGCACCAGCGGCGGCTGGCGTTCGGCATTGAGGCTGACGCGCGTAGCGGCGGCCGAGGCCTGGTTCTTGGCTTCGCCGAGCAAGGCGTCGCCGCTGGCACCGACCATGGCGCTGACCTGCACGTACAAAGCGTTCATGTCGGCCAGCAAGCCATCGATGGCCGCCGGCTCGCCTTCGCTTTTGCTGACGATGCTGTTGAGCTCGGCGAAGTGCGCGGTGATCGGGTCATCGCTTTGCGCCGGCGCGTTTGGCGTCGCCTGTTCTTGGCCGAGCAAGCTGCCCAGGCGTTCCTTGAGCTTGTCCACACCGCCTTCCACCGGCGCACCTTGGGCGGCCAGCAGGCGTTCATCCTGTTGCAGGTCGGTTTCCTTCGCCACCGCCACCAACAGTTTTTTCAACGGCGAGGTCGGGCCGGAAATCACCCGCAGCACATCGGCGGCCTGGGCGACGCTGGTGATCGGCACGAAGTCGATGTCGGCCAGCAAGGCATCCCATTGGCGCAGGTAGTCCTGGAAGTACAGGCGACGCACGTCGGCGGCCAGGCTGGCGACGTTCTGCTGATCGGCCTGCTCAAAGCCCAGCACCCATTGCTCTTCGGCCAGGGTGCCGGTCTGGCTCAGGCTGGTGAGCAAGAAGCCCTGGCGGTAGCCCTTGACGGTGAAGAACCCGCTCAGCGGCTCGCCCAATGGCTTGCCGCTCTTGCGGCTGAACACCAGCGCCGCGTCACGCCCGGCGGCTTCGTTGATGCGAAAGTCCGGGATGCCTTCAGGCAGCTTCTGCCGCTTGATCCGGTCATAGACCCGCTGGGCCACCGGCAATTGCTGCAACTGGCGGCGCAGGTCTTCGACCAGGCGTGGGTCGAGGCGCGCCAGGGGCGGACGCCGCTCGAACAACGCCTGCAAATGCGCGGTCAGGGCCTGGCGCTGCTCGGCCGGCAAGTCCCGCGGCAGGCTGCGGTCCCAATCCAGGGCGATCCAGGCCTTGATGAAGTCGGCATCGTAATGCTCGGTGTCGGCGAGCATCAGGTAGGCCTTCAAGCCTTCGTAGAGGAAATCCGAATTGCCGCCGCTGTGCAGCTGCTCTTCGATGCGCGTCAGCAAGCGTGGCGCGAACACCGCGATCAGCAGCTTGCGGTAGACGCTGCCGGACTCGGCTTCGAGCATGTCGCCCTGGTACAAGCCCAGGCCTTCGGCCCAGCTCGGGGCGTCGTCAGCCAGGTGTTTCACAGCGTTGAGCAACGGCAACACGGCGAGGACGTCGCGTTGTGCCGGGCTGAGGTTCTGCACGGTTTGCCCCAACGGCGCGACCTTCTGGTCGACCTGGGCGATGTAGGCCTGGTTGGCGCGGTAGCTGACCCACCACAACGTGCTGACCACCAACACCAGCACCACGGTGGAGGCCAGAACGCCGCGGGCGATCCACTTGCGCCGCCGCTCGACTTTCGGATCGACGCCCACCAGCCCGCGCTCGGCGAAGGCCACGGCGGTGAAGAGTTTTTCGATGAAGTAGCTGCGCCCGGTGCCGGTCTGGCGCGCCAGGTGCTGACGGTCCAGGTTCATGCTCTGGGCCATGGAGCCGATCAGGCGGTCGATCGGGCTGCCTTCCTGGGTGCCGCTGGTGAAATACACGCCGCGCAGCAACACGCGCTCTTCAAAGGCGTTGGGTTTGAACACGCCTTCGAGGAAGCTTTGCAGGCAATCTTTCAAGGCGCCGAACTGCTGCGGGAAGCCGTAGATCAGATCGCGCCGCGCCGGGTCGCGCTCTTGTTGCAGGCGTTCCACCAAGCGGTCGTTGAGGCGCTGCTCAAGGCCGGTGAATTCGCTTTGCAGGTGCGCCAGCGGGCTGTCGCTGCTCTTGCCATCGTCCAGGGCGAAGGTCATGCCCCAGACCTGGGCGCGCTCTTCCTTGCTCAGGGTATCGAAATACTCCATGAAGCCAGGCACGAGGTCGAGCTTGGTCAGCATCAGGTAGATCGGGAAGCGCACGCCCAGTTGGGTGTAGAGCTCCTGGATCCGCAGCCGGATTGCGGCGGCATGGGCGGCGCGCTCGGCGTCGCTGCCCAGCAGCAGGTCGGACAGGCTGATGGCGATGAACGCGCCATCAATCGGGCGTCGGGCCCGTTGCTTTTTCAACAGGCCCAAGAAGCCCAGCCAGGCGGCCTTGTCGATGGTCGCGTCGCTGTCCTGGGTGGTGTAGCGGCCGGCGGTGTCGAGCAGGACCGCCTGGTCGGTGAACCACCAATCGCAATTGCGCGTGCCGCCGACACCACGTACCGCACCGGCGCCCAGTTGCGCGGCCAGCGGGAAATGCAGCCCGGAGTTGACCAGCGCGGTGGTCTTGCCCGAACCCGGCGGGCCGATGATCACGTACCACGGCAGCTCGTAGAGATTACGGCGCTCGTCACCGCCCAGCTTGGCTTTCTTGAGCAGGGCCAAGGCTTCGTCCATGCGCTGGCGCAGGGTTTCGAGCTCCTCGGCGGTGGCGATGCTGGTCGGGTCCGGTGGGGTTTGCGCGGCCAGGCTGCGCATCACTTCGGCGGCCTGACGGCGCGCCTGGATAATGCGAAACACCCGGTAGGCGATCCATACCGCGAACACCAGGATGATCAACGCCCAGCGCCGGCCTTCGGGCACCAGCCAATCGAGCAGCGGGCCCACGAACCAGATGATCAGGCTCAGGGCGATCAGCCCCAGCAATGGGATGACCCAGCGGGTCATAAAACTGAAAAACGCCTTCACTCGACCCCCTCCGCCAATACTGTGATTTCAACCCGACGGTTGCGCGCACGCCCCTCTGTGGTGGCGTTGGATGCCAACGGCTCGGTGTCGCTGCGGCCTTCGGCGCTGAAGCGCTCGGGCTGGCCGGTCTTGGCCGAGAGAATTTGCAGCACCGATTGCGCCCGCGCTTCGGACAACGCCCAGTTGGACGGGAACCGGAGGGTGGCGATCGGCCGATTGTCGCTGTGCCCAGTGACCAGGACCTGGCCCTTGACCTTGCGCACCGCATCGGCGATGCGCAGCATCAGCGGCTGGAAGTCGTCCTTGATGCTGGCGCTGCCCGAGGCAAACAGCTCATCGCCGCGGATGGTCACCACCGAGCGGTCGACGGCGTCCTCCACGGCAATGCGGTTGGCGCGGATTTCATCGGCGAGGAAGCCGGCCAGGCGTGGTCGCTCGATCACCTTCGGTTGCACCACGGGGCGGTCGATGGTCTGCACCGGGATTTCACCGAGGAAATGAATGTTCTTGAACACCGGCTCGGCATCGGAGGCCAGCTTCATGCGCAGGCCGAACAGCAGCGCCAGCAACAGGGCGGCGCCGATGGCCACGGCGATCCATGGCGGCATGAATTGCGCCAGTCGATCACGGGCCACGGTGACACCGCGCCAGTGCGGCGACAGCTCGCGCTCGTAGTCGCCACGGGCGCTGCGGATGACGGCGGCGGTGCGCTCACGCAACGCTTCCAGTTGGCTGCGACCGTCGTTCATCACCCGGTAGCGCCCTTCGAAACCCAGGCACATGCACAGGTACAAAAGCTCCAGCAGATACAGGCGCTCGCGCGGGCTTTGCAGGCAATGCTCCAGCAACTGGAACACCTTCTCGCCGCCCCAGGCTTCGTTGTGCACGGTGATCAGCAGGCTTTGCTTGCCCCAATCGCTGGTGCCGCCCCACGGCGTGCTCAACACCGCTTCGTCCAGCGCGGTGCACAAGGCGTAGCGGGCCAGCAACACATCGTTGCGCACCACGCCGGCGGCCTCGGCACGCTCTTCGAACTGGCGCAGGTAGGCCAGCAGTTGCGCGCGCAGACTGGCCGGCGCCGGGTGGGCAATGGTGTTGCGCAGGCGCGTCAGCAGCGCCAGCAGCGGGCCGGCGGCGCTCTCCAGCGGGTTGAGCCCCTCGGCCTTGCCGGTCAGGACCGGCGCGGCCGGCATCGACAGCGGTGCGGGCGCAGGCGTCGGCTGTGGCCGACCCGCGTCCGGGCGGAAGGGATCTCCACCACGGCCACCGGGCGTCGGCATGAACTGGGTACGATCGTCGTTACTCATCGCGGTTTATCCTCGGATCGCCCAGAAGGCCAGGTTCAGCCCTGGGAACTGGCCGGCGATGTGGAACGCAAAGCCGCCGGAGTTGCTCAACTGCTGCCAATGATCGCTGCCCCGGTCGAGCTCGTAGTAAGTGGAGCCGGCGTGGTAAGGCAGCTGCCGTGGCGCCACCGGCAACGGCAGCAGGCCGATGCCCGGCAGTTGCAGGTTGACCAGGTCGCGGATGTGCTCCACCGAACCGACCTTGCTCTGCTGGCCGAAGCGACCGCGCAGGGTCTCGGCCGGCACGTCGGCGCGCACCACCAGGATGAAACTGGCGCTGTCGAGCAGGGTCTTGTCGGCCAGCATCGCCACGTGGATGCCGTAGGCTTTCTCGACAATCGGAATCGGCGTCGCCCTGCTGTCGATCAGCATCGACAGGGCTTCGCGCAGGGCCTGCATGACCGGCGCGTAGCTGAGCGCCAGGTCATCGTGCTGGTAAGGCGGGTATTGCTGCGGTCGTCGCCCGGACGCGGTGAAGGTGGAGAACTCCCCGGCCAGGCTCACCAGCTCGCTGTAGAAACGCTCGGGATGCAGCGGGCTCAACTGGCTCAGGTGCTGGATCAGCGGCTGGGCGCGGTTGACCAGTTGCAACAGCATGAAATCGGCAATTTCCGAGGCGCCACCGGCACCCGACGCCACCACCCGCCCGGCCAGGGCTTCGCCGCGTTGATGCAGCAGGCCCAGCAGTTCGCTGCGGAACGCCGCCAACGGTTTGGAAGCGATGACATCCAGCAGCGGCGGGATGTAGGCCTCGTCGAGCACCAAGGCACGGTCGGCGCGTTTTTCCTTGATCCGCACCACGCCGATGGCGGCGTAGTCGCCGATGCCATCCTGTTCAGTCAACAACCGCAGGGCCCGCGAGCCGAGGGCCACCGGTGCGCGGTTTTCGAACGGTGCGTTGTCGTCGCGCACTTCGCACACCTGGCTCACATAACGCGCAGCGCCGAGGTCTTCGCCTTCATCCACGGTGTCCCGGGCGCCGGCGCGCTTGAGCGGCAAGGCCAGGTACACCAGGCCATCGCGCAGGTTGTCGTCGACGTTCAGCGGGCTTGGTGCCAAGTCATCCTGGGGAATATTGAACGGCGTACCGTCCGGCAACAGGCCCCGCGCCGAGATGATCGCCAGCTTGCCCTGGGCCAGCAGGCCCTGGTCGATCAGCAATTCGGAAAAACCCCAGGCGCCGGCCGACAACGGGCGGCTGCGTGCGTCGATGAGGTTTTCCAGGTAACGGTCATGCTGTTGGAAGTGCTGCGTTCCAATGAACATGCCTTCCGACCAGACCACGCGATTGTTCCAGGACATGGGGGCTCCGATTGCTTATTGGGCAGGGCTGGATGGGGGGACGACGACGGCGCTGCGCACGGCGCGCACATCGAGGCTGATCTGGTATTCGGTGTATTCGCGCGCCGGGACATTCATCACCGTGCGCCACAACGACTGGTCCAGCTCGCGATAGCCCACCAGTATTCCGATGTGCCGCGTGGCCGGGTCGAGGTCGCGTTGCAGGCTCAGTTGCTGGCCGGGCTGGACCAGCACCTCGTCCTGGTCGATCAGGTCGGCGCCCAGCGTGGCCTGGGCCCGTTCGGCGAGGGCGAAATAATCGGCACGGCCGAAGGTCGCGGCATTTTTCAGTTCGAAAATGCGCACCCGGACCGGGGCCGGCTGGCCGGTGGCGCCGGGGTTGAGGCCGGCAATGGCGTGAAAGTGCAGCTCGATGGCGGCGGTGTCGGCCTCAGCTTCTTCGGGCTGGGGGTTGGCCGCATCCTTGGCGCACGCCGTCAGCAGAAGCGCGGTGGCGACTGCGAGTAAAAACCTGGGAATCATCCTGCGTCCTCAATGACGTTTGAGCTATCCGTTGTGTTGATCGATCTTGTTATGGGACGGCGCCGCTTAGCGGCGTCGCTGTCGCGTACTGTGTTCTTCGTAGGCGCGGCTGAACTCGCGACCGAACAGGTCCTGGAAATCCTCTTGGGCTTCCCGGGAAATATTGCTGTAGAGCTCGGTGAATTGCTGCCAGTACTGGGCCTGTCGCGAGCCGCTGAAAATACCCGAGAGCCCACCGGGCTTGGCCATGCGCTCTTCCAGTTGCGCCGGTTCGAAGCGCGTCAGCAAATGCTTGATGGCCGCTTCCACACCGGCCATCACCGCCAGTTGGTGGGCCCGCAAGTCATCGAAACTGTCACGCACCGCCGCGTCCGGGGCCATGAACGCCTGGTTGCCGTGGCGCAGCAGCAACAACAGGGCTTCATCGACGTTGGGGGCGAATTTCAGCGGGTTGTTTTCCACCGGCTGGATCATCGTCTGCTGGATACGGAATTCACCCTTGAGGCTGCTGCGGGCGCGCAAGACATCGATCAGGCCTTCGACCATCAACCGGTAACTGCGCCCGATGCTCTCCATCTGTGCTTCGGCGTTGGCCTTGTCCAGGCGCAACTGATCGAGCCCGGCACCGCGCAGGAAGGCTTGCAGCAAGTCGGGTTGGTTGGATTCGATCGGGGTAACTGGAGCAACTGGAGCAACTGGAGCAACTGGAGGTGCGACCGGAGGCTCGACGCGGGTGACCGACGCTTCAGGCACGGCCGCCGGCGGCGGCGGTGCAATGATTTCAGCAAAGATGTCGGCGAGCGGAGCCTGCGCAACAGGCGTCGCGACCGGCTCAATCACAGGTGGTAGCGGCACAGGCAGCGGGGCCACTGGCGCGGGCTTGTCGCTGAACGGGTCCCAGTCGTCCGGAATCACCGAGGCAGACGGCGGTATCACGGGTTCGACCACAGGCGGCGGGCTCGGCCGGGGAATCGGCGTCGGCGGGCGGAAATCGTGTTGCTCGGCCGGCACATGGTCAGGCTGGGTGGCCGGCGGAACACTGGCAGGGGTCAAGAAATCGAACAGGTCCGGCAGGGTGTCCATGGCCGACCCGCCCTGGAAATGCGCAGGCGCAGCCACTTGAATCGGCGATGGCGTATGAAGCGGCGACGGCGTATGCACGGCGGCGCCCTGGCGCCCCATCAAGGCCTCGAAACTGCTGGGCGATTCGGCAAACGGGTTGCTGTCGGTGACTGGCAGGCTGAAATCGACGCGCGCCTGGATTTCATAATCACCGATGCGGATCACTTCGCCGTCTTGCAGGGGTTCGCTGTTGCCCTTGCGCAGGCGAACACCGGCCTTGACCAATTCCACACCATTAGTACTGTTATCAGTTAAATAATAACGCCCGTCTTTGTATTGGATAACGCAATGTTTTCCGGAAACCAGGCGCTCAGGGTCCGGCAATACCCAGTCATTATCGGAATTACGGCCAATTGCCATCACCCCCTGATCCATGGACTTTTCAGAACACTGGCCTGGGGTGATCTTGTGATAACTAGTGATAGTCAAACACAGCGGCATCTTGCCTCCTTGCTGAATACTTCGCGCGCGGGCGGGAGTGAGGGTCCAGGCCCTGACTACCCCGCCGGCAACCTTTGCCAACAACCGTGAAACGGCTTTTTGCCAGCATGATTGCTGATCATAACCGGCTTGCGTGACAAAAACCCCACGTCAGTTGCCGCTTCGACCGGTGGGTCGGGCAGGCTGTTAAGCCCATCACAACTGTTACAGAGGGGATACATTGGTGAAATAGCTTACCTTGACAAGCGATAAGTACTACACCAAAAATGCACAACTTCTTGAATATACATGATGGCACTTTAAGATCAGTGCAAATCTAAAGGGCCATTACCGTCAAGGAACATGTGAGTTTCATCCGAAACTTGCGTGTGAACTGCCCGACTTTCTTCAGCGGGTGATAGGGAGATCGATCCAAGTGGATGTGCCTTTGTTGCTCGCCGCCGTTTCCGCGACTTCGCCGTGTGGTGAAGATCTGGAATATGACGCGGATTTCTTGCGCCTGGAGCGCGACTCCCGGGGCCAGCCCGAACGCAGCATGGGCGATTCGATCCTGCCTGCCGAGCCGCCTGAGTGGCGCAGCATCCAGCAGCAGAGCCTGGACTTGCTGCAACGCAGCAAAGACCTGCGCATCACCCATTTCCTGTTGCAAAGCTCCCTGGCCCTCGAAGGCTTGCCGGGCATGGCCCGTGTGCTGACGCTGATCAGCGAACTGCTCAAGCAGTACTGGGCCGAGTTGCATCCGCGCCTGGACGCCGAGGACGACAACGACCCCACTGTGCGCATCAATGCCCTCGCCGGCCTGACGTCCGACATCACCATTCGCTTGCTGCGCGAGAGCATCCTGGCCCGCTCGCGGACCTTTGGTGCCGTCAGCCTGCGCGCCGCCGCCAACGCCAGCGGCCTGCAAAGTTTCCCGGATGAAAACCTCGGCGCCGAACAGCTCGCCGGGGCCCTGCTCGACAGCGACCCCGAGCAGTTGGAAATCACCCGTGCCGCCCTGCTGGAAGCCCGCAGCGCCGCCGAAGCCATCGAACAACAGGTCAGCGACCAAGTGGGATCCGCCCAGGGCGTGGACCTTGGCCCGCTGAAGCAACCGCTGAAGATGGCCCTGCAGATTCTCGGCCAGTTCGCCCCGCAGAGCGGCGACAGCGCCCTGTCCGATCCCGTCAGCGACGACAGCGCCGCGCCAACGGAATATGCCAGCGCACCCAGCACACCGCGCAACACCAATAACAGCACCAGCACCGTCAGCGGCGACATCAACAACCGCGACGACGTGCTGCGCAGCCTGGACCGGATTCTCGCTTACTACACCCGTCATGAGCCCTCCAGCCCGCTGCCGGTGCTGTTGAACCGGGCCAAGAATCTGGTGCACGCCGACTTCGCGGCCATCGTGCGCAACCTGATTCCCGACGGCATGAGTCAATTTGAAAACCTGCGCGGCCCAGACAGCGAATAAAAAGCGAGCGGATCACGCAGTCACGTCATCGGTACCGCCGATGACGCCAACACCGTCGCTCAAGCGACCAGGAGCAGCAACGTGGCGAAGCAAAGTTCTCAGAAATTCATCGCGCGCAACCGCGCGCCTCGAGTGCAGATCGAGTACGACGTCGAGCTCTACGGCGCCGAGAAAAAGGTCCAGTTGCCCTTCGTCATGGGCGTGATGGCCGACCTCGCCGGCAAGCCCGCCGAGCCTCTGGCAGCGGTGGCTGATCGCAAGTTCCTCGAGATCGACGTCGATAACTTCGACTCGCGCCTCAAGGCCATGCAGCCGCGCGTGGCGTTCCATGTGCCTAACGAACTGACCGGCGAAGGCAACCTGAGCCTGGACCTGACGTTCGAAAGCATGGACGACTTCAGCCCGGCGGCCGTGGCCCGCAAGGTCGACTCGCTGAACAAGCTGCTCGAAGCGCGCACCCAGTTGGCCAACCTGCTGACCTACATGGACGGCAAGACCGGTGCCGAAGAAATCATCATGAAGGCGATCAAGGACCCAGCGCTGTTGCAGGCCCTGGCGAGCGCGCCGAAGCCAGCACAGGACCAATGATCATGACTGACAATACAGCTCGCGAAGGCGTGCAAAACCTGGGCGCAACCGAAGAAACCAGCGAGTTCGCGTCCCTGCTGCTGCAAGAATTCAAGCCCAAGACCGAGCGCGCCCGCGAAGCCGTCGAAACGGCCGTACGCACCCTGGCCGAACAGGCCCTGGCGCAGACCGACCTGGTGTCCAACGACGCCATCAAGTCGATCGAATCGATCATCGCCGCCATCGACGCCAAGCTCACCGCCCAGGTCAACCAGGTCATCCACCACCCCGACTTCCAGCAACTGGAAAGCGCCTGGCGTGGCCTGCACTACCTGGTCAACAACACCGAGTCCGATGAGCAGCTCAAGATCCGCGTGCTCAACATCTCCAAGACCGACCTGCACAAGACCCTGAAGAAATTCAAGGGCACCGCGTGGGACCAGAGCCCGATCTTCAAGAAGATGTACGAAGAAGAATACGGCCAGTTCGGCGGCGAGCCTTACGGCTGCCTGGTGGGCGACTACTACTTCGACCAGTCGCCACCGGATGTCGAGCTGCTGGGCGAACTGTCGAAAGTCTGCGCGGCCATGCACTCGCCGTTCATCGCCGCGGCATCGCCGACCGTGATGGGCATGGGCTCGTGGCAGGAACTGTCGAACCCGCGCGACCTGACCAAGATCTTCACCACCCCGGAATACGCCGGCTGGCGCTCGCTGCGTGAATCGGAAGACTCGCGCTACATCGGCCTGACCATGCCCCGCTTCCTGGCGCGCCTGCCGTACGGCGCCAAGACCGACCCGGTGGAAGCCTTCGCCTTCGAAGAAAACACCGACGGTGCCGACAGCTCCAAGTACACCTGGGCCAACGCCGCTTACGCGATGGCGGTGAACATCAACCGTTCGTTCAAACACTTCGGCTGGTGCTCGCGCATCCGTGGCGTGGAGTCCGGCGGCGAAGTGGAAAACCTGCCAGCCCACACCTTCCCGACCGACGACGGTGGCGTGGACATGAAGTGCCCAACCGAAATCGCCATCTCGGACCGCCGTGAAGCAGAACTGGCGAAGAACGGTTTCATGCCGCTGCTGCACAAGAAAAACACCGACTTCGCCGCGTTCATCGGCGCCCAGTCGCTGCAGAAACCGGCCGAATACGACGACCCGGACGCTACCGCCAACGCCAACCTGGCCGCGCGCCTGCCGTACCTGTTCGCCACTTGCCGTTTCGCCCACTACCTCAAGTGCATCGTGCGCGACAAGATCGGTTCCTTCAAAGAGAAGGACGAGATGCAGCGCTGGTTGCAGGACTGGATCCTCAACTACGTCGACGGTGACCCGGCGCACTCCACCGAGACCACCAAGGCCCAGCACCCGTTGGCTGCAGCCGAAGTGATCGTCGAAGAAGTCGAAGGCAACCCGGGGTACTACAACTCCAAGTTCTACCTGCGCCCGCACTACCAGCTCGAAGGGCTGACCGTGTCGCTGCGCCTGGTATCGAAACTGCCGTCGGCCAAGGGCGCATAAAGATTTACTGAACGGTGCAAGGCCAATGTGGGAGCGAGCTTGCTCGCGATGGCGGTGGATCAGTTGTCATGCGTATGTCTGACACTCCGCTATCGCGAGCAAGCTCGCTCCCACAGGGGATCTTCAGTGGCTTGGAGATCATCGGAACCGTTCGGCACACGTAATTTCGCAAGGTCAGCGTCAACCAAACAATGTGGTTAGAAACCACACAGGGAGAAAAAATGGCTGTTGATATTTTCATCAAGATTGGCGACATCAAGGGCGAGTCCATGGACAAGGCCCACAAGGACGAGATCGATGTCCTGAACTGGAGCTGGGGCATGTCCCAGTCCGGCAACATGCACGTGGGCAGCGGCGGTGGTGCGGGCAAGGTCAACGTCCAGGACCTGTCCCTGACCAAGTACGTCGACAAGGCGTCGCCGAACCTGATGATGCACTGCGCCAGCGGCAAGCACATCGACAAGGTCAAGCTGACCGTGCGCAAGGCCGGCGGTGAAAGCCAGGTCGAGTACATGATCATCAACCTGGAAGAAGTGCTGGTCACTTCCCTGAGCACCGGCGGCTCGGGCGGCGATGATCGCCTGACCGAAAACGTCACCCTGAACTTCGCCAAGGTGCTGGTGGACTACCAGCCACAGAAAGCCGACGGCACCAAGGAAGGCGGTCCGGTCAAGTTCGGCTGGAACATCCGTCAGAACGTCAAGGTGTAATCGAACACGCCCCCGGTGCCAGGCGCCGGGGGTGTTTGGTGCTTGCTCGCAACCAATCCTTTCCCTTCCGGTGTCTGAGCCATGGCCAAGCCTTCGTTTATCAATTTGTGGAAAGCCTATTCCGATTTGCTGGTGACCTATCCCGACGCGAAACCTTGCGACGGTCCTTGGGCAAACCAATGCGCGATTCGCATGAGCATCACGCTCAATACCGAGCTGACCGTCAAAGTCAACAAGTCCACCTACACCGAACCCAAGTGCGTCCATGGGCATGCACGAGGGGCCGAGTCATTGGCAAATTGGCTGTGGAAACATCATCTGGGTCGTCCGTTGATCCTCGGCGGAACTGCCGCGGACCGGCGCAAGCTGCAAGGCAAGACTGGCCTGATTTTCTTCAAGGATTGTTTCCAGCAAGTGGGAGAGGCCTCGGAAGGTCGCACCGGCGATCATATCGACCTCTGGAACCGTGGCCTAACCCTCGGGTATGACGATCCGGCGTATCGATCCCGAGCGATCTGGTTCTGGGAGCTCGTATGATCAAGACTCACTGCGCGATATGGGTGGTCTGCCTGTTGACCAGCCTGACCGCCTGTGCCCAACAGCAATCCCCGTCGACAACGGCCTCCGTAGCGGTGGAGCAGGTCGTCTCGATGGGCGGGCAAACGTTGAGGCTGGAAAACGACCAGGCGCGCTGCGCGCTGCGCAAGCCCGACCAGACGCTGATGCCACTCGACTTGGCTTGGCCCTGCCAGTTCACGGTCGATCGACAAGGCAAACCCCACGTCGAGACCTTCGGTAAGGTGCCTATTGTCATCGTTGTCCATGTATCTGCTGGCCCCCATAACAATCAGGAATGTCGCTCCGAGTACCGCGCCGTGCGCCAGATCAATGGGCAGCTCGAGCCCTCGGTTATCGCGCGCAACGCCAGTTGCATGCGCGGCACAGGTGACCAGAAGAATTACACGGGCCTTTTCACTTGGTAACCGAAATTGCCACCCGCGATCGCCTCCAACCCTCCCTATTGGACCGGTTGACCGACGACGATCCGACCAACCCCAAGGAAAGCGCCGACAAGCGCGTGCTCTCCCTGACCCAATTAAAAGCCTCGGTGCTGCGTGACCTGGCGTGGCTGCTCAACACTACGTCATTGCTCAGCGCCGATGCCACGCTGCATACCCCGGCGGGCACCTCGGTGGTGAATTTCGGCCTGCCGGCACTGGCCGGCAACAGCGCGTCGAACGTCGATGTCTCGGCCCTGGAAACCTTGATCCACCAGGCCATTGCCACCTTCGAACCGCGCATCCTGCGCCACACCCTGCGGGTGCGCGCCCGAGCGACGGCCGAGATGAACCACAATGCGTTGAGTTTCGAGATCGAAGGCGATCTCTGGGCCCAGCCGGTGCCGCTGCGCCTGATGCTGCAAACCGACCTGGACCTGGAAACCGGGCATGTGCGCGTGGTCAACGCCGACCAGCGGAGACGCTCATGAACCCACGCCTGCTGGAGCTGTACAACCAGGAACTGCACCATGTGCGCGAAAGCGCGGCGGAGTTCGCCAAGGAATACCCCAAGATCGCCAGTCGGCTGAGCTTGTCCGGCATGGACTGCGCCGACCCGTATGTCGAGCGCCTGCTGGAAGGCTTCGCCTACCTGACGGCGCGGGTGCAGCTCAAGCTCGACGCCGAGTACCCGACCTTCACCCACAACCTGCTGGAAATCGCCTACCCGCATTACCTGGCGCCGACGCCGTCGATGACCGTGGTGCAACTGCAGGCCGACCCGGACGAAGGCTCGCTGAGCAGTGGTTTCCCGCTGCCGCGCGATACGGTCCTGCGGGCCGCCCTGGGGCGTGAAACCCAGACCTGCTGCGAGTACCGCACCGCCCACGCGGTGACGTTGTGGCCGTTGCAGGTCAGCCAGGCCGAATACTTCGGCAACCCCTCCGCCGTGCTCGGGCGCCTGGCCGCCAGCGAACCGAAAGCCAAGGCCGGGCTGCGCATCACACTGCGCACCGGCGCCGAACTGCCGTTCAACAGCCTGGCCCTGGACAACCTGCCGCTGTACTTGAGTGGCGCCGACGAACAGCCCTTCCGCCTCTACGAACAACTGCTGGGCAATGCCTGCGCGGTGTTCGCCCGCAAGCCCGGTGGCGACTGGGTGGAGCGACTGCCGCAGGATGCGTTGCGCTCGCGCGGCTTCGACGATGCCGACGCCGCGCTGCCGGTGGTACCGCGTGCCTTCCAGGGCTATCGCCTGTTGCAGGAATACTTCGCCCTGCCCCACCGTTTCCTGTTCGTCGACTTCACCCAACTGAGCCGGGCGGTCAAGCGTTGCGACGGCCAGGAGCTGGAGCTGATCGTGCTGTTCGACCGTCACGATCCGAGCCTGGAAGGCAGCGTCGGCGCTTCGCAGTTCCTGCCGTTCTGCACCCCGGCCATCAACCTGTTCCCCAAACGGCTGGATCGCATTCACCTGTCGGATCGGGTCAACGAACACCACGTGATCGCCGACCGTACCCGACCGATGGATTTCGAAGTGCACTCGCTGAGCGGCCTCACCGGCCACGGCACCGGGCCGGAGCAACCGTTCCTGCCGTTCTACGCGGTGCGCGATCCGTCTCGCTATGGCCGCGACCAGGCCTACTACACGGTGCGGCGCGAACCGCGCGTGCTGTCCAGCGACCAGCGGCGCAACGGCCCGCGCTCGACCTACATCGGCAGCGAAACCTTCGTCAGCCTGGTGGACAGCCAGCAAGCGCCCTATCGCCACGACCTGCGCCAACTGGGCGTGACCGCGCTGTGCACCAACCGTGACCTGCCGCTGTTCATGAGCGTGGGCAACGGCAAGACCGACTTCACCCTGGCCGACAGTGCCCCGGTTGGCGCGGTGCGCTGCGTGGCAGGCCCCAGTCGCCCACGGGCCAGCCATGCCCACGACGCCAAGGCCTGGCGGCTGATCAGCCAGTTGTCGCTGAACTACTTGTCGCTGAGCGAACAAGGCCAAGGCGCCGCCGCCCTGCGTGAACTGCTGCGCCTGTACGGCGACAGCAATGACGCGGCGCTGCAATTGCAGATCGAAGGCCTGCGCGAAGTCAGCAGCAAGGCCTGCACCCGGCGCTTGCCGATGCCCGGCCCGATCGTGTTTGGTCGGGGCCTGGAGATCACCCTGGAATTCGATGAAAACGCGTTTCGCGGCACCGGGGTGTTCCTGCTCGGCGCGGTGTTCGAGCGCTTCCTGGCACGCTACGTGTCGATCAACAGTTTTACCGAGACGGTGATCCGTACCACCGAACGCGGCGAGATCATGCGATGGAAAGCCAAGCCCGGACGTCGTCCGACCCTGTGAGTACCCTGGAGGCGATGCACCAGGAACCCTGGGAATACGATTTCTTCCAGGCGTTGCGGCGCATCGAGTGCGAATCCCCCGAGCTGCCGCGCCTGGGCCATTCCCTGCGCCTGGCCGACGACCCGCTGCGCCTCGGGCAACAGGCCGAATGCACCTTCGCCCCGGCCACCCTCGCCTCGGTGCAACCGGGCAGCGACGGTGCGCCGGCACGCCTGGAGCAATTTTTCTTCGGCCTCGGCGGCCCCAACGGCCCGATGCCGCTGCACATCACCGAATACGTGCGCGAACGCCAGCGCAACAACGCCGACAGCACCAGCAAGCGCTTCCTCGATGTGTTCCACCATCGCCTGCTCAGCCTGTTTTATCGGGCCTGGGCCGAAGCGCGGCCGACGGTCAGCCACGATCGCCCGGACGATGACTATTGGTCGGCGCGCCTGGCGGCACTCAGCGGCCGGGGCATGCCGAGCCTGCTCAACCAGGGGTTGATTCCCGACACGGCGAAGCTGCACTACAGCGGCCACCTGTCGGCGCAAACCCGTTACCCCGACGGTTTGAAAGCGATCCTTAGCGAGTACTTCGGCCTGCCGGTGGAGATCGAAGAATACGTCGGCCAATGGCTCGAACTGCCCGAGCGCAGCCGCGTCGGGGTCAGCGCTCACCAATTGGGCGTGGACTTCTGCCTGGGCCGCTTCGTCTGGGATCGCCAGCACAAATTCCGCATTCGCCTGGGGCCACTCAAGCTCGTTGACTACATGGGCATGTTGCCCGGCAGCCAACCGTTCAACGAGCTGGTGGCCTGGGTCGCCGAATACCTGGGCCATGAACTGGACTGGGACCTGAACCTGGTCCTGGAGCAGCCCGAAGTCCCGGCATTGCAACTCAATGGGCGTTTCCGCCTGGGTTTCAACACCTGGCTGGGCCGCCCCGAAACAGATGCCAACGATTTAATACTGGCCCGGCATTACGCCGAACAGGCCAACACCTCACAGACCTCAAGGAGCCATGAGCATGGGTGAAATCAGTCGCGCCGCGTTGTTCGGCAAACTCAACAGCGTGGCCTACAAAGCCATCGAAGCCGCCACCGTGTTCTGCAAGTTGCGCGGTAACCCTTATGTGGAACTGGCCCACTGGTTTCACCAGTTACTGCAACTGCAGGACTCGGACCTGCACCGCATCATTCGCCAGTTCAACATCGAGCCGGCGCGCCTGGCCCGCGACCTGACCGAAGCCCTGGACCGCCTGCCACGGGGCTCGACGTCCATCACCGACCTGTCCTCCCACGTAGAAGAGGCCGTGGAACGCGGCTGGGTCTACGGCAGCCTGATGTTCGGCGAAAGCCAGGTGCGCACCGGTTACCTGGTGCTGGGCATCCTCAAGACGCCGAGCCTGCGCCACGCGCTGCTGGGCCTGTCGTCGGAGTTCGACAAGGTCAAGGTCGAAGCCCTGAGCGAGCGCTTTGACGAATACGTTGGCGACTCGCCGGAAAACGCCCTGACCGCCAGCGACGGCTTCAATGCCGGCGCCGTGCCGGGCGAAGCCAGCGGCGCCATGGCCCCGGCCGCCATGGGCAAGCAGGAAGCCCTCAAGCGCTTCACCGTCGACCTCACCGAGCAGGCCCGCAGCGGCAAGCTTGACCCCATCGTCGGCCGTGACGAAGAGATCCGCCAACTGGTGGACATCCTCATGCGCCGCCGGCAGAACAACCCGATCCTCACCGGTGAAGCCGGCGTGGGCAAGACCGCCGTGGTCGAAGGCTTTGCCCTGCGCATCGTCGCCGGCGACGTACCGCCGGCCCTCAAGGACGTGGAACTGCGCAGCCTCGACGTGGGCCTGTTGCAGGCCGGCGCGAGCATGAAAGGCGAGTTCGAACAGCGCCTGCGCCAGGTCATCGAAGACGTCCAGGCCTCGCCCAAGCCGATCATCCTGTTCATCGACGAAGCCCACACCCTGGTGGGTGCCGGTGGCGCCGCCGGCACGGGCGACGCAGCCAACCTGCTCAAGCCGGCCCTGGCCCGCGGCACCTTGCGCACCGTGGCCGCCACGACCTGGGCCGAGTACAAGAAGCACATCGAAAAAGACCCGGCCCTGACCCGCCGTTTCCAAGTAGTGCAAGTGGCCGAGCCGTCGGAAGACAAGGCCCTGCTGATGATGCGCGGCGTGGCTTCGACCATGGAAAAGCACCATCAGGTGCAGATCCTCGACGAAGCCCTGGAAGCCTCGGTCAAGCTGTCCCACCGCTACATTCCCGCGCGCCAGCTGCCGGACAAATCCGTGAGCCTGCTGGACACCGCCTGCGCCCGCGTCGCCATCAGCCTGCACGCCGTGCCGGCCGAAGTGGACGACAGCCGTCGGCGCATCGAAGCGCTGGAAACCGAGCTGCAAATCATCGCCCGTGAACACGCGATTGGCGTGGTCATCGGCACTCGTCAGACCCAGAGCGAAACCCTGCTGAGCGCCGAGCGCGAACGCCTGGCCGAGCTGGAAGGCCGCTGGGCCGAAGAGAAAACCCTGGTGGACGAACTGCTCGCCACCCGCGCCACCCTGCGCGAACGCGTTGGCGTGGTGGACAGCGAAGACAACAGCGAAGCTTCCAACAACGAAAGCCACGCCCTGCGCGAAAAACTGGTGGACCTGCAACAGCGCCTGACCGCCCTGCAAGGCGAAACCCCGCTGATCCTGCCGACCGTGGATTACCAGGCCGTGGCCTCGGTGGTCGCCGACTGGACCGGTATCCCGGTGGGCCGCATGGCCCGCAACGAACTCGAGACCGTGCTCAACCTCGACCAGCACTTGAAGAAACGCATCATCGGCCAGGACCATGCCTTGCAAATGATCGCCAAGCGCATCCAGACCTCCCGCGCCGGCCTCGACAACCCGAGCAAGCCCATTGGTGTGTTCATGCTCGCCGGCACCTCCGGCGTAGGCAAGACCGAAACCGCCCTGGCCCTGGCCGAAGCCATGTACGGCGGCGAGCAGAACGTCATCACCATCAACATGAGCGAGTTCCAGGAAGCCCACACCGTGTCGACCCTCAAGGGCGCGCCACCGGGCTACATCGGCTATGGCGAAGGCGGCGTGCTGACCGAAGCCGTGCGGCGCAAACCGTACAGCGTGGTGCTGCTGGACGAGGTGGAAAAGGCCCACCCGGACGTGCATGAGATCTTCTTCCAGGTGTTCGACAAAGGCGTGATGGAGGACGGCGAAGGCCGGGTGATCGACTTCAAGAACACCTTGATCCTGCTGACCACCAACGCCGGCACCGAGTTGATCGCCCAGGTCTGCAAGGACCCGCAGAACGTGCCCGAGCCGGAAGAAATCGCCAAGGCCCTGCGCCAACCGCTGCTGGAGATTTTCCCACCGGCCTTGCTGGGCCGCCTGGTGACGATCCCGTACTACCCGCTCAGCGACGAGATGCTCAAGGCCATCACCCGCCTGCAACTCAACCGCATCAAGAAGCGCGTGGAAAGCACCCACAAAGTCGCCTTCGACTACGACGACGCGGTGATCGATTTGATCGTCTCGCGTTGCACCGAAACCGAAAGCGGCGGGCGCATGATCGACACCATCCTGACCAACAGCCTGCTGCCGGACATGAGCCGCGAGTTCCTGACCCGCATGCTCGAAGGCAAGGCCTTGGCCGGGGTGCGGATCAGCGCCGTGGATAACGAATTGCAGTACGATTTCAGCGACGCGGCCTGACCCGAAGGAACACCGCACAACCCTGTGGGAGCGAGCTTGCTCGCGAATGCAATTTGTCAGTGCCATTGATGTCACCTGACACACCGCCTTCGCGAGCAAGCTCGCTCCCACAGTGGTATTCGGTTCCGCCAGTTACTACAACCTGCACGAGACCTTCGATGTTATTCAACCAAGCCTCACGCCTGGCCAAGATCACCAGCCCCCTGGGACCTGAGGTACTGCTGCTCAAGGACATGGGCGGCGGCGAAGAACTGGGGCGGCTGTTCAACTACGAGTTGCAGCTGCATTCGCTGGACAACGCCATCGACTTGAATCAGCTGCTCGGCAAGCCCATGTGCGTGAGCCTGCAACTCGATGGCGGTGGTGAGCGCTACTTCCATGGCATCGTCGCCCGTTTCAGCCAGAACGTCGACCAAGGCCAGTTCGCCAGCTACCAGGCCACCTTGCGCCCGTGGCTATGGCTGCTGACCCGCACCTCCGATTGCCGGATTTTCCAGAACCTGACCATTCCGCAGATCATCAAGCAGGTGTTCCGCGACTTGGGCTTTTCCGATTTCGAAGACGCCCTGAGCCGGCCTTATCGCGAGTGGGAATACTGCGTGCAGTATCGCGAGACCAGTTTCGACTTCGTCAGCCGCCTGATGGAGCAGGAAGGGATCTACTACTTCTTCCGCCATGAGCAAGGTCGACATGTGCTGGTGCTGGCCGACGCTTATGGAGCCCACACCACGGCGCCCGGCTACGGCTCGGTGCCCTACTATCCCAAGAACGAGCAGCAGCGCGAGCGTGACCACATACACGACTGGCACCTGGCCCAGGAAGTCCAGCCCGGCTCGCTGGAGCTCAACGACTACGACTTCCAACGCCCCAGCGCACGCATCGACGTACGCTCGGCCATGCCCCGCCCACACACTGCCGGCGACTATCCCCTGTACGACTACCCTGGCACCTACGTGCAGAGCCAGGACGGCGAACACTACGCCCGCACCCGCATCGAAGCCTTGCAGACCCAGCACGAACAGGTCGAACTGGCCGGCAACGCCCGCGGCTTGGGTTCGGGGCACCTGTTCAGCCTCACCGGCTTCAGCCGCCAGGACCAGAACCGCGAATACCTGATCGTCGGCGCCCGCTACTACCTCTCCCAGGAAAGCGGCGAAACCGGCGGCGGCGCGCCGACAGCACAGTTCGAAAGCAGCCTGACCTGCATCGACGCCCAGCAAAGCTATCGGCCGCTGCCCATCACCCATCGCCCTATCGTCAAGGGCCCGCAGACTGCCTTAGTGGTGGGTCCCAAGGGCGAGGAAATCTGGACCGATCAGTTCGGCCGAGTGAAGGTGCACTTCTATTGGGATCGGCACGACCAGTCCAACGAAAACAGCTCGTGCTGGATTCGCGTGTCGCAGGCATGGGCCGGGAAAAACTGGGGCTCGATGCAGATCCCGCGCATTGGCCAGGAAGTGATCGTCAGTTTCCTCGAAGGCGACCCGGATCGGCCGATCATCACCGGTCGCGTCTACAATGCCGAACAGACCGTGCCCTATGACTTGCCCGCCAATGCCACCCAGAGCGGGATGAAAAGCCGTTCGAGCAAGGGCGGCACGCCGGCGAATTTCAACGAAATCCGCATGGAAGACAAGAAAGGCGCCGAGCAACTGTACATCCACGCCGAGCGTAACCAGGACATCGTGGTCGAGGTGGATGAAAGCCACTCGGTGGGCCATGACCGCAACAAGAGCATCGGCCACAACGAGACGGTGACCATCGGCAACAACCGCCTGCGCATCGTCAAGCAGGAGGACATCCTCTCCGTCGGCCAGCGCAAGACCGACAGCATCAGCCAGAGCTACGTGATTGAAGTGGGCGAAAACCTGCGCCTGGTGTGCGGTGAAAGCATCCTGGAGCTCAACGCCAGCGGCCAGATCAACCTGACCGGCGTACAGATCAGCTTCTACGCCAGCGGCGATGCCGAGTTCAACACCGGCGGCGTGCTGCACCTGAACAACGGCGGCGGCCCCGGAGCCACGCCGGACGGCCAGGGCGTCAAGGGCAGCATCGATGCCAACATCCAAGCCGCGTTCCCTGCACCCAAGGGCTAACCTCGAGATTTTTGCGCCATGACTTACCGCCTCAATGAATTCCAGTTCCAGCTGCCGCCCAGCGAATTGCTGGACGCGACAATCAACATCCTCAAGTTCCCCGAGCTGGGCACGTCCTTGATCGTCAGCCGCAGTTTGCTGACCGAGGGCGAGACCCTGCAAAGCAACCTCGACGACCAGCTCAAGCGCCTGGAAAAACAGGTCCAGGACCTGCGCTGCCAACCGGGCGCCACCGTGCGCGTGGGCGCCAACCAGGAAGTCGAAGCCATCGAATTGCGCAGCCAGTTCAACAAGGGCAATGAAAAGGTCTTCCAGTTCCAGTTGGCCCTGGTACTGCCCGGCACCCGCAAAATGCTTGCCCTGAGCTACGTGAAAGCCGAGAAACTGGGCGATGCCGAAGCGGCACATTGGGCAACGATCAAGGGTTCGCTGCTGTTCGACGTTCTGGCTTGATGAGCACCTTGCATGTCTGACGCACTCTGGGCCGCTCGGCTAGGCGACGCGCTGAACCACACCTCGATGATGGCCGATATCCTCGGCGGCGTCCTGGAAGTAGCCGCGAACATTGCGATCACCGCGGTAGCGACGGCTGCCGTGGTGGCGGCCACGGGCATTACCGTTGCCACTGGCGGCTTGGGTTGCTTCCTACTCGGCGCGGTGGTGGGCGCCGTGGTCGGCCTCGCCATGAGCAAGACCGGGGCCGACAAGGGGCTAAGCGACATATGCGAGGGCATCGGCAACGCCCTCTTCCCGCCCACGGTGCAGGCCAACATCCTCACCGGCTCCACCGACACCTTGACCAACAACATCCCTGCCGCCCGCGCCGCCGGAGCGATCGAGTCCCATGTCGCGCCGGCCGGCACCGAACTTGAAGCACCCGAAGCCGAACCCAGCTACCTGGACATGGCCGAGAATTTCTTCTCACAGATGTGGCGTCCCACCGTCGCCGTGCCCGCGCCCGGTGCCGTGCCCAAGCCGCTGGACATGATCATCTGCATGAAACACCCGCCGATGCCGCCGCAATTCCTGGCCGAAGGCTCGGACAAAGTCACCATCAACGGTCAGCCCGCGGTGCGCAGCGGCGACCGCAGCACCTGCGATGCGACCGTGGTGTCGGCCGGACTGATTTCCCCTGACGTGACCATTGGCGGCGGTTCGGTGGTGGTGCGCGAGATCCGCAGCGGCAAGACCCCGGGCGTCGGGCTGGCGGTCACGGCGCTGCTGATGCTAAAGGGCGGCAAGGGTAAATTCCTCAGTAACCTGCCGTGCATGTTGGTCGGCGGTGCGGCGTCGATGGCGGTCAGTAGCGCGATGGGCGCCGCGGCCAACGCCGCGATGGGCTCCTCGAACCCCGTGCACGCCGCCACCGGGGCCAAAGTGTTGGGCGATGTCGAGGAGATGGACTTCGTCCTGCCCGGCATCTTGCCGATCGACTGGCAACGCTTCTACAACAGCCGCGACGAACGCCGCGACGGGTTGTTCGGTGCCGGTTGGAGCGTGCCCTATGAGGTGCGCGTCGAAATCCTGCCCCATCCAGACGGCGGCGAAACCCTGGTTTATAGCGACGAACAGGGCCGACGCATCGACATGGGTTCCATCCCGTTGGGCGGCGCCGTGTTCAGTGCCGGTGAAGGCCTCAGCGTGCGACGGCATGCCAACGGCGAGCTGCTGGTAGAGAGCGCGGACGGACTGTACCGCTTGTTCGAACCCACGCCAGCCAATGCAGCGCTGCTACGCCTGAACCAACTGGGTGACCGCAACGACAACCGTATCTACCTGGACTACGACGACAACGGACGCCTGGCGCAACTGCGTGACACCTTCGACCTGACCCGCATCGCACTGGCGTATGACGAGCGCTGGCCACAACGGGTCAGCCGGATCGACCGCCTCTATGCCGATCAACGCCGGGAAGTGCTGATGCACTATGGCTACGACGGCCAGGGCGATCTAGCGCAGGTCCGTCAGTCCAACGACCAGGTAAAACGTCGCTACGCCTACGACGCCGGGCGGCGAATGGTGGAACACCAACTGCCTACCGGGCTTCGCTGTTTCTATGAATGGGCGTTGGTTGAAAACCTGGAATGGCGCGTGGTTCGCCACTGGACCGACGCGGGCGACGCCTACACCTTCGATTACGACCTGGCCGCCGGGACCACGCGCATCACCGACGGCTTGCAGCGCATCAGCACCCGTCGCTGGGATACCCGCTATCAGATCACCGAAACCACCGACCCGTTGGATCGCACCTGGACCTTCCAGTGGAACGACGAAAGCCAGTTGCTGGGGGCGACCGATCCCAACGGCGGACAACATCAGTTCAGCTATGACGAAGCCGGGAACCTCTGCGAAACCCGCGACCCGCTGGGGCGCAGCGAGTCAACCCTGTGGCTCGAACACTGGGCCCTGCCCCTGGCTGAAACCGATGCCGCGGGAAATACCTGGCAGTACCGCTATGACGCGCGGGGCAACCGCATTCGCGAAACCGACCCGCTGGGCCACGTCACCCGCTATCGCCACGACGCCCACGGCCAAGTGGTGGAGGTCATCGACGCCACCGGCAAAAGCAAGACCATGCGCTGGACGGCCCTTGGGCAACTGAGCGAACACACCGATTGTTCCGGTTACACCACACGGTTGAGCTATTGCGAGCGCGGGCTGTTGCTCAGCAGCACCGACGCACTGGGAGAGCGGACGCTTTTCAGCTACGACGACCAGGGTCGGCTGCTGAGCAAGCAACTGCCGGACGGGCGTACCGAGCACTATCAGCGTGACGCAAGCGGACAGTTGATCGGCTATAGCGACCCGGCTGGACACACGACAAATTTCCAACACACCCTAAGCGGTCAACTGCGGGTGCGCACCGACGCCCATGGCCGCCGGGTTGAGCTGAGCTACGACAACTACGGGCGCCTGCTGGCCCTGACCAACGAAAACGGTGAGCGCTACCGGTTTGCCTGGGACGCCGCCGACCGCTTGACCGCCCAACACAGCCTGGACGGCAGCCTCAAGCGCTACGCCTACGACCCGCTGGACAACGTCACCCGCGTGGAAGCGCTCGCGGTGCCCGGCAGCACCGACCTGGACCTCTCGCCCCAAGCCCCCATCATTCATGAGCTGGAGCGCGATGCGATGGGGCGACTGGTGGCGAAAGTCACCGCAGACGGGCGCACCGAGTACCGCTATGACGCGCTCGACCAGGTCAACGCGATCACCTTCACCAGCCAGACCGGTGAAGTACAAAGCCTGGGCTTGCGTTACGACGCCCTGGGGCAATTGATTACCGAGCAAGGCTGGGCGGGGAACCTCGAACATCGCTATGACGAACTGGGCAACCTGACCCAGACGCTGCTTCCCGACGGTCGTTGGCTGAACCGCCTGCACTACGGCAGCGGTCACCTGCACCAGATCAACCTCGACGGCCAGGTCATCAGTGATTTCGAACGCGACCGCCTGCACCGCGAAGTGCTGCGCACCCAGGGGCGCCAGAGCACCCGCAGCGAATACGACCGCAGTGGCCGCCTGCGGGCCCGTCAGCGGCGGCAACAGGGTCAGTCCACGCTGCTGCCGCCCGTGGCGCAATCACTGTTTGGTTATGACGCCAGCGATCAGCGGGTGGAGCGCTTCGACAGCCAGCCCGAAGCGTCCCATCGCCAATTGCTGCACTATGACGCCACCGGCCGCATTCTCGCCAGCCAGGACAACCTTCAAGGCCAGCGTGAAAGCTTCGCCTATGACCCGGCCGCCAACCTGCTGGACGGTCTGGGCACAGGCCAGGTCGCGCATAACCGCTTGTTGACCTACAAGGACAAGCGCTACCGCTATGACGGTTTCGGTCGCATGGTGGAAAAACGCAGCGCCCGCCGTGGCGTCCAGCGTTTTCGCTACGATGCTGAACAACGCCTGGTGGAAGTGCGCAACGATAACGGCTCCGTCGTAAAAATGACCTATGACCCGTTGGGTCGACGTATCGAAAAAGCCGAGTACGACCGCCACGCCACGCTGCTCAACCGCACCCGTTTCACCTGGGATGCGCTGCAACTTTTGCAGGAACACCGCGACAGCCAGACCAGCCTCTACATCTACGCCGACGACAGCCACGACCCCCTGGCGAGGGTCGACGGCCTGGGCGAGCAACAGAAGGTCCGTTATTACCACAACGACCTCAACGGCCTGCCCGAACAGCTCTCGGAAGCCGACGGCCACACACTCTGGCGAGCCCGTTACCAAGTGTGGGGCAACACCGCCGAAGAGCTGCGCGAACCGTATTACATCGAAGAGCAGAACCTGCGCTTCCAGGGCCAATACCTGGACCGCGAAACCGGGCTGCACTACAACACCCTGCGTTTCTACGACCCGGACATCGGCCGCTTCACCACACCGGACCCGATCGGCTTAGCCGGTGGGCTGAACCTCTACCAGTACGCGCCGAACCCGGTGAGTTGGATCGACCCCTTCGGGCTGATGAAATGCTCGACGCCGCCCAAGGGTCGCAAGGTCAACCGAACGGTGTATCGCTTTGAAGAGCCGGGGCGGATCAGCACGACTTGGACGGCGCACAAGTGGAACGTCGCCTCCAGGCACCGTTACACCGCCCCCGGCCTGGGCGGTGTCTATGGCGCCAACTCACGCAAGACAGCCATGGGCGAAGTCAATCACTGGGGCGTGGACCTGTCCACACGGGTGCTGGTCAGCAAGAAAGTGCAGCTCAACAACGTCTTGGACCTGACCCGGGCCGATGTGCGCAAACAATTGGGGGTCTCCCTCAAGAGCATTACCGGCGACAAGTACACCCAGACCCATCAAATCGGCGCCTGGGCCAAGGCTAATGGTTATGATGGGATCCTGGCGCCGTCGGCGCGAAACCCGACCGGCAGCAACTTGATTTCCTTTGCAGGTTTTTAAAATGGGACTGGAAGACGAATACGTCGGCGATGCCGATTGGCAGCATTTCGTGCGGTTGTACGAAGAGGACTACCTCGACGACAACGCACGCGCGCTGGCCAAGGCCATGGATGACAACCTCGACATGGCCGTCGTGCTCTACGGAAAAAGAGGGCTCAAGGAAGGGTTCTGGTGGCTGGAACAGACCGTGCCCGCCCTGGGCAACAAACGCCCGGCCGATTGCCTCAAGACCCCGAAACTGATCAAGCGCCTGAGAATGGCCCTGATGAGCATGCCATAACCCACAAGGACACAGATGCAATGGAAGGCATCAAATTGCTTGAACCCACATTCCCCAGCCCCCCTACCCGCCTGAGCAACCTGCATGTCTGACGCGCTCTGGGCCGCCCGCCTGGGCGATGCACTCAACCACACCTCGATGATGGCCGACATCCTTGGCGGCGTATTGGAGGTGGCGGCCAACATCGCGATCACCGCCCTGGCGACCGCCGCCGTGGTCGCGGCCACGGGCATCACCGTCGTCACTGGCGGCCTGGGCTGCTTCGTCCTCGGCCTGGTGGTGGGTACCATCGTCGGCCTGGCCATGAGCAAGACCGGGGCCGACAAAGGCCTGAGCAATTTATGCGAGGGCATCGGCAACGCCCTCTTTCCGCCCACGGTGCAGGCCAACATCCTCACCGGCTCCAAGGACACCTTCACCAACAACATCCCCTCGGCCCGCGCCGCCGGCGCTGTTGTTTCCCATGTCGCGCCCGCCGGCACCGAGCTTGAAGCCCCGGAGCCTGAAGAAGAACCCAGCTACCTGGACATGGCCGGGAATTTCTTCTCGCAGATGTGGCGCCCCACGGTCGCCTCGCCCGCCCCCGGTACCGAGACCCGGCCGGAAGACCTGGTGATCTGCACCAAGCACCCACCCATGCCACCGCAGTTCATGGCCGAAGGTTCGGACAAGGTCACCATCAACGGCCAGCCCGCCGTGCGCAGCGGCGACCGCAGCACCTGCGACGCGACGGTGGTGTCGGCCGGGCTGATTTCCCCTGACGTGACCATTGGCGGCGGCTCGGTGGTGGTGCGCGAGATCCGCAGCGGCAAGACCCCGGGCGTGGGCCTGGCGGTCACCGCGCTGCTGATGCTCAAGGGCGGCAAGGGCAAATTCTTCAGCAAACTGCCGTGCATGCTGGTGGGCGGCGCGGTGTCCATGGCCGCCAGCAGCGCGGCGAACGCGGCCGCCAACGCCGCCATGGGCTCGTCGAACCCGGTGCATGCCGCCACCGGGGCCAAAGTATTGGGCGGTGACGAGGATCTGGATTTCGTCCTGCCCGGCATCCTACCCATCGACTGGCAGCGCGTGTACAACAGCCGTGACGAACGCCAAAACAGTTTGTTCGGCACCGGCTGGAGCGTCGCCTACGAAGTCCAGGTGCAAATCCAGCCCCACCCCGACGGCGGCGACACCCTGGTCTACACCGACGAACAGGGCCGCCCCATCGACATGGGTTCCATCCCGTTGGGCGGCGCGGTGTTCAGCGCCGGCGAAGGCCTGGCCGTGCGCCGCCATGTGAACGGGCAATTGCTGATCGAAAGCGAAGACGGCCTGTACCGTTTGTTCGAACCTTCGCCAGCCAACCCATCCCACTTGCGCCTGAGCCAACTGGGCGACCGCAACGACAACCGCATCCACCTCGACTACGACGACGCCGGACGCCTGGTGCGACTGCGCGACACCTTCGACCTGGTGCAAGTCGAACTGATCCGCGCAGGCGAACGCGTCACCCACATCGAACGCCTCTACCCCGACCAAACGCGGGAGGTGCTGGTCAGCTATGCCTACGACGCGGCCAACACCCTCGCCGAAGTGCGCGACGCCACCGGCCAGGTGCAACGGCACTTTCGCTACGACGCCGGGCAACGAATGGTCGAGCACCAGTTGCCGACCGGCCTGCACTGCTTCTACGAATGGGCCCTGATCGACGACCAGGAATGGCGCGTGGTCCGGCACTGGACCGACGAAGGCGACGCCTACCAGTTCGACTATGACCTCAAGGCCGGCATCACCCGCATCAGCGACAGCCTGCAACGCGTCAGCATCCGACACTGGAACAGCCAGCACCAGATCACCCAGTTCAGCGACAACCTCGGCCAGACGTGGCTGTTCGAATGGAACGACGAGCGCCAGTTGCTCAGCGCCACCGATCCACAGGGCGGCCAGTACACATTCAGCTATGACGACGCCGGCAACCTGATCAGCGAAACCGACCCGTTGGGCCGCAGCGAATCCACCGTCTGGCTCGAACACTGGGCCCTGCCGCTGGTGGACACCAACGCCGCCGGCCACAGCTGGAAATACCGCTACGATCAACGCGGCAACTGCACCGCGGAAACCGACCCGCTGGGCCATGTCACCCGCTACCGCCACGACGCCCACGGCCAGGTCGTGGAAATCATCGACGCCACCGGCAAAAGCAAAAAGCTGCGCTGGAACCCGTTCGGCCAATTGGTGGAACACGTCGATTGCTCGGGTTACCCGACGCGCTTCAGCTACGACGCGCGCGGTTACCTGCAAACCATCACCGACGCCCTCGGCGAGCGCACCCAATTCAGCTACGACGCCCAAGGGCGCTTGCTCAGCAGCCAGTTGCCGGACGGCCGCACCGAACACTACCAGCGCGACACCGCCGGCCAACTCACCGGCTACACCGACCCGGCCGGGCACACCACGCTCTACCAACACAACCGCCGCGGCCAGGTCCGCCAACGCACCGACGCCCAAGGCCGGCAGGTGCAGTTTGCGTATGACAGCTTCGGCCGGCTGCAAGCGCTGACCAACGAGAATGGCGAGAGCTACCGGTTTGCCTGGGATATCGGGGATCGGTTGATCGAGCAGCAGGACCTGGACGGCAGCGCCAAAGGCTACACATACGACGCCCTCAACAACGTAAAACGAGTCGAAACCGTCGCAGCGCCGCGAGGTGATCATCAGCCCAGCGAAAAGACCATTGTTCATCATCTGGAACGTGATGCCATTGGCCGGCTGACCACCCGAATTACACCTGATGGACAGTCCCGGTACAGCTATAGCCCGTTGAATCAGTTAATCGAAGCCACCGTCATCGATAACGACGGCAACGAACAACGACTGGGCTTTGCTTATGACGCGCTGGGTTATCTGACTGAGGAGCAGAGTTCAGCAGGCGTTCTGAAGCATCATTACGACGAACTCGGCAACCTGATCCAGAGCCACCTACCCGACGGCCGTTGGGTCAATCGCCTGTACTACGGCAGTGGTCATCTGCACCAAATCAACCTCGACGGCCACGTCATCAGCGACTTCGAACGCGACCGGCTGCATCGAGAGGTGCTGCGCACCCAAGGCCAAATCAGCACACGGAGTGAGTATGACCGTAGCGGGCGCTTACGCAGCCGCCAACGTCGGCACACCCAGTCGTCGTTGATGCCTGCCGCAGATCAAACCCATTTTGAGTTTGATCCTGGCGACCACCTGGTGGGGCGCCTTGAACGGCAGCCAAAAGGTCAACAACGCCAATTGCTGCACTACGATGTGACGGGTCGGATCCTGGCAAGCCAAGGCACTCGACAAGGCCAGAATGAAACATTTTCCTTCGATGCCGCCGCCAATCTCCTCGACAGTTCACCCGGTACAGGTGGACGGGTTACGCACAACCAACTCAAGCGCTATCAGGATAAACACTATCGCTACGATGGTTTTGGCCGAATGATTGAAAAGCGCAGTGGGCGCCATGGCCTGCAGCGTTTCAGTTACGACTCGGATCATCGGCTGGTTGAAGTTCGAACGCAAAAACCCGACGGTGAAAACATCGTCAGGATGCGCTACGACCCGTTGGGCCGAAGGATCGAGAAAACCGAACATGACAACAACGGCCGTCTCATCGCCCGCACGCGTTTCGACTGGGATGGCCTGCAATTACTCAAGGAACATAAAAATAGCCTGACCAGCCTGTACCTCTACATTGGCGACAGTCACGAGCCTTTGGCCCGGGTCGACGGCATCGGTGAGCATCAACGCATCCGCTATTACCACAACGACCCCAATGGTCTGCCACAAACCTTGACGGAAAGTGACGGCCATCCGCTATGGCACGCTCACTACCAGGTATGGGGCAACACCACCGATGAAGTCCGTGAGCCGTACTACATCGAAGAACAGAACCTGCGCTTTCAAGGGCAATACCTGGACCGGGAAACAGGCCTGCACTACAACACCTTCCGCTTCTATGATCCCGACATAGGCCGCTTCACCACGCCCGACCCGTTGGGCCTGGCCGCAAGCCTGAATCTTTATCGCTACGCACCGAATCCATTTACCTGGATCGACCCGCTGGGGCTCAAAGAGAATGAGATTATCCGCTACATGGGCGAGAGCGAAACGGTCTCATCCAAGGCTGCCAATGGAGGCAAAGGCGGCTTGGTTCCGAATATCCGAGGAGAGAAAGCGGTCTGGGTCAACCAGGACAGTAACCCTGGATTCAACCCAGGCAATGAAAAGTATCGGGTAGTGGCCACCGTCAATAACGAAGGGGTCAGCATGCTCAATAACCACAAGGACATCTCTACCGTTGACTATAAAGAGACGGGCCTGAAAGATGGCGTGCTGTCCAAGACGAATGAGCCCAAGGCCAGAGGCATCGGTTTCCGATTATTGGATAAATTCAATAAAACCATTACGTCCTTTCGTGTCGAGAAGAAAGGCCCGAACGGAAAATGGAAGACCTGCGGATAAAGCCAGATGGACATATTCGATCTTCTCTCATACAAGCTTGAAAATTTCCTGAACGTCCGGCCGTATCCGAAGGCGTTGGGTGCTGTTTTTTACGAAGAAGACGAGCCTGCCCTGCTGTCCGTCGTCGCGAGAAAACACAATGGCGCTCCCTTCAGCGTTAGCCGCTGGCGGGATTTGTTTTCCGCCAGCGCTTTCGAAAAAGCCATGTTGAAAAACGGTTTCACAGAGCCAGACTGCTACTGCCTCCTCCTGGTCCTGTCGCGCTTTGGCTACCTGCTTGAAATCGACAATCGTCAACGAACCAACAAGGAATACTTCATTTTCTTCTACCTGATCCAGCTGATCAGCTTGAAGAACAGCGCCCTGGATGCGGATGCGCGCCTTCGGAACTACATGCTCAGGTTCCTCCTCTTCGAATTGAGCATTGATGACGAGGCGTATCGTCGGTTCAGCATCGAGGGCAATCAGTTGATGATGGCGACCGATGGGCTGGGGACCGTGGCTTTTCTGGATGTGATTGATCTGGTCTACAAAGCGATCAAAGCCGACAGCAGGAAAGAGCATGAACTGCTCAGTACGCTGAAAACGTTTCAAACAAGCACAGTCATGTTACTCACCGAGCCCGACGATACCCGTTACCGCTTCGCGATCAATGATCGTCACAGCGAGCTTATGTACCCCGACGTTTTTTTGCCCACCTATGCTCAGGACAGGCCAAAAATATTTGATGCTTTGATCGATGCGGTCAATCCGCTTCAGTCAACGGAGAACCTGTTCGTCTCCAACATGGTTGTGATGAATTACGCCTTTCACGTCCTGAAAGACAAGCCTCGCGAAATTCTAAAGCTGAAAAATTACGTCCGTGATGAAGCGCTGTTCGGTCAATTGCTGGAGGTGATCATCATGCGTCGGATGGCGGTTAACAAAGCGATGTTCGAAAAAGTCCCCACGGGGCACGATCTGTCCTTGATCGAGGATGAGCAAGCCTCGTTCTACAACATCTTGTACAGCCAGTAGATACCTAACGATGCATCTGCGCTCCCGCGACTAAATCAATATCTGTAAGCAAGCAGTCCGACCTGACGCATGCGAACAAATGACCAGGCGCAAGTTAAGCGCAAATCCCGTGGCGAGGGAGCTTGCTCCCGCTGGGCTGCGCAGCGGCCCCGCTTGTTAGAAAAAGACGTCACGGATGGGCCTCCCAAAAATTCTTTGCTCAGCTCGGTCGCGAACATTGATTCCATGAGCTATACCAAAGTGCCATCATCGCCGAGCAAAGGGAGCCATGCGCCATGAAGGGGACCTTATTAGCTTTCATCATTATGTTTATCGCCGGCTGCGCCAACCTGAACAGTATCTATCGGACATTTGATATTTCTCGTGGGGAAAGCCCCATGGTTGATATTCGACAGAGAGCCATACTGGTCGCCCCCAATGAGACCATAACCAAAAAATACGACCCGACCGGAAAGTACGTGCGGGAAGAGCAGATAAAGAAAGAGACGGTTGTGTGTGCAGAACCAAGCCCCGACGCAATGGCCTCCCTTGCTTATGAGTTGGCGGCAAAAGGGGGGTATCCAGGTAAGGCAAGCGGTGAATTGGCTTTCGCCATGCAGGACGGGGCGGCATTCACCGGCATACGCACGCAAAGCATTCAGTTGCTACGTGATTTCGGCTACCGCTTGTGTGAAAGCTACATGTCTGGCTCGATAAGCGCCCCTCAATACGACCTCCTCATGAGACGCTTCCAAAAAAACACCGTCGCCCTCTTGGCAATTGAACAACTGACCGGAACAGTCAAAGCCCCTCCGATAGCCCTCACGACAAGTGGCCGGGCTGAAGCGACAAAATCACTTTCCGAGCAAAGAGCCGAAAGAGAGAAGGTCAGCGATAGAATTTCTGCGCTAGAAGCAGAGAAGACGGCCGTAGACAAAAAAATCAGTGATGCAAAAAAAGCGGATGCCAATGCTGATACGTCGGAAATGGATCAAACCGCATCGGGCTTGGCGGAAAAAATTAAAAACCTGAAAGACGATAGAACCGTTATCGACAGCGCAATAGCCGAAACAAAAGGCGTGCTGGTGGATGGCGAAACCAAGGTAAGAATAGAGACCACGGGCATGGGCAGCCAACGATCAGATGCTCACCTTCAACAAGTAGCAACAACGGTCGAAGGGATTGTTAACAAAATTGTGCTTGCCGATGATGAACAGCAACTGTGCATGTCGGCTCTTTTGTTGCCGGATCCGAATGAAGGCCAGATAAAATTCTCGGCTTGGTGCATCGAGGTATTGAATACCAAAGCAAAAGCCCGAGAGTTTTTGCTGAGCGATGCAAAATCAAAGCTGGAACAAGCACAGGCAGTTTTACAAAGCGGAGCCAGTGCGAAAAAAAAGGAAGAAGCAGCAAAACAAGCTGAGACCCAGCTGAAAAGGATTGACAGCATTGAGGCCGGCACAACGATATATAGCAAAAAGATAGAGTTGATAACGGAATAAAAAAATTGCGCACCTTTCGATATTTACCGGTGCACATGGATAGACAAAAGACAGGGCACAAAAATGAGGCGTCGGAGACCGAACTCTCTTGACGCTTATTTATTGATTACGCTTAGCTATTCAGAAAATGGGAGTTCACAGCTGGCGAACCGAGTGCCGGATAACGTCGACCCGCGCTAACCGCTACACCACCAACCTGTGACGAGGGGATTTAGCGAAACGTCGCACCGCCCCGCTGGGCTGCGCAGCAGCCCCAAAAAGGCCGGCGCATTCCTACAGAAAAACCGCTACACCATCGAGAGAGAGCAAGCTCCCTCGCCTCCAATCCAGAGCATTACAAAGGCTTGTTTATTCTCCCTGCGCAACGCTTCCACCAAGCTACGAATCCTTGCGCCATTGCCTACAACTACGCCAGAATCCGCCCGCTTGTGCGCCTTGCCCGTGGGTTCTATCGTTTCCCTGCCACTGCCCATCAGTGGTCGGGCTTGGCGGCCCAATACTCGAAAGGCGCAACAGCCCCTCAATAGGATTGCGATGCATCTGGCATTGGCATTCCCATGTTATGGCGGGTTGCGCAAGGATCCCTTCGGGGATGCCGGGTTCCTTTCGTTCCGGTCCGCCAACCTTGTGTAATCCGTCACCCCATCTGCTTGGCGGCAGACGGTGATGGTTCCTCTTACGAAAGGAGCTGCACCATGTTCAAAATTACACCGAATCCCCCCGAAGCAGATCGCACCTCTGCGTCCACTAAATCCAAAACGAAAAAACAAGACGAAGCAGAAAAGCGCGTCTTGGATCACTACCTGCTACCGAAACCGGAAAAATCCGAAGATGCATCCAAACCGGACCAGCTTTTCACCGTGGCAAAAAACGCCGACAACGAATGCCTGCTCGCCAACCTCAGCGAAAACCTGGCATCGGCCGACGCGATGATCAGCAACCTGGCCTTCGACCTCGAAGGCCCCCGACGCCACATCGCCCTCGGCATCCAGCAACTGATCGAACTGAGTTCGATGCTGGCCAGCCGTGTGCTGGATAACGTCGACCCGCGCTAGCCGCTACACCACCACCCCGTGGCGAGGGAGCTTGCTCCCGCTGGGTGGCGAAGCCGCCCCAAAACGGCGGGCGCATTCCTACAGACAAACCGCATCAGCCGATTTACGACGGCTGCGCCGCCGAGCGGGAGCAAGCTCCCTCGCCACGGATCGCCGACATCTTCAATCGAGAAAGAGGCGGATTTAGATGTGTATGTACTGCCGCCTTCGCGAGCAAGCTCCAACAGGGGGATGTCACCACCAGGACGAGACGCCCCCCAAAGCATCACGCAACCGAGCCGCCCCCATACGCCGCTGCCCCGGCTCAAACGCCAGTGCCATCCGCAGCGCGGGCCAGCAACGCCTGGGTAGGTTGCGCGGGGCCTTGAGCACGCGTTCCAACCGGGCATCGCGAGCCTGGGTGGCGGGTAAGCGTTGGAACGGGTGTTGGCCGCTCGCCAGTTCATACAGCACGCAAGCCACAGCGTAGACATCGGCACCCGCTGACAGGGGCTCACCTTCAAGCAGTTCAGGCGCCGCGTAACCCGGCGTCCAGGCGTTGAGGCGCTCACGGTTCAGGTTCGGCAGGTGCTGCGAAGGCCCTTCCTCGGCCCGGCCCAAACCGAAATCGAACAGGCGCAGGCCTTCTTCGCTCAACATGATGTTGCTGGGCTTCACGTCGCCATGCAGTACCCCACGACCGTGGGCGTACGCCAGGGCATCGAGCAGCGGCACGGCGATAGCCTTGAGTTCGAGCCAAGGCAACCCGAGGGGCCGTTCGCAAAGCAGTTTGTCCAAGGTCAGGCCACGCATCAGCTCCATGGTGATGAAGGCCCGTCGTTGGGCTGCATCCACTTCGAAGGTGAAGGGATGCAAAATATTCGGGTGGTGCAATCGCCGCGTCAGGGCGAACTCGCTGTAGAGCAGCGCACTCGCATCGGGGGACGCGTCGAATGCCTCGCTGAGCATCTTCACGGCAAGGTACGGATCGGGATCAGCGAATTGTTCGTGCAGCAGATCCTGCGCGCGATAGACCACCCCCATACCGCCCGCCCCAAGCAAGCGTTCAAGGCGATAGCGACCTGCGAGTATGTGCGGTGTTTCGCTGAAGCAACGCTGGCTGGATGTCACAGCAGGCACTGCGTTGGCGAAGATGGAATACGCCGGATGGCTACCCTCTTCATTCACGGTCGGACCACCACGGCCGTCAGGTTATCCCGCGCAGGGCCACGCAGAGCGTCGTCAAAAAGATGCTCCAACGCCACACGTGGCGGAGCCAGGTCCAAGGCACTGCCGAGAGCTTGCGCGCCGAGGCCTTGGTACAAGCCGTCACTGCATAGCAAGAATGTATCGCCCGGGTGAACGTCCAGCTCCAACACCTCCAGCGTCAACTCTGGGGCTGCACCGACCGCACGGGTCAATGCCTTGGCTGCAGGATGGGCGCAGGCTTCATCGCGACTGATGTGTTGCGTGTCGATCAATTGCTGTTGCAGTGAATGGTCCTTGGTCAGTTGGTACAGTCGCCGACCGCGCCACAGATAACAACGGCTGTCGCCCGCCCAGATGCAGACCCCGCGGTTTCCTTCCAACAACAGTGCCACTACCGTGCTGCCGATAATACCGGGATGATCGTCGGTGACAGTAAGCTCCTGGCTCAGTCGCCGGTTGGTCCAGCGCAGGCATTGGCGCACCGCTTTCGAACGTTCAGCCAAGTCCCGGTACAGCGGCAGTTCCGTCAGGTTGGCAACGATCAACTGGCTGGCAATCTCACCCCCCCAGTGGCCACCCATCCCGTCGGCCACCGCCCACACTCCCTGTTGTGGGCAGTCGAGAAAAGCATCCTCATTACGTGGCCGGGTCTTGCCAGGGTCCGTGCGCGCGGCGCTGTACCAGGGGCCAGCCTCCATCAAAGCTGCACCGGCAGGCGAAATGTGCGCAGCACGCTCATGTCGAAAGGGTTCGGCGTGCGTTGGCTCGTCAGCAGATAGTTGGCGCGCAGGCCACCCAGGTCCGCCTTCAATACGCGGACATCGCGCCCGGTCAGGTATTCACTCTGCATCAGGTCGAACAACCGAAACAGCGACCACGGACCGGTATTTTTCTCGATGCCCACGCCTCGCCCAACCATTTTGTCCAGCACCAGGGCGGTTCGGCCATTCTGCGCGTCGCTTGGCCAGGTAAACGCTACCGGCAGGATCGGACCGTGGCGGTATTCAAGCATTTGGTCACCGAAACGGAATTCAGCCCGGCTTACCGTCGGGTCCAGGGTGTACGGCTCAAGTTTGAACTGCACTTTTGGCTCGGTCGGGTTTTCGGCGAAAAAGCTCCGGCGAATGGTGTGCGCGGTTGCCATCTGATCGAGATAGACCCGGGACATCGGCAAGCTCTGACCGTCGATGCTGCGCAGGCGGTAGTGTCCCGCAGGACCGCTGACGAAGGGTTGCAGGTAATTGTCGAAGAATCGATCGACGATGCCCTGGTCCTTGAAGAACTCTCGGAAGTCATTGAGTGCGACGTCGCTGGCACTGTGGGCACTGAACGGATATCGCTTGTTGATTGCCTTGCCGTAAAAGCTGTACAGCTCGCTCTGATAACGCTGGTTGAGGTAGCGGTACGAGTCGTTGAGCACCAAACGCCAGCTGTCCTCGGCCAGCACGTTGAACCACGCATTGACCGGACGCGGTAGACGGGCGGACGCACTGCGCAGGTGACTCAACGCATCGCGCTGACCGCCCATTCGGTGCCTGGCCAGCTCGAACGCTGCTTGTTCCGGTGCACTGGCCCGGGCCAGGTTCGCCAGTTGCAGTTGCACCTCATCAAGGGCCTGTAAGGCCTGGACCAGGTCAGCCGTCGGACCATTGTCCGGGTCCAGCAGGCGATGCAGCGGTTCGAAACGCCGCCGCAAGGATTTCTGCGCGGTGTCCGGCAGATTTTCGGTCAAGGACACAGCGGCTTTCCCAGCCACCGCGGCGAGTTTTGTAACGGCATGTCCACCGTTCCCTGGCGCTTGCGTCAGGTCGTCGATTTGCTCGGCAACAGCCTGGATGCGAGTGTGTTCGCGCACTTGCACCAGCATTCGCAGAATCGGCGAGTGAGCCGAGGTCAGCCCCGCGAGCTGCTCGGCGCCCTGACCCGCATTGCTGATGGTTTGCAGGGCAACCTGGCCGACTGCTTCGCTCCAGTGGTCGGCATAATCACGAAAATACAGCTGTTCGAGTTCGACCATCAAGCGACGCATGTCCATGCCGCTGAGGCCCTCACCTTCACCCAGCACCCAGTTGTCCCGCAGCAATTCGGTGACCAGGGCCGTGCCTTGAACCGAAAAGTAGCGTTCGTAACCCTGGCGGGTATAGAAACCGGGAATCACACGATCGGTGCCGACCAGCAACCCACCTTGCGAGCCCAGGTGTTGGCTGAGGCGGTATTGCGGCAGATGGCTGGCCTGTTCATGCAGCATTCTGTACACGACAGCCGCCAGGGACTCACGGCGCAAGGCTTCCCGGGCCTGGGCCACCAACGGCTCGTTGAGCGCATGGACGAAGGGCAGCTCCAACAGGCGCGCGAAGTGCGCATTCAGGCCGTCCTGTAGCGCCGCGTTGCCGGGGTAACGAAGCGACCCTTCGTTGGCCAGCCATTCCTTGAGCCAGGCAATATCGCGGCGCTCTTGCAGGCCCAGCATCAAGTACGCGCGCAGGCTGTTGAGCAGTTGCTCACGGTCATGCCAATTGTTGCGGACATGCGCTTCCAGTCTCTGGGCAACCTGCGGCAGCAATTGCGCCTGTAATTCACGTTCGTAGGCGTCGTTCACCACAGGGTTGCTCGCGTCGCCCTGGTACAGGCCGACGCGTTCATGCAAAGGCACCGCCCTGTCGGGTGGGAAAACCTGGGTGGCCTCGAAACGGACATCCAGGGACTCGAGCATCGCGGTCCAGTCATCCCCTGTCACCTTGGCCGATTGCTGCTGATCCCAGCGTTGCGCCAGCGTACGCAAGTTGTCCAGACGTTCGTGGTTGGCTGAAAAACCATTCGCCCACAACAGCCCACAAGCGCCAATGACCGTCAGCGCCCCGAAATACAAGGCTCGCTGTCCCCAATGGAGACGACGGCGCTCGTGCTGCACGAGATCGGTCAGATCGGCTTCCGGAAAAATCACCCGGCTGATCAAGTGATGAATGAACCGCGAGCGCCCACCAGGCGCGGTATTGGTTCGGCCTGGCGATGATGCGCAGGTCAGGTAGAAACCCCGCAACGTACCGACGCTGCCGGTAAACGCCTGCTCGACCAGCAGACACAGGCCGGTGCTGAGTTGTCCCAGTTGGTGAGGGAAATCAAGCATGCAGCTACGACGCAGAGGGTCGCGCTCCTGATGCATGCGCATGATCACCTGGCTGTTGAGGCGATGCAGCAGCGCCTCGAACTCGGCACGTAGCACAGCCACGTCACTGCCACGCTGGTCCCGACTGAAACTCGCACCCAATACCTGGTCGTTTTCTTCGCCAGTCAACGAATCAAAGAACTCATTGAAACCCGGTACGCCGTCCGCTTTGCTCAGGATCAGGTAAATCGGGACATCGATGTGCAGTCGTCTTTGCAGTTCCTGCAAGCGGCCACGAATCTGGCGGGCCAGCGTGGTCACTTCGTCCTCGCTGCCCAGCAACAGGACCTCGGTCGGTACCGTCACCAGTACACCGCTCAACGGACGACTGCGGCGACGCTTGCGCAGCCGTTCAAGCAATACGGCCCAGGCGCTGCTGTCGACCTCACTGTCCGTTTGGGTCAGGTAGCGCCCGGCAGTGTCGACCAGCACGGCGTGCTCGGCAAAATACCAATCGCAATAACGAGTACCCGAGGTGTCGCCAATTGGCCTGCGCTCAGGCCTGTCGAGAGGGAACTCCAGGCCCGAGCAATCCAGCAGACTGGTCTTGCCGCTGGCAGGCGGGCCGATCAGCAGATACCACGGCAGATCGTTGCGCCAGCGTTCGCTGCGGCCGGGATAAAGGCTCGAGGACCTTAGCGTGGATAATGCCTGCTTGAAGCGCGAGCGCACTTCGCACTGCTCATCATCAATCCTGGCCTGATGCAGGGCCCGAGCCTGCTCGGGGCCGTTTTGCTGGAGGTTCGCGCTTGAGCCGGCGCGCCCATTGACGAAAACCATGGCCAGGCCCCAGCCCAGCAGAAGCACGCTGACGGTCAGCAACCGCGCCGTCGGGCTTGCCCAGAACTTGTAGTCATTGACGGCCAGGAGTGGCCCGGCGAACCACACCAGCAACGCGATACAAAGCACCGCCAACAGCGTCCAAATCCACGTCTGGCGCACCCAGGCGCCGGCTTTCCTGAAAAGCAATTTCATGACACGTCCCTGTCTACGGCAGCGGCTGAGCAGCTAACGGCTCTGATTGATAAGGTTGCAATACGCTTCGACGTTGCTCGTCCAAGACCCAGGCGAAACTTGAGTACATCACCCCCAGGCAGACCAGCGTAAATAACGCCACCGTCCAGGCCGGGACAATGCGCACCGGGCTGCGTCGCGCGCCTTCGAAGCCTTCCCAGTGGGGCGACAGTTCACGAGGGGTGTCGCCGCGTGTCTGGCAAATCAGCCGGTACAGGGCGTCGCGCAGGCTTTCGAGCTCGAGCATCCCACGGGTCTGCACCCGATACTTGCCCTCGAAGCCCAGGGACAGGCACAGGTACAACAATTCAAGCATCGACAGGTGCTTGATGGGGTTTTTCGACAAGCGCTCAATCAATTGAAAAACCTTCTCGCCGCCGAAGGTTTCGTTGTGGAAAGTGCTGAGCAGGCTTATCTGTGACCATCCACCTCCATGGCCCCACGGTGTAGTGACGATCGCCTCGTCGATTGCTGAGCAGAGCACGTAGCGCGCCGCGATCAACTGACTGTTTTCAACCCCGCTCTGCAAGGCACAGGCTTCGAACTGCTCCAGGCCTCGCCTCAGTTCCCCTTTAAGGGCTTGCAGATCCTCGCGTTCACGACCGTGCTTGAGTTGCACCATTTGCGACAACAACCCGGACGCCGCCGCAACCAGCGGATTAAGGCTGACATTGAAGGCCTCGGACCGCGGCAGGTGCGCGGCGTAGATCATTCGCTCTTGCAGCTGTTCGAAACGCGGCGGCGCAGCCGCGTCGGTCAAGGGCCCGGAAGCAGGACGTTGTCCATGGTGGTCGAGCAGGACGGTTGTTTCGTCCTGGGAATTTTCCTTATCCATTTCGTTCAATTCCTGATGGCCCAAAAGTTCAGTTCAAGCTCGGCGAAATCACCGCATACATGGAACGCAAAGCCTGCCGAGCGCTTCAGTTGTGCCAGGTCTTCGGAGCTGGGCTCCAGGATGAAATAGGTTTTGTTGGCATGGAATGCGATCTGCCGCGGAGCCACGGGCAGAGGCCTGATCTTGATACCGGGCAGATGCAGGTTGACCAACTGGCGGATGCGCTCCACCGAGCCAACCTTGAGATTCGAAGGCAGTCGATGGCGCAGCTCTTCGCTGTCACAGTTGGCACTCGCCGCCAATACGAATGAAGCCGTATCCAGCAGGGTGAGGTCCTGCATCGGCGAGACGGTGATTCCATATTGGCGCGTCTGCAATGGCAGCTCGATAGCATGCTGCTCGAGCACCATCGACAGCACCTGGCGGATCGCTTGCATCAGGCTTCGAAAACATGCGCCCTGGTCGCTGTGCTGGTAGCGGTTGGTCAGTGGTGGGCGCTTGCTGTCACTGGAGAACGTCGCCAGTTCACCCAACAGGGCCAGTAGCGTTCGGTAGAGCGTTTCGGGATGTACTTGCTCCACGTCCAGATGATGACGCAATAACAGTTCGCTACGGTTGATCAGTTGCAGCATCATGAAATCGCCGACTTGCGCACCACCTGCCTTGCCATTGAAACGGATCCGCTCGGCAAGGCTTTCACCCCGATGGGCAAGCATGCCGATGATCTCCTTGAGACACGACAGCAGATAATGGGATGAGCGGGCCTGGATGAAGGTCGGCACAAAGTCCGGATCGAGCCTGATCACCCCATCGGCCGTGGTATCGAGCACCTCACAGAGCTTGAGCTTCACAAACGCATGGTCGCTCTGCTGCTCGCCCAACAGCAGGCGCAAGTCCGGTCGACCGCAACTGATCTGGCTCCCGCCCGAATCTCCGGCGTTGGAGTCGGTCACCTGCGCGTCGTAGATGGTGTATCGCGCCAGCACGTCAGATTGCTCCGGACGACGGGACTCGATGTGGTTGCCGGTCACCAATGGCAGCGCGAGGTAGATCGGCGTATTGCTGGTATTGGACGGTACTTCCAGTGCCAACGGCTCGGTGTTGCCTCCGAGCTCGAACAGACTGCCGTCCGGCAGGACCCCACTGGCCTGGCTGACCACCAGTTGGCCCATGTTGAGAAATTGCAGATCGATTTCCAGCGCCAGGAATCCCCAGGCATAACTGCCCAGCAACCGGGTACGAACCTTCAACTGGTGGTCGAAGTAACGATCGTTGTGTTGCAGATGTTGCGGACGCAACAACATGCCTTCTTGCCAGATGACTTTATCGTGATTCATCGGTCATCCACCTTGGCCTGGCTTTCAAGCGCGTTGGCGATCCCATCCTGGTCGAGGGTCAGGTTCGCTTCGGTCAACTGCGTCGCCGCCACTGGCAGTGTGTAGCGCCAGCGGGCGTGTGGCAGGTCTCGGTAGGCCGCGAGTATGCCGACGTAACGGCCATCCCCAGTGATACCGAGCCTGAGCTCGACGGTTTCACCTGGGCGCAGCTCCAGCTCTTCGCTGGAAACCAGATCGGGGGCCAGTGTTTCCCTCGCGCGCTCATAGAGGCTAAAGAAATCCGAGTTTTCAAAGGCTACCGGATGCCTGAGTTCAAACAACCGCACCACTACTGGTGATGGCCGCCCATTGAGATCGGGGTTGAGCTGATCATTGGCCGTCAGGGTGAGGTTGAGCTTGGTCATCGTCGAAAAGGGCGACAGCGTGGTGCAACCGCCCAACAGCAGGATCATGGCCAGCGCCGTCAAAGTCTTGAATAGGTGCATCGTGCAGTGCGACATGGACGTCATCCGTGGTGATCGATTTGCAGGCTGGCAACCAGACGAACCTGTTCTTCATAGGTCTGGGCCAGGCGCGGTTCGCCTTTCAACTCAGGGCGAGTGCGCAAGCTCTGCTGCAAGCCATGGATGCTTTGCTTGAGCAACAGCGCGGCGTTGATCGCCAGGGTTTCGCGGGCCTCGTTATCAAGGCTTCCGAGATCCATGCCCAAGGCAATAGTGAAGCGCTCCCAAAAATTTTCGCGCGGGTGATCAATAGCATCGGCGGGCGGGATGGGCGCAGGCCTTGGTTCAACGCGCTCTTCGACCAACTCCGGCAACAGCAGGCTTTCCATGTCGATACGCGCATAATCCGGGCGCCCAAGGGCGTCTGGCGGTACGGCAGTGGGATTTATCAACTCATCGATGTCCAGCGAGACCCGCTCCTGTTGGTCCAGCGCTTTCAGCGGGTCGAGTTCCAGAAAGGCATCGTCCGGAATGAGACTGTCGACCGGCATCGAACGACCGGCTTCGGCCATGCTGTTCGACGACCCGCCGACCAACTGTGCCAGGACCTCGAATTCGCCCATGATGTAGGTGTCTCCGTCCTGTATCCGTACCGGCTTGCCCTTGGGCAGGCGCGCACCGCTTTCGCGGTGGGTCGTACCGTTGCCACTGATGTCGGTCAGGAAAAACGCGCCCTCACGGAAGCTGACCTGCGCGTGACGCTTGGACAGCAGGCGGTCGCGGTCAGGGATCATCCAGTGGCAACCCTCGCCCCGCCCAATCACTCCGCCGGCCGGCCCGAAGGTCTTGTGACACAGCCGTACAGGGACGAACTGGTTGGCGTTCAGCATTTCGAAAACAAGATCCATCTATTAAAGGCTCCTTGGATCACTTACCGCGATTGACCGCCTGTGGATCACCCAGGGGGCGATAACCGCTGTCGTTGAATTTGTAGTTGCCACTACAACCGCCGAGGGCAAATGACACGAGAAGCGTCAGCAGGACGGCTCGGCAGGGGAAAACAGGCATCGAAATGTCTCCAGAAATGAAAGGGTCGAGCTGGAATGGCTACGAAAAAGGCAAGGATCAATCATTGAAATCACTACGCTGAACGTTCAGTCGCGCAAGGCGATAGACCAGCGTGCGTAGCGGCAAGCCAAGTTCACGGGCGGCACGCGCCTTGTTGCCCGAACTCTCGCGCAGGCCATCGATCAACAGGCCACGTTCGATCTGCTCCATCCGCTCACGCAGGCTCACGCGGCCCCGCTCGGCTGGGGTCTGGATGTGTAGCGCAAAATGCTCGACAAGCAGCTCGCCGCCCTCGCACAAAAGTACGGCCCTTTCTACGATGCTCTTGAGTTCACGAACGTTGCCCGGGAAGTCGTAGGCAGCCAGGTGATCGAGCGCTGCATCTGACCAGCGCACCGGATCACGCTGCAGGAGTGCGCAAGCCTTGTCGGCAAAATGCCGCGCCAGCTCAATGATGTCGCCGTCGCGCTGGCGCAACGCCGGTAACTGGATCGGGAATTGTGCGAGGCGGTAATACAGGTCTTCGCGGAACTTGCCCTCCTCCATCAGTTGCTTCAGGTCACGGTGAGTGGCGGCAATGATGCGCACGTCGACATGATGAGTGACGTTGGATCCCAACGGCCGGATTTCACCTTCCTGCAACACTCGCAACAACTTGGCTTGCAGGGATAACGGCATATCGCCAATTTCATCGAGCAACAGCGTGCCGCCGTTGGCCGCGTCAAACAGTCCGGCACGGTCCCGGTCGGCCCCGGTGAACGCGCCCTTGCGATAGCCGAAAAGTTCACTCTCCAACAAGTTCTCGGGAACCGCGGCACAGTTCTGCACGACAAACGCCTTGGATCGACGCGGGCCGTAATCATGGAGGACCCGGGCCACCACCTCCTTGCCGGTACCGGTCTCACCCCGCAGCAGGACGGTATAGGGGCTGTGCAGTACTTTACTGAGCAATGAGCAGGTCTTGCGCATGGCCATGCTCTTACCAATCAAGCCGTAACTGATGGCGCTTGGCAGGTTTGTGGTATCAGGCGCCGACTCGTCGACGGGACCGCGCAGGCGCTGTAACAGCTGCATCTGGCCAAGTGCGAAGGTCCCAAGATGTCCCAGGGACTCAGCGATCCCATGCAGGTCGAGGTGCTGATTGCTGGCGCATAGCAACAAGCCCCTGCCCCCATCCTGCGGATCGCCCAGGGGAACGCAAAGCAGCGACTGCCAGGGTGTGGCCTGCGGCGGCAGAAAACCGGTTTCGTGCACGCTGTCGCTTAACGCGCCGAGGCATACCACACGGTTCTGGCACAGGGAAAATTGCAACAATTGCTCAGCGTGGTAGTCGGAGGGCAGGCTTTGCGGATCACGAAATTGCAACTGGCCTTCCAGGCACTCGGTGTTCATTTCCAGGCGGGTGCGAGTGGCATCGAGCAGGTACAGCTGCACCAGTTCACAGCCACTGAGCCGCGCGACGCCCTGGATGAACTTACCCATCAGCTCAGCAGCGTCCGCCAAGCGCGAAAGGTCGGAAAACTGCGCCAGAAGCGCTTCGGCGTAATCCAACGGTTGCGAGAGTTTCTTGAACATGGCGCCCACCTCAGGAGAACTCACACGCGAGACTGGCGTCGCCGTTGAACACGGCGTGTACATGCCGTAGCTGTTCGCCACCGGCCATGGCGGCGAGCAACCGGTCGGCAACCAGCGGCATCAGGTGCCGGTCAAGCAGTTGGTCGATCAGTCGCGCGCCACGGTCATTACGACTGCAGCGCTCGGCCAGGTGGTTCACCAGGTGTTCGCAATAACTGAAGCCCAATTGCCGACGGCGCAGCCGCTCGCCCAGGCGGTCGAGTTTGACTTCCACCAGTTCACGTAACACCGGTCCGCTGACCGGGTAGTACGGCACCACGCACATGCGGGCCAAGAGCGCGGGTTTGAAATGTTGACTGAGTAGGGGTCGAATGGATTCTTCGAGGCGTTCAGCACTTGGTTTTGCGCCGTTTTCGCACAACTCGTCGATGCGTTCGCTGCCCAGGTTCGACGTCATCAGGATCAGGGTGTTGCGAAAATCAATTTCCCGCCCTTCTCCGTCGTTGGCCAAGCCCTTGTCGAATATCTGGTAGAACAGATTCAGCACATCCGGGTCGGCTTTTTCGACCTCATCGAGCAATACCACTGAATAGGGCTTTTGCCGCACAGCTTCGGTGAGCATGCCACCTTCGCCAAAACCGATGTAGCCCGGCGGTGCGCCGATCAGCCGGGATACCGTATGTCTCTCCTGGAACTCGGTCATGTTGAGCGTGGTGATAAAACGATCGCCGCCATAGAGCAGGTCGGCCAGGGCATGCGCCGTTTCAGTCTTGCCAACGCCACTGGGCCCTACCAGAAGAAACACGCCCACCGGGGCATCGGGTTTGTTCAGGCCCGCAGCGGCAGCACGCATCGCGCGATCAAGCGCCTGTACAGCCGGCTCCTGACCACGAATACGAGCACGCAGGTCCGTCGCGAAACTGGCGACTTTCAAATTATGCTCTCGCGCCAGTTGCGCCAGCGGCAGGCCGGTCCAGGCACTGATGACTTCGGCTACCAGTCGCGGGCAAACTTCGAAGCTGACCAGGCGCTCCTGGACTTGCGCAGCCACCAACGTGCCGTGTGTTTCATGCAACGCCGCTTCCAGGGCATCGATACTGAGGGATTGATCCACCGCGGCTTCCCGTGCGCGGGCCAATTGCTGACGAAGCGACAACAGGCGTTCCGCAAGAATGCGTTGCTCGGTCCATTGGATTTCCAGCGCTCGGCGCTCGTCTTCGGTGGCCTCCAGGCGTACCTCCAGCGCTTCCAGCGCCTGAAGATCAATCGATAAGCCGGCCTGCGCATCACGACGCAGCGCTTGGCGCTGGCGCTCGCCTTCGGCCAACTCACCGCGCAATCGCTCCAGGCTTTGCGGCGCAGCGGCCAGGCTGATGCGCACACGGGCGCAGGCGGTGTCCAGCACATCCACAGCCTTGTCTGGCAACTGACGACCCGCCAGGTAGCGGGCCGACAATTGGGCCGCCGCGACCACCGCATCGTCACGCAAGTAAATACCGTGACTGTTCTCGTAGACCCGAGCCAGGCCGCGCAGGATGGTCACGGCCTCACTGACCGTCGGCTCGTGCAATTGCACCGGTTGGAAACGACGGGCCAGTGCCGGGTCTTTTTCAAAATATTTTTTGTACTCGGTCCAAGTGGTGGCCGCGATAGTACGTAGCTCGCCCCGGGCCAAGGCCGGCTTGAGCAGGTTGGCCGCATCGGTGCCCCCGGCGTTGCCACCCGCGCCAATCAAGGTGTGAGCCTCATCGATGAACAGGATGATGGATTTTGGCGAAGTCTTGACCTCGTCGATCACCCCTTTTAGACGTCGTTCGAATTCACCTTTTATGCTGGCGCCGGCCTGCAGGAGGCCCATATCCAGAGAAAGCAGCTCGACGCCTTCGAGCGCTGAAGGTACTTCTCCGGCGGCGATGCGCAACGCCAGCCCCTCGACGATGGCGGTCTTGCCCACCCCGGCTTCACCGACCACGATTGGATTGTTTTTGCGGCGACGAACGAGAATATCGATCATCTGCCTGATTTCACCGTCGCGACAAAGCACCGGGTCGAGTTGACCCTCACGAGCCTGTCGGGTCAGGTCATGGGTAAAGCGCGCCAGCAGGGAATCGCCCGGCTTGGCGGAGTGATCGGCGACCGATTGGGTCTGTTGCGACAAGGCGAAATCTTTCAACCGATCGACATTCAGTCGGCTGAGCAGCGCCTGGTAAGCACTCCCTGCATAGCGAAGCGGGTTGCGCAGCAACGCCAGGATCAACGCGGCATGTCCGACCTGGCTGCAGCCCAGCTCGAGATTGGCCACCAGCAGTGCATCCTGCAACCATTGCACAAGTTCTGGGGCGAATACCGGGTTGCGCGAAGCACTGTGTTCCATCCGTGGTTGCAGCGCAGCGCTCAGTTCGCCTGCGCTTACCTGGGCATCTTGCAAGGCTCGCGCGAGAAGCCCCTGCGGACGTTCCAGCAAGCCCAGCATCAAGTCTTCCACCTGGACTTTATCTGCGCCACGGGCGACGCATTGCTCGGCCGAGCGCTCCAGATCGCTTCTGGTTTCGGCGTCCAACGCCTGAATCAGTTGCTGAAGGTCTACGTTGATCATGTCATGCATTCCTAATGAATTTTGCTGCCGAGGGTCACCACGCCATCGGCGCGCTCGTGTCCCAACCAACTGGTCCATCCCAAGCGGCAGATGTTCTGTTCCCCGATGCGCAGCTCACGAATGTCCTGCCGGCGCAGGACCAGGCGAATGTCATATTCGAGGGGATCACGCAGGGTGAATCGCACCAGCGAGCACAACGGCTGGTAACCGATGCCGATGGGCAGGAATTCGTGAAACCGCTGCCAGTCCAGTTCGCTGATATGGATCCGGAACTTGCCGCTGCGGTCGCGCACCTGTTCACCCAGCACCAGGTCTTGGCTCAACAGGCTATTGGCGTTCCCCAGGCGATTGCGTTGTTCGCCAAGGATGACCACACGCCGCTCGATGCACTGTTCAAGGTTCAGTTCGGCGTGCTTGAAGTAATAACGCAGCACGGCCTCGATCAGCGCCGCCGAATGAGCACGAAGACTCAGTAGGCCCAGATACGGCAGCAGACGCTTCCAGTTCAGTTGACTGGCCTTTCGAATGTCCTCGCCACCCAGGCCGATCAGCGCAAACAACTGCTCGGAAAACGGGTCTTGTGCACCTCTCTGAAAACTTGCGCAGTAACGATACTTGCGCCAGATCGGCAGCATCAGCCGCTGAAGACGGTGGTGGAAGACGTCGAGGAAATCACGCGTCGGATTGCCATCCTCCTCCCCCAGGGCCTGCTCACCATAGAACGCCGGTAGCGGCGACCCTGCCCCAACCAGGCTGATCAGATTCATGCCCAGGCGCGCCCGCATCTGGCCGTGTTCTTCGAAAAACTCCACACGATCGATGTCGCTGGCGGGGAACCCCAAGCTTGGGTTGGCCTGGAACTCCAGCCGGTCATACAGCGCCTCATCATCCAGGTCTGGGTGAGCCTCGCGCAGCCGATCAATGACCAACAACACGGCCTGAAATAGCGAGTACTCGCGTATCCCTCGCGTCAGCACGCTTATAGAAGCGGCTGCTGGCCCATGCGGGGTGTCCATTGATAGACCTCTCCTTGTGTGCTGTTCACCCGCAGTTCGTGGTACGAATTGAGGCTGGCATAAAGCGCGAAGAATTCGTTGAGGACCGAAGCAAAGACGAACAGGTCGCCCTCGCCGATGTAGCCCTGGGGGTCGATGGTCAGTTCGGTGCGCAAGCCACGAACCGGCAAGCCTCGATGCAGGCGGTCGACATGCTGGTGCCTGATCGACTTGAGCCCATCCAGCAAACGCTTGCTGACCTTCTCTGTCTGCTCGTCGTAGTAGCGCGGAAAATCATAGGTTTCGAGAATCACCTTGAGCGCATTGACGTCCGCCAGTGACAGGTAGTTGAGTGACATGTTGCTGATCAGCTTCCAGAGGACATCGCGATTGAGCGGGGGAGCGAAGCTCGAAGTGACCGGCCCGATGTTGCGGAAACTCAGCGACTCGGGGCTTTTTTCACCGGGCTGGTCGATGTCACCCGGCTTGAGCTGGCGCGGCAGGTTCTGGTTGGTGCACATCAACTCGATCGACAGGGTTTCATGGGGATGAGTGTGCCGGACCCCGAAGCTCAGGCAGGTGTCCAGGCCACCGTGCAGCAATGAAGGACGCTGGCGAACGCTGTAGTAGGGTCGGCTGTGGGGCACATCGAAGCTTGAATCGTGCTCGAAGGATTCGAACGGCACATAGGCCTGATAACCCAGGCCACCGGGGTTCCAGCCAGTGACGCTTTCGACCGAGAACACGCCGCAGTGCTCCTGGTCATGATCGGCCGGCAGCAACAGGTATTCGTCCTGTTTGCTGTCCAGGCGGATTGGCTGGGCGTCATGCTTGAACAGATTGACGATCGGCGTGCAGTACAGCTTTATGTTATCCAGTGTCGGCCGCATCCGCTGGATACCGCTTTTGCCAATATCGAAGCGCAGCTCCAGGCCCCGCATCTGTTCGACGCTGCTGGGGGGCGCAGTCTTTATCACGTCCAGGCCATTGACGTCGACGAACAGGAACTTGTCCTGGAAAGCGAAATATTCCTGCAGGTAGCGATAACCGCGAAAGGTATTCAGCGGATACGGGATCAGCGCTTCTTCTTCGGCAAACCCTACCGGCTGGACACGATCAGCTGGGATCCTGAACATCATGGGGCTGCCATCCGCAGCCCTCAGGGCCCCGCCGGCAGCGTCCAGCGGGATCAGCTCGATACCTTCAAGATTGTGCAAAAGGCTGAGATAGAGCATCTGGCTGATGTAACGCTCGCCGGTCAAGTGCAGACGCAATTGGCTCAGTTGCAGTTCACCCAGATGTCCGTCGCAACACATTTCCAGGCGCAGGCTCAACAGTGACCCTTCCCCTTTTACTGAGTAACTCAACCTGGTCAGATCAAGCGCCAGCACCTCGGTTGGGTAGCACGTCAGGAAACGGCAACGCACCTGCTGCACGGGTTTGCTTTCGACTGGTGTATCACGTTCCACCCGCAGTGCGGGGCCGGACCGCTGCAGCGGATCGAACTGCAAGATGCTGAAGGCCGGCAGCGGCCGCATGTAGTTCGGCCACAGCAACTGCATCAGCGAATGGCTCAGCTCCGGCAATTGGTCATCGAGCTTCTGGCGCAGCCGGCCAGTCAGGAATGCAAACCCCTCCAGCAGCCGCTCCACATCCGGGTCCCGTCCGGGCTGCCCCAGAAAGGGGGCCAACGCCGGGTTGCGCTCGGCGAAACGTCGACCCAGTTGGCGCAGTGCCGTCAGCTCGCTCTGGTAGTAATGATTGAACGACATGTATGGCTATCCTTGTCTGACCTTGACCTGACCGCTGGCGTCCAGGCAGGCGCAAAAGCTGACCTGCCGCCTGACCCCCTCCACATCCAGCAAAGCGTCGATGCTGAAGGACAGGCGAAGCGGATCGGCATGACTGGGTATTGAAACGACACAGACATTCCTGAGGCGTGGCTCGTAGGCCTTGATGAACGCCTCGATCGCCTTGCGGGCCTGGCTCCCTGCGTCGTGCAGGCTCAAGCGCATGTCGTTGAGATCCGGTAGCCCATAATCGGATAGCGTCTGCACGCTACCCGCCCGGGTGCTGAGCATCTTGGCCAGATGCGCAGCCACCGATGTCACGACACACATCTCACGACTCAAACCCGCGCGCTTGTCTGAATCACCGGCCAGGCGCTCGAAAAGGCTGCCATACATCATGAGCGCGCCTACGCCTTGTCCAGCTTGCCAACCAACGACAGCGTGAAATCGGCGCCCATGTACTTGAAGTGAGGCCGTACGTTCAGGCCTATGCGATACCAACCTGGCTCACCTTCAACGTCGCTGACAACGATTTTCGCTGCTCGCAGCGGACGGCGGCCACGCACTTCGGCGCTCGGGTTCTCCTGGTCGGCCACGTACTGGCGGATCCAGTTGTTGAGTTCACGCTCAAGGTCCGTGCGCTCCTTCCATGACCCCAATTGCTCGCGCTGCAGAACCTTCAAATAGTGAGCCAGTCGATTGACGATCATCATGTAGGGCAACTGGGTACCCAGCTTGTAGTTCAGCTCGGCATGCTTGTCCTCGGCGCCGTTACCAAAGAACTTCGGCTTCTGCACGGAACTGGCGGAGAAGAACGCGGCGTTGTCGCTGCCTTTGCGCATGGTCAGGGAGATGAAGCCTTCCTCGGCCAATTCGTATTCGCGTCGGTCGGACACCAGTACTTCGGTCGGGATCTTGGTTTCGATCTCACCCATGCTTTCGAAGTGGTGCAACGGCAGGTCTTCAACCGCGCCACCGCTTTGAGGACCGACGATGTTCGGGCACCAGCGGAATTTGGCGAAGCTGTCGGTCAGCCTGGTGCCGAACGCATATGCCGTGTTGCCCCACAGGTAGTGCTCGTGGTTGTTGGCAACGGTTTCCTTGTAGACGAATGACTTGACCGGGTTCTCTTGCGGATCGTAGGGAGTACGCAACAGAAAGCGCGGTACGGTCAAACCAAAATAGCGAGCATCTTCCGATTGACGGAAGCTTTGCCACTTGGCGAACTGCGGACCTTCGAAGTGGTCTTTCAGGTCCTTGAGGTCCGGCAGACCCGTGAAACTTTCCAGGCCAAAGAACTTCGGACCGGCCGCGGCGATGAATGGCGCATGGGACATGCAGGCGACACTGGACACGTACTGCATCAACTTCACGTCCGGCGAGCTTGGCGACATGAAGTAGTTGGCGATGACCGCACCCACCGGCTGCCCACCGAACTGACCGTATTCAGCGGTGTAGATATGCTTGTACAGGCCTGATTGCATGACTTCTGGCGAATCCTCGAAGTCGTCCAGCAAATCGTCCTTGGAGACGTTGAGCATTTCTATCTTGATGTTTTCGCGGAAGTTGGTGCGGTCAACCAGCAACTGCAAACCGCGCCATGCCGACTCCAAGGCCTGGAATTGCGGGTGATGGAGGATTTCGTCCACCTGGCGACTGAGCTTGGCGTCGATCTCGGCGATCATGCGGTCAACCATGGCTTTCTTGACTGGCTCGCCGCTGTTTTGCGGCTTGAGCAGCTCCTCGATGAACGCAGACACGCCTCGCCTGGCAATGTCATAGGCGTCATCGTCCGGGGTCAGGCGAGTCTGGGCGATGATGCTCTCAAGAATGCTGTAATCAGCGTTGTCCTGGCTTTGCTGCTTTACGGCAGGGGTACTCATGTTTCGGCTTCCTTGGCTGAAAGAATCAAGTGTTCTTCGCTGTGGTGTTCAGACCCAGCTCATCCAGTACGCGGCGGCGGGAATCGTCATTGCCGAGTACGCCTTCGATGGCCTTGCGAAATGCCGGCGCGTTCCCCAATGGCCCCTTGAGCGCCACCAGGGCGTCGCGCAGTTCCATCAGTTTGCTGAGCTCCGGCACCTGCTCGACCAGGCTCGCCGGGTTGAAATCCTTCATCGAATTCACGCGCAGCTGTACAGCCAACTCTTCAGTTTCGCTCTCTTGCTGGAGACGATTCGGTACGCTCAGGGTCAGGTTCAGCTCTTGCTTGGCCAACACTTCGTCGAAGGTCATCTTGTCGATGCCAATCGGCTTGCGGTCCTCGATCTTGCGTTCATCCCTGCGGTGGGTGTAATCACCGATCGCCAATAGTTTCAACGGCAGTTCAATTTCTTCCTGGGCACCGCCGGTGGCAGGCTTGAAGGTGACGTTGATGCGCTCCTTGGGGGCGATCGAGCCGTCTTTGGCCATGACTTTCTCCTTACAATTTTGGACCCTGAGGCCTATTCAATGACCCGTTCCAGGTCGAGGTGACACAACCTGCGATAGGTCTCTTCCTTGCACTCGCGTACAACGTGGTTCTGAGGCAATAACTCGCAGCAGCTATGCAACAAATGCAGTACCTGCAACTCCAGGGTGGGCTCCCAAGTATTCAAGCCTGCATGTCGCAGCGTTTGGTCGAGGGCTTCCAGCTGGACTTTGGCGAGTTCGTATTTCCTCGCCGAGAAGCACAAGCGAGCCATCGCGAACCGCCAGAGAAAACACTCGCGTGCCCCAAGAGCGTTTTGCATGCCTTGCCTGAGTAACTGGACGGCGGGTTTGAGGCCATCCTTGGGCAGGATCGACTGGGCCTCTTCCAGCGTCAGCTCCCAAGGCGCATCGTTGTGGGCGGTATCGATATCGGGCGCCGCACCGGTTTTTTGCAGATGAGGCATGACCTGGGACGCGATCCAGGCCTGCGTGGCCGGATCGGCGAACGGCGTACCGTCATGCCAGCGCAATTCGATAATGCCGGGCAGGCGCTGGATGAATAGCGCGAAATGGACCTCCACTTCATGCATGGCCAACTCGGCGTCCAACCCTTGGAGGCACTCCCAGGCAAGCCTCTGGCCATCGAGCCAGAAGGGTGCCTTCGCCAGACTGGTCTCGATCTCCAGCAGCAGGTTCGCGTAATCATCCTGGTGGAGACGGTCCTGATAAGCCTTGAGTTTGTCCGCAGGCAGTCCACGCAACTGCGTGATCTGCTCGGCGTTGCGCTCGGGCATGGTGTCAATGGTCAGCCAGGTCAAAGTACGATTCAGGCGCAGGGCCCGAACGTCGGTTGCTTTTTGTTTGAACCACCAGATGCATAACGACCCCGCGTTTTCCTGCTGGGCGCGCAGGGCCTTGTAAGCTTCTTTTTCGCTTTCGATAGGAGCGCCAGGCGTGAGCAATTGGGTGGCAACTTGCTTCACTTGGGCCACGACCGTTCCAATAGCACCCGCCTGCGGCAGGTTGTCTGCGGCACGCTGGATCATCGTGTTGAGGCGCCGACACAGCGGGAGCAGCAGAGGCGCGTCATCACCCAAGTGGGCGGTGCAAACGGTATCGAGTCCTTCGAGTTGTTCTGTCAGATGGCGGAACAGCGACAACTGCTCCTTGATCGCAATGTCATCGCCCAACGCCTGCTCCAGGCGCGGCACCAACCAATTGATGGCGGCGGCGCGGGTTCGATTTTTAGCCGGATGGATGTCAGTCCAATGGTTTTTACACAAGTGATGCAAAAGACAGAGACCTGCCAGCAACCCTTGGAAAGACTCACGCTGATACAGCGCCCAAACCAGCCAGGCCGCCACCCGCAAGTCCTTCGACTGGTTACGCAACAGCGCTTCACTTCCTTCACGGATCTTCAGCCAGTCGACGTGGCCGTTTTCATGCATTGACTGGGCTTTGCCCAGCTCGCTTTCCAACGCCTCGTATTCATTCGAAAAACGCACGTCCGCACCCGCAAAACCCTCTTTGGAGATGGGTGTTGTGGCGAGAGCCAGATAATGGGCGGACAGTTTTCCGGAATAAGACATTCACGACCCTGTTAAGAAATTCAGTTTGTTACATGGCGGTTTTGACGACATGGTTATTCAAGGTAAATATTCGGTTTCACTTGTAGGAAGTTTCGCCAAATACAATCAACCCCTCCAAATACTCACGCCGCCCCAACCAGCGGAACGCAGCGAAGAATGCCAAGGTTATAAAAATAAAAAAGTAGGACTTTTCTTTTTTTTTCAAAAAATTTACCTTCACAAAAAATTCCAAGCTGAGTTTTTTTGTCAAGCTCGAACTCCCCATCGAGCCCGCTGAAAATAACTTCAAATTATTTCATTCACACTTCCTACTTGCTGCTAAGGAAACTCCTACATCCCTTTCTTTTTTTACGAGTCTTTGCGCGTTTCCTCATCAAGACTGCTTCAATGTGATCAGGAGTCAAAGCCAACGCCCAAGGACCCGCGAATGTTCCACGCCCCTGATTTGTGCAACTTTCATCTCATCATTCCTGACCTCGAACATGACCTCCAAGTGACGTCCTTCGAAGGCCGCGAAGCCATCAGCACGCCTTATTCGTTCGATATCGAGCTCGTCAGCGAACAACGCGATATGGATTTGGAAAATTTGCTAAACCAGCAGGCATTTCTTGCATTCAACAAACAGGGAGGCGGCGTTCACGGGCTGATCTATCGTGTTGTACATGGCGACATCGGCCAACGCTTGACGCATTACAAGATAAAACTTGTTCCACGCTTGGCTTACTTGGAACACCGCACCAACCAGCGCATTTTCCAGCACGTCAGTGTTCCGCAGATCATTACGTCGATCCTCAAGGAGCACGGCATTCTCGCCGATGCCCATCGTTTCCAGTTGAGTGCAAGTTATTCGCCACGTGACTACTGCGTGCAGTATCACGAATCCGACTTGCACTTCATCGAACGCCTGTGTCACGAAGAAGGACTGCACTATCACTTCCAGCACAGTGAGTCGGGACATCATCTGGTATTTGGTGATGACCAGACCGTATTTCCCCGGCTTGAGCACCGCACCGTTTATAAACTCGGCAGCGGCATGGTTGACGACGAACCGGTCATCCATCGATTTGGCCTGCGACTGGAAACCCGGACCAGCCGCGTCACGCGCCGTGATTACGATTTCGAGAAGGCGACATTCCTGCTGGAAAGCAGCTGTCAGCCCGACGTCGAAAAGATCCAACCCGACCTGGAGGCCTACGATTATCCGGGCGACTTTACCCAGGAAACACGCGGCAGGTTATTGAGCCGGCGGGCATTGGAACGCCATCGCGCCGACTACTGCCAGGCGGAAGGAAAAAGTGATCAGCCGGCACTGAGGACGGGGCACTTCCTGACATTGAGCGGGCACCCTCGCCAGGAATGGAATGATCTATGGCTCCTGACCGAAGTGCATCACGAAGGCAAACAACCGCAGGTGCTGGAGGAAATCACCCCCAGCGACACTGGCAAGGCTGAAGAGCACTTCAATCAGGGCTATCGCAATCACTTCGTTGCCACGCCTTGGGATGCGATCTTTCGTTCGCAGCGGGTTTACCCAAAACCACGCGTATCGGGCAGCCAGACGGCAATCGTCACAGGGCCCAAGGGTGAAGAGATCCACTGCGACCCGTATGGCCGGGTCAAGGTCAGGTTTTTCTGGGATCGGGCGGGGCACTTCGACGATGACAGCAGCTGTTGGTTGCGAGTCGCCTCCAATTGGGCGGGCAACAGCTACGGGGGCCTGACGATCCCGCGGGTGGGCATGGAGGTATTGGTGAGCTTCATGGAAGGCGATCCCGACAAGCCCCTGATCAGCGGATGCCTGACCAACAGCGCCAACGCTGTGCCCTACCCGTTGCCTGCGCACAAGACCCGCACCGTGTTTCGTTCTTGCAGCTCGCCGGGCAGCAAAGGCTTCAATGAGCTGCACCTGGAAGACCGCGCCGGTCAGGAGCTGATCTATCTGCGGGCCCAGCGTGACATGGAACAAAAGATCGAAAATGACAGCCGGCTGGAGATCGGCAACGAGCGGCGGGAGACCATCAAGGGCAACAGCATCACCGTCCTGCACGCCGAGGAACATCGGACCACCGCCGCCGACCGTACGGTCCAGGTCGAAGGCGATGACTACCTGCGCGTCGCCAACCGCCATACCCGTGTCGATCAGACACTGACCGTCGAGGCCGGGCAGCAAATACATATCAAGGCCGGCGCTCATGTGGTCCTTGAAGCAGGTGCATCCCTCAGTTTGAAAGCCGGGGGCCAGCACATCTTGATCGACCACAGTGGCATCTACAGCAGCAGTGAAATCCAGCTCGGTGGCGCCCCCATGGCCGGCGCCACCGCCTCATCATTTACGCCAGGCTTGACCGATCCCTTGGCGGCTCCAGCCCCAGTACTCGCCCCCACTCAACGCGCTCTGATAACGGCCAGCAAAGCAGCGGGATTGGACTTCTGTCCGATCTGCGAGGCCTGCCGCGAGGGTCTCTGCCCAACGGAAGGCGCCGTCGCATGACTCGCTCACTCCCCCATCAATGGTTGATCGAACAGCAACGCCTCGGCCACGCCCTGTGTCTCGCCCTGGACTCAGAAAATGAACGCCACACTCGCCAGGCATTGCTCAAGAACAGTCGTTCCGACCAATACCTGAGCGTGTACGGCCAAACGCTGGTTGCTGACCTCGCTGACGCCGGCCCCTTTGTCTTCACCTTCGATCGGCCCGACGACGAACACATCAATGAATTGCTCGATCGACCGGACAGCCACTGGGGGTGGCTTGCCAGCCTTCCCATAGGCGAGCTGCCTACGCTGGTGGAGCACTGGCGTAAACGGCTGATCATCGGAGAGCGCCCCCATCAGGCGTTGTACCGCTTCCATGACAACCGTGTCCTGGCCCGCGCGCTCAAGCACCTGCCCGCTGAAGCCTATCCGGCCTACCTCGGGCCAGCGATCAGTGTCTGCTATTGGCAGGGCACTCGCTGGGCAAGCACCTATAACCCGGCCCCTGGGACATACCCGGTGCCCGATCCGCCTCTTTGGCTGCAGGTGCCTGTGACCCCGCAGCAAGCGATGCAGACACGCCTGCTCAATGCCCGTCGCTTCCTGTTGGCCGAGCATGTCCAGGCCTTCGCCACACTGGCCGAGCAACAGGACCCGGTGGCGTGGTTGCGCGTCACGCTCGATCAGGCCGAGGCCTGGCACTGGCAGGCGCCCGAGCAGTTGGAGTTTTTACTGACCCAGCACTTGCAAGCACCCGACCAGTCGCTGGCGCCGTATTGGCAAGTACGATCAGATGAAAGCCCCGACGAGCATTTTGAACGGGTGCGCCTTATGGCAGCGGTTTGGCGAGGAGACGCGCCGCTATGAAACAGGCTTTGCGCATCGCAAGTTTGAGCGGCCTGGCGATAACGGCAGGTTGCGCCAACACACAGCCGAACACGTTTACCTTTACGGCAGATTTACCGCCTGACTTTGCCTACCAAGCGGCGGTGTACTACGTGCCCGCCCCAGGGGAAACCTGCACCGTCGAGACCCGATATAACAAGGCGCCAGTGTTCAACAGGGAGTGGCGCAAGGCATACAAACCCGATTCCGAAATCGTTATTCGCCGAACCCGTATGGGTTGCCCGTTGGTGATCAATCGCATTGAGCTCGAAATCAACTCCGCCTATGGCAAGGATTGGGGGGATATCAGTCAAGACTCAGCCAACGTCGTGATTCGCGATGAGCTGGAAGCGCAATACAAAGGCACGTTCAGCGAAGCGGGTGAAAGTACCTTCTATGGCCAATGCCAGTGGTTGTTCCGTACTGCTGGGTCCAAACGACGCATCGTAAAAATCCTCGACTGCAAAAAAACCAACCCACAGGGCGAGCTTGGGCGTGGGCGTCCTTTCTCGGCGTACACCCTCGATCAGCTACCGGGTAAGACCGTGAGGATGAAGATCAAGTTGGCGGACGAGGAAAGACCCGCCATTGGAGACACCTGGGTCAAGGTGCCGAACGGTTGGAAACGCTGCATGGGGGAAAACTTTGAAGATCAAGATGCGTACTGCTTTGGTAACTACAAGGACTTCAGCGGTTTTCGAATGCCAGACGGCCGGCAATGCACCATTTATCCAGGTTGTACGGAATAAGGCCCATCCCGTGACTACGTCCCACTCAAAAATACATGCGCTGTTGCGTAACGCAGGCTTGGGTTGCTCCATGGCGTTAATCGTTGGTTGCGCCAACAAACAAGCGAATACTTTTATCTTTACCGCTGATTTGCCGCCAGGCTTTGCCTACCAAGCCGTTGCGGTGTACGTGCCCGCCAAAGGGCAGACCTGCACCGTACCGGGCGGCAGAAATACAGAGGTCGGGTACAACCTGGAATGGCGGAAAAGTTACCAGCCGAATTCAGAAATAGTCTTATACAGAACGGTCAGCGGCTGCCCGTTGGTGATCTACCGCGTCAAGCTGGAAATCAATTCGGCGTATGGAAACGACTGGGGAGATATAAGCGGAGATTCCGCAGTCGTTGCCATACGCGATGAGTTGGAGCCGCAGTACAAGGGCGCTTTCAATGAATTGGATGAAGGTGTCTTTTATGGTCAGTGCCAGTGGTTGTTCCGTACTGCTGGGCCCAAACGACGCATCGTAAAAATCCTCGACTGCAAAAAAACCAATCCACAGGGCGAGCTTGGGCGTGGGCGTCCTTTCTCAGCGTACACCCTCGATCAGCTACCGGGTAAGACCGTGAGGATGAAGATCAAGTTGGCGGACGAGGAAAAACCCGCCATTGGAGACACTTGGGTGAAGGTGCCGAACGGTTGGAAACGCTGCATGGGGGAAAACTTTGAAGATCAAGATGCGTACTGCTTTGGTAACTACAAGGACTTCAGCGGATTCCAGATGCCGGACGGACAAAAATGCACCATTTACCCAAGCTGTATCGAATAAGGAGGCTGGCGCATGACGTCATTAAAAAACGCACTGGAGTCACGGTTGAGCCATCGCAACCTGAGCTGCCCTGTGGGGGGAAAGTGGACTAGTTTTCAGCTGGTCGATGAGTTCGGTTCCGGCGAACCTTATGCGGCGTTGACCTATGTCGCTATTGACTCCGAAGGACAAACATACCGTGACAGCCTGGATGCCACGGGCACCGGGAAGATCATCAATCATTTTGCGGGGCCAATTGCGCTGTTTTTCGAGGAGAAATATCACGGTCATGAAAAAGTTTATGTTCGTGTTGCGGAGCGACCACACTACCCCCTCCAAATCACCGAACTACAAGTCCGCGCCGAGCAAACCCGCTACCTGAACCCGAACGCCACACGCACCCGGGAAAATCCCGCGCAAGCCTGCGCCGACGACTTCTTCCAAGTGGAAGTACGGCACCTGGTCAAGCACGTCGCGCATTTGCCCCCAGAGGTGTACCGCCATTACCCGCTTCCGGCTGGGCCGGCGCGGCTGATGGGCGAGCATGGCAAACTCGGCGTAACGCTGATGCCGCAAATACACACAGTCCTGGAAGTTCGTCCGTTACGCGCCTTGCGGCCCATGCTGTCCACCGCTCCCGAATTCTGCGCGCTCAACTTGTACCAATTGGCGCTCATGTCGACCCTGACCTATTGCCCCTTCGGCCAGACACCTGACAAGGCTCCGATAAAAACGCCGCTGAACTTTACCGAGCAACCAAGCGTGGGCAACTGGTTCGCGGACGCATTGGCCAAGTTCGATGAGCTCGGGGAGTTCTATCCGGAACAACCAAAACCCTACTACCCGCTGTATGAAGACGTGCCCTACTCCAAACGCTTGGAGATCGTACCGTTCGATCCGGCCCTCTACGCAGTCAACGATCCGGAATTGGGTGTACATCAGGAGCATCCCGCCAAAGTCCATTTTCTCGACGATACCGACAAGGAAGAAGGCACGGATACCCAGGCCTACATCACCCACAACGACGAGCTGGTTCTGATCGCAGTACGTGGCACCCAGCAATCCGCCGACTTCCTGCGGGACGCGGACGCGCTTCAGGTGCCGTTTGAAGAAGGTGTCGGCCGGGTGCATCGAGGGTTCTATGGGGCGGCCCAAAAAACCGCGGCCTTCGTGACGAGCTATCTGGATAGGTTTCATGCGGGGCAAAAACTGCTGATTTGCGGTCACAGCCTGGGAGGAGCCGTGGCGCTGTTGCTCTCGGAGATACTGCGACGCAGAGCGGGCTTCGACTACACCATCCAGCTCTACACCTACGGCGCACCCCGCGCCGCCGACGCCACCTTCACAAAAAACGCCGAGGCCCTGGTGCATTACCGAATGGTCAATCACAACGACCCGATACCCAGCGTGCCCGGCAGTTGGATGAACACCAAGAGCGGTGTTTATGGCCCAGGGTTGGCCCTGACATTCGCCAACGTACCGGTCGGCCTTTCCGTGTTCGTGGCGGGTATCACCAACTTGACGGGCGAGCCCTACGAACACCACGGCATCTTGCGGCACTTCCTGCCGGTGGAATTCGATCGCAAAGAACGGTCTTCGATCCTGTGGATGCCCCAGTGCGACACCATCACCCAACACGCCGCCTGCGAGGTGGCCCTCGAGCAAAAATATGGCTTGCCGAACCGTGCGGCATTGCTGGCCCAACTCATCCAGACCGGTGATCACTTCATGGTCCCCAGCTACATACCCGCTTGCTGGGCGACTTTGCGCCGCTGGCAGGAAGCGCACATCAGCGGAAGCGCACTGGCGACAAAACGCGAACATGAATGGATCGACAATGCACTGGCACGGATTACCCAACAGTTGCGCGATGAAGAGCGCTACCTGGAGGGACGGGGCGCGCCCAATGGGCGTAGCGAAAGCTCCGTCAACATTGCGCTCATCCGTGAGGTCGACAAGATGCACAACACCCGCGCGCGCCTGGCCACGCTGCGCAACACGTCGGTCAGCGAAAAAGACGTCTACGGAAGCTTGTCGGAACAACCCGAGCAACTGGCATACACCCTGGCCCGCTGGCAGGCACACCCGGAAAACCGAGTGGCCGAGCAACTGGCGATGGCGCCGGCCCTGGATGACGACAGTGAATTGATCCGTGGTGGTCACGGGTATGCCATTGGTGAACCGTATACGTTGGATCTTGATTCCATCATTTGATCGATGCGGCCGTCATCCACGCCTTCAGGTCAGGTATGTACCGTGCTGCCGCCTTCGCGAGCAGGCTCGCTCCCACAGGGGTTGGTTGTCGGCGCTCATTCTGTGATCACCTCGGGTTGGTCAACGAAGCTCAGCCTGTGGCGAGGGAGCTTGCTCCCGCTGGGTGGCGAAGCCGCCCCAAAATAGGCTGACGCATTTCTTCGCAAATACCACGTCGGCCGGTTTACGACGGCTGCGCCGTCGAGCGGGAGCAAGCTCCCTCGCCACGGGGACCGAGTGTATTTTGAGATGGGTGTGTAACGTGCCGCCGCCTCGCGAGCAGGCTCGCTCCCACAGGGGCTTGCATGCCCCAACCCCGCGCACACCCGCGCCAACAAGGGGCGATTTACGGTCAAACCTTTTGGCCATTTCGATCCCCTTTTGGCCTCTCCTGCCGTTCTCTGAAACGCCCCACACCGCAAGACTGTGTTCAAACCGACCAGCCTTGCGGAGAACAAAAAAATGCTGACGATCTACTCAGACGATCACCACCTGCACCACGGCCGCTGCGAGTTGATGGACGGCCAATTGATGCCCTGTTTCGAGATGCCGTCCCGGGCCGATCATGTGTTGGAGCGGGTCAAGACGCAGGGGCTGGGGCCGGTGGAGGCGCCGCAGGATTTTGGCCTGGGGCCGATCCAGCGTATCCACAGCGCGGCGTACCTGGAGTTTTTCAAAGGCGCCTGGGACCGCTGGGCCAAGTACCAACGCGACGGCGATTTGTTGCCCTTCACCTGGCCGGCGCGGACCTTTCGCACGGTCATCCCCACCAGCCTGCACGGCCAACTGGGTTATTACAGTTTCGACGCTGGCGCGCCGATTACTGCCGGCACTTGGCAAGCGGCCTACAGCGCCGCGCAAGTGGCCCTAACCGCCCAGGCGGACATCCAGCGTGGTGCGCGCAGTGCCTTTGCCTTGTGCCGTCCGCCGGGACACCACGCCGCTGGCGATTTGATGGGCGGTTATTGCTACCTCAACAACGCGGCCATCGCCGCCCAGGCCTTTCTCGACCAGGGCCATAAGAAGGTCGCGATCCTGGATGTGGATTACCACCACGGCAACGGCACTCAATCGATTTTCTATGAGCGCAGCGACGTGTTGTTCGCGTCGATCCACGGCCATCCGGAGGCGGAGTTTCCGTTTTTCCTGGGTTATGCGGATGAGCATGGCGAGGGCGCCGGTGAGGGCTTCAACTTCAACTACCCTTTGCCGGCAGGCTCAGGCTGGGACACCTGGAGCGCGGCGCTGGAACAGGCCTGTGGGCAAATCCAGGGTTACGACGCCGATGTCATCGTCGTGTCCCTGGGCGTGGACACCTTCAAGGACGACCCCATCTCGCAATTCAAGCTCGACAGCCCGGACTACCTGGCGATGGGCAAGCGCATCGCGGCGCTCGGCAAACCAACGCTGTTCGTGATGGAAGGCGGCTACGCGGTGGCAGAAATCGGCATCAATGCCGTGAACGTTCTTGAAGGTTTCCAAAGCGCCCCATGAGGAATAACAGCATGAACAGACTCAAGCGTTTAATGGCTCCAGCCGTGTGCGCCGCGCTGCTTTGCGGCGCTGTCCAGGCCGAGGAGCGCACCTTGCGCGTCTACAACTGGTTCGACTACATCACGCCCAAGGCCTTGGAGGATTTCAAGGCGCAGAACAGCCAGGTCAAGCTGGTCTACGACATCTTCGACACCAACGAGGCCCTGGAGGCCAAGCTGCTGACGGGCAACTCCGGCTATGACGTGGTGGTGCCGTCCAACGTGTTCCTGGCCAAGCAGATCGAAGCCGGGGTGTTCCAGCCCCTGGACCGCAGCAAGCTGCCGAACTGGAACCACCTCGATCCCAAGCTGATGAAGCTGATCGAAGCCAACGACCCGGGCAACAAGTTCGCCGTGCCCTACATGTACGGCACCATCCTGATCGGCTTCAATCCGGACAAGGTCAAGGCCGCCCTGGGCGACAATGCGCCGGTGGACAGCTGGGACCTGATTTTCAAGGAAGAGAACATCAGCAAGCTCAAGCAGTGCGGCGTGGCGCTGCTCGATTCGCCGTCGGAGATCCTGCCGCTGGCCTTGCAGCACTTGGGCCTGGACCCCAACAGCAAGAAGCCGGCGGACTATGCCAAGGCTGAAGCGCTGATGATGAAGATCCGTCCGTACATCACCTATTTCCACTCGTCCAAGTACATGGCCGACATCGCCAACGGTGAGATCTGCGTGGCGGTGGGCTACTCCGGCAGCTTCTCCCAGGCGGCCAACCGCGCCAAGGACGCCAAGAACGGCGTGACCGTGGACATGCGCCTGCCCAAGGAAGGCGCGCCGATCTGGTTCGACATGCTCGCCATCCCCAAAGGCGCGAAGAACCCGGAGGACGCCTACACCTTCATCAATTACCTGCTGCAACCGCAGGTGATCGCGCCGGTCAGCGATTTTGTCGGTTATCCGAACCCGAACAAGGACGCCACCGAAATGGTCGACCCGGCGATCCGCGGCAATCCCAACCTGTACCCGACCGCCGCGGCCATGACCACGCTCTACACCCTGCAACCCTTGCCCCGGGATGCCGAGCGCGCGCGCACGCGGGCCTGGACGCGGATCAAATCCGGCCAGTAAACGCCGTTGTGGAATAAAGGCCATTGTGGGAGCAAGGCTTGCCCGCGATAAAGCGCTACGGTTTTCCAAAGACCGAGGCGCCTTCATCGCGAGCAAGCTTTGCTACCACCAGCGTATACATAGTTACCACCTGCCCCGTTCCTGGCCTCTCTAGCATGAAAAGCCCGCAGCATCTGGCTTCGGGTTTTTCACGTATCTCGAGACAGGGACACTCAGATGACGACAACAGACCTTACCGACACGCCCCCTTCGTCCGACACCAGCATCAAGGGCGCTCTGCTCAACCAATTGCTCGCGGGCCCCAGCTACCCGGAAGTCGCCGCCGCGCTCCTGCGGGACGCGCTCAAGGAGCTTTATCCCACCCTGGATATCGACCCCTACACCACCGTCGTCGGCGAACCGGACTGGGACATTGTCGACGGCGAATTGATCGAACTCCCCACGCGCTATAAATCGCTCAGCGACTTGCTCATCCTACAATCGGACCGAAACAAACCCACGTTGCTGGTTGATGGCCTGCACTATCTGACCCAACTGCCGCTTACCGTGCCCGAGGTGCATTTGCCGGTGCGTATCGACCAGATCGGATGTTTGATCAACGAACTGGCCCCCGCCATGTTGCCGGCCAACCAGGAGCAGCAGTTGGCTTACTGGAATGCTCCATTCGGTAGTTATGGTCCGCGTTGGCATGAGTTCTCCAGCACGTTGCGCAAGCTCTGGGACGTCAAGCAAGTCCAGGGCTGGACGGCGACGGAATGCGACATGGCCCGGCAGTTGTTTCTCTACCCCTCCCTGCGAGACCGCAAGGACAAATACGACAGCCACGCGTATCTGATCGACCTTTACCGGGTCGACGACGACCAGGTAAGCCGCATCATTGAGAATTCTGTGGTGGTGCTGATCGGTTCGATCGATAACAAGGAAGTCATCCTTGCCCATTCATTGGTCAACGGCTATGAGAAGTTCGAGTCCCTACAGGCATTGGAACAATCCCTTACCGCTCATCTGGGCGCCTTGGGCCAGGCCACGACAATCCGGTGGCAACTCTATGAGCCCAGCGGCAACATTTTCGACAGCAAAGCCTGCGGGATCATCGCCGTACAAGCGAAGATCGTCGGCTCTCCCCTTACCGAGCAATACCTGACCCTCACAGAAAACGAACCTTCCACCAGCGGACTGAGCACCGGGCCTGGCGAGGGCTGGTTTCAAGACAGGTTACCCGAGTGGCTACAGACAGCGCCGGTACCCGACCAGATCCTGTTTGCCCAATACATGAAGAACCTGTCGGCGCTGAGCATCTCCCAGGTTGGCAAAACCTACCTGGACGGTATTCCACCCATCAAGGAATACGCGGCGCATGCCTTGAAGACGCAGATGCGCGCCGATCACGCCGACGCCTCGACGCTGGATCCGGAAAAAATCGAAATAAGCATAGAGAGCCTGGTTGTCTGGGGGACTTTCGTCGTGCCCTTCAAGTTGGACACCACTCGGTTCAACCTCGTCGAACTGGCCCTGCAAAACCTGATTGCCGTTCCATCGGGCAACAAGACCGTCAGGTCCCTCGACGGGGCCGAGTTGCCCGATTGGATGACTGTCGATTACGTTGAAAATCTCATCACCCAAGTCGATATCGGTCGCGTCTACCCCGGGCTGATCAAGCGCAAACTACTGGACGACCCGGCAGAATCGGCCCGCCGCGAAACCTTGTACATCTCGCAATTACGCATACAACTGCCCCTGCTCGCGCTGGAGGGAAAACTGCGCGGGATAGGCGATATCGATGAGTGGGGTTGTCGTTATGTCGCCGCACTGATGGAACCTGAGGAAGCCGACCGCAAAGTGGACGGGCAAGCTGTCGTGCTGCGCAAACTGGCCTTCGTGCCCGAGCTGCAGTTGGGGGTTTCGCAGGATATCGTTGCCAATATGTTCGTGATCGGCCCACAGACGCTGGGTGACGGTCCTTGCCTGCTTTATCGTCCGTTGTTGGAACCACAGCTGTGGCAGTTCCCCTCTTTCAGCAACTTGTTGTATGCGATCCGGCAAACCGACGCCTTGCGCCAGTCAGTACTCGCCTGGCTGCCTGACGGCGTCCGGGAAACCTACAGCCGTGACGTATTCCCCGGCGCGCTCCCGTCCCCTTGGACCGTCGTGGAATTCCTTGTAGACCCACTCTCATCGATGGTCAACAGTGGCCCCATCCGTCTCAGCGAGGAAACCCTGGGCAACGATTTCCTGCCGCTGTTATACAAAGCCAATGCCAACGCCTTGGTCACGCTTGCCGACCATCAGTCGGTCTCCAATAGCGAAAGCCGGTGGGCGACGTTCAAACAAGCGGGTTGGCTGATTCTCAACTTGGCGCTGCCCTACCTCGGCACCACGGCGAACACCGCCACTTGGCTCTGGCAAATTTTCAACGACCTCGAACAATTGACGCAAAGCGACGAGGCCTCAGACCAGAACACCAAATGGGAAGCTTTCGTTGATCTGCTGCTGAACGTGTCGTTAGGCATCATCAATTACACCGCCGGGCGCAGCAGGGCAGGCCAACGCAAACTGGCGACAGAAGCCCCGGAAATTGCCCCTGAGCCAAGCCTGCCCCTGCCCAAGCCTAAACTGACTATCGAGACCCTCGTTCCACTCACCGAACCCGCATTGGCGCAAGAGCATTACGGGGTCATCCATACCAGCGGCGCCCTGATGGGCAAATCGAGCAAAGACGTCAAGCTCCTCGATAGCTTCCGCATCGACACGCCCAGCGACCTCGCAGAGCCCGAAACCGAGGGCGCACTCAAGGGGCTCTATGAGAAAGACGGAAACTGGTACGCGAAGATGGCCGGAGAATGGTTCGAGGTGTCCGTAGAAGGTGACCAAGTCTCCATTGTCCGTGGCACGCGCACCGGCCCACCTCTGGTCCATGACGTCCATGACCAATGGGTAGTCGATAACCGCTTGCGTTTACGCGGTGGCGGATCAAAAGGTGTCAGGCGCAGGGTTATCGCCCATGCACAACGCCGCAACATTGAACTGCTTGCCCAACTCAACCAGTTCGAGGAAAAGAAACCGCAGACGCAGAAGTTGTTGACCATGCAAGCGCAGGAAATGGAGCAGGCTTCGGGCTCAACCAAGGACATCAAGCGCGAGACCTATTTAGCGACCTTGGAGTCACAGCGGGAAAACTACGAGCAAGCACTCAAGACCCTGCTTGAATGGCCGGTTTTCCAGTCAAGACCCGACTATCCTCGGATCGGCCTTGGCTACCTGAACGCGCAAGTCAACTTCACCTTCGCAGAAATGGACGCACTTCGAGAGCGCTTCAGCCCGGCCCTGAGCGAGGCCATGCGCATGATCACAGCCAAGGTCAAGACATCTGAGCAGCAGCATGTTGATGCGGCCAACAACATGATCAGCGCCGCTGGGGACATGATCGAGCGCCTGGACTATATGGAGACGCGTTTTTCCAAGCTCAAGGAGCTCGGGCGCGAAGGCTTTGAGTTTGTCCGGCAGCACCGCGGAAAAATGCCTGTCTACAAAAGCGACGATCTGCAGCTTATCCAGCTAGAGATGTATCGCCATCTTTGCCTGTCCCTGGAAAGCGTCAACACGATGCCTGAGGGCTGGTTGGAAATTAACCAGTTGGTCGACAACGCCACGGTGGCTTTCCAAAGCCTGCGAGACGCCATCGATGAGCGAAGCGTAATCCGGCTGGACGAGCAAATCGACGCGATTGGCAGCCTGACGGAACAGTTCGCCGCCATTGAAGAACATCTCAATTACATGGGCAGCGAATACAAGGACAGCGCCAACCCTGAGCAAGTCCAGCGCATGGTCAAGCTGGTCAAAAGCTGTAAAAAACGGGCATTGCGGCATCTGGCACAGGCACTCGATGAGCGAAGCGGCCGACGTAGGGCCGACACCCCCTATGAGCAACGCCCACGAACCAGGAAAAAATTCATCAGGGCCCGCTTCTGGGGCTTCGTCAGCGGTGAGCCTCGGTTATCCGGGCTGCGCGAAGAAACGGACTGGGTGGATGTGAAGAATCCGTTCTCGGACGAAATCATCATCACGTTCCACCGCAAGGAAACTGGCGAATGGGCCCCCCATGAACCACCCAACACCGCACCGTTGCCGATACCTGCGCTGCAAACGAGCATTCGCAAAGGCCAGGCCCTGATCGATGGCCTGGGTGAATTCAAGGCGCAAATCGAACGCGACCTGAAGCAGCCCAACCGAACGCCTGCCGGTATTGCCATGATCATGAACGCACATGCCAGCAGGATGGCGAAAGTCGGCATCGCGCTCAAAGCAGCCCTCGATCAGGCACAGAGCGTTGCCACAAACGAAACGATCGAACTGTCGCCGCAAGAACAGCGTTCGGTCGATGCCCTGCGATTGCAGCTCAAGAAAGAATCGATGGCACTGTACGCGCAGGAGTTCGAGACCGTACTGAACATCATCAAGCAGAGCCCGCCTACCATGAGTGGCGTGACCTGGCTAAAAGACCGAAATCGCATCTCCATCGCCAAGCGGATAAATCGACAGCGGATCAAGACGCCAATACAGGGTTATCTTGATCGTTATGAGATCACCGACAAAAAGACCGACAAACCGCTCTGGTTCGCGGATTTTCTTTACTCCACCAACTGGGTGCCCGCCCGAACGTTCCTTTCGGCACGCCTGAAAACGGTCGAGCAAATCAATGCTGGAATGACCGAGCCTTCTACCCGGGGCTTGAGCCAACGTCAGTTGATCGATCATTACCGCAGCGAAATCGCCGTGGATCAGGCCCAGCAGCTGTTTTTTTCAAAAGAACGGTCTTGAAACGGACTGAAATACGGCTGCGAGCCCTCAGACTTTCCAGGCCTTGGACAGGTTCGCCAGCGCGGTGCCAATCGCCGCTGGCGCAACCGCCGCAAAACCCAACACCAGACCGGCACGCACTTGCGATGGTGTGGTGGGCAGCCAGTAGCCGCTCAGGCCGTTGATCTCGACCCCGACGCTCGTCGCCTGAGCAATCAGTTCATGCTCACGCTCGATACTCGCCACAGGCACCGTGACATGCAGCCCGGCTACCACCGTGGGCATGGCCCCCACCCCCACAACGGCCTTGGGCCACCCCGCCAGCAACGCATCACGCCGAACCAGGGCGGCCCTGCGCATACGCCGGATATGCCGCTGGAAATGCCCCGCGGCCATGAACTCGGCCATTACGGCCTGGGTGCTGACTTCCGAGTGGCGTACGTCCACGGCGCGCCGTCGGGCGAAGGCGTTGACCAGGCCGGGCGGCAATACCAGGTAACCCAGGCGCAGGGCCGGGAACGCCACTTTGCCGAACGTGCCGACATAAAGCACCCGCCCCTGGCGATCCAGCGCCGCCAAGGGCGCCAGCGGCGCGCCGCTGTAGCGGTACTCGCCATCGTAGTCATCCTCGACGATCCAACCGTCGTTGCGCTCGGCCCAGGCCAACAACTCCAGCCGTCGTGGCAGGCTCATGACCACCCCGGTCGGGTATTGATGGGACGGGGTGACATAGGCCAGCCGACAGTGGCTCAACGTACCCAGCGCGGCGCAATCCAAGCCATCGCCATCGACCGGCACGCCTCTGACGTCGGCACCGGCAACGGCGAACGCATGCCCGGCGGCGCGATAGCCGGGGTTTTCCACCGCCACGACATCGCCCGGGTCCACCAACAGCTGTGCACAAAGGCTAATCCCCTGCTGTGCGCCGCTGGTGATCACAATTTGTTCAGCCGTGCAGTGCAGCCCCCGGGAGCTGCGCAAGTACGCTGCGATCAGCCCGCGCAAACGCGCATCCCCTTGGGAATCGCCATAACACAACTGCTGCAGATCCGGCTTGCGCCAGAAAGCCGCATTCAGCTTGGCCCAGACGTCAAACGGGAACAGATCGAAAGCCGGTACACCCACCCTGAACGCCCGCGGCGGGCCACTGGGCGGCTGGGCCAAATGGTGTTTTTCGACGCGGTTTAGCCCGCTGCTGTGGATAACTTTACTGGATGGAACCACAGGTAAATCGAGCCAATCTGTGGATAAAGCTGTGGGTAAGCCTGTTGAAAACCCTGTGGATACTTTTGTGGATATGTTTTTCAGCGGCAACGTCGTCGAGGACAGTTTCGCCACATAGGTGCCGTCACCGACCCGCCCTTCGATGAAACCCTCGGCGTAGAGCTGGTCGTAGGCCCGCACCACGCTATTGCGCGAGATCGACAAGGCCGCCGCCAGGTCTCGGCTGGCCGGCAGGCGCGTGCCGCTGGCCAGGCGCCCATCGAGCACCCGGGCACGCAACGCCTGGTACAGCTGGCGGCTGAGCCCCTGGCGGCGATCCAGCTCGATGCCTGCGGGGTTGAACGACAATGGCGGCGCGGCGTGATGCATGACAGCCCTCGCGAATGGACCTATCGAATTGGCCGGAAGTGGCTCTTACAACAGACCAATAGCCTGCCTAGGATGCTCGCATTCGCCAAGGAAAATCATCATGTACAACCCCAAAGCCTTTGCCGTCCAAGACCTGCCCGAACTGCACCAGATGATCGGCGAGTGCCGCCTGGCCGTCTTGGTCACCCAAGGTGAACACGGTTTGCAGGCCAGTCACTTGCCGCTGTTGCTGGACACGCAACAAGGGCCGAACGGAAGCCTCTACGGCCACATGGCCCGGGCCAATCCACAATGGCGCGACCTGGAAGCCGGTGCCGAAGCCCTGGTGATCTTCGCCGGGGCCGATGCCTATGTCAGCCCAGGCTTGTACCCGAGCAAGGCCGAACACGGCAAAGTCGTGCCGACCTGGAACTACGTGGCCGTACACGCCTATGGCAGGGCCGAGGTGTTCAGCGACGCTCATCGGCTGCGCAACCTGGTGGGCGCCCTCACCGACCGTCACGAAAACGCTCGCGAACAGCCGTGGAAGATCGATGATGCACCGCCCGAGTACATCGACAGCATGCTCAAGGCCATCGTTGGCTTCGCCCTGCCCATCCAGCGCCTGGAAGGCAAGCGCAAGCTCAGCCAGAACCGTAGCCCCGCGGATGCCGCCGGCGTACGCAACGGCCTCGCCGCCAGCCCCGACCCTCAAGACCGGGCGCTCGCCCACCTGATGCCTGAACAATCGTCCAAGGAGTGAACATGAGCCAACCTGAAATCCGCCGCGTCAGCGCCGACGATCACGCCGCCTGGCTGCCGCTGTGGCAAGCCTACCTACGGTTTTATAAGACCGAGTTGCCGGACGCCGTCAGCCAAAGCACCTGGCAGCGCTTGCTCGATGAGCATGAACCGACCCATGCTGCCCTCGCCTGGGATGGCGACACGGCAGTGGGCCTGGTGCACTTCATCTATCACCGTTCGAACTGGAGCATCGAGAACTCCTGCTACCTGCAAGACCTGCTGGTAACGGAACAGAGCCGTGGCACTGGCGTGGGTCGCCAGCTCATCGAATTCGTCTACGCCACGGCCAAGGCCGATGGTTGCTGCAAGGTGCACTGGCTGACCCACGAAACCAACGCCACGGCGATCCAGCTCTACGAGCGCATCGCCGAACGCCCAGGCTTCATTCAATTTCGCAAAGCCCTTTAAGGAGCGCAGCATGTCGACTTCACTCGCCGATTGGAAAGGTGTCCCGGCGCCCTCTGCACAGGTGCTCGAAGGGCGTTTCATCCGCCTGGAAAAACTCGATCCGGCGCGCCATGCCGATGGCCTCTGGCAAGCCCTCGAAGGCCCCGGTGCCGATCCAAAACTCTGGGATTACTTGCCCTATGGTCCGTTCTCGGATCGCGGTGCTTTCGATGCCTGGCTGAACAACCATGCGGCCAACACCGACCCGTATTTCTTCAGCGTGATCGACCGCGCCAGCGGCGAGGTGCAGGGGATTCTCAGCCTGATGTCCATCGTCCCGGCCCAGGGCCGCATCGAGATCGGCCACGTGACCTTCGGCGCGCCGATGCAGCGTTCGCCAAAAAGCACCGAGGCGGTCTATCTGCTGGCCAAGGAGTCCTTCGCCCTGGGCTATCGCCGCCTGGAGTGGAAGTGCAACAACGGCAATGCCCGCTCCAAATACGCAGCCGAGCGGCTGGGGTTCACGTTCGAAGGGGTGTTTCGCCAGCACATGGTGGTCAAGGGCCAGAACCGCGACACCGCGTGGTACTCGATACTGGACTCGGAGTGGCCGGCGATCGCCGCGGGCTTCGAGCGCTGGTTGAGTGAGGACAATCAGCGCGAGGGTGGGCAAGTGCGCGGGTTGGTGGAGTGTCGGGCATAGGTATCGCACCTGACGCTCCGCCATCGCGAGCACGCCCGCTCCCACAGGGATCTGTTGTGGACCTGGTCAAGTGGTCATCACAGATTTGACTGGGGGAGCGAGCGTGCTCGCGATGGCGATTAATCAGGCCATGAACTCATTGCCTGCACCCACCGATTACTCTGATTTCGGTTTCATCTCGCCTAACGATGTGAGCGATTGGCGCGTGACTCCCTCCCTCAGGTACTGCCATGCCCAGTCCGGCACGGCCATATGATCTTCCAAATACAACACGAAGTCAGAACGGCTATGCCCCAACCGATCAGTTGGAAAATCGAAGCGGTACAAATACTGTTGGGCTTGGCTTTGGGAGAGGGTGAGCACCTCCATGACAATACGATTTGCCTGCTCCTCTTCCCTTGTGAGGTTGCTTCTTAATGCCACCACAAAATCCAGCGCAGAACGCAGTACGCCGGGGCGGCTGAGGGTAAGTTGAATAGCCGAATCGCTAAAATGCGGCCCGACCAGATCGTCCCAGATTTGCACCACGTGAATGCTTGGCCAGGCTTGAAGCGAGCGCCATAGATCCGGGGTATCGAACAGGATGCTCATCCTGGAATTAGAAGGCGTTTGCCCCGAGGCACTGAATAACTTCACCCAAACAGAGTGATCACCTTCCTCAGCGGTGGGCTGCGCGTGGCCCATGAACTTCCAAAGCTGTGTCAGCGCCTCTTGATGCGTAAGAATATTTTGCAGGTTAGTGTCATCGAACAGGTGCATCCAATTGGTATAGATATCGGATCGCCTCACCACTTCCGCATAACGGGTGTCGGCATATTCAGCGATAATCCGCAGTCGGTTGTCCGAAAGCGCCGGATCACGCAACCACCTCGCCACGACACTCACCGGCAGCATGCCATCGAGGTTGGATGAAACCACCGAGGATTGCATAAGAATCTGTGCCCGCCTCAACAAATCAGGAAAGCGCTGCAGGGATACAAGCAGCAGATCGCGGACGCTTTCAGCCCTTTGGTAGTAGATAAACTGGTCCATCAGTTCGTCATCGTCATCGACAAACTGGCCCGTTTCGCGTTGGTATCTCTGCTGTACCTTGTCCAGATCATCGCGATCCACCATGTAGGCTCCCTCAAGCTCCGTGTCGAGCTCATTCGCGGAGAGATGAGCATGAGTGTCCTGATCGAACATTACGTAGCCCAATTTGTTCTTCGGATGATTATTTGCCAGGTCCACGGCCTTGACCCCGTACTCGAGCATGATGTGCATCACCCCTTGAGAAAGACGAAGGAATTCATCACGCAGCAGTCTGGCGAGATGGAAGTCATCAATGGGCGCCAGCAGGGTATCGGCAAAAAAATACCGTAGGGTTTGCTCATCCACATCGTAATACGGCGTGCTGCTAGGCATCAGTTGTTGTGGAGGTCTGGGCGATAAATGACGAGAGATTTCGTGCAGGATCTCAATTGGCAGGTCGCCTCCCCGCGCCGCACGGAGTGTCCTGCGACCGAAGACGTTTAACTGTAGCGCCAGAAAATTGCGCATCGGTTCAAACAAGCCATGCGGGTTCGGCCCCCCATAGATGATCCGGGTGAGATCGGCCATTGTCCCCGTGTCCAACAAGTGGTCCAGCCAGGGGCCATTTTCAAAGAGCGCTTGTTGGACAGGGGTAGGTTCGGCTACCAGGTATTGATTCAACTCCGGATTCTGATCGAAAAAGTCGGCCGCTGCGTTGCGCAGCCCCTGCATCGAGAAAGTCGCTTGCGACTGACCTTCATTCAGTCCACGGGCAATGGCATTGAAAAAACAATCACCGTCGGCAGGAATTCGCACGACACGATTTCCTAGAACCAGGTTGTAATGGTTCTGGGCCGAGCGCCTCAGGACGATGTCGGTGCGCACCTGATCCGGGTGATGGGCCGTGGGATAAATGCGTTCAGTCTGGCCCGGTGTAAAGCGTACCGACCAACTCTGGTGTGCGGTTATCTCATCGACAATCAGCAAGCCGCGATTCTGCGGCCAAATCGGAAGACGAGTGATGAACCCCGGGACCAGTTCCATGACCTGGGTGTTCCAAACGCCGGACGTACGAATCAAGTCGGAAATAGCCGATGACGAGGGGGCCGGGACATTGGGTTTCGAGGGGTCTGTCTCGGAAGGTTGTTTCGCAGGACGCTCACCACCCCCTCGCCCAAAACCTACGGCGCGCCACTCGCCATTGGGCATCCGCGCCACGGTACTTCTCATTACGCCGCTGCTACGGATGCTCAGTCCTGTAGCCGGGTCGACAAGGGTCGCCTCGGTGGCCTTCAACTTTGTGTGGTCGTGCACGCGGAACACGGTCCCATCGGGTTGTTGCACGAACACCGGTCGATCGACGCCACCCGAAACATGATTACTCACCTTGGGTCGATAAAACCCCTGGGGATCTGCGGTCACGCCTTTTATCACCGAGGTATCCGTCACGGCGTAACGTCGATAGAGCGCCTCCTCCAGGGGCAGCCCGGCGATCACTTCGTCCTGGCTTTGTCGAGCGGTCACCGCCAGGAAGGAGGATTGTCCGCGCACCGGAACCGTCACACCCGCCATTCCCCGTCCGCCATAATTTGCCACCCTGTGCAAGAAAACCAGGGTTGTCAGGTTCATTGGAACCGCGCCGGTCTTGACGATCAACAGGCCTGTCTTGAGCGCACTCCTGAGCAGCTGGAAACCGGGCACCAAGAGCATGCCGGCCAGGTCCATGAATATTTCCATCGCCACCATCAAAATCCTGGCCGATGCCTGGCGCTGTACATCCTGGTTGCTGTTGGAGCGGTGATCGGCGTAAGCCCTATGGAAGTTGAGGTGCGCTTTGTGGAAGAACTCAAGCAGATCGCTGGGGATCAACATGCACCGGATCAAGGGCTGACCACGCCGTTGCCCCAATACACGCTTTACTTCTTCAGGATCGGTGGCACTGATGCGTGATCGGAAGTACCCCTGCCACTGTTCTTGCTGCAAAAGCCCGGCGATACCATTGCTCAGGCTGGAGAACTCATACAGGTCCTGCCCATCGGGGCTGTCCGGAAAATAAGCACCCACGGTTCCCTTGATATCCGGCCCGTCCTGATCTGAAAAAATCAGGACGCCATCGACACTGAACGCATTGCCCATCGTCCCATGCTGCCCGCCAGCTCCCAGGCTTCCCCCCAGCAATAGACCATACGCATAAACCCGTCGCCCCTGGACGAGGGCACGTGTCTGTGGGAGAGGCGATTGTATGATCGCGTCCAGCCAGAGCCTAAGCAACTTCCTGGACATGGGCGGTTTGAAAGTGCTGTCAAATACAGTGGTCTTGAATACCTTATGCCCCCCCAGTTCAGCCTCGTACGCTTTGAGTTTCAGGTTGGCCAAATACGCCGCCTGCCAGGCTGTCTTGTATTCAGGCTTATTCATTTTTTCCCGCAGGTAAGCTTCATAACTGCCACCGGCGTCGATGCCCCGCGCCATCTTGGCGATCTCCCCCCCCGTCAACAGGATCATGAAGCCACTGGCCGGGTGCCGAATACGATGACCATCTGAATCGGCAAGGTAGACGGCCGTCACTTCTCTCATGGCGTTCGGATATTGAAGCGGGCGCAGATTTTCAAGCATCAGCTCGGTCAGGCTGCGAGTACGGGACTGCCTTGGGTTGGCGTTCTTGCCGTAGGAAAGCGTAACCAGGGTCGTGTCCGAATCGGGGTTTATGCCGGGGTGAACGGTGAGCTGCAGGTATTGTTTGACCTTCTGGCGGGTGAACTGCCGCAACGTCTGGATATCAAGACTGCTGAGTTTATAGACGGCCTCCAGTACCTGCTTCTCCAGGCGCCGACAATTGGCTTTTTCCGAACGGGTTGCGGTTTTGTAGAAATCAGGGCGGTTGTTTTCCACCAGGGTTTCCTGGCGCACGGCCAGCGGCCCGGCGAGTGCCAAGTTGGGCAAAGCCTGCGCATCTTCAACCTTCAGCGCGAAAGCCGCCAAAGTAAGTTTCTCGTTTCCCGGTGCATTCAGCACCGTGTCCAGGGCGGAACGTTGGCTCTGCAGCAGATCATCCGCCGCCACGTCAAAAACTGACCCGGACACTTCAGAAGAAATATCCCGGATCCCACGTTTTTGCCCCGCGAAGGTTGGGCTTACTTGATTGACCAAGTCCTGGAAAGATTGGAAGCGTTGGAATCCCCCTTCCAGGGAATACAAGAACAATGAGTTTCGATCCGTTCGTTTGATGACCATTGCAGCAGGCCATTTCTGTGGCGGCGCAGTGCCCATGTCGAGCATGACGCAATAGACATGGGGGATGGGCGCCCGCATCAAACGGCTTCTGTCCGCCTTCGACGGATGTGTCGTAATTAGATCCAGCAGTCGGTCTTCTTCATTCTGCTGGGTTCGAGCATCTTGGCTCAGCGGGATCGCCGGATTGCGATCGGCCTTGTTTAGATCCATGAAATGCAGGTATCGCCGGGACAACAGATAGGCAAGGGCCTTTTCATTTGTCGAGGGTGTGGGTGTCTCGAGCACATCGCTGTTTTTACTATTGCCAAAGGCAACCAGATCGTCACGCAGCTGACGCTTCAAATGGTCATTGGTAGTAGGTTCGGCGAGATAGAACACCGACTCCATGATGGCTGGAATTTTCGCAGCCAATGGGCTGACGAACAGACTGTCGTCTTCCTCCACCGAGTCCGGACGACTGAAGAAACCCACGTCCCCGGATTTGTAATTGGCAGGCGCATCTGTCGCCAAACAACCCAACATAACCTCAGTAAAGCTCTGAGACGACGTCAATGAACGACCACCCAACGCGTCCACGGCAAAATGGTTTACGTAGCAATGATCAGGATCGATATCGGGTAACGGTGAGGTGCGAAATTCCCGCTCGGGAATCTTTACCTTCATTCGGCTGACCAGCAGATTCTTGAGCGCCGTGTCGAACGTCGGATGACCGGCAAACAGACGCGCCAATTGCATCTGATTGGTATCCAGAAGCCTCAGTTGTCTGATTTGTTCTTTTTCATGGGCGCCGAGCTGAACGCCCTGGCTATCCATTCCAGGATAAGCGACCTGAATCTGCCCATCATCGATAGCGGTCCATTGACCTGATTCCTGATCGGCGAATTCATGTTCAAACTCGATCCCATTGAATAACAGGCGGGTGGGTTTCAGAGAAACATTGGCGACATGGGACTTGGCGTCAGGTTCATTTGCAGAAGAGACAGTCATTTCAGGTGTCCGGTTGTGAGTAGGACACAGACCCTATCGCGCCTTTCCAGCGCAAATGACATACATATGTATTGCAGCGGCCACAGGATTGGCAGAAAAGCGTAAGCCGCAATGTCAGCCAATCCCAGGGACCGGTGGCGAGGGAATTGCTCCCCGGCCACGGTGATTTCCTCAGGTTCAGACCAGCTGTTGTGCCAACACCGCGATATGCTCCGGCCCGATCCCGCAGCAGCCGCCCAGGTGGCTGGCCCCGCGTTTTTGCCAGTCCGCCGCCCACTGGAGATAGCCCGGCGGATCAAGGTCTTCGCGCAGCGGATCGAGCCCATCGTTGGCCGTCGCTTCCTTCGGTTGCGGCGGGAAGGCGTTGGCGTAGGCACCGATGTGGATCTTCACGCCCAGGCGCGCGAAGGTGTCCCGTGCGGCATCGATGGCCGCGCCGATCACTTCTGGCTGGCTGCAGTTGAACAACAGCACCTCGACGCCCAGCTCAGCCGCCACCGCAGCGGCGTCCGCCACCGGTTCGCCGGAACGCAGGCGTGGCACTTCATCGGTGTCTTCGTCTTTGAGGGTGAACGACAGCCAGAACGGCTTGCCATCCTTCGGCAATCCGGCGTGAATCGCCCGCGCTTCGACCGTAGAGCTTTGGGTTTCGGCCAGCCACAAGTCGACATGGGGCGCCAGACCGTTCACCAGGGGGGCGAGCAACTCACTGGCACGGGACGCATCGAACAGATCCGGCCGATAGGAACCGAACAAGGGTGGCAGCGACCCGGCCACCCGCACCGCTTTACCCGAAGCGTGCACTGCCCGCTGCGCCAACTCGCCCGCCAGCGCCGCCAGGGCCTGGCCTTCTTCGGCGAAACGCGCCTCGCCAATATGAAACGGCACCACCGCATAGCTGTTGCTGGTGATCACGTTGGCGCCGCTGGCAATGTAGGCCGCGTGCACGGCTTCTACCGCTTGGGGCGCTTCGCTCAGGGCCAAGGCCGACCACTCAGGCTGTCGGAACGGCGCGCCCCGGCGTTGCAGTTCGCGGCCCATGCCGCCATCGAGAATGACTGTCGTTGCTGAGCCCATATGCGATTCACTCATAAGCTTATGAAAAATACTCACTACCGGAGTTGTTCTTATAACTATTTAATACGCACCATTCGGTGAACTACAACTTATTTTTCTATCAGGGCCCTCACATGAAATTACAACCACTGCTGGCCCTGGGCCTGACTCTGCTGGCTGCCTCATCGCAAGCGTTCGCCGGCGCCACGCTGGATCGCATCGAACAGAAAAAAGAACTGGTCGGCGTGCTGATGGAAAGCTATCCACCCTTCTCGTTCCTGAATGATCAGAACCAGCTCGACGGTTTTGACGTGGACGTCGCCAAAGCCGTGGCGCAGAAATTGGGCGTGAAGCTGCGCCTGGAAACCCCTTCCTGGGACGTGATCGCGGCCGGTCACTGGAGCGGGCGCTATGACATCTGCATCTGCTCCATGACGCCGAGCAAGGCCCGCGCCGAAGTGTTCGATTTCCCCGTGCAGTACTACGCTTCGCCCGCGGTGATCGTGGTCAACGCCAAGGACGACCGTATCCACGGCGCCAAGGACCTGAGCGGCAAGAAGGTCGGGCTGACCAGCGCCTCCAGCTATGAGAGTTACCTGAACAAGAACCTGGTGATCGAAGGCGCCGAGGATACTCAACTGAGCTATCCATTCGAGGACGTGCAAATTGCCCCGTACGACACCGACAACGTGGCGTTCCAGGACCTGGGCCTGGGCGCCGGGGTGCGACTGGACGCGGTGCTGACCAACCTGGTGACCGCACAGCCGCGCCTGACCGAAGACAAGCGCTTCAAGCTGGCCGGCGAGGCGCTCTACTCCGAGCCGAACTCGGTGGCCATCGAAAAGGGCGACGCCCAGTGGGACAGCAAGGTGCGTGAAGTCTTTGCCCAGTTGAAACAAGACGGCACCTTGAGCAAACTCTCGCAAAAATGGATCGGCGCCGACATTACCCAATGACTTCTTTTCCACCCTCTCAGCCACCGCCACCGGTGGCTGAGTCACGCCTGCAGAAAATCTTCGGTTTTCGCACCCGGTTGTACCTGACCTGGGCGGCCATGCTGGTGCTGTTCGCGAGTTTCTTCCTGAGCTTCGACCTGAAGTTCTCCATCATCCTCGACAAACTGCCGAACCTGCTGGGTGTGCATCTGGCGCCCAATGGCTTTTTGCAAGGGGCGGTGCTGACGTTGTTCCTGTGCCTGTGCTCGATCGTCGCTTCGTCCTTGCTGGGCTTCATCACCGCCTTGGCGCGGCTGTCCAGCAGCGCGGTGGCGTTCGGTATCGCCAGCTTCTATGCGTCATTTTTTCGCGGCACGCCGTTGCTGATCCAGATCCTGTTGATCTACCTGGGCCTGCCCCAACTGGGCGTGGTCCCAGGCGCCGTCGCCGCCGGGATCATCGCCCTGTCGCTGAACTACGGTGCCTACCTGAGCGAGATCTTCCGCGCCGGCATCCTCGGCGTGCCCAACGGTCAACGCGAAGCTTCCCTCGCCCTGGGCCTGGGCGAAACCGTGATCTTCTGGCGCGTCACCCTGCCCCAGGCCATGCGCACCATCATCCCGCCGACCACCAACCAGTTCATCTCCATGCTCAAGGATTCTTCGCTGATCTCGGTGATGGGGGTTTGGGAGGTGATGTTTCTGGCGCAGTCTTATGGGCGTTCCAGCTATCGCTATATTGAGATGCTGACGACGGCGGCGATTATTTACTGGTTGATGTCCATTGCGCTGGAGCTGATTCAGGCGCGGATGGAGCGGCATTATGGGAAGGCTTATCTGAATAGCCGCTGAGTTGGGGTGGGGTTTTAAGGTTGGTGTGTATATCCGTTGCTGCGGTAACGGCGGCTTAGGGTTCCGCCCTTACGGCGGCTCACTTTTGAGAAGCGCAAAAGTAAGCAAAACGCTTCTGCCCCACCACTTGGCACCTCGCCTAGGCTCGGTGTGCCCTCACTCCGGCATTGCTCCGTGGGCCCGCCGCGAAGGGCCATCCATGGCCCAGCGCGGCTATCCCGGCATCCATGCCGGGATGCCCACTGCGCAATGCCTGCGTTCGGCCAGCGTGGTTAACGGGGCGCCCGAGATCAACGTCCACCGCGAGGCGGCCTAGTAGCCGACCTGGCTCTCCCGGCCGTACATCCATCAGATCTGTTTGAGCAGGTCCTGTGGGAGCAAAGCCTGCTCGCGATGAGGCCAGTAAGCCCAACATCCATGTGACTGAACCACCGCCATCGCGAGCAAGCTCGCTCCCACATTCAATCTTCAGCGGACACAACATTCATATCCAACACAGAACCACTGTGGGAGCGAGCTCGCTCGCGATGAGGCCGGCAAGCCCAACATCCATGAGACTGAACCACCGCCTTCGCGAGCAGGCTCGCTCCCACATTCAAATCTTCAGCGGACACAAAATTCATATCCAACACAGACCTCCTGTGGGAGCGAGCCTGCTCGCGAAGAGGCCGGCGCATCCAACATCTTCATCGACTGTGACACCGCCTTCGCGAGCAAGCTCGCTCCCACAGGAGACACGCGGTCTCATCAAGAACCAGGTCGGCTATAAGGCCGCCTCGCGGTGGACGTTGATCTCGGGCGCCCCATTAACCACGATGGCTGAACGAAGGTGTTGCGCAGTGGGCAACCCGGCATGGATGCCGGGTTAGCCGCGCTGGGCCATGGATGGCCCTTCGCGGCGGCCCACGGAGCAATGCCTTCGTTCAGGCATGCCGAGCCTAGGCGAGGCACCGAGTGGTGGGGCAAAAGCGTTTTGCTTACTTTTGCGCTTTTCAAAAGTGACCCGCTGTAAGAGCGGAACCATAAGCCGCCGTTACCGCAGCAACGGATATACACACAACCTTAAAATCCCACTCCAGCTCAACGGCTACGCAGGAAAATCTGTCTGAGGCGCAGCCGAATCACTAGCAGATGAAGCTTGGATATCACAACCACCGATGCTCCACCCCAACACTTCAAGCGCATCGCAACCATCCTGCAACAACAGATGCGCGGCGTTGGCGAAGTGCTCCAGGTCATAACCCTCAGCGTTTTTCAGGCATAGACAGGACACGCTGTTGAGCAAGTCTCGAGCGGCTTTGATGCGATGCGAAGCAGTTTCCAAAAGATCGGAGGCACCGGCTTCCGTGTCGATAAACAGTGTGGCGCCAACGCTGGTATTGGCTTGAAGGGGATGGTACTTGATCATCGGGTTGCTCTCTTGAGTTAGGAGCTACCACCGTCCGCGGCTAAACGAATGTGGGTGGCAGCTGTACGCGGGTTAGCCGACCGGACAAGAGAATCCGGCACACCCGAAGATGTCCCCCGCACAGCCGCCATAAATGTAAAAACACAGGCAGCAAAAAGCGCCGCCATTGGGGGCGCTCGTGCACTCTTGTTCGACCGGCTAAGATCGATCACCGATTGGTCGGTGACGAGAGAACTATAGGCGAGGCCCTGACGATACAACGCTGATTTTTTCGTATCTCGGAACCATCCTACGCGAAACACAGAACGGGTTTACAGAGCTCAATTTTGATCGGCCGGAAGCCTACCATTGCGAGCCCAATCTGTATCGAGCAGTTGATCAGTTGCGCTTGCGATTGAGCGCTGCCGGATAACCTCAAGCCTTCATCCCAACGGTTTAAACAAGACATCCGCCGGCAGTGATTGCCCCGTCAAATGCTGGATAAAAAGAAAGATCCGTGCGGGCTGTAAGGCGAAGCCTCGAACCATGAAAGCCAACGAACCAACACGCTGATCGCAGCACGACCAGCCTACATATTTGATCCGCCGAATCTTTCCCACGGCGAGGAGATGGCTGGCATCGCCCCACAGGGTGAAATTTTTAAAGTGCAACCTCTTTCATCAGAGGTCACATTCGATGCCTACCCAACACGTATTCCTGCCCCAACACCTCGCGCTGGCAATAACCTTGGCGCTTGGCTGTGCCGAGGTTTCAATGGCTCAGTCAGTTGCCGGGGAAGCCCGCCCCGTTGAAACAACCGCCAAGATGCAGGCGAGGCTCAAGGCGTTCGCGGCGACGCCGGATACAAAGGTCGAGAGGGTCACCGAAGTTCAGGAAGCCCCCCTGTCGATGGGCGACAGCAACGACCTGGTGATTGTCAGCAAGCAAGGTGAACTTTTCGGGCTTACTGACGGCGGCGGCGGGACTAATGTCCTGCAATTGGACGTCGCCAAGGGAGGCGTCATCAATCAAATAGGTAACGTCAATGATCTGCATCTCAAGCAAGGCGAATGGTCCAACGGCGTCGCTTTCAACGGTGCGAGCCTGGTCGACTCGAAGGCCAAGCTGACCAACACCGGCCAGATTGCGGGTGCGGTGCACGTTCTCGGAATATTCGATAACCAAGGTACAGTGGCCGGGCCCGTGTTCGTTGGGAGAAACGCCACGTTCAGCGGCAACGGAACGGTCGATGCGCTGGATGTGACGGGCTTGATGAAAGTCGGTCCAGACGTTGGCGCCCCTTCGGTTACACATGATTTCAAGCTACTCAAGAGCGCGACGTTGGTTTATGGAATCGACGCAAAGAAAGGCAGCGCTCCGATCGAGGTTGGCGGCACAGCCACCTTGGGTAAGGCGACGTTAAAAATCATCGCTGTATCGGGCGAATCCACTGAAGCCGGCACGCACGTCGTGATCAAAGCGGCCAAGATCGATGGCAAGTTTGGGAAAGTCATCAATGAACTCGCTTTCATGACGGCTACACCGGACTACACGGAGAAACAAGTGGGACTGGTCCTCGCTCGCAACCAGGTGCCCCTTGAGAAAATCACGGTAAATCCCAACGGCCAAGAATTTGTAGGAGCTCTCCCGAAGTCACAGTCAGCCGATCCATCGACGCCAGAACCTAGCAGCACCTCAGCGCCAGCACCTTCCCCGGCCGTTGAGCCGCTAGCCACTCGCCCAGCGTCAAAACTCACCGAATCACCCAAAATTGCCAGCGTCGCACCAACACCTGCGGCTCAATCCTCGGCCACCCAACCAGTCCCCAAACCCAACGCCGCCATCAATGCCCTGCTCGGCACCAACCTGACCACCGCCGCCGACGCCATCGACCAACTGGGCGGATACGACACCGCCGACCTCGGCAACGCCACCCTGAGCAGCGTCGCACCGATCAGCACGGGAATGCTTTCAGCGATGAGCCGCAATCACCCGACCGGTAAAAATGACAACGGCCAAGTCTGGGTCCAGGCCATCGGCAACAGCGGCAGCCTCGCCAAGCAATTGGGAAACTTTGCTCTCAAGCACTCGACAAAGGGTTTGATGCTGGGTACCGACTGGGCCGTCAGCCCAAATTGGCGGCTGGGCATTATCGGCAGCAAGACCCAGACCCGGCTGGACAGCTATCAATTCGACGGAGCGCTCGACAGTTGGCTCGTCGGCGCCTACGCCTTGCGCCAGGACGGTCCGCTAGCGCTGCGCCTGGGTGTCGTTCATGGCAATCATGACGGCAGCACCAAACGCCACGTCGCCTTCAACGGGTTCAGGGATCGCCTCAAGGGTCGTTACGATGCCACGACACAGCAGGTCTTCGGGCAGGTCGGCTACAACCTGGAAATCGCTCATTTCGATATCGAGCCCTACGTCCAAGTGGGCTACCAACGCTACCAACGCGATGCCTATACAGAAAAAGGCGGGGACGCCGCGTTGCAGTACGACGGCCAGGCACAGGAACACTACAGCAGCGACCTCGGCCTGCGCCTCGCCCGTACCTTCGCGCTTGACCAAGGCGTGCGCTTGACGCCGCGCCTGGATGTCGGCTGGAAGCACTTGTATGGCAACGTCAGGGGCAGTTCCCATCAACGTCTGGTCCGCGGGGGCAATACCTATATCATCGAAGGGGTCGAGCTGGACCGTGACAGCCTGATTCTACAAGCGGGGCTGGACCTGGCCATATCGCCACGTCATACCCTGGGATTGAGCTACAACGCTGAAACGGGCCAGGACAACCGCAACGGTGCGCTGATGGGCCAGTGGCGAATGATGTTCTGACAGGCAAAAAAAAGGGGGGCACATGCCCCCCCGAGGTTAAAACGTTGTATCGAGGCTGTTCAATCAGCCTTCGATCTCGATCAGGATCTCGCCCGGGTTGACCCGGTCGCCCTTGGCCACATGAATGGCGGTGACCTTGCCGGCGATGGCCGCCTGCACTTCGGTTTCCATCTTCATGGCTTCGGTGATCAGCACCGCTTGGCCGGCCTTCACCAAGTCGCCTTCCTTGACCAGGACATCGACGATGTTGCCCGGCATGGTGGTGCTGACATGGCCCGGCGCAGTGGCTTGCTTGCGCTTGCTGCCGCCGCCGCCGACGAATTCATTGAGCGGTTCGAATACAACTTCTTCCGGCATGCCATCGATGGACAGGTAGAAGTGACGCTTGCCCTCGGCCTTGACGCCCACACCGGTGATGTCGACGCGGTAGGTTTCGCCGTGGACGTCGATGACGAACTCGGTCGGTACACCTTCGCCGCCGACCGAGCCCACACTGCCGGCCTCAGGGATTGGCAGCAGCACTTCCGGGGTCAGGGTGCCGGCGTCGCGTTCTTCGAGGAACTTGCGACCGATGTCCGGGAACATCGCGTAGGTCAGCACGTCCTCTTCGGACTTGGCCAGCGCGCCGATTTCGCCACGCAGCTTGGTCATTTCCGGCTTGAGCAAATCGGCCGGACGCACGTCGATCACCTCTTCGCTGCCGATGGCCTGGCGACGCAACTTTTCACTCACCGAGCCCGGCGCCTTGCCGTAGCCGCCCTGCAGATAGAGCTTCACTTCGTTGGTGATGGTCTTGTAGCGCTCACCGGCCAACACGTTGAAGAACGCCTGGGTGCCGACGATCTGCGAAGTCGGGGTCACCAGCGGCGGGAAGCCGAGGTCCTCGCGCACGCGCGGGATCTCCGCCAGTACTTCGTTCATGCGGTTCAGTGCGCCCTGCTCTTTCAACTGGTTGGCGAGGTTGGAGATCATCCCGCCCGGCACCTGGTTGACTTGGACGCGGGTGTCCACGGCGGTGAACTCGCTTTCGAACTGATGGTATTTCTTGCGCACGGCATAGAAGTACAGGCCGATTTCCTGGAGCAATTCCAGATCCAGGCCGGTGTCGAACTCACTGCCCTTAAGGGCCGCGACCATCGACTCGGTACCCGGATGGCTGGTGCCCCAGGCGAAGCTGGAGATCGCGGTATCGATGTGATCGGCGCCGTTTTCGATGGCCTTGAGCTGGCACATCGCGGCCAGGCCGGCGGTATCGTGGGAGTGGATGAACACCGGCAACGATTGCTCGGACTTCAGCGCTTTGACCAGTTCGCCGGTGGCGTATGGGGTCAACAGACCGGCCATGTCCTTGATCGCCACCGAGTCGCAACCCATGGCTTCCATCTGCTTGGCCTGGGCGACGAACGCGTCGATGGTGTGCACCGGGCTGGTGGTGTAGGCGATGGTGCCCTGGGCGTGCTTGCCCGCGGCCTTCACCGCTTCGATGGCGACCTTCAGGTTACGCACGTCATTCATCGCATCGAAAATACGGAACACGTCGATGCCGTTGACGGCGGCCTTGGCGACGAACGCCTTGACCACGTCATCGCTGTAATGACGGTAGCCCAGCAGGTTCTGGCCGCGCAGGAGCATTTGCAGACGGGTGTTGGGCAGCGCAGCGCGCAGTTGGCGCAGGCGCTCCCACGGGTCTTCCTTCAGGAAGCGCACGCAGGCGTCGAATGTCGCGCCACCCCAGACTTCCAGCGACCAATAGCCGACTTTGTCGAGCTTGTCGCAGATCGGCAGCATGTCTTCGGTGCGCATGCGAGTGGCGAGCAGCGATTGGTGGGCGTCGCGCAGGATTGTGTCGGTAACAAAGATCTTCTTGGACATGGTCATACTTCCTTACAGGCCTGCGTGGGCGGCAATGGCGGCGGCGATGGCCAGGGCCAGCTCTTCGGGTTTGCGCTTGATCGAGTAGTTGGTCAGTTCAGGGTGGCTTTCAACGAAGCTGGTATTGAACTGGCCGCTGCGGAATTCCGGATTGCGCAGAATCTCCTGGTAATACGCGGCGGTGGTCTTGACCCCCTGCAGGCGCATGTCATCCAGGGCCCGCAGGCCACGGTCCATCGCTTCTTCCCAGGTCAACGCCCAGACCACCAGCTTCAGGCACATCGAATCGTAGAACGGCGGAATGGTGTAGCCGGTGTAGATCGCCGTGTCGGTGCGCACACCCGGGCCGCCAGGGGCGTAGTAGCGAGTGATCTTGCCGAAGCTGGGCAGGAAGTTGTTTTTCGGGTCCTCGGCGTTGATGCGGAACTGCAACGCAAAGCCACGGTGCTGGATGTCTTCCTGCTTGACCGACAGCGGCAGCCCGGAGGCAATGCGGATCTGTTCACGAACGATGTCGATACCGGTGATTTCTTCGGTGATGGTGTGTTCCACCTGCACCCGGGTGTTCATCTCCATGAAGTACACCTCGCCCTCGGCGAGCAGGAACTCCACGGTGCCGGCATTCTCGTAGCCCACGGCCTTGGCGGCGCGCACCGACAGGTCGCCGATGTAGGCGCGCTGCTCGGGGGTCAGCTGCGGGCTCGGAGCAATTTCGATCAGCTTCTGGTTGCGGCGCTGGATCGAGCAGTCACGCTCGAACAGGTGCACCACGTTGCCGAAACTGTCGCCCAGGATCTGCGCTTCGATGTGCTTGGGATTGACGATGCATTTTTCCAGGAACACTTCCGCCGAACCGAATGCCTTGGTGGCTTCGGAAATGACCCGCGGAAAAGCCTGTTCGAGTTCTTCGCGGCTGTTGCAGCGACGGATACCACGACCGCCGCCGCCGGACGTGGCCTTGAGCATCACCGGGTAACCGATCCGGTCACCTTCGGTCAGCGCTTCTTCAATGCCCGCGACGTTGCCTTCGGTGCCCGGCGTGACCGGCACACCGGCCTTGATCATGCTGCGGCGCGCTTCGGTCTTGTCGCCCATGCGGCGAATGACTTCTGCCGAGGGGCCAATGAATTTGATTCCGCGTTCAGCGCAGATGTCTGCCAGTTCGGCGTTTTCCGAGAGGAAACCGTAGCCGGGGTGCAAGGCATCGCAGCCGGTTTCCACCGCCAGGTTCACCAGTTTGCGCGGGTTCAGATAGCCGGCCAGCGGATCGGCGCCGATGCTGTGGGCCTCGTCCGCACGCTTGACATGCAGCGCATGGCGGTCCGCGTCGGAGTAGACCGCGACCGAGCGAATGCCCATCTCGGCGCAAGCGCGCACGATGCGGACGGCAATCTCACCACGGTTGGCGATCAAGATCTTTGTTATCAATTGGAGGTTCCCTTGAGCCGGTGATACCACGGCCTGGGGTCCAGGCCGACGCGTGACCAGATGTAACAATTGGTCGCAGCCCCACACTAGCCCTGGCTGTGGATTAACAAAAATGAATAATTATTGGGCCAGCCATAAGTAAAGACTTATAGTTGCGCTTCCCGCCCCGTTCCAGAGTGCTTAGAAAATGCGTAAGTCATTGATGCGTATGACATTGCGTCAATTACAAATTTTCAATGAAGTGTGCGACCTGAGGTCCTACAGCCGAGCAGCCGACGAAATGTCTCTCACACAACCGGCCGTCAGCCTACAGATTCGCTCCCTGGAAGAGCTGATTGGCCAGCCGTTATTCGAGTACGTCGGCAAAAAACTCTACATGACCGAAGCCGCCGAAGCCCTGCAACGTGCCAGCCGGGACATCTTCGGACGCCTGGAAAACCTCGATATGCAGCTCTCGGACATGCAGGGTTCGCTGCAAGGCCAATTGAAGCTGGCGGTGGAGTCCAGCGCCAAGTACTTCGTCCCGCATCTGTTCGCCGCGTTCAAGCGCCAGCATCCGGAGGTCAATCTGAACCTCACGGTGGTCAATCGCGGCCAGGTCATCCGCCGGCTCTCGGACAACCGTGACGACCTGGTGATCATGTCCATGGTGCCCCAGGACATGGGACTGGAATTCCTGCCCTTTCTGAACAATCCAATCGTCGCCGTGGCGCCACCCGATCATCCGCTGTGCCACATGGGCCCGCTGCGCTTGCAGGACCTGGAGCCTTATACGCTGCTGTTGCGCGAACCGGGGTCCGGCACGCGACTGGCCTGCGAGGAGTACTTCAAGGAGAAACGGGTGCATTTCACCCAGACACTGGAGGTAGCGTCGGCGGAGGCCCAGCGCGAGTGCGTGGTGGCCGGGCTGGGCGTGGCACTGTTGACGCGCCACGCCGTGAGCCGGGAACTGTCTTCCGGCGCACTCATCGAGTTGCCGGTGGAGGAATTGCCGCTGTACCGCAGCTGGTGCCTGGTGCAGGCCCGGGCCAAACGCCTGTCACCGGTGGCTCACGCCTTCCTGGCATTCGTTCGCGGTGAGCGCGCTCAGATCATTGGCCTGGTTGAGCGTTTCGACGGGAAGCCGCCGGCGCTGCCTGCCAGTAATTGAACTCTGTCGCGTCAGGAAATTCGCTGATCTCAGCCAGGAGCTGGCGCTGTTCATAGCGGTCTTCGATGGCACGACGGAACGCCATGCGGCGCTGGTCTTCCTGCTGACGACGGGTTTTGACGGCGCTGCGTTCTTCGTAGGACTGGGTCATGTCGAGACTCCCAAGACGTATACGGGAGTTTTACGATGACGGCTTGGGATGACGGTTTGGCGGCGCGTGCGTTACAGAACGATGAATTCAGGCAAATGATCCTGTGGCGAGGGAGCTCCCGCTGGGCCGTAGGAGCTGTGTAGGAGCTGTCGAGTGCAACGAGGCTGCGATCTTTCCCCAGACACTTGAATCTCCAGCGAAAGATCAAAAGATCGCAGCCTTCGCCAGCGCCTACAGAGCCCAGCGGGAGCCCGGCACGTCAAGACCGACTCAGTCGTCCAACGCCTTCACCGACTTGGGCGACAACCGCAAGCTGCGAAGGCTGCGCTTCACGCTCTTGAGGTGGTTGACCAGGCTTGGACCACGCGCCATGGCGACACCCATTGCCAGCACGTCGATCACCACCAGGTGGGCGATGCGCGAGGTCAGCGGCGTGTAGATCTCGGTGTCTTCGTGCACGTCGATGGCCAGGTTCACCGTGGACAGTTCCGCCAATGGCGTCTGGCTCGGGCACAAGGTGATCAGTGAGGCACCGCTTTCGCGTACCAGGTTCGCGGTGATCAGCAAATCCTTGGAGCGCCCCGACTGGGAAATGCAGATCGCCACATCGGTGGGTTTCAAGGTCACCGCTGACATGGCCTGCATGTGCGGGTCGGAATAAGCCGCAGCCGTCAGCAGCAATCGGAAAAACTTGTGCTGGGCATCGGCCGCCACTGCGCCCGAGGCGCCGAAGCCATAAAACTCGACACGCTGGGCCTGGGACATGGCCGTGACGGCTTTTTGCAGCGCCACCGGGTCGAGCTTCTCGCGAACCTCCATCAGCGTATGCAGGGTCGTGTCGAAGATTTTCAGGCTGTAGTCCGCCACTGAATCGTCTTCGTGGATCGCAAACTGACCGAAGCTCGCGCCGGCAGCAAGGCTTTGCGCGAGCTTGAGTTTAAGGTCCTGGAAGCCCGAGCAACCGATGGCCCGGCAGAAACGCACGATGGTCGGTTCGCTGATACCGACACTGTGGGCAAGATCGGCCATGGAGCTATGCATCACGGCCGCAGGATCAAGCAGTACGTGATCGGCGACTTTCAGCTCCGACTTGCGTAGCAAGTGGCGTGACTGGGCGATGTGTTGCAACAGGTTCAAGGGGCTGGACTCTTGTTATGGGCAGATGCCGGGATGTAGCAAGCTTGTAGTTATACTACAAGAATTGGCTTTTTGCCCGTCCAAAACGCAACAGGACTGCCTCCCAGGCCCTTTGTTTTGGCCGAAGATCGCTAGATGTAGCAGCCTTTGCCATCGCCCAAGCCGCCCTCGCTACTTTTCCATTGATTTACGCGCGCAGGGAGGCTGCCAACTTTTGGGAAGCCATTTATCCGCTGGCTTAGTTAACACTTAGTTACTGCGTATCGGCCCATTAACTCCCCGCCACTCATAGACAACAGACCGCCAGCAAACGCTGACGACTTATGGGCGAATTACTTAATCTTACAATCTCAAGATTACCTACCCATGGACTCTCAAATCAAAGTCTATATATTGGCTCTCGCAGGACGCAAACAACTAACTACAGGAGTTAATTACTATGCAAATCTCGACTAAAAACTGGACCGCACAAATTGATCGCATGCCCGGCGCCGCGTCTTTCCGCACCTTTGGCACCGTAACCGTGGCAAATTCCGGCGTTACCCCAATCTTGGTACGAAGCGACAAACAGGACAAATCTTTTGATCTGCGACTGGACTTGAAACTTCAAGACTCCGACGGCGTTTCGCTACAAGTACTGACAGATAAGTTCGTCGAATATAAAGAGCTGGGCGACTCCCACGTCTCTAGCGTAAGTATTTATTTCGAAGATCAGTTACTGCACACTATCAACGAAGTGAAGATTACTCACTAAACAACCACGTTTCCTGCAACTTCCCGTCAGACAGTTTCGTAGTTTGACGGGAAGTTATTGTGGCGCGGAGTATTGTGCCCGTAACAATGCAGCCAGCCTCTCGGCTCCCACCGGCCGGCTGATCAAATACCCTTGAACTTCATCGCAACCTTCATGCCTGAGGAATTCAAGCTGCTCCTGCCGCTCAACGCCTTCAGCCACTACCTTGAGCGACAACCCATGGGCCATTGCAATGATTGCCCGAGTAATTGCCGCATCCACGCTCCCCTCACCCAACCCGCGAATGAACGCCTGGTCGATCTTCACGTAATCCACCGGGATACGCTTGAGGTAACTCAGGGATGAGTAGCCGGTGCCGAAATCGTCGATGGCCAGCTTGACCCCCAGGTCACGCAATTGCTGGAACGTGGCGATGATGTGCTCGACGCTGTCAAGCAACTGGCTCTCGGTCAGCTCCAGTTCCAGGTATTGCGGGGCCAGGCCGGTTTCTTCCAGCACCTGCCGCACCAGGCTGACCAGCTTGCCCTGGCGCAATTGATGCACCGACAGATTGACCGACACCCTGATCGGCGCGAGCCCCTGGCGCTGCCATTCGCATGCCTGCCAACAAGCCTGGCGCAATACGAACTCGCCGATCGGCCCGATCAACCCGGTCTCTTCGGCCAGGCCGATGAAATCCCCCGGCGGCACCCGGCCCATGGCCGGATGATCCCAACGCACCAACGCCTCGGCGGCGTTCAGGCGACCGGTCGCCAGGCACAGTTTTGGTTGATAAAAAACCTTCAGTTGTTGCTCTTCCAAGGCCTTGCGCAGCTGATTTTCCAGTTGCAGGCGCTCCAGCGTGCTGGCTTGGAGGCTGTCGGTGTAGAACTGGAAATTGTTGCCCCCCAAATGCTTGGCATGTTGCATGGCCATGTTCGCCTGGCTGACCAGCATGGCAACTTCCCGCGTGTTGTCGGGCAACAGGCTGATGCCGATGGAAGCACTGAGCACCAGTTCATGGCCTTCAATGGTCAGTGGCACACGCAACTTGGCGGCCAGCCGAGTCGCCACCCGCGCCAGGCTCGAAAGGTTGCCATAGGCATCGAACAACACCGCAAACTCGTCGCCTGATAGCCGGGCGATGGTATCTGCCTCGGGCAGTGCGTTGATCAGGCGTCGTGCCATTTTCTGCAACAACTGGTCGGCGACGTCATGGCCGAGGCTATCGTTGAGCAATTTGAAACGGTCCAGGTTGATATGCAGCAACGCCAGGCTGCGCCGTCCGCCCTGGCGCACGCGCTGATGAGCCTCGTGCAAGCGCTCGCGAAATAGCGAGCGATTGGCCAGCCCGGTCAATTCGTCGTAATGGGTCAGGTAGCGCATCCGCTCTTCGGATTCGCGTCGCGCCGAAAGATCGGCGAAGAAGCCCACGATATGGCTGACATTTCCCCGAGCATTACGCACGACGTTCAGTTGCAGCCATTGCGGATACAACTCACCGTTGGCCCGCGCCTCCACCAACTCACCTTGCCAGGTGCCGTGTTGCTTGAGCGCTTGGCGAATGATGGGGTAATGCCGGCGCGCGTCGCGACTGCACGGCAGGTCCACCACGTTGCGCCCGAGCATGTCATCGATATTGAAACCGGTGACCCGCGTGAACGCCTGATTGGCAGCGAGTAGCACGTAGTGGGGGTCGAAAATCACGATACCTTCGCTGGCGGCTTCGAACACCGTGGCCGCCAGTTGCCGTTGCTGCTCGAGTTCCTTGCTGGCGCTGATGTCTCGCCGGGTGCCAACCATGCGCAGCACCCGCCCGCTCGCGCTGCGTTCCACGGCCCGGCCGCGGTCTTCGATCCAGACCCAGTGACCATCGCCGTGACGCACGCGGTATTCGATCTGGTAATCCTCGCTGCGGCCCTTGAGGTGTTCGACCAAGGCCCGCTTGAGCGCCGGCAGGTCTTGAGGATGCAGGCGCGGAGTGAGGTGGCTGAGCATCGCCGTGACGAATTCGGGCTCCAGGCCGAAGAGTTCCTTGAGTTGCGTGTGATGGACTTCGTCAGTCTGCAGGTTCCAATCCCACAACCCCAGCTCACTGGCCTTGAGCGCCAGGGCCAGACGCGCCTCACTCTTGCTCAGGGCCTGGCTCGCCACCTCCAGTTCAAGACTGCGCTGCGCGACCCGTGCCTCCAGGCCAACCTGGGCCGCTCGCAGTTTTTCCTCGGCGCTGCGGCGTTGCTCGACCTCCCGGGCCAGCGCGTCGTTGAGCTGGGCGCTGCGGGTTTGTGCTTGCTGCAGATGCTCGATCAACGCCTGGTTCTGGAAGCGTCGCAACAGGCTGCTTTGGATCAAGCGGTTCACTTGCCAAGCCACCACGCTCAGCGAAACCAGCACGATCAGCCCAAGCCAGCCCCATCCGCGCTGCTGCTCATCGCCGCCCCAAAAGAGGTAGCCGATGGCCGGTAACAGACAGGGCAAGGCAAAGGACAGGAATGCGGGAAGGCTCACCGCGTAGGCCACGCTGGCCGACAGCGCGGCGGCGCCAATCAGGCCGAACACCCAAGCCTGTTGCTGGAAACTGTCAGCCGGGACCAGCGCAATACCGGCCCCAGCCAGCGTCAGGCCGGTCATTGCCGAGCCCAGCAAAAACATACGCAACCAGATCGGGTGTGCCTGGCGGCTCGGCATCGCCGAATCGAAAGCCGCCACCTGGATCACCCGCAACGCCACCAGCGACAACAACCAGACGAGCCAGACGCTGACCAGGAAATAGCGCCGCGGCTCCCATAACAGTGCGGCGCAGACCAGACCGTTGAGCAACATGAACAGCGTGGGCAGCAGCGAGCCTTGATACAACAGACGTGTGCGCTCTACCGCCATCTCCATGGCGTACTGCTTGCAGATGACCCGCGGCTCCACACAGGGGCCCGCCGGATCGGAATTGAGGGTCATTGGCACTGTTTTTGTTCTTATTCAGTGGAGCGTGGAGAACCCGAAACAAGCACCGAGCATACACAAGCCATGGGCCATCCCACACTGCCCCAGCTCATAAAAATACGGAAAAAAGTCGCGATTTCATTGGGTGATGACCCCCTCGAGCGAGTCCCGCCAACGCCTGTAGCCCATGACCAACCAGTCATCATCAAGCGGTCTTTTATCGGCTGATGCAAAGCTCGGTTTGCCCGGGCTGGCGCCGCGCCCTAGAATGCCCCGATGCGCGATGATCTCTCCCTTCTGCTGAACTCCCTCAACGATGCCCAACGTCAGGCCGTAGCCGCCTCTGTGGGTCGTCAGTTGGTCCTGGCCGGTGCCGGCTCCGGTAAAACCCGAGTGCTGGTGCACCGTATCGCCTGGTTGATCCAGGTCGAGAACGCCTCGCCCCATTCGATCCTGTCGGTGACGTTCACCAACAAGGCCGCGGCCGAGATGCGCCATCGCATCGAACAACTGATGGGCATCAATCCTGCCGGCATGTGGGTCGGCACGTTCCACGGCCTGGCGCACCGCTTGTTGCGGGCGCATTGGCAGGAGGCCGGGCTGAGCCAGACCTTCCAGATCCTGGACAGCGACGACCAGCAGCGCCTGGTCAAGCGGGTGATCCGCGAGCTGGGCCTGGACGAGCAGCGCTGGCCCGCCCGCCAGGCCCAATGGTTCATCAACGGCCAGAAAGACGAAGGCCTGCGCCCGCAGCACATCCAGGCCAGCGGCGACCTGTTCCTGGCGACCATGCGCAGCATCTATGAAGCCTACGAGGCGGCGTGCCAGCGTGCCGGGGTAATCGACTTTTCCGAGCTGCTGCTACGGGCGCTGGACCTGTGGCGTGACCACCCAGGCCTGCTGGCCCACTACCAAAAGCGCTTCCGGCATGTACTGGTGGACGAATTCCAGGACACCAACGCCGTGCAATACGCCTGGTTGCGCCTGCTCGCCAAGGGCGGCGACAGCCTGATGGTGGTGGGTGACGATGACCAGTCGATCTACGGTTGGCGCGGCGCCAAGATCGAGAACATTCACCAGTATTCGGCGGATTTTCCCGACGCCGAAGTCATCCGCCTGGAACAGAACTACCGCTCCACCGCTGGCATCCTCAAGGCCGCCAACGCCCTGATCGCCAACAATACCGGGCGCCTGGGCAAGGAATTGTGGACCGACGGCGGCGAAGGCGAGGCAATCAACCTCTACGCCGCCTTCAACGAACACGACGAAGCCCGTTACGTGGTGGAAACCATCGAAAGCGCGCTGAAAACCGGCCTGGCCCGCAGCGACATCGCCATCCTGTACCGCTCCAACGCCCAGTCGCGGGTGCTGGAAGAGGCCTTGCTGCGCGAGCGAATCCCCTACCGCATCTATGGCGGCCAGCGCTTCTTCGAGCGTGCTGAAATCAAGAACGCCATGGCCTACCTGCGCTTGATCGAAGGACGCGGCAACGACGCGGCCCTGGAACGGGTGATCAACGTGCCGACGCGGGGCATCGGTGAGAAAACCGTCGAGGCGATTCGCGATCACGCGCGCCACAGCCATGTGTCCATGTGGGAAGCCATGCACCAACTGGTCGCCAACAAAGGCATGACCGGTCGCGCCGCTGGCGCCCTGAAGGCCTTCATGGACCTGATCGAAGACCTGGCCGCCAAGTGCGGGGAAATGCCCCTGCACTTGATGACCCAGACCGTCATCGAGCAGTCCGGCCTGATCGCCTACCACGAAGCGGAAAAAGGCGAGAAAGGCCAGGCCCGGGTGGAAAACCTTGAGGAACTGGTCAGCGCCGCGCGCAACTTCGAAAGCACCGAAGAAGACGCAGACCTGTCGCCGCTGTCGGCCTTCCTCGGTCACGCTTCCCTGGAGGCCGGTGACACCCAGGCCGACGAACATGAAGACAGCATCCAGCTGATGACCCTGCACAGCGCCAAGGGCCTGGAATTCCCCTACGTGTTCCTGGTGGGCATGGAAGAAGGCCTGTTCCCTCACAAGATGAGCCTGGAAGAACCGGGACGCCTGGAGGAGGAACGGCGCCTGGCCTACGTCGGTATCACCCGTGCCATGCAGAATCTGGTGCTGACCTACGCCGAAACCCGACGTTTGTATGGCAGCGAGACCTACAACAAGGTGTCGCGCTTCGTACGCGAAGTACCGAAAGGCCTGATCCAGGAAGTGCGGCTGTCCAACAGTGTCAGCCGTCCGTTCGGTGGCGGCCAGCAGCAAAGCACCAGCAGCCTGTTCGGCGGCAGCGACATCCCGGAAACGGGCTTCAGCCTCGGCCAGACCGTGCGGCATTCGGTATTCGGCGACGGCGTGATCCTCAATTTCGAAGGCGCCGGCGCCCAGGCCCGGGTGCAGGTGAACTTCAGCGAAGGCAGCAAGTGGCTGATGCTGGGGTATGCCAAGCTCGAAGCGATCTAAAGATTTCGTCAGAAGCACCTTGCTGTGGGAGCAAGGCTTGCCCGCGAGGCGGCGGCAGATTTGACATAAATGCGTCAGACCGATCGCTATCGCGGGCAAGCCTTGCTTTCCACAGGTATCGCACCCCACCCACATTGTAGTTTCTGATAGAACTTGTCCCCCTTTCCTACAGCCCAAAGCGAACAGGCCTTCTTGCACAGCTGAAGCTGAACCTCAGCTGTCACGCAAAAGCCCGAAACACTCTGTCGCTAGCCAGCAACAGTTCAGCTGTGCAACATGGCGCGCGTGCTATCCACAAATGGGAATGCCTTTATATGAAACGTTTTCTTAGCATCGCCATGGCGTTGTGCATCGGCCTGACGATGGCCATCGACGCCAATGCCGCCAAGCGCTTTGGCGGTGGTAAAAGCTCGGGAGCAGCCCCGACTCACCAGACCAGCCAGATGGCGCCGTCTTCTGCCGCCGGCTCCACCGCTGCCACCGCAGGCGCGGCCGGTGCCGCGGGCGCTGCCACCAAGGCCAGCGGTGCTTCGCGCTGGCTCGGCCCCCTGGCCGGCATCGCCGCCGGTGGCCTGCTCGCCTCCATGTTCATGGGCGACGGCTTCCAGGGCATGCAGATCTTCGACATCCTGATCATGGCGGTCATCGCCTTCCTGGTCTTCCGCTTCATTGCCGCCCGTCGTCGCAAGCAGCAGGAGCAACTCGCTCCAGCCGGCCACGCGCCGATGCAGCGTGAAGTGTTCAACCAGCCGCCTGCCAGCGGTTCGATCTTCGGTGGTTCGGCAGCGCCTGTGGCCGCTCGTCCGGTCATCAATGCACCGGCCTGGTTCAACGAGCAACGCTTCATCGAAGCGGCGCGCAGCCACTTCATGTCCCTGCAGCAACATTGGGACGCGAACGAAATGGACAAGATCTCTGAGTTCGTGACCCCGCAACTGCTGGAGTTCCTCAAGCGCGAGCGGGCCGAACTGGGTGATGGCTTCCAGTCCACCTACATCGATAACCTGCAAGTGCAGCTGGACGGCGTCGACGATCGCGCCGACAAGACCATCGCCACCCTGACCTTCAGCGGTGTGTCGAAGGATTCTCGCTTCGACAAGGGTGAAGCGTTCAGCGAAAGCTGGAACATGGAACGTGCCCAGGGCGATGACCAGCCTTGGCTGGTGGCCGGTATCCGCCAGAACGGTTGAACCTTTGCCCGTTTTGCATGTTGAAATAAAAGAACCCCGGCTCAGGCCGGGGTTTTCTATTTTCGCGGTTGCATCTATAGCGAGCTACTGTATAAACCGCTCCATATAAAACCGCGCCATCGAGAAAGAGGATCCCCGGACGTGGAAGAAATCATCGAACAATTGCGTGAAGCCAACGAGCCCGTACCGGTCCCGCTGGAGTTGCCCGACGAAGACTTGCTGGTAGAGATCGAAGAGCAGCTGTTCATCGATATCCCATTCGTCTTCAGGGAATTTTTGCTGACCGTCAGCGATGTCGTCTATGGCAGCCTGGAACCGGTGACCGTCACCGATCCACAATCCCACACCTACCTGCCGGAAGTGGCCGCCAATGCCTGGGATGCCGGTGTCGACCGCAGCCTGATTCCAATCTGCCAGGACGGCGACGATTATTATTGCGTCGAAGAAGACGGCACTGTGGTGCTGTGGCAGGCCGAGGAAGAACTGATCGCCGAAGAAACCTGGGAATCGGTCTGGCACTGGGCGCGGGACGTCTGGCTGGAAAGCTGAGCCCACGGCCGGTCAATGCCCGGACGAGTCCTTGTGATTGTCCAGGGTTTCTAGCAAGGCCACCTGCATCCGCGTATGCAGGCGGATGAACCAGCGCCAGAGCAATGCCGCCACGGCAGTCGCCACCACGGCGATCAGTATCAGCAACTTGTTGGTCGGCAGAATGCTGGCCGACAAGGCTGCCAATAGCAGGAAAATCACCAGCAGCGAGAGAATCGGGATCACTTCGGCGATCACCCGACGCACACGCTGGGTGTGCCGACCAGCCATCTCCGGCTTCACGCCCATCTCCGCCAGCAGCATCGACAGCGCCTTGAGCTTGCGATAGGCGGCGATCAGGAACGGTAGCGACAGCAGCAACGCCCCGCCCCAGATCAATGCTTTCTGTCCGCTCGGGTCGCTGATCCATGCTTGCAGGTAAACCGACATCCGCTCGGCGAAATAGCCGCCCGAAACAAAAATCGCGATGACCAGCGCCAGGTTGACTCCAACCTGCAGCAAAATCCGCCTGATCATCGACGCCACCACCGCCCCCTCTCCGTGGGGCTGGATGCTACGCAGCCATTCGCCATACATCCCCAATACCCGCGTCAGTCGTTGCGGCATGACCGTCGCCAACTTGATGGACAACGGGTCGGCGGCCCGGATCAGGTACGGCGTCAGCAGTGTGGTCAACACCGAGACGGCGACCGCTACTGGATAGAGAAAATCGCTGGTGACCTGCAGGGTCATCCCCAACGACGCGATGATGAAGGAGAATTCGCCGATCTGCGAAAGGCCCATCCCAACGCGTAGCGAGGTGCGTCCGTCGTTGCCAGCGATAAAGGCACCGAGGCCGCAAGACAACATCTTGCCGAGCACCACTGCACCCGTGATCACAGCAATCGGCCAGGCGTATTGCAGCAATATCGCCGGGTCGAGCATCAGCCCGATGGCGACGAAGAAGATCGCGCTGAACAAATCGCGCACCGGTTCCACCAGCCGCTCGATTTTCAGCAGTTGCCGGGACTCGGCCATGATCGCACCGATCAGGAACGCCCCGAGCACCATGCTGTATTCCAGCTTCACCACCAGCAGACAGAAGCCGAAACACAGGCCCAGCACGGTAATCAGCAACATTTCGTTGCTGTCGAACTTCGCCACGTAGGCCAGCACCCTCGGCACCAGCAGAATACCGACGACCAACGCGACGATCATGAACAGCGACAACTTGCCGACCGTGGAAAACACCTCGCCGGAGCTCACAGTGCCGCTGACGGCAATGCTCGACAACAAGGCGATGATGCCGATACCGAGGATGTCCTCGACGATCAACACCCCGAAAATCAGCTGCGCGAAGCGCTCGTTCTTCATCTTCAGGTCATTGAGGGCCTTGACGATGATGGTGGTGGAGGAAATGGCCAGGATCGCGCCGAGGAACAGCGAGTCCATGGTGCTCCACTCGAACCAGCGGCCGATTTCATAACCGATCCAGATCATCAGCACGATTTCGAGGAACGCCGCGATGAAAGCCGTGGCCCCGACCTTGAACAGTTTGCGCAGGCTGAACTCCAGGCCCAGGCAAAACATCAGGAAGATCACCCCGAGCTCGGCCAGGGTCTTGATCGTGTCTTCGTCGTGGATAAAACCGAACGGCGGCGTATGCGGACCAATGATGAAGCCGGCCACGATGTAGCCCAGTACCACCGGTTGCTTGAAACGATGAAAGAGTACGGTTACCAGCCCCGCAGCCATCATGATGATCGCCAAGTCTTGAATGAAACTGATGGCATGCATGTCGGGGCTCCCTGTTCAAATGACTCCATCGCAGAGCTGGAGAAATCCATTTCCTCTGTAGGAATTGCCCTCATAACGGGCTTTTGAAGGGTAACACCGCGACTTCAGACGAAAAGACGGTGCAATATATGGAAACAGATCCATCGGCGCGTGACGGCAACCACAGGCGCAGCGTCCCGATATCGGTGGTTTTTAAAACCTGGTGACCTGTTTGCAGGCCACCCACCAGCACCCGCAGAGGTGCACTCCCGAATTGCTGCCTTGAACCGTGAGTACGTTATGGAACCCGGAAATGCCCAGCTGTCGATGACGGTGTTGATGACCCCCGATATGGCCAACTTCTCTGGCAATGTCCATGGCGGCACCTTGCTCAAATACCTCGACGAAGTCGCCTACGCCTGCGCCAGCCGCTACGCCGGGCGCTACGTGGTGACCCTGTCGGTAGACCAGGTCATCTTCCGTGAACCGATTCATGTCGGCGAGCTGGTGACCTTCCTGGCCTCGGTGAACTACACCGGCAACACGTCGATGGAAGTGGGCATCAAAGTCGTGACCGAAAATATTCGCGAACGCTCGGTGCGCCACACCAACAGTTGCTTCTTCACCATGGTTGCGGTGGATGATCAGCGTAAACCCGCCGCCGTGCCGCCCTTGCAGCCGCACAACAGCGAAGAAAAACGCCGCTACGAACAAGCCCAGCAACGCCGGCAGATTCGCCAGGAGCTGGAAAAGCGTTATCAGGACATCAAGGCAGACGGGCCTTAACGGACCGCCGAAGATTCAACTGTGGGAGCGAGCTTGCTCGCGATGGCGATCGATCAGCCAATATTGATGCTGACTGACACACCGCTATCGCGAGCAAGCTCGCTCCCACAGGGATTTTGCAGCATTTCCACGGTGCGATCAGAGACTGATCGGCACAGCCTCGAACCGCACCCGTGGATGGGCGATCCGGTCTTGGGCGCGGACCAGTTCCAGCTCATAGCTGGTGCAGGCCTGGGTTTCCAGCAGCACTTCATGCACCGCCGCGGCAGTGAATTCGAGCGCCGCCACCAGGCTGTCCCCCAACAGTATCCGTGCCAGGAGCAGCCCCGAGGTCAGGTCACCCACGCCCACCGGCTGGCGCGGGAACGCCAACAGCGGACGGCGCAGGTGCCAGCTACCGTCGGCAGTCACCAACAGCATTTCGAAGCTGTCATCGGGTTTGCCAGGGTAGGCCAGGTGCTTGACCAGCACCGCCTTCGGCCCACGGGCCAGCAATGCTCGGGCCATGGCCAGGCAATCGAGCAAAGACTGCGCCTTGCGCCCCGAAAAACTGTCCAGTTCCAGTTGGTTCGGGCACATGAGGTCCGCAACGGCGGCGGCTTCTTCCAGGAGAAATTCACTCACCTCGGGCGCCACGATACAGCCCTTCTCTGGATGCCCCATGACTGGGTCACACAGGTATAGCGCCTTCGGATTGGCGGCCTTGATCCGCGCCACGCCCGTCAGGATCGCCCGCCCTTGAGCCGCGCTGCCCAGGTAACCGGACAACACCGCATCGCATTGCCCCAGCTCACCGATGGCCGCAATGCCTTCCACCAATGCCGGTATCTGCTCCGGTGCAAGCACCTCACCGGTCCATTGGCCGTATTGGGTGTGATTGGAAAATTGCACGGTATTGAGCGGCCAAACGTTCACTCCGACCCGCTGCATCGCAAACACCGCGGCACTATTGCCAGCGTGACCGAACACCACGTGGGACTGAATGGCAAGCAGATGAGGCGTACGTTTCATGCGGGAAGTTTCCGTAAAACGATTGAAATTCAAGCCGCGCAGTATGCGACTAAACACAGCCTGTACGACAGACCGGCGAGACAGTTAAGCTGGCAGCAACTTGTTGGAGCACTTCGTTCATGCTGACCCTCGGAAACATTTTCGTGCTGATGCTGCTGGCTACCGGCGGCGCTTGGCTGTGGCACAACCATGGCTTGCGCGAACGGGCGTTGGCGAGGGTCATGCAGCATTGCGCCAACCTCAAGATCGAGTTGCTGGACGGCAATGTGGCGTTGAAAAAAATCGGTTTCGTGAAGGACGCCAGCGGACGCCGACGCCTGGCACGCGTCTATACCTTCGAGTTCACCGTCACCGGCGAAAGCCGCCATTCAGGCACCATCACCCAGTTTGGCGCCCACAGCGCGCAGATCGAGCTGGCGCCCTACCCGATGCCCTTCGAAGAAACACCGCCACCCCCCATTGAACCGGCCCACACCAGGCCCAGGGCTGAAGTCATCGAGTTGAGCCAGTGGCGCCAGGAACACAACAAATGGAAGCCTTGAGGCAGGACTGACTCAGCGACACCGACACTTCGCCAGCCCAGCTTGCAGGTTATCAACGTCTTGCGGCTGATCGAAAATCAGCTCGATCCGAGAATCCTGGCGCCACTCACTGGCTTGCCAGCCCAGCGCCGCCCCCTCCAGCGCATTGGCTGAAACCCAGCCGTCGACGCTGTGGATAACCATCTTCGCCCGTTTCCAGCCTCCGCCCTGTAGCCATCGCGTCAATGCCGCTGCGTCGAATTGCTGGCTGGGGTGCCAGCGCCAACCAATACTCCAGCCACCCTCCTGCTGCTGATACAGGCAGATCGGCAGCGTCGGGTCGGACCAAATGGCCGGTATCTGGCCCAAGCTCTTCGGCAGATTCAAGTTATCCACAGCCCCACTGCCCCGAGCCGCAAGGCCTGGCAATCGCTCGATCGGCAGCGCAGCCTGCTGCGTCCAGTACAACGCAAGCCCTGAGAGTTGCGCCTCCAGCCGTTCGCGATCGGCTTGTGTAAGGGTCTCGGACTTGTTCAGCACCAGCAGTCCGCCATCCGCCAGGATTTGTTGCTGCGCGTCGGGCAAAGGCTTGCCGTCCGCCATCGCCCGGGCATCCAATACCAGCACACAGGGTTGCACCGCCAGTACGCCGAGCCATGGCGCTTGGTGCAGTTGTCGCATCAACTGCGCCGGATGCCCCAGGCCCGAGGGCTCGATGAACAACCGATCCGGCTTGGCCTTGCGCAGCAAACGCCCAAGACCGATCTGAAACGGCGCGCCATTGACGCAGCACAAACAGCCACCGGCCACTTCGCCCAGTGCGATACCATCGCCAGCCTGGGTCAGCAACGCGGCATCCAGGCCGATCTGACCGAACTCATTGATCAGCACCGCCCAGCGTTCATTAGCCGGGCGCTGGGCCAGCAGATGCCTGATCAGGCTGGTCTTGCCGGCGCCCAAGGGACCGGCGATGACATGGGTGGGAATGTGCTGCAACATAATCGACGGCTTTCGATGGAGGTGAATATGCGAATGATCGGTTGGTTGTTACTGGCACTGACGTCGAACCAGGCATTGGCCCAGGCTTGTGTGGTCCACAGCCAGGCGGAACGGCTGGATGTGAAGGTCTGCCAGCAGAACCGCAACATCCCGCAGAAGCTGTTCGCCGACGGTTTCTGCCAGCCAAACCTTGCCGGTCAGAACGTCGAGGTGCAATACGTCGATCAATGCCCCGGCGGCGCGTTCGGCATCTGCAGCAACGCCCAAGTCGCCAATATGCCTTACCGCCAGGATATTCACTATTACGGCGTAGCGACCGATGCCGCTTACCTGCAGCCATTTTGCGAAGGGCAAAGCCAGGGCACTTGGCTCAAGCCTTAAGCCAGCCAATCCAGCGTGAGAATCAATCGACGCTCTCCCGGCGCGGGCTCCGGCGAGCGATGGATCAGGCCGAGGCCTTCGTTACCGTGCCATTTTTCGCCTTTAAGCAAACCCACATCACCGCAACGAAACTGCTGGATCACGCGCGGATCACCGGGCTCAGCCTCAGGCTCGGCAAGTCGTCGACGGTCCATGACACCTTCCTTGAGCCACTGGCTGCCGACGCCTGCATAGGTGGTCAGCAACCGCACCGGCACGTGGTCGACGTGAAAGCGCGGGCACATGGCCTTGTCCAGCGTGCGCAGGCGCAGGCCGACACGTTGCGCACCCAATAGGCAGGCAAATGCACTGACGAGCCAGGAGACATCGGCGACAAAGCCTTCATAGCCTTGCAGGTCGCTGAAACCTGCGGCCAAGCCCTGCAACGCCGGCTGCGTGTCTTCCTCCGGCAACTCAAGCACGCGTGATTCGGCGAGCGACTGGTCCATCGCCAGCACCATGGCCGCAAAATCGCTGATATGCGCAGGAAGCTGACGCTGCCAGACCGCCAGGTTGGTGCCGTCGTCCAGGATCTGCGTGAATACCCCTGGCGTATCATCTTGGACCTGTCGTGCTTGCTCTGCCCTTTTCAGACTAGGCGCCGGCATCACGCCGCGACCTCGTCATGCCACGGGCCGAACGGATCCGGCAACCGGCGCCAACTTTCAACACCGAGGGCCATTTCCGCGTCAGTGAGCAGGCAAGCGTCCAGTTCAGCGGTGAGCTGGCTGAAGTCGATGTCCTGGCCAATAAAGACCAGCTCCTGGCGGCAATCGCCTGTGGCGGCAAGCCAGTTCTTCATGATCGCGGCTGTACTTTCCTCATCTTGCGGCCATTGGTTTTTCGGCACAAACCGCCACCAGCGCCCGGCGAAGCCATGCCGCATCAAGCCTCCGGCCTGGGACCAACTGCCCGCTTCCTCAGGTTTGCTGGCCAGCCAGAAGAAACCCTTGGAGCGCAGGAGTTTGCCATTGGGCCAGGGACGGTCGATGAAATTGAAGAACCGCTCGGGATGAAACGGCCGGCGTGCTCGGTAGGCGGTCGAGGCGATGCCATATTCCTCGGTTTCTGGCACGTGCTCGCCACGCAGTTCCTGTAGCCAGCCAGGGGCCTGGGCGGCGCGTTCGAAGTCGAAAAGGCCGGTGTCAAGGATTCTGCCCAGCGGCACCTGCCCCATGACCATGGGGAGGATCTGCGCCTGGGCATTAAGGCGCTGCAAAATCGCGATCAATTCTTCCCGATCATGCTGGCTGATCAGGTCGATCTTGCTGATCAAAATCACGTCGGCAAACTCGATCTGTTCGATCAGCAGGTCGGTGATCGAGCGCTCATCATCCTCACCCAGGGTTTCACCCCGTGACGCAAGGCTTTCGGCGGCTTGGTAATCCAGCAGGAAGTTCACCCCGTCGACCACCGTCACCATGGTGTCGAGCCGCGCCACATCGGCCAGGCTTCGACCTTCTTCGTCACGAAACGTGAAGGTTTCTGCCACGGGCAACGGTTCGGAAATGCCTGTGGATTCGATCAACAGGTAATCGAAACGCCCTTCCCTGGCGAGTTGGCCGACCTCTTCGAGCAAGTCTTCGCGCAACGTGCAGCAGATGCAGCCGTTGCTCATTTCCACCAGTTTCTCTTCGGAGCGACTCAGGGAGACATCTCGCTGGACTTCGCTGCCATCGATGTTGATCTCGCTCATATCGTTGACGATCACCGCAACTCGCAGATTGTCGCGATTACGCAAAACGTGGTTGAGCACCGTGCTTTTACCGGCACCGAGAAATCCGGAAAGAACGGTTACGGGAAGACGATTGGGCATCAGGTACATCCTCATCGGGCGGCCGCTGCGACTACGGCTCGTTTCCAGGGTTTGGCTAGGTTCAGGGGTGCGTCGCTTGATGTTATAGTATAACAACGCAATTCAACCAGCCCCCTCGCCACCCTCATTGATCTGAGATCACTCCATGCGCAATCATCTGAAATTCGTATTGGCGAGCCCGTTGTTACTGTGGGTGTTAAGCGCTTCGGCCCAAACCCCGCTCCTGGCGAACTGCACCCGCAGTGCAAATCTGCTGGCGTGCGTGGACATTCAGGGCAATGCCTACAGCGTTGCGACGGCTGGAAACATCCTTTATCTACGAGGTTTTGAAGCAGCCAGTCGTCGTTATTGGGCGCAAACCAATAGCCGTTACGGTCAGCTCACCTTCTTTACTGGTTTGGCATCGGATGGAGAAAGTTGGGTCGGATACAGCCGGCGTGTGGGGTGGACGACCCTCAATCGTTTCTCGAGCTCTGGTGGTAGTGCGGGTGTATTTGTATGCGGACGCATGAACGGTTGCCAGGATTCATCGCGCTGATGTTTCACGTGGAACGTGACGTTGGGGAGATGAAACTCCTTTCATGGAAAAGGTTTCTTTAAATGAGTTGTTATACTATAACATCTAATTTTGAACCTTCGATGGACCTTGACCATGAACGCGTTAACCCTGCCCGACATCGCAGCGCAGGCTTCACGTCAAACCCTGCCCCTTGATTGGGTGGGTATGTGTGGCATCGCAACACCCGTGTTGATTGACGGCCAGCGTCTCAGTGCAGTGGCCGACGCGGGTGTCAGCCTTGATGACGGGGAGGCGCGCGGCATTCACATGTCACGCTTATACCTGGCGCTGGAGCGGCTCGAAGAGACGACGCTGTCGCCAGCGTTGTTGCGCCGAATCCTGCGGCAATTTCTCGATAGCCATGAAGGCCTGTCGCAGGCGGCATCACTCAGCGTGCATACCGATCTGCTGCTCAAGCGCCCGGCACTCATCAGCCCGCTGGAGGGCTGGAAACGCTACCCGGTAAGCATCGAAGCCCAGTTGAAAAACGCAGTGTTCCACGTGGAACTGAAAATCCAGATTGCTTATTCCTCGACTTGCCCTTGTTCGGCCGCACTTGCCCGACAATTGATCCAACAGCAATTCGTCGACGACTTCGCTAACAAGAAACCTGAGCACGCCGAAATCCTGGCCTGGCTAGGTTCATCGAACGGCATTGTCGCCACCCCTCATAGCCAACGCAGTACGGCGACGCTGACCCTACGCTTGAACGCCGATGCCGACGATTTGCCGCTGCAGTCTTTCATCAACGAAGCCGAAGCAGCCCTTGGCACCGCGGTGCAGACCGCCGTCAAACGTGCCGATGAACAGGCCTTCGCCCTGGCCAACGGTCAAAACCTGATGTTCTGTGAGGACGCCGCGCGGCGATTAAGCACGGCTCTGAGCCGATCACCCGACATCGTTGCGCTGAATGTACGCGTCGTTCACGCCGAAAGCCTGCACGCTCATGACGCCGTGGCGCAAAGCAGCTGGACCCGGGAAGCATCATGATCAGTTGCCAAGCGCTGCGCTGGGGCGCACCCGGACAACCCCTCACACCGCCACTATCGATGCAGCGACCGACCGGGAGTCTCACCGCCATCATCGGCGCCAACGGCTCGGGCAAAAGCAGCCTGTTGAAAGTGCTGGCGGGGCTGCAAAAACCACTCTCCGGCAAAGTCTCCCTGGATGTTCCACGCCGTGGTGGGATTTCGTTCATGCCGCAGCAGCAGCATCTGGATCGGCAATTCCCCATCAGTTTGCAAGAATTGGTGGCCGCCGGTTCCTGGGGCAATCGACACACGCCAGCCATGCGAAGGCAATTGCTTCAGACCGTACTGGCCGACTGGGCCCTGACCGGCCTCGAACATCGTCCGCTAATGGCGCTGTCAGGGGGCGAGCTGCAACGCGCCCTGCTCGCTCGCCTGAGCCTGGCCGAAGCGCCACTGCTGTTGCTCGACGAACCCCATGCCGCCCTCGACGAACAGGGCCAGGCGCTGCTGTGGAAACACATCCATCGCTGGCATGCTGCGGGCAGAACCGTCGTGGTGGTGTGCCATGATCTGGCAGCGGTGCGCCAACATATCCCCCATACGCTGCTGATCAGCAACACCGGCTGCGTGCTGGGCCGTAGCCTCGACTTGATCGCTCAACAACCCCAAACGTGGGTGGCCTGATGCTTGCGGCCACTCATCTCTGGCAACCGTTTCAAGAGTTTGTCTTCATGCGCCGGGCCTTGCTCGGCGGCCTGGTGCTGGCGTGCAGCACGGCACCATTGGGTGTATTCCTGATCCTTCGGCGCATGAGCCTGATTGGTGACGCCGTGGCGCATGGCATTCTGCCTGGCGCCGCCCTGGGTTTCTGGTTTGCCGGGCTGAGCCTGCCCGCCTTGACCGTTGGCGGCCTGGGCGCGGGCCTGAGCATGGCCGGCCTCGCTGCCTGGATCACCCGGCGCACTGGCCTGCGGGAGGACGCCAGCCTCGCGGCGATTTATCCCATTTCCCTGGCGGCCGGTGTGTTGATCCTCGGCATGGCGGGCAAACGCCTGGACTTGCTTCACCTGCTGTTCGGCTCGGCCCTGGCGGTAGATGGCCCGACACTCACCGGCATGCTCTGGGTATCCGGTGCCAGCCTGTTGGCGATGGCGTTGATTTATCGACCGTTACTGCTCGATACGCTGGACCCTCTGTTCCTGCAAACCGTCAGTCGTCTCGGCCCTTTGGCCCATGGTGTGTTCCTGACCCTGGTGGTGTTGAACCTGGTGATCGGCTTCCAGGCCATCGGTGCGCTCATGGTGGTCGGCCTGATGATGCTGCCGGCAGCCGCGGCGAGATTCTGGAGCCGACGCCTGCCTCTGCTGATGCTGATCGCGGCGCTGCTCGGTTGCCTCTCGGTGTGGCTTGGCCTGTTGTTGTCCTTCTATTACTCACTGCCCAGCGGGCCGTCCATCGTGCTGGTGGCGGGCGCGTTTTATCTGCTGTCGGTGGTATTCGGTCCGGTGCACGGTTTGCTGCGCCGCCCGCCTTTGCTCACATCCCAATGAGGTGTTTCCCGATGCGCGTTCTGCTCGTGCTGTTCAGTCTGATGCTGTCCATGTCCCTGTCCGCCGCCGAAAAGCTCCAGGTGGTGACCAGCTTCAGCATCCTTGCCGACATGACCCGACAGGTCGGCGGTGAGCACATCCACATCACCAACATGGTCGGGCCGGATGCCGATGCACACACCTACGAACCCACGCCAGACGACGCCAAGGCATTGCTCAAGGCAAAATTGATCATCAAGAATGGACTGGGCTTCGAGCCGTGGTTGGATCGCCTGGTGACCAGCACTGAAACCACGGCTCCGGTGATCAGCGCCAGTCGCGGCGTCATCCCGCGCTCACTGGATGAGGATGGCGAGACCATCCCCGACCCCCACGCGTGGCACAACCTGGCGAACGCCGAGCTGTATGTCAGCAACATCACCAAGGCATTGGAAGCTGCCGACCCGGCGAACAAGGCCGACTACGAACGCAACAGCCAGGCGTACCTGAAGAAAATCTACGCCCTGCTCGCCGAAGCCAAGGCCAAGCTCGGTGCATTGCCCGCCGGTAATCGCAGGATCGTGACCTCCCACGATGCATTCGGTTACCTGGGCCAGGCCTACGGCATCGAGTTCATGGCACCCCAGGGTTTATCCACCGAACGTGAACCGTCGGCGGCAGAAGTTGCGGCGCTGATTACGCAGATTCGTCAGGCGAAGGTCAAAGCGGTGTTCATGGAAAACATCAAGGACGCACGCCTGCTCAAGCAGATCGCCGACGAGAGCGGTGCGCACATCGGCGGTACGCTGTATTCCGATGCACTCGCGGCCAGCGGACCGGCCAGTACCTTTACGGGTCTGTTCGAATACAACCTCAATACCCTGTATGAGGCGCTGAGTCGGCCTTGATAGAACATTTGTGGGAGCAAGGCTTGCCCTGATCGAGCACTTGTGGGAGCAAGGCTTGCCCGCGATGAACGATAACGCGCTTGACGATTGACCAAGCTGCCCGCATCGCCAGCAAGCTTTGCTCCCACAGATCTCCAAACGATTAGTTCATTCCGCTTCAAGCCCTCGGCTTGACCGTTCCGCAATCCTGCCCCAGCCACACTGCGCGAGTGTCGAGGCTGCCGTTCTGCTGGATGCCGGTGGCATTGAACGTGCCGTTGACCTTGGTGGTGAACTCGCGATCGCTCTGGAACGTCGCGACACCATTACCCTGGGCTTTCGGGCAACTGAAGCGAAACTTCCACTGATTGCCGGTGCGCTCGGTGATCTGCTGCTTGCAACCCGATTGCGGGTCTTGCAGCGGAATGTCATTGGTTTGCACCTGCTCCGGGGTCAGGCAGACACGGATGCCTTTACCGCCCATGGTGATGCCCTGCTTCTCCAGCATCGCCCGTTGCTCCGGCGTCATCTGGTTCTGCACCTGGCCCAGGATCAGTTGCAGGTCCGGCAGGTTCTGGTTATCGACCTTCATGTTGCTGGTGGTCAGCTCCCACAAACCCGGCTGAAGCATCTGCGCCTGAGCCGCCATCGGAACCGACAACCCCATTGCCAAGGCCACACCCAGCAGACGAACATTCATTGCATAAACTCCAGAGGACAAGTGGCCGTTAGACGCCGCCCACAGGCTTCGGTTCAGGCCCGGGACGAGTGAATTAAATAGCGACATTCGCCATGGAACATGGTCTGTTAAGCATTGAAACCTCCGGAGCAAGAATGCCCCATGGATTATTTCGGCCCGCATGTTTTCGGTTACCTGATCGCGCTGCTCCACACCCTGGGTTCCATTGCCGCCGTCCACGCCGTCCTGACGGTGCGCACGGCCCAAGGCTCGATCGCTTGGGCCCTGTCGCTGCTGTTCATCCCCTACCTCACTTTGATCCCTTACCTGGTTTTCGGGCGCAGCACCTTTGATGGCTACATCAAGGCGCGCCGACAGGCCAACGAAGAGATGCGCAAGGCGATCTCCGAGTTGAACTGGCGGCCATGGGTCGAAGAGGCTCTGACCGCCCGCGCTTCCCAGGCCTACGACTCGCTACGGGCCATGCCCAAGCTGGGGCGCACACCGTGCCTGGCTAACAACCAGGTGCGCTTGCTCGTCAATGGGCAGGCCACATTCGAGGCGATCTTCCAGGCCATCGAGAACGCCCGACAGGCCGTGCTGATTCAATTTTTCATCATCCACGACGACCGCCTCGGCCTACGCCTGCAGACACTGCTGCTGAAAAAAGCCGCCGAAGGCGTGGCGGTGTATCTGCTTTATGACCGCATTGGCAGCCACTCCCTGCCCCACCGCTACGTCCAGGCGCTGCGTGACGGAGGTGTGCATGTGAAAGCCTTTGCCACCCGCAGCGGCTGGCTCAATCGGTTCCAGGTCAACTTTCGCAACCACCGCAAGATCGTGGCGGTGGATGGCGTTCTAGGCTTCGTTGGCGGGCACAACGTGGGCGATGAATACATGGGCGAAAAGCCGCCCCTGGCGCCGTGGCGTGACACCCATGTCGAAGTCTGCGGGCCGGTGGTGGGGAGCATGCAAGAGTCGTTTGCCGAGGACTGGTTCTGGGCGGCCCGTTCGCTGCCACCGCTGATCCTGCCAGACACCTACCCGGACGACGGTGTGCTCTGCCAGTTGCTGACCAGCGGCCCGGCGGATGCCTACGAAACCTGTTCGCTGTTTTTCGTCGAGGCGATCCATGCGGCCAGTGAGCGCGTCTGGATCACAACGCCTTACTTCATCCCTGACGAAGCGGTGTTCGCAGCCTTGCGCCTGGCGGTGCTGCGCGGGGTGGATGTGCGCATCCTGCTGCCCTCGCGGCCGGACCACAAGATCGTCTACGCTGCGTCCAGCCTGTATGCGTTTGAGGCGGTGCGGGCCGGTGTGCGGATGTTCCGTTACACGCCGGGCTTCCTGCATCAGAAAGTGGTGCTGATCGACCGGGAAATCAGCGCCATCGGCAGTGCGAACCTGGACAACCGTTCGTTCCGCCTGAATTTCGAGGTCATGCTGCTCACGGTGGATATCCCGTTTGCCACCGAGGTCGAGCAGATGCTTGAGCGGGACTTCGCCCAAGCCGTGGAAATCGACAAACAGGAAAGCCGGGAGACCCACCGCCTGCAGAAGGTCGGCATGCGGATCGCCCGGCTCATTTCCCCGATTCTCTAAGGGGTGTAGATGTCGTCGCGGGTCCAGGGCAGTTCATGGCTACCGTCGGCGTGGGCCTTCACTGCCAGGATCTGGTGCAGGTTGATCCAGCCCTTGGCGAACGCGTAGGCACAGCCGGCCAGGTACAGGCGCCAGATCCGCAATGCCTGTTCCGGCACTTCCTTCGCGGCGGCCTCGAGATTGTCCTCCAGGCGTTCACTCCAGTGATCGAGCGTGCGCGCGTAATGCAGGCGCAGGCTTTCCACGTCGACGATCTCCAGCCCCGCTTCGCTGATCTCGGCAGAGATCATCGACAGGTGCGGCAGCTCGCCGTTGGGGAACACATACTTCTCGATGAATTCGCCTGCGCCACGACCGACTGGACGGCCGTCGGTGTGCTTGGCAGTGATGCCATGGTTCATCACCAGGCCGCCCTCACGCACCGCGCCGAACAGCGTCTTGCAGTACTGCTCGAGATTGGCATGGCCGACGTGCTCGAACATCCCCACACTGACCACTTTGTCGAAGCGACCGTCCTGGGGCAGGTCGCGATAGTCCAACAATTGCAATTCGACCAGATCCTCCAGGCCCTCTGCCTTGACCCGTTCTTGAGCCAGCGTCAGCTGCGCCTTACTCAGGGTAATCCCGAAGACCTTGGCACCGAACTCGCGCGCAGCGTAACGCGCCAGACCACCCCAGCCGCAACCAACATCCAGCAGATAGTCACCCGGCTGCAATCGCAGCTTGCGGCACAAGTGGCGGAATTTGGCTTGCTGGGCCTGTTCGAGGGTTTCACTGCCCGTCTCGAAATAGGCGCAGGAATAGGCCATGTCACTGTCGAGCCACAGCTGATAGAACGCGTTGGAAAGATCGTAGTGGTAAGAAATCGCCTTGGCGTCGGTTTCCTTGTCGTGGAGCGATCGCACCGGCAGGTTGTCGGCGTCATCTTCGATCAAGGCCTGGCTCCATTCATCGCAGACACGAATGACTTCGTGAATCGAACCTTCGAGTTCCAGTTTGCCTTCGACGAATGCCGCACCCAGCGCATCCAGGCTGGGATGGGTGAATTGCGCGACCATTTGTGGGTCCTTGACCACGATCGTGACACTGGGGTCGTCACCCAGTGAAAACTCATGGCCATCCCAGAGCCGCAACCGAAGCGGTAGATGCAGATTCTGTAAGGCCGGTGGAAGTTGCGCGAGCATGAAAAATCCCCCCTTGTTTCAGACGTCTGAAAATGAGGGTAGACCATCGTAGAAAAATAGCAGGCTATCGAATTTATAGCCTTTTTCTATCACTGTCCCAAATTCACTCCTTGTGCCGGGTACTGCCAGTATGGGTACGCCCTCTCCAACAGAGACTGCAAGGGTGAGGCACAGTTCGCCAAGGGTTATCCAACGGCTCCCTTCGCTTGAATTTTCAGGAGTGGCTCTTGGAACCGCAGCAATCTCCCTGCATTACCTAACACTAGCAGGGTACTGAGATTGTGCAGCAACGCAGCGATCATCGCCCCCGCCGCGCCGAGCCAACCGAAGGCGGCAAAGGCGACGATTGCCAGCGTCCAGCCCAGGCCAATGATCACATTGACCTGCAACGTGCGCCGGCACTGGCGGCTCAATCGCACGCAAGTGCCGAGGCGCCGCAGGTCGCTGCCGATCAGCACGATGTCTGCCGACGCCAGGGCGATGTCCGCACCGCCGGCGCCCATGGCAACGCCCACCACCCCAGCCTTGAGCGCCAGGGAATCGTTGATGCCATCGCCCACCACCATGGGGCGGAACCCATGGTCGATCTCGGCCATGACCCGCTTGAGCTTGTCTTCCGGCAGGGCCTGGGCTTGCAGGTCGCCGATGCCGACCTCCCGAGCCAGGGTCGTGGCCACGCTCTGGCGGTCGCCGGTCAACAGCAACTGTCGCCCCAAGCCGAGCTCGCGCAGCTCGGCCATGGCAGCCCGTGCTTCCGGCTTGACGCTGTCGGCCAGCAACAGCCAGGCGAGGAATTGCCCGTCCAGGGCCAGGCCGGCAATCGGGCCGTCGTGCTCCGGGACGGCTGACGTTTGAATGCCCAGCTGTGCAAACAACTCCGGCCGCCCAAGCGCCGCTTCGCCCTGGGCGGTCATTGCGACGACCCCCAGGCCTTGGCGCTCATGAATGTCCGTCAGCGCCAGGCAGTCTTCCTGTGCCACCAGCCCCGCCAACGCACGACTGACCGGATGACTGCTGGCCGAACCGAGGCTGGCAGCCAAAGGCAGCAGCAACGATGAGGGAGCATCCTGGGCATGCTCAATGGATTGCAGGCGCAGGACACCGTAGGTCAGGGTGCCGGTCTTGTCGACAACCAACGATGTCAGGTCCGCCAGTTCTTCCAGGAAGGCCGAGCTGCGGATCAGGATCCCATGGCGCGCCGCCACCGCGATTCCGGCAATGGCGGTGGCCGGCGCCGACAGCACCAACGCACAAGGACAGGCGGCGACCAGTACCGCCAGCATCGCCTGGGCATCGTTGGTCACGAACCAGGTCACCGCCGCCAGCAACAACACCAGTACCAGGTAACTGCCGGCATAGCGCTCCAGCAGACGAGTGATGGGCGGCTTGGAGCGTTCGGCGTTTTGCATCAGGGCGATGACTTTACCCAGGGTCGATTCTTCGCCGGTACGGGTCACTTCCAGGCGCAGCAGCCCATCCAGGTTGATCGCGCCACCAAAGACTTCAGTGCCGACCACAGCCTCCAACGGCACCGACTCACCCGTGATGGGCGCGGTATCGAGGCTGGCCTGGCCGGACAACACCCGACCATCGGCCGGCACCCGGTCGCCAGCGCGCACCTCCACGACATCGCCGGGCTGAAGCGTCGCATTGTCGACATCAATGATCGAACCGTCGGCCTGCACCTTGCGACCTTGGCTGCGGGTCAGTTGGCCAAGGGCATGGATCGCCTCCTGGGAGCCAATGACGCTGCGCTCTTCCAGCACATGCCCGAAAATCATGATGATCGGCAACAACGCCGCTGTCAGCAGATCACCGGTGGCCCAGGCACCGAGCATCGCCAGGGCGATGAGTTGATCGGTAATCCCGTGCAGGCTTGGATAACGCAGGCTATACCAAGCCGAACGCATCACCGGCACCGCCACCAACAGCGAGGCAAACCCCAACAGCAGTTGGCTGACTCCGCTCTGCTCCGGCGACCAGGCGCGCCATGCCAGGCCCAATGCGAGCAAGCCGAGGGCGAGCATCGCCAAGGTCAGTTGCCGGGCGGCGAGGCGTTGTTCCGCGGAGGACAACATCGGTGCAGCACTGGTTTGGGCGGTCATTGTCCGGCTCCCTGGATGATCAGGCGGGCATCGTCTTTCGGATCGACCGTGGTCACTGAACCGGCCTGGCGAAGGATGGCAGGCATGCGTTCGCGATAAAGACGCAGCAACATTTGCGGATCGCTGCCTTGGGTCTTCGCCAGGCCCAGCACCGTGGCGGTGTCGGCCGAAGCCTTGGCGAGTCGTTCGCTGGCCTGGGCATGGGCGACTTGCACGGCACGGTCGGCGTCTTGGCGGGCGGCCTGGGTGAGTTTTTCCGCTTCGGTGCGGGCGTTGGCCACGGCTTTATCGGCCTGCTGACTGGCCGTCAGCACCGCGTTGAAGGCACTGACCGCCGGCCCCGGCAGACTCGATTGCACATCGACCCGCACCACTTCGATACCCAACCCCTGCCCTGTCGCTGCCAAGTCAGCCAGGCGTCGGTTAAGCCCCTGCATCAGATCGCCACGCAAGCGTTCGCGGCGTTCGGCCGCCTGGTTGTCGCTGCCCATCAGTTCGGGGCGAGCCACCAGAATGGTGTCCAAATCCCGGGCCGCGGTCAGGGCCACGGCACTGCGGGTCGCCAACCGGTCCAATGCCGGCAGGACATGCTCACCTTGCAAGACGAAGGCGTAAGGGTCGGTGACTTTGTAGAACACTCGCACATCCAGTTGCACCACGCCGGCATCACCGGTCAATAAATAACCAGAGCCGGCCAGCGCATCGCTGATGGGCGTGGCGAAACTGGCGACACGATCGCCCTGCAGGGCCTCATCCGAGCGCAGCAGATTTTCCACCCGCCGTTCAAGTACCCGATCCGCAGCGGGCAGCAACACCACTTGTTCCACAGGACGCGGCCAAGCCAACAAGAGGCCGGCATTCTGGATGCGATCCAAGGCGCCAAAGTGCAGCACCACCGCACGATTCTGCGGATCGATCTGCCGCACGTTGGAAAAGACCCAGGCCACCGCCGCCAACACCGTGACCGCGTAAAGCGCAAGAAACGCCAGGCGTCCGGCCTGGATCCACGGACTGGACAACTCATTTGTTCCACGTGGAACCAAACTCATGGTTGTGTTCCACCTTTGCCTTCCACGGAAACAGGACCGTCCACCAGCACACGGAATGGCGCCGCATCGGTTCGCAGAATCAACTTCGTGCCTGGGCTGACAATGGTGCCCAAGGTGTCCAGCGAACGGAGCAGGTTGTAGAGCTGCGGGGAGCCGGCATACGCCCGGCCATAAATCTCGGCCGCTTCTACTCGTGACTGCGCTTCGATATCCGCGGCCTTCACCGTGGCATCGGCTTGCATGACTCGCGCATCACGTTCTGCGGCGGAGCGAATCTGCGCCGCTTCGCGTTTGCCGATGGCGGTGCGCTCGGTGGCGATGGTCTCGCGCTCGGCGCGCATGCGATCCACCGTCGCCGTCAGTGTCACCGAGGGCAGGGTCAGGCGTTCGACACCGACCTGCAACACGCGCACGCCATAAGTGGTGAGCAACTGTTGATCGATCTGCTGGCGCAGCTGGGCTTCGAAATCGGCGATGCGCACCTGGCTGGCATCGGTGTTGACCAGGTTCGCCAGGTCAAAACTCGCGGCCGTGGTTTCCAGCGCCGAGCCGACGAAGGTGCGAATCTGCCGTGCGGCTTCGTCGGGTTGGTTCTGCACCGCGCGCATGAAACGCTGCACATTTTCCGGGTCACCCTGCACCTGCCAAGCCACGTAGGCCTGGACAATGATCCGCAGCCCATCACGGGTGCCAACATCCTGCAGACCGCTGGACGTGGTGCGCAACCGCAGGTCCACCGGGATCGCCGCCTCTAACGGCGCCGGCCAGCGCCAACCCAAGCCAGGTTGCAGCAGCACCCGCGCCGGATTGCCAAAACGGGTGATGACCGTGGCCTCACCCGAGCGCACTTGCACCAGGCTTGCGGCCGCAACGGCAAACGCCACCAGCAACGCCGCCCAACCTATCCGCCGCCACGGGAACGGACCGGCCTGCTGCGAATCGCCATGATGGTGGTGATGATGGCCATGGTGATGACCGGCATGGCCGTGATCGTGGCCGGCGTGGTCGTGGTGATCGTGTGAAGAGGACTGGCTCAATGGGCAGCTCCTGGCGGGACAGGGTTACGCGGCGACACGGGGTCTGCCGGCAGCGTGAAGGTGCGCAAGTCGATGGTCGGCGCGTTGCCGCTGCCGCCCAGTCGATGGTCGAGAATCAGCAAACGGCCATTGGCCAGGCCCTGGCTTAGTTGGCCCAGGTAGTGCTCCAGCACAAAAGCGTGCCCCGCCGTCGCGTAGGCTTTGCGCTCGGCATTGAAACGCAGGTCAGCGGCCTGGGCGGTTGCGTTGATTTCCCGAGCAGTGGCCGTGGCTTGGTCATGGGCGACACTGGCTTGCAATTGCGCCTGGTTGGTCTGTTCCGCCGCCGCGCCGCGCTCTCGAGCGATCAACGCCTGCGCGCCGATCTGCGCCGCCTGCACGCCATGGTAGGCATTGGCCGCACCGGCCGGCGGGTGAATCGCCTCCACCACCGTCGCCAGGATTTCCACACCGCTGTCGAGCGATCGCAAGTCAGCCTGGACGGCGTGACCGATTTCGTCGGCGAGGCTGACACGGTCCGCACCCAGCAAACCGTCCAGCGTGCGCGATGCAAACTCATGCACCAGGATGCGGCTCGCGGTGCTGCGGATCAGCGTCGGCACATCGGCGCTGTTGTAGGTCGCCGCCAACGCCGCGGCGTCCGTCAGGCCGATGCGGTAGACGAAGCGCACGTCCATGTTAACGATCTGGAAGCTCTGCTGGTCAGCACGACGACTGGCAATGACCTGGGACTTGTCGTTCACATGGCTGGCGTCCCATAACCGATTGGCGATTGCCGGCGCGGGGCCCTCCGCCGGTTCAGCCTCGACCACCGCACGACTCTCCGCGACGCTGGTTGCCAGTTCATGCACAACGCCATTCTCGACGTTGAGCACCCTGCCCCACGGCCAAGGCAACGCGACATGCAAGCCCGGGCCGAACACCTCCACCGGTTTGCCAAAACGCTCATAGATGCCACGCCCCTGCAGCGGCACTTCGTGCACGCCCGTCAACAACCAGCCCACCAGCACCACCAGCGCCAACACCGGTAAAAAAGCCCGGCGCATGTAGCTGAACGCCCAGATCTGGCGCAAGTCGATGCCAAAACGGTTGTGCAATTCATGTTGCAAGGCCAGCAACGGTTGCGGGGGCCAGCGCAGCAGATCGGCGATGACACTTCGACCCAACAGCGTCGGTTCCAGGGAATCCCGGCGCGGGATGAATAACGACAGCACGGCGCGCAGCAACAACTCCGCCGCTACCACGCCCGGCAATAGTCCCATCAGCACGGCCAGGCGCAGCGGCCAGACGGACGTTTCTGCGGCGAACAACAAGCACACAGCGCCGAGCACCAACACGATGATCGTCACCCGCGTCAGTTGCGCCAGCGGCGGCGCTTCCGGCCATTCCTCGGGCGATTGCTGAGCCAATTGCCGCTCGAACACCAACAGCCCGAACGCCAACAACAACGACAACACCGCCCCCACACTGGCCGAGACGCCGAGGGTGGCAGCCGGCAGTTGCAAGTTCCAGGCTTGCTCCAGGCCCAGCAATACCAGCACGGACCAACCGGCCAGCCACAACGCAGGCGCACCGATCTGTTTCAGCAGGCCGACCCCGCGAGCGCCCATTCGCTCCACCAACCGTTCATACCAACCCAGGTTATCAACAGGCGCGTTTTCCGCAGGCAGGTTATCCACAGCCGGCAGCAGCGCCCTGCTACGCCATTGCGTGACCCACCAGGCCGATTGCAAACCCGCCACCAGCACCAAGAGTCCCGCGCCTTGGCTGACCAGCAAGACCGGCCATAGCGACTGTGGCGAAAACACCCCGATAAAAAACGCCAGTACCAGGCCCAAGCCCGCCACACCTCCCACGGCGAAGGCGATCTGCTTCAGACGGCGCCCCTGAAACGACGCGCGCTGAAAACGCGGCCACTCGGCCACCTGTGCCCCCTCGACATCAAGATCGACTTGCATACCACCCCAGCATTCGTGGCGATCAAAATCCGGGCCCCGTGGACAGACGCCACCGGCGCTTCGTTACATGCCGTTACCTTATAACGATTCCTGTGAAATTTTCGTTTTGAATTCTTCATGCCAAAGCCGGTGCTGGCCTCTTGACTTAAGCCTTGACCGAAATCTCTGGAAACGCTCATATTACGCACATAATTTTTTATCGGGCCAAGCGGGAGAACAGCGATGAGCGACTACGACGTGATCATTCTGGGCGGCGGACCCGGCGGGTATAACGCGGCGATTCGGGCCGGGCAATTGGGGTTGAAAGCGGCCTGCGTCGAAGGCCGAGCCACCCTGGGCGGCACCTGCCTGAATGTCGGCTGCATGCCCTCCAAGGCTTTGCTGCATGCCTCGGAACTGTACGAAGCGGCCACGGGAGCGGAATTCGCCAACCTGGGCATTGAGGTCAGTCCCACCCTCAACCTTGCGCAAATGATGAAGCAAAAGGACGACAGCGTGACGGGCCTGACCAAGGGCATCGAGTTTCTGTTTCGCAAGAACAAGGTCGACTGGATCAAAGGCTGGGGCCGCATCGACGGGCCGGGCAAGGTGACCGTCACCGCTGACGATGGTAGCAAGACCGAACTGAACGCCAAGGACATCGTCATCGCCACCGGCTCGGAACCCATGCCGTTGCCAGGCGTGACCATCGATAACCAGCGCATCCTCGACTCTACCGGCGCCTTGTCCTTGAGTGAGGTGCCCCGGCATCTGGTGGTGATCGGCGCCGGCGTCATCGGCCTTGAACTGGGTTCAGTCTGGCGGCGCCTGGGTGCCCAGGTGACCGTGCTGGAATACCTCGATCGAATCTGCCCGGGGGTGGACGGCGAAGCCGGCAAGACCCTGCAACGGGCCTTGGCTAAACAAGGTATCCAGTTCAAGTTGAGTTCGAAGGTCACCGGCGCCACGACCTCGGCCAGCGGCGTGCAATTGCAGATCGAGCCAGCGACGGGCGGCGAAGCACAGACCCTGGACGCCGATTACGTGCTGGTCGCTATCGGTCGTCGGCCTTACACACAAGGGTTGGGGCTGGAGAACGTCGGGCTGATCCCGGACCCGCGCGGCATGCTCGCCAACCAGCATCACCGCACCGAAGCACCGGGCGTCTGGGTCATCGGTGATGTGACGTCCGGACCGATGCTCGCCCACAAGGCCGAAGACGAAGCCATGGCCTGCATCGAACAGATCGCCGGCAAGGCTGCCGAGGTCAACTATGCGCTGATCCCCAGCGTCATCTACACCCGTCCGGAACTGGCCAGCGTCGGCAAGACCGAGGAACAGCTCAAGGCCGAAGGCCGGGCCTACAAGGTCGGCAAGTTTCCCTTCACGGCCAACAGCCGGGCCAAGATCAACCATGAGACCGAAGGGTTCGCCAAGGTCCTGGCCGATGAACGCACCGATGAGATCCTTGGCGTACACCTGGTAGGCCCGAGCGTCAGTGAGATGATCGGCGAATATTGCGTGGCCATGGAATTCAGCGCCTCGGCCGAGGACATTGCCCTGACCTGCCACCCACACCCTACCCGCTCGGAGGCGTTGCGCCAGGCGGCCATGGATGTGGAGGGGATGGCGACGCAGATGTAGGGGCACGCCCCACTGGCGATACCCCCCTGTAGGAGCGAGCTTGCTCGCGATGGGGCAATCACATACGCCTTTGTAGCGTCTGCTATGCCGTCATCGCGAGCAAGCTCGCTCCCACAATGGGTTATTCAGCTTAGGAGGCCGACATCCGCGCCTTGCGCCGGCGACGACTGATCCATCCCAACGCCACCGCCACCACCAGCACGGCCCCGCTCACTTCCAACCACACTTTGTAAGGTCGCAGCGTCGAGCGTATCGGGTCCAGGGCCTGGGTCACATAGCGTTTGTTCGCCTTGCCAAAGTCCGGTTCCTGGCATTGATGACCGAAATCCTCGGCCCACTCCACATACGGACCTTCCTTCACATACCGTTGATACAGCGCGCTTTGCTCCTCAAGGCTGGAGTTGTATCCCACCGCTTTGCACAGCACTGCCGCAAACGCCTGGCTGGTATGCGGCAAATAATCCGTCGCCTGGCTCGCCAGCGCCGTGGCGACAAACCGATAGTGGTAACGCACCTCAGGCTGCGCCGCGCTGGCCTGCTGGCGTTGCACTTCGCCTTCGGCCACCAGCGGCCCGACCTTCAGCTCAACCGGTTCCAGGCTGTAGCTGCCGCCCAGGCTGGCGTAATCCGGCGCCATCTCATAGCCAAGCAACTCCATGCCCCATTTGCGCGCCATCCTGGACGCATTGAAATACGCCTCGGCTCGTCGGGTTGGCCACCATTTGGACTCCGCCTCCTGGCGCAATTGGCCATAGGCGCGGGCCTTGTCCTGCAGGTCCGGGTTATCGAAATAAGCTGGCGCCTCATCAAAGCGCCCTTCCCTCAGCAAACGACGACCCAGCAGGTTGCGCAGGCTCGCAGCCACCGGCAGCGGCACATAGTTGTCCCGATCCTCCTGGCTCAACGCCGGTGGCGCCGGAACCTGGGCGTCGACGTACTGCTTGAGCTCATCCACCGTCAGCACACGCTCGGCGACGGCAGCAGCGTCGTACCAATAGTTGCTCTGGCCGCGATAGAGCTGATCGAAGGCTTGCAGGTAATCGCCGCGCTGCAAGGCCAGGATCGCGCTTTCACCTTCGACCCGGCACTTGGGCTGCACCGACTCGAAGTTCCAATCCGGTGTCCGCCGGCTGCCCCAGGATTCATCGTTCGGGAAAGCCTGGGCAGCCTTGGCATAAGCCGCCGCTGCGGCAACCTTGTCACCATCGCGCAGGGCCAGCTTGGCGCGCACCCACCAGGCCAGGCCGGTGTCGGAAGCCTTTTTCACAAAAGCCTGAGCACTGGCGTAATCGCCGTGCTGGTAACTCACCGCCGCTAAACGGTCGGCATCGTCCAGGTTGTCCCGGGCGTTGGCTTGCAACCGTTCGAACAGCCTTTTATCGCCAGAGGGTTCTTCACCGTCCCACCAGCCGACGCGGCTGAGCAGGTAGGCGGTGACCAATCGCTGCACCGCCTTGGACTTGAGCAATTCGCTCAAGCGCTCATCCGGTTGGGCGCTCAAATCACCGGCCAATTGCAGCAATGAGCTATAGCCCACCGGGGAGCCTTGCAGGTTCTGGGTCGCATACAGGCCGATGGCACTGTCCCAATCGTCAGCGGTGTAGGCCACCCGGGCTTCTTCGCCAAGGCTGGCGATGCCCAGTTCCAGCGGATCGCTGAAGCCGGCAATGCTCAACTCGCGGGCCTGGCGAAACGCCGCTCGCGCCTGGTCCTGCAAGACCGCAGGGTCGCCGCTGCCGGCCTCGGTGCTCACGGCGAACAGGGCCCGGCCGAGGGAGTACGCGGCCCAGGTGCTGCGCAACCGACGTTGATCGGCCGGCAACGCCAGCAATTGCTGGAATGCTTCCACGGCGCGCTGATGCTCACCAACGTTGAAAGCCGCCGCGCCAATTGCATACAGGCGCAGTTCATCAGGCAGGTTGGCCGCTTCGGCTGCCACCTGGTCGATATCGGTCAGGGCCCGCAGGCGCTCCACCACCGCTTGCTGCGGCGGGCTCAGGCCGATCTGCTCGGCCTGGTTGCGTTGTTCAACATAGGAAGGCAGGTCGTCATAGCTGTAGTCCGGGTTGCGCGTGGCCTCGGTGGCCGGCTTGAGCCCGGCAATCGCCTGGCCGAGGCGGCTGACCTCGAAGCGAAAGCTGCCTTCGGGCAATTCGGCCAGCGACTGGGCGCGGTTATCCAGCAAGCGCATCGGGAAATCCGGCCCGCAGGCCAGCGCCGGGCCCAGCGGCAGACAAAGGCTCAGACACAGTAGGTGACGAGGCCACTTACGGGTAAACATTGAAACCTCCTTGGTCGATTTTCGTACAGCGCGCCCAGCCGATTGCCCGTTGGCCGCCAGCAGCCAAGCGGCCTTCCTGAATGCGGGTGAAGGTAAGCAGTCCGGGGGTTTGTTGCAACGTATAACCGGCCAAGGCATCGACGCCGTCACACACGCCGACAGCCAGCGTCAGGCGCTGGGGCCAGGGGCTGTCGAGATTGCCCTGGTTAACCAGGCGGATATCGTACAAACCATCCTGCTCTGTCCATTGCAACGCCAGCCGACTGTCCAGGCTGTCTCCCCGGGCGACGGCGCCGAGCGTGTTCAGGCTCCACGCCCGTCGGTCGCCGGCCAGCGGCAGGCGAAACCAGATCAGCCCAGCGAGATGTTGCGGCGGATCGGCACGCAAATCTGCCACAAGCCCGGCCACTTGTTGCGGATCGGCCAGCAACTCCCGCCGCTCGCCAGCGCGATCGATCGGCACTTCGCTTTCCACCACCGGAACGCCACTCTCCTGGGTCAGCAGCGCCACGCCGTACGCCGGCAGGGCCAGATAAAACGGCCGTGTGGTGACGTCGCTCCAACGTTGCGCCCAGCGCCGGGCCTGTTTCGGCTCGAACAATCCCTGCCGGGGATCGCTCACCGCGTGGACCTGCAGCACGCTGCTGTCCACCGTTTCCAACAACCCCGGCAATGCCGGGCTGTCGAGCCAGGCCGGTAGCGCGGTAATACTCAGCCGCAGGTTGGCCGGCAGGACTTGCCGCAGTTGGCCGAGGAATTTTCCATAGGCCGGCAACCGTGCGTTGCCGGCATCGTGGTCGATTTCTATCCCCACCGGGGTCAGGCCTTGGGCTTGCCAATCGCCCAGCACCTGCTGGATCTGCGCGATCACCTCGTCCTGGTCCAAGGCCTTGAGCTGACCGTCCAGGCGAATCACGGCGATCAGCGAACGGCCGTCAGCCTTGAGCAAGGCCGGATCGATCCGCGCACGGCGCCAGCCCTCCCCGGGAAAAGCCTGCAACGCCAGCACCCGCAGGCTGGAGAAATCGCCACGGCTCTGGCGCAGCGCCGGCTCGTGGGCCTTGGTCCATTGGCGTTGCCAGATATACAGCTGTTGATCCAGGGCTGGGGGTGGAGGTTGTTCGCAGCCCGCCAAAAACAACACGGCGAGGGCCAGGGAGAGCCGGAAAAGAACAATCATGAAGCCTTACCGCGCGCAAAAGATGTGCAGATTAACGCCGTGCGCATCATTGTGGGAGCGAGCTTGCTCGCGATAGCGGTGTATCAGTCAATCTATAGGCGGCTGAACCAACGCTATCGCGAGCAAGCTCGCTCCCACAGGATGGAGGTCTACCGACGTCATCAAGGTTTGCGAGCAATAATCACCTGACTCTTGGCCACCACCGCATCCAGCGCCTGCTTGATCTGCGGGCCGCGCGGCGAATTCAGCACGGCTTGCCAGGTGTCGGCCCAATGATTGAGCAACGGGTGGTCGGCGTTGCTGAAATCGACCTTGGCCTCCCAGAACAACAGCATCCACATCGACCAGTAGAAACCGTATTGGCTGTGGCTCAACACCGTAAGCCCCGCCTCGCTGACCATCGCCTTGAACTGCTCTTCGCTGATGATGCGAATGTGGTTGGGCTTGCGGAAGTACTCCGGCGCGGCGATGTCCTTTTGCAGGTCTTCGGAGCTGGGGTGCGGCACGCTCAACAGGTACAGCGCACCGGGCTGGCCGACCCGTACCAGTTCGGCAAGGAACTGCGCCGGGTCGTCGACATGTTCGATGACTTCGGTGGACACCACCCGCGTGGCCGTGGCGTCGGCAATGGGCAGCGGGTTGCAGTCGGTCACATGGCACTCGACGCCACGCGCGGGGGTGTCGCTCAAGCGCTGGCGAGTGGCCTCGACCTTGGCCGCGTCGATGTCGGCGATGATGATCTTCGCCCCGCGCATCGCGCAATAATGCACATTGCCGCCATCTCCACAGCCAACATCCAGCAAGGTATCTTCAGGTGTCACTGGGAAGCCGGTGAACAGCTCGTTGGTCTGTTGGTTGAACCAGCCACTGAGCATCGCATCCTGCAGCCCGAGCATATAAGGGTCGATCTTGTCAGTCACCGGCTCGGTGGGCCCGGGCATGCCCTTGGTGAGTTTTTTTAAAAGGCTCAGCATCAATACGCTCCAGAGACGGTAAGGAAGGCGAGGCGGTGGACAGGCTTCAATCCGTTGAGCGTCAGGATTGCGCCCAACCTTGTTTGGCCTGCCGATAATCGAGTGCACTCAACAACACAATCAGGGACCGTTGCCATTACAACGAGCAGCTGTTCGATGTTCATGATTCGCTTGCTGCTCATGATGCATTCCCCGGTTTGCGGGCAATGATGACCTGGCTCTTGGGCATGAACCGGTCCAGCACCTGCTTGATCGCCAAGCCATCAGGTTGCGTCAGCAAATCCTGCCAGAGGCTCGCCCAGCGCTCCATCAACGCTGGATACGGCGCCTGGATGCGGTCGCGCACCGCACCCTCCAGGTCTCGGCCAGCCGACTGTTCGCTGGCCCAGAAGAAAATCATGCCCATGACCCAGAAAAATCCGCTGGCCTGGCGATGCTCGATCACCAGCCCGGCCTCCTCCACCAGCGCGGCAAATCGTTCGGCACTGAAAATCTGCACGTGGTTGGGCGCCTGAAAGTAGCCCGGCGGCGCGATGCCTTGCTGCAAATGCTCGCCCACCGAGGCCGGCACGCTGAGCAAGTACTGCGCCCCAGGGCGGCCCATGCGCACCAGTTCAGCCATGAATGGCGCTGGCTCATCGATATGCTCGAGCACCTCCATGCAGACGATCTTGTTGGCACAGCCATCGGCCAGGGGCAGCGGCAAGCTGTTGCTGACCAGGCCCAAGAACGGTGCGGCGGTCTGCGCTTCGACCTGGCGAGCCAGGTCGCGCACCTTGTCCTGTTCGCTGTCGGTAAAGATCACCGACGCGCCCTGGCGCATTGCAAACAGCGTCGCCACACCTTCGCCGCACCCTACGTCCAGCAAGGTATCGTCGGCCGTGATGGCAAAGCCCTTGAGCAGTTCGCCGGTTTCACTGCGAAACCAGCCATCAAGCATCGCGTCGCAGAGGCCGACATCCCGGGGCGAAACGGCCGCCGTCGGCGGTGGCGAAGGTTCCACCGCTGGCCTGCGCTCGGCCAGCCATCGTCGGATCATGGCTGCGCCGCGTTCCGGCGACGCTCGGACAGTTGCTCGAAAAACGCCCGCAAACCCCGCTCGGCGTTCGCCTGGCTGCAGAATTTCTCCAGGCTGAGCACGGCGTGAGCCGACATGCGGCGATAACGCTCGGGGTCGTTTTTGGCCACGTCATAGCTGGCACGATAGGCCGAGCACAGTGAGTCCCAATCGGTGACATAACGCAGGGTCCGGTAAGCCGCGCGCGGGTCGTGGGGCCAGGCGGTCAGTTCCTCGGTCGAATCCACCACGAAGGCATTGTCGTGGTCGATGTAGTCGGCCATCGCCGTGTTCAGCGGCGCAATCGCCGGGCGGCCGCAGGACATGAACTCCATCAACGGCAGGCACTGCCCTTCGCCGTAGGAACTGTTGACCACGTACCGGGTGGCTTCCACCAGTCGCTCGTAGTCCGCGTCCGCCAGGTAACCGTGAATCAGCACGATGCGGCAGCGGAACGGTTGATTCTTGTAGAGGTGGTGCAATATATCGTTAAGCGCATCGGTGATGTCGTGATGGGTCAACTTGAGCACTAGCGTTGCATCAAAGACGTCACGGAACGTTGCACAGAAAGCACTGATCATGTCAGTCCAATTCTTGCGCCCATCATAGGGGTTGAACACGGAGGTATAGATCACACCGTCCAGGAACAACTCCTGATCCCGAGGCGGGCCTTCAAGCCCCAACGGTGTGCCGGCCCGATGCGCTGGAGGACCGTAGGGCTGTAGGTCGATGAGGCGGCTGTCGATCAACAATCCGCGTAATTGCAGGCGCAGGTGATCCACCACGGCCCTCTTGGCGAGCACAGCGCCGCGAGCGGCAAAGCGATCCCATACCGGTGCCGCGATCGCGGTGATAGGGAAATCCGTCCCCATGACTTCGCGTACGGCTTTGACGGTGAAGCTGGAATGGGTAATCGCCATGCCGGTTGCGCCCAGGACCACCCGCCAATCGTGCCGGGGCTCGCCCTGCCAGCTTTCGGTAGGAATGGTGCTGAACTCCCAGGCGAACACCGGAATCGTCGGACAGGCGTAGTGGGCGGCGGTGCGATGAGGAGGTGAGAACGACAGGAATACGCAACCCTCGCCGCGCGCCAGGCAATCGGCGTACAACTGATCGACCTCTTCGTCAGGCCGAGTCACTTCGACGACCCGCCCCAACCGCGCCAGCACCGGACGAAACTCCTTGAGCACGAAGTAATAGCTGTACTCGGGTTTGCCGAGGCTTTCCAGAATGTTGCTCTGGTTGGTTTCCGAATAAATGATGATCAACATTAAGCGGTACCTGCCTGGACCGCGAGCGGCAGCCCTTCGTCACCGGCTGGCGTAGCCAGGAAATCCGCCAGGCGCTGCTGCACCGGGGCGAAGCCGCAATAGCGGCGCATCCGTTCGTTGGCGGCAAAGGCCATGGCCTGGTAGGCCTGGGGTTGGTGCTTGGCCATGGCGTAGCTCTGCTGGTAGGCGAGTTTCAAAGAGCCCCAATCGGGCCGATGGCGCAGGGTGCGGTACAGAATGCGCGAATCTTGAGGCCAGATAGCCGGTTCGCGGCTGGATTTGACGATAAAAGCCACCTCGGAATCGATGTAGTCACGCATCGCCGTGTGGTCGGGTGCGATTACTGGCCTCGCGCACGACATGAACTCCATCAGCGGCAGGCACAGCCCTTCGCAACGGGAGGCATTGACGTAGAAGCTCGCCGCGCCATAAAGCCGGGCGAACTGCTCATGATCCAGATACCCATGCATGACCACTACCCGACAACTGAACGGCGACAGCTGGGACAGTAGCGTGAGCAAATGGACGTAGTAGGTCGACAGATCGTTCTGGGTCATTTTCAGCACCAGCGTGGCGTCCTCGACGTCGCGCAGGGCCCAACAGAATGCGGTAATCAATTGATGCCAGTTCTTGCGCCCGTCATCGGGGTTTAACACACTGACGTACACCACCCCGCTGACTTTTGTCTCGACCACCCGGTGGGTGTCCGGCAGGACGGCCTGGGGGTGTTCCGAGGGTGCTGGCTCTGGAGCGGCCTCGACGGCCAGCGACGGCCCCCGCAGGATCCTGCTGACCACAACGCGAACCGGCACCGGAATCAGGTCACGGACCGCCTCGCGATACCAACCCAACAGGTTGTGCTTGAACAGCCACACAGGACCCTGCTCGGCCTTGCTGCTGAAGGCGCGGATGACTTCGCGCAGGTAATGGCGAGAAATGGATGCGCGCCGCCGCCAGGTCAGGGGCTGCGGCTTGGTGTCCGGGTCCGGCGGCTCTTCAAGGATCGGCGCGATCAAGCCGTCAGCCGACAGCCCCAGGGGCCGGCTATCGATGATGCAACCCTTGATCCGCAAGGTCGTTCCCGGGTTGACCGGCAGGCTTGGGTATTGTTCGCGAACCGCCGCGAAACGCTCCCACAGCGGCGTGGGCAACACCAGCACCGGGAAATCCTCGCCCAAGGTCCGGCGGATCGCCTCGGCCGTGTGGCTGGACAGGGTAATCACCCGGCCATGACGGGCCAACGTGCGGCTCCAGTCATGCCGCAGGTCGTCGTCCCAGTGTTCGGCCGGGATCGAATCGAACTCCCAGGCCACCACACAGAGCGTCGGACATAACAGATCGACGGGAGTCTTGTAGGGAGGAGAGAACGAAAGGAACAAACAGTCCTGCCCGGCCGCCTGCAACGTTTGGTAAAGCGGATCGACCTCGTCGACCGACGACACCACATGCACCGGTCCCAGGCTTTCCAGCACGGGGCGATAAGCCTTGAGCACGAAGTAATAGCTGTACTCAGGGCGGCCGAGGCTCTGGCTGATGGAGTGATCGTTTACGTCCGAGTAAAGAATGAAATTCATGGCATCCCATCATGGTGCTGCCATCCCGGCAGCCCCACTTCATGACGGTCGAGTCACGTATCGAGCCGGCCCCGGGCCGTTACTCGTCGTTCGTCTTGCTACCCGTCTCGTTCTTGTTTTTTTTGTGATCCCGTCCCTGCGGTTCGACCCCGAAGATCGAAACCAGGGACATCGTGACGAGGGGCATTCTAAACACATCCACCAAGGGTTCGTGAACCGCTCGGTGCGAATAAACCCGCTATACATATGAGAACTGACCGGTCACGGTTTGCGCTGTTGAAATTGCTTCGAAATTGGCACAGATTGGCAACCAAACAACTACAACAAATGCTTCTCTAGATTGATCGTTGAGTGGTTTTTCCCCGATCTTACGGAAATTTCCTACTCAGTTCGCGATAGACGAAGCAACCGTAAAAAGGGGTTGATGCTTGAAAAAACGTCTGTTCGTCACGGGCCTCAGCGGTTTTGTTGGACATCACCTCAAATCTCGACTGATCGGTCATGATTCGGCGTGGCAAGTCATGCCTGTCGCTGCCCGCTACGACCTGACGGATGCCAAGACCCTCGAAGGCCTCTGGCCCGAGATCCCCGACGCCGTGATCCACCTGGCGGGCCAGACGTTTGTCCCTGAAGCCTTCCGCGATCCGGCGCGCACCCTGCACATCAACCTGCTGGGCACCTTGAACTTGCTCCAGGCCCTCAAGGCCCGGGGTTTCACCGGGACATTCCTCTATGTCAGCTCCGGTGATGTCTATGGCCAGGTCAGCGAAGACCGATTGCCGATTACCGAACTGCAACTGCCCTCCCCGCGCAACCCGTATGCCGTAAGCAAGCTGTCGGCCGAACTGCTGAGCCTGCAATGGGGCATGAGCGAGGGCTGGCCGGTGCTGGTGGCCCGCCCGTTCAATCACATCGGTCCAGGGCAGAAGGACAGCTTCGTCATTGCCAGCGCCGCCCGGCAAATCAGCCGGATCAAGCTGGGCCTGCAACCGGCCCGGCTGCAAGTAGGCGATATCGACGTAACCCGCGACTTCCTTGATGTCGGCGATGTGATTTCGGCCTACCTGGCCCTGCTGGACAAAGGCGTCCCAGGGCAGGTCTACAACATCTGCTCGGGCCGCGAGCAGAGCATTCGCAGCCTCATCGAACAACTGGGCGATATCGCCCAGGTCGACGTGCAACTGATCCAGGACCCTGCGCGTCTTCGCCGCGCAGAACAGCGTCGCGTCTGTGGTAGCCCAGCCAAGCTACGACAGGCCACCGGATGGACGTCTGAAACAACAACACAACAATCCTTGCGGGCGATCCTGTCCGACTGGGAGATACGGGTACAACAAGAATGAAAAGTGCATTGATCACAGGGATCACCGGTCAAGACGGCGCGTATCTGGCCAAGTTGCTGCTCGACAAGGGTTACAAGGTCCACGGCCTGGTGGCGCGACGAAGCAGCGACTCGCGCTGGCGGCTGCGAGAGATGGGCATCGAACAGGACATTGTTTATCTGGACGGTGACATGGCCGATGCCTGTTCGGTGCAACGGGCCGTGATCAAGTCGGCGCCGGACGAGGTCTACAACCTGGCCGCGCAAAGTTTCGTCGCGGCCTCCTGGGACCAGCCGGTGACCACCGGCATCGTCGATGGGCTAGGGGTCACCCACCTGCTCGAAGCCATTCGCCAGTTCAGCATGCATACGCGCTTCTACCAGGCATCCACCAGCGAAATGTTCGGCCTGATCCAGGCCGAGCAACAGGACGAGCACACCCCGTTCTACCCACGCAGCCCCTATGGCGTGGCGAAACTGTACGGCCACTGGATCACCGTCAACTACCGGGAAAGCTTCGGCCTGCATGCCAGCAGCGGCATCCTGTTCAACCACGAGTCACCGCTGCGTGGCATCGAGTTCGTCACCCGCAAGGTCACCGATGCCGCTGCGCGCATCAAGCAGGGCAAGCAACAGGAGTTGCGCCTGGGCAATATCGACGCAAAACGGGACTGGGGCTTTGCCGGCGATTACGTCGAGGCCATGTGGCTGATGTTGCAACAGGACACCCCCGACGATTACGTAGTGGCTACCGGCGTCACCACCACTGTGCGCGAGATGTGCAGGATTGCCTTCGAACACGTGGGCCTGGACTACCGTGACTTCGTCAAGATCGACCCGGCGTTTTTCCGCCCAGCCGAAGTCGAGGTGTTGCTCGGCAACCCGGCCAAGGCACAACGCGTCCTGGGCTGGAAGCCCCGGACCGACCTCGACACCCTGATCCGCACGATGATGGATGCGGACATGAAACGCGTCGCCAAGGAGTAGGCCATGCTCATTCCCGTGATTCTTTCCGGTGGTGCCGGGACGAGATTGTGGCCGGTGTCCCGCGAAGGCCACCCCAAGCCTTTCATGCTCCTGCCCGACGGCCAGTCGCTGCTGGGCAAGACCTATCGGCGCGCCGCAGGGTTGTTCGACGGCCGGGGCGACATCGTCACCGTCACCAATCGCGAGTACTACTTCCAGAGCCGCGACCACTATCAAAGCGCCCATCTGGAGCGTTATCGCGGTCACTTCGTACTCGAACCGACAGGCCGCAACACCGCGCCCGCCATCGCCACGGCCACCCTCGCGATACAGGCCCTGCACGGGGACGACGCAATCCTGGTGGTCATGCCTGCCGACCACCTGATCCAGGACGAGGCCGCCTTCCAGGCGTCCGTGGCGCACGCCGTGGAACTGGCCAAAAACGGCCACCTGGTGACCTTCGGCGTACTGCCCTCGGCGCCGGAAACCGGCTTCGGTTATATCGAACGGGGCAAGCCCCTGGATACCAAGGGCGCGGCCAAGGTCGTGCGCTTTGTCGAAAAACCCGACCTGCAGACCGCCACGCAATATCTGGAAAGCGGCCGCTTCCTGTGGAATTCAGGGATGTTCTGCTTCTCGGTCAAGACCCTGCTGGCGGAGCTGCAAACCCACGCCCCCGAGCTGCTGGAACAGGCGCGCGCCTGTGTCACGGCCAGTACGGCGGTGGAAACCTCAGGGTGTGTGCAGCAGGAATTGTCCGCGGCGCATTTCGCCGAAATGCCAGACATCTCCATCGACTATGCCCTGATGGAACGCTCCGCCAATGTCGTGGTGATTCCCGCCGCATTCGACTGGAGCGATATCGGCTCCTGGAACGCCGTCGCCGGCCTGGTGCCCGCCGACGGGCAAAACAACCGCACCACCGGCGAGGCCCTGTTTATCGACAGCCAGAACAACTTCGTCCAGAGCGACGGCCGCCTGGTAGCTGCCCTGGGCGTGGAAAACCTGATCATCATCGACACCGCCGATGCCGTGCTGGTGGCCCACGCCGACCGCGCCCAGGATGTGCGTCGCGTCGCCCGGCAACTCAAGGACAAGGAACACGAAGCCTATCGCCTGCACCGGACGGTCAGCCGTCCATGGGGCAGTTATACCGTGCTCGAAGAGGGCCCACGCTTCAAGATCAAGCGCATCGTGGTCAAGCCTGGCGCATCGCTGTCGCTGCAAATGCACCATCACCGCAACGAACACTGGGTGGTGGTCGAAGGCATGGCCAAGGTCACCAACAACGGCTCGGGTTCGCACCTGGTCGCCAAGAACGAATCGACTTTCATCCCCGCCGGCCACAAGCACCGCCTGGAGAATCCCGGCGTGATCGATCTGGTGATCATCGAGGTCCAGAGCGGCGAATACCTGGGGGAAGACGACATCGTCCGTTTCGAAGATCACTATGGCAGGGCGGTCTGATGCTGCTGGCCTTGCAGCGCACACTGTGGAGCTACCGCGGCTTCGTCCTTGGCAGCGTCAAGCGCGAGTTCCAGGCGCGGTATCGCAACTCGTTGTTCGGCGCGTTGTGGACGGTGCTCAACCCGTTGTCGATGATCCTTGTCTACACAGTGATTTTTTCCCACATCATGCGTGCCCGCCTGCCCGGTGTCGAAGATGGCATGGCCTACAGCGTCTATCTCTGCGCCGGTCTGCTGACCTGGGGACTGTTCGCGGAAATCACCACCCGCAGCCAGGGCATGTTCCTGGAAAACGCCAACCTGCTGAAAAAGATTAGCTTTCCTCGGATCTGCCTGCCGGTGATCGTGCTGTTCAACGCCGGGATCAACTTCGCGATCATCCTCGGGCTGTTTCTCGGTTTCCTGTTGATCACCGGGCGCTGGCCGGGCATGGCCTTGCTGGCCTTGGTGCCATTGCTGGCCCTGCAAGTGATGTTCGCCGCCGGGCTGGGCATGCTGCTGGGCATCCTCAATGTGTTTTTCCGCGATGTCGGGCAGTTGTTCGGCATTTGCCTGCAATTCTGGTTCTGGCTCACGCCGATCGTTTACCCGATGACGATCCTGCCGCCGCCGATCCAGCAACTGCTCGCCTTCAATCCCATGACCGCCCTGATGCAGAGCTACCAGAACCTGTTTCTGTACAACCAATGGCCGGTCTGGAGCTCTCTGGTGCCGTTGCTGGTGATCGGCCTGCTGTTATGCGCCTTGGGCTTGCGCATGTTTCGTCGGCGTGGCGGTGAAATGGTGGACGAACTCTGATGGGGCATTTGCGCGTCACGGGCCTGGGCAAGGCCTACAAACAGTATCCGAACCGCTGGAGCCGGCTGTTCGAATGGTTGATCCCCTTTTCCCGTCAACGCCATCAATTGCACTGGATTTTGCAAGGGGTGGATTTCGAGATCCAGCCCGGGGAAGCCGTCGGCATCGTCGGGGTCAACGGTGCCGGCAAAAGCACGTTGCTCAAGATGATCACCGGCACCACCCAACCCACCTGCGGCCACATCCAGTTGCAGGGCCGCGTCGCCGCGTTGCTGGAACTGGGCATGGGCTTTCATCCGGATTTCACCGGCCGCCAGAACGCGTTCATGGCCGGTCAGTTGCTGGGCATGCAGGTGGAAGAAATCGAAGCCTTGATGCCCGAGATCGAGGGGTTCGCCGAAATCGGTGAGGCCATCGACCAACCGGTACGCACCTACTCCAGCGGCATGCAGATGCGCCTGGCCTTCAGCGTCGCCACCGCCCGGCGCCCGGACATCCTGATCGTCGACGAGGCGCTGTCGGTGGGCGACGCCTACTTCCAGCACAAGAGCTTCGAGCGCATCCGCAGCTTCCGCAAGGCCGGCACCACTTTGCTGATCGTGTCCCACGATCGTTCAGCGATCCAGTCGATCTGCGACACCGCCATCCTGCTCGAACACGGGCGCATGGCCATGCGCGGCAAGCCCGAAGAAGTGATGGATTACTACAACGCGATGCTGGCCCAGCGCGAAGGCCAGGTGGTTCGCCAGGAAATGCTCGCCAACGGCCAGGTGCGCACGATCTCCGGCACCGGCGAAGCCGGCATCATCGATGTACAACTGCTCAACAGTCAGGGGCAGTCGGTGGAAGTGGCCGAGATCGGCCAGCCAATGGTGTTGCAAGTGCGGGTTGAAGTCCGCCAGGACATCGAGCGGCTGGTGCTGGGCTTTTTGATCAAGGACCGCCTTGGCCAGCCCATGTACGGCATCAATACCCATCGCCAGGACAAAGCCGTGACCGACCTCAAGGCCGGCGAACAGATCACCTTCCGCTTCAGCTTCGACATGCGCCTGGGCAAGGGCAATTACTCCGTTGCGCTCAGCTTGTCGCGGCTGGACTCGCACCTGGACCGTAATTTCGAATGGCGCGACTACGGGCTGGTGTTCCACGTGATCAATAATCGCCAGGAGGATTTCGTCGGCTGTTCCTGGCTCCAGGCCCGGACCAGTATCCAGCGTTCGAGCCAGACTGCCGTCGAGGCGTTGCCGCAAAAGGAGTTGCCATGACCCGTCTGCTGGTGGATTGCACCTATGTATACGACCACCCGAATGACAACTCCGGCATTCAGCGAGTGGTGCGCAACGTCATTCGCGAATTGCCAGTCAAAGACGGGGAACGCGAATGCATTCCCGTGGTGATGCTGCAGGGCAAGCTGTACGAAGTGAAAAGCCTGGCCCCCCTGCCCTCGAACGGGCTGGATCTGGCTGACCTGCGGGCACGGTTGGTGCAGTTCGCCAACCTGTTCTGGCTCAGGCAGCGGACCCTCGAACGGTGGCGCCCCTTCAACCAGTCGATCTGGGCTCGCCGCTTCTTGTACATTGTCTGCCGACTGTTCGCCCTGGCATGCCTGAACCTCCCCATTCGAATCCTTGATCGCCTCCTGAGACGCGAGCCTGCCCCGGAACGCAGCGTACCGCTGAAGCATCGGGCCGGCGATCAACTGGTGTTGCTGGACTCTTCCTGGCACTCAGGCTTCTTTCCCCTGGCCGAACAGCTCAAGCGTGATGGCGTCGGGATCATCTCGGTGATCTACGACCTGATCCCCCTGACCCATCCGCAATTCTGCGACGCCGGACTGGTCAAGGTGTTCAACCATTGGTTCGATTGGATTGCCCGCACCGCCGACGGCTTTATCGCCATTTCCACCACCATTCGCGATCAGGTTCGCCAGGAAATGGTCCGGCGCATTGGCGAGCAGCAAGTGCGCGAACGCTGGTTCGACTATTTTCATCTTGGCAGCGAACTGGACCTGATTGACGCCACTCATCCCGTAGACCCGAACTTGCTGCGGTTGTTTGAGCAACCAGAGCCAGTATTCCTGATGGTCAGCACCATCGAGCCGCGCAAAAACCACGCTTACCTGCTCGACGCATTCGAGCGGGCCTGGGCCGCCGGCTCCCAGGCGCGGCTGTGCATCGTCGGAAAAATCGGCTGGAAGTGCGAGGCCTTGATCGAACGTATCCGGCGTCATCCGCAACTCGACAGCCGCCTGTTCATGTTCAACAACCTCTCGGACCAAAGCCTGGAACACGCCTATCGAAACGCCACGGCGCTGGTGTTCCCGTCCTACGTGGAAGGCTTCGGCCTGCCACTGGTGGAAGCCATGCAGCGCGGCTTGCCGGCAATGGGCAGCGACATTGAAGTGTTTCGGGAAATCGGCGGGGACTTCATGGCCTATTTCGATCTGGACGATCCCCAAAGCCTGGCGAACCTGGTCATCGACATGGAGCGCACCGGAATATTCCCCGCCAGTCGCAACCTGGATCAATGGCAATGGCTGAGCTGGCGCCAGGCCAGTGCGCAACTGGTGGAGCGGATCGAGTACCACATCAATGAAATGGCCCTCGACCGGGAAACAGCATGCGAATAGCCCTCAACGCACGCATCCTCCAAGCGCCACGCACCGGCATCGGCCATTACGTAGCGGAGCTGGCCACTGCCCTGGCCCGGGAGCCGGATGTGCAGTTGGCGCTGTTCCACGGCTGGGGTTGGAGCTCGCAGTTGCCGCAAACGGCCGCGCCTGGCTATTCAAAGCTAAGCCCCTGGCTTCGGCGGGTTCCAGGAGCCTATCAGGCGCGGCGCTGGCTGGAGCAGAAACGCTTCGATCAAGGCCGTTCAAGGGCCATCGACCTGTATCACGAACCGAGCCTTTGGCCGCTGGCCTTCGAGGGGCCGACGGTGATCACCCTCCATGACCTCACGCACCTGCGCTACCCCGAAACGCAACCACCGGCACGCCTGAAGGAAATCGAGCGACGGCTCGGCCGTGCGGTGGAGCGGGCGCACCTGATTCTGACCGACTCGCAGTTCATCGCCGACGAAGTGCAACAGCATTTCGGCCTCCCCGCCGAGCGCCTGCGGGTCGCTCCACTGGGGGTGGCGGCGCGTTTCCATCCGCGCGAACCCGCCGCCATCGACGCCGTACTCAAGGCCCATGGCCTGGAGCCCGGCCGATACTTTCTGTGTGTCGGCACCCTGGAGCCACGCAAGAACTTGTCGCTGGCCCTGCGCGCCCATGCCGGGCTTCCTGAATCCGTACGTCAGACCTTTCCTTTGTTCATTGTAGGAATGAGCGGATGGCAACAGGCACAGCTCAATGATGAGTTGAAACGCGCCCTGGCTGGCGGTCATGTTTGTCTGGCGGGTTACCTGCCTGATGAACAGGTCGCCCAGCTATTGGCGGGGGCACGGGCGCTGATTTTCCCGTCTTACTACGAAGGCTTTGGCCTGCCGGTGCTTGAAGCCATGGCCAGCGGCACACCGGTGATTACCACCCGTTGCTCGGCGATGCCCGAGGTGGCGGGGCCGGCCGGTAATTATTGCGAGCCGGACGATTCGCAAGGCATGCGCGACGCCATGGGCCGGTTGATGGAAGATCACCCGCACTGGCAAGCGTGTCGCGAGGCGGGGTTGCAACAAGCGGCACTTTTTTCCTGGGAACGCTGTGCGAAGGTTACCGCCCAAGCGTATCGCCAGGTCTTGGGAGGTTGAATGCGAGTCCTGCACTTTTATAAAACCTATTTGCCAGACTCCATGGGCGGCATCGAACAGGTCATCTTCCAGCTATGCGACAGCACTGACCAGTTGGGTATCGATAACACCGTGTTGGCCCTGAGCACGCAGCCGGCGCCCGAACCGATCAAGATCCGACAGCATGTCGTTCATCAGGCGCGAATGGACTTCCAACTGGCCTCCACCGGCTTCTCCTACAGCGTGTTCAAGAAATTCCGTGAGCTGGCCGCCGAAGCAGACGTGATCAACTACCATTTCCCCTGGCCGTTCATGGACCTGGTGCATTTTTTCACCTGCGTGAAAAAACCCTACGTGGTGACCTACCATTCGGACATCGTTCGCCAGCGGCACCTGCTCAAGCTCTATCGCCCCCTGATGCGGCGCTTTCTGAACGGCGCCGAGCGCATCGTCGCGGCGTCGCCGAACTATGTGCATACCAGCGACGTGCTCAAGGAATATCCCGCCAAGACCCGAATCATCACCTACGGCCTGAACAAGACCAGTTATCCACAGCCTGATGCCGAACGCATGGCGGGGTGGAAGGCAAGACTGGGCGAGCGTTTCTTTTTGTTCGTGGGGGTGATGCGTTACTACAAAGGCCTGCACATTCTGCTCGACGCCCTTAAAGGCGTGGATTACCCCGTGGTCATCGTGGGTGCCGGCCCGCTGGAAAAACAATTGCATGCCCAGGCGGCGGCACTGGGCCTGCGCAACCTGCATTTCCTCGGGCGCCTGGGGGATGAAGACAAGGTCGCGCTGCTGGAGCTCAGTTATGCCATCGTGTTCCCTTCGCACTTGCGCTCCGAAGCCTTTGGTATCTCGTTGCTCGAAGGCGCGATGTTCGGCAAGCCGATGATCTCCAGCGAAATCGGCACCGGCACCAGCTACATCAATATCCACGAAGAAACCGGCCTGGTGGTGCCACCGAGCAATTCCGAGGCTTTTCGCGAGGCCATGCGCACCCTGTGGGAAAACCCGGCACAAGCCCAGGCAATGGGCGCCAGGGCCGAAGCCCGTTACCGACAGTTGTTTACATCTGAAGAGATGGGCCGCAAGTGGGTGCGGTTGTATGAGGAACTGCTGGAGGAAAAGGCGCTTTCCTACGCATAGACCTGCCGTGTGGGAGCAAAGCTTGCTCGCGAAACAGGCGCCTCGATCCCTCAAAGACCGCAGAGCCTTCATCGCGGGCAAGCCCTGCTCCCACAGTGAAGATAAATCCCCTCACCACCGGGTTCCTTTTCAGACGTGCTTTTGCAACCCGACAACCGTACGCGGCATGCCCACGAAACCGGGCAAGGCTTCGATTCGCGCCAACCAGGCCCGCACATTGGCATAGTCTTCCAACGACACGTTGCCTTCCGGTGCGTGGGCGATGTAGCTGTAGCCAGCGATGTCCGCGACAGTCGCAGCGTCACCTGCCAGATAAGCACGGTTGCTCAATTCTTGATCAATGACTTTCAGCACGTTGTGGGAACGGGCAATCACGTCCTCAGCGTTGTAGGCCGCACCAAACACCGTGATCAATCGCGCCGTGGCCGGGCCCGCATGGATCGGCCCAGCCGCCGCCGACAACCAGCGCTGCACCTTGGCGGCGCCGATCGGATCGGTCGGCAGCCAGCGGCCCTTGCCATATTTGTGCGCCAGGTACACCAGGATCGCGTTGGAGTCCGCCAGCACCACGCCGTCATCGTCAATGACCGGTACCTGGCCAAACGCATTGAGCGCCAGGAAGTCCGCCTGTTTGTGCGCGCCCTTGGCCAAGTCGACGAAGACTTCTTCGACAGGCAACCCGAGCAACGAAAGCATTAATTGAACGCGATGGGAATGGCCGGAAAGCGGGAAGTGATAGTGCTTGATAGGGTTCATGGTCGACTCCGCTGCAAGTGACGCCATCAGCACAACGGCGTCGATGGGATCATCTTCCGCCCCAGGCAAAAACAAGAGAATCACCCAAAAATGCAATCCATTGTTTCAGCCAGCGAAACAATGCTTCAACCGCTCAAGGCCGGATGTTCGCGCAGTGCACTGACGACGAAATCGACAAAACTGCGCACCCGCGCCGGCGCATTGCGCCCGCCCTGGTACACCACATGGATCGGCAGAGGCGGCAATTCGAAATCGGCCAGGACGATTTCCAGTTCCCCGGCCGCCACGTTGCCTGCCACTTGGTAAGACAGGACCCGCGTCATCCCCAACCCCTGGCAGGCTGCCGTGATCGCCGCCTGGTTGGCCGTCACCACCAGCCGAGGCACGGGCCGGACGGCCAATGGTTGGCCTGAATCGACGAAGGTCCAGCTTTTGACCTGGCCAATGGCCGATGAGGCCACCACGGGCATTCGCTCCAAATCCTCAGGATGCTCGGGCCGTCCGTGGCGCGCGAAGAAATCAGGAGCCCCGCACACCACCCGCCGCACTTCACCGACACGCACGGCGTGCAGGTTGCTGTCCGGCAGCTCGCCGATGCGCAGGGCAACGTCGATGCCCTCCTCCACCAGGCTGACCGTGCGGTCCAACAACAAGGCGTTGATGCTGACCTCGGGGAACCGGTGCAAGTAATCCACCAGCAGCGGCGTGACGAACAACTGACCGAACAGCACCGGCGCGGTAATCGTCAACTGCCCGCGGGGCCGGACGTGGCTGCCGGCCGCCGAATCCTCGGCTTCCTGCAGATCGCTCAGGATCCGGCGACAATCCTCGAGAAAGCGCTGGCCGGCTTCGCTCAAGTACACATTGCGGGTGGTGCGCACCAGCAAGGGTGTGCCGATCCGTTGCTCCAACGCCGCCACCGCCCGCGTCACGCTGGCCGCCGACAACCCCAGACGCCGCGCCGCCGCCGAGAACCCCGACGCTTGAGCTACGGCGAGGAAAACCTGCATTTCCTGGAACCTGTCCATCCATCCCCCGATGAGAAATCCTGATACAAGTTTTCTGCGCGTCTCAAAGCAGCGCTACGCGGCCATTGTAGAGGCCTGGGCCGGTGAACCACAGCGTAGCGCAGCCAGGCAGCAGGACATTGGCTCGGCCAGGGGCGATTGCCCTTGGTACCATCCCTCCTCATGACAGTTTCATGACCGAAGGAAAACCCCACTGTGGGAGCGAGCTTGCTCGCGACGGCGGTGTATCAGTCAAGATGAATTCAGCTGATCCGGCGCTATCGCGAGCAAGCTCGCTCCCACAGGGGTCGTGTCCGTTCAGTAGATGGTTTCAACCGAAAGGCCTGCTTTTGTGAACGTTCTTTATCGCACTTCAACCCACCCCCGCGCCGCCCTCATCGCCCTGATTGGCTGCGTACTCCTCGTCCCCATGGGCCTGCGTCTCGCCCTGGGCTGGTCCGACCCGCTGGGTTATCTTTCGGACCTGGGTATCGGCGGGTTGCTGATCGTGCTGCTCCATCGCCGTCCCGGGTGGCTGGCGTTCCCGGTATTGCTGGCTTGGAGCGCGTTGACGCTGGCCAGCATCGAGCTGGTCAGCGCGGTCGGGCGAATGCCCAGCCTTTCAGACATTCATTATCTGGCCGACCCACAGTTCGTTGAAAATTCCACCAGCGGCGGCTTCGCCCATCCCTGGCTGGCCGCGCTCCAGTTGGCCGCGCTGGCGTTCTGGCTGATCACCCAGTGGACCCGCCGCCCACGCCAGGCGCCACCCTTGCCTCGCCACGCCTGGGCCGTGCCAGTGTTACTCCTGTTGGGCCACGGCGCGCTGCAAGCCTGGCGCCCCAGTGAGGCGGACCAATGGAACGTGTTCAACCTGCCTCACCAACTCGTCACGGCGGGTATCGCCACCGGGCAGGACCACGCCCGGCAATGGCTCGACGGCGATGCCGTGGACCCCGCCCCGCCGATGGAGGGGCTGACCCGGCTGGACCTCGATGGCAACAGACTGCTGGCCGAACCGGGACGCGCGCGCAACGTACTGATCATCGCTCTGGAGGGAATTCCCGGCGCCTACGTGGGCGCCAACCGCCAGGCCTTGAAAAGCAGCTACCAGGAAAACCTGATGCCGCACCTCAGCGCCTGGGCCGAACGCGGCATGAACACCCCCGATTACGTCCTGCACAGCCACCAGACCATCCGCGGCCTCTACGCGATGCTGTGTGGCGACTACGACAAGCTCGACAACGGCACGCCCAAAGGCGTCGAAATGCTCAACCAGACCCAGCGCAACCAGGCCTGCCTGCCGGCGCAGTTGCGCCAGAATGGCTTTTCCACGCATTTCCTGCAGGGCGCGGGCCTGCGGTTCATGGCCAAGGACCGGATCATGCCGCACATTGGCTTCGATACAACCCTGGGCATGGAATGGTTCACTCGCCCCGCTTATCTGGAATTCCCTTGGGGCAAGGACGACAAGACCTTCTTCGAAGGCGCGCTGGATTACGTCGGGCAACTGCAACAAGCGGACAAACCCTGGATGCTGACCCTGCTGACCGTGGGCACGCATCAGCCTTACTCGGCACCGGATGACTACCTGCAACGTTACGACACCGCCAAACAGGCGGCCGTGGGTTACCTGGACGACGCGCTGGAAAACTTCCTCGCGGGCCTGGAGCGCCAGGGCATCCTGGACAACACCCTGGTGGTCATCACCTCGGACGAATCCCATGGCATCGACGACGTGCGGCTGGCCTCGTCCTGGGGGTTCAACCTGACGCTGGCGCCGGAACCGTTGCCCAGAATCAAGTCCGGCACCTATGGCCACGTAGACCTGACCGCCTCGATTCTCGATTACTTCGGCTTTACGGTGCCCACGTCGTTGTCCGGCCGCTCGATGTTCAGGGATTACCCGACGGGCCGGGAAATCATGTCGTTCACCAACGGCAAGCTGCGCTACCACGACGGCAAGGGCACCTTTACCGAGTGCGACTTCCTCCAGCATTGCCGTTATTACACCAGCGCTGGCTTCATCGCCGACCGCGCCACCTATGGCGGGCAATACAGCGGCCAGCGCGCCAGGCTGATCGGCGCCCGGGCCACAGCCCTGGACCAGACCCTGTTGCGCACCCCCTTGAACCAGCATTATCAGTTCGGCAGCGCCGAGAAAATCCCACTGCCGGCCCAGGTCACCAACGACTGGACCGACAACCTGATCGGCGCCCAATACCTGGAAATGCCCAAGGGCTCACAGACCCGCGTCAGCCTGACCATCCGCACCGTGGAGGCTGACCATGCCGCCTACATTTCCCTCAAGGCCAAGGAGTTCGAACAGGATGTGCCAATGGACCTGCCGACCGAGGTGGCGGTGACACCCGACCAGCCGCTGGTGATGAGCCTCCGTTTCGACAACCCGCAGCAGCGCAAGGCGTTTTCCTTCCATCTGCTCGGTCACGGGGTCGGCGCCATCGAGATCAGCGACTTCAGCGTCGTGACCGAATTGCCGGACCCGACCGACCAGCCGCAATACCTGGACGATATGCAGGAAGACAGCGAGGCCCAATCCAGCTGAACGAAAAACGCGACTAATCCAGCAACCGATGCAGCTTGGCGTATTGCAACAGCATGATGGTCTTGCCGTCGCAAATCTCCCCGGTCTCGATCATGCCCAAGGCCTGGTCGAGGGGCAGCTCCAGCACTTCGATCTCTTCGCCCTCGGCTTCCAGACCCCCGCCTTCGTGCTGCTTGTCTTCGTCGAAATATTCGCCGACAAAAAAATGCACCCGCTCCGTCACCGACCCCGGGCTCATGAAGGCGTCGAACACCTTGCGCACGTCCTGGATGATATAGCCGGTTTCCTCCTGGGTTTCCTTGCGAATGCAGGTGTGCGGATCGTCGTTGTCCAACAGGCCGGCGCAGGTTTCTATCAACAGGTCATCGTGGCCGTTGACGAAGGCCGGGAAGCGGAATTGCCGGGTCAACACCACGGTCTGCTTGGCCTTGCTGTACAGCAGGATGGTGGCGCCGTTGCCCCGGTCGTAGGTCTCGCGCGTCAGCTCGCGCCATTGGCCGTTGCGACCGAGGTAGTCGTAGGTGGTCTTGCGCAGCACGTACCAATCGTCCGAGAGCACTTCGACGTCCTTGATGCGCACGCGATCCTTGATGCTGATTGCCTGTGTCATTTGCCCACTCCGTTCAAGACCAAAGGTCCCATTAAAACCCTATTACAACGATACCGGGACGCGGGGCAATGCGCGCTTGTGGGCCGTCTTGAGGTAGGCGCGTTCAATGATCTGTCGCGCCTGCGGCGACACCTCTTCGCCCATCAGGTACCCATCGATTTCCTCGTAGCTGCAGCCATACGCCACTTCATCGAGCTTACCGGGTGCCAGGTCTTCCAAATCAGCGGTCGGTGCCTTGCGCACCAGGTACGCGGGGGCGCCCATCGCATCGGCCAACAATCTCACCTGGGTCTTGGTCAACCCGGACAGCGGGGCCAGGTCGCACGCGCCGTCGCCAAATTTGGTGAAAAATCCCATCACCGCCTCCGCCCCATGATCGGTGCCCACCACCAACCCGTTGCTCAGATTGGCAATGGCGTATTGCGCCAGCATCCGGGCCCGGGCCTTGACGTTGCCTTTGGCAAAGTCGATGAGCTCGGCGCCAGGCTGCAAGCCGTCGATGGCGATACTGCCCATCAGCCCGTCAACACAAGCGGCGATGTTGCTGGTGGTGATCAAGTCCGGCCGGATGAAGTCCAGGGACGCCTGGGCGTCATGCTCATCGGCCTGGGCCTTGTAGGGCAACCGGACGGCGATAAAACGCGCCGCATAGTCTTCATTGCGCAATTGCTCCACGGCCAACTGGCATAGGCGGCCGGCGGTGAGAGAGTCGACGCCGCCGCTGATCCCCAGGACCAGGGACTGGCAGCCCGACTCGCGCAAGATCTGCTTGATGAATTCGATGCGACGGGCAATCTCGGTGGCTTCGCCACCCCGTGTGAGTTGACGGTCAATGCCCAGTTCCCGGGCAATGCGTTCTTGCACAAGCGTAGTCATATCAGGCTCCCAGCTGTGGGTTGATCAGGGCGATGTTGAACACTTGGGCGGCGTACCGCAGAAACGAGACATCCTCGCAGACGTTCTTGATCGGGTCGTCGGAGAACTTCACCACCGGCTCGCCGTGGACCCGCACCAGTTTCATGACGATGCTCAGCGGTTCGACACCGTCAACATCGCAGGCCAGGCTGGTGCCCATGCCAAAACCGAATTTGGCCTTGCCGCGAACATGACGCAGGATCGGCAGGCACTTTTCGAAATTGAGGCCATCGGAGAACATCAGGTCCTTGGTGCGCGGGTCGATGCCCAGTTCCTGGTAGCGCCCCAGCACCTTGTCCGCCCAGACGATCGGGTCACCGGAATCCTGGCGCAGGCCGTCATAGAGCTTGGCAAAGTACAGGTCGAAATCCTTGAGGAAGAAGTCGGTGCTGATGCAGTCCGTCAGGGCGATACCGAGGCGGCCACGATATTCGCGCACCCAGTTTTCCAACGCCGCGTTCTGGCTCTCGCGCAAGCGCCCGAGTTGTTGATGCACCATCAGCCATTGGTGAGCCATGGTGCCGATCAGGGGCAGATCAAACTCGTAAGCCAAGTGAGCGTTGCTGGTGCCGACAAAGACGCCAGGAAAATCGTTGCGCATGACATTCACCACTTCACGCTGGGCCCTGAACGACAGCCGCCGCCGGGTGGAGAAGTCTGAAACGCGAAACTCGGCAAGTTCTTCACGGCTGGCGTTTTTCTCCAGCCATTCGAACTTCTGGTACAGCTTGCGGGTGACGTCGGCCAACTCGACTTCGGGGTATTTCTCGCGGTTGCGCAGTTCGCTGACCATCGCCAATACCGGTTGCTCGAACATGATGCAGTGCAGCATCGGCCCACGGACGCGGATGTGCAGTTGGCCGTCGACTTCCGACACGTGGATGTAGCGCAAATTGAAGCGAAACAGGCCGAGGAACTGTTCGAAGTCCGGCGTCAGGTACTCGCGGAAACGCTTGTTGAACAGAAACCGCTGCTCCCCCTCGCGCAGTTGCAGCCCAGCGAGCTTCTCAAGCTCGACACGAATGTCCGGGATCAGGTGACCGAGCCGCTCCTTGGAACGCACGATGAACTGGTATTCCACCTCGACATTCGGGTGTTGGTGCAACACCGCCTGCATCATGGTGAAGGTGTAGTAGTCGGTATCCAGAAGACTCTGGATGGTGCCGCTGGTTGAATCGAATGCACTGTCCATGTCTGTTCCTCAGGCGTTTGCCAGGCGGATGGTGTCTTCGCGAGTCGCGGCAACCGAGATGCCCGCTTGCTGCATGTCTTGAATGGCTTGAAGGCCCCCCTCTTCACTGATGGCCCGGCAACCCGGGAGGTGAATGATCACCTTGAAACCGGCGGCGGCCAGTTGCAGCGCGGTGGTCTTGACGCAGAAATCCAGGGCCAGCCCGCCCACAATGACCTGCTCCACACCCAGGCCTCTGAGGTACTCGATCACTCCGGTGGACAGCTTGCCGTGCAGGTCGTGGTAGCAAGCGCCGTAGGGGTGCAAGTCCGGCTCGACACCCTTCCAGACGAAATAGTCGTAGTCGTAAGGCGTCGGCAGTTCGTCCAGCAAGGCGAAACCTTCGGTACCAGGGACGCAGTGGCTGACCCAGGTGATGTCCGCGTGCTCGAGCCCGGTCGGCACGAACATCTGTGAGTGATCGGCGACCACCCACGGGGCGAGGGGCGTATGGGCGTCCTTGCTGCCGACGCGGAGGCTGGCCAGGGACGCGATGAAATTCAGCTCACCGCCAATCTGGTCGCCGCCCGGCACTGGAAGCTCATCGGGGCATAGCGGCGTAAAGCTCTTTTGCGCATCGACATCGAAGGACGCTGTTTTCCGGGTCAGGCTGTTCATGCTGGGTTTCTCCTCTTCATGGCCACGAGAGTACACAAGGTGTACTTTCATAACAAGCCACTCGCAGAAAATATTTTTGATAAGTCTTCTTTAATTAATGGCTATGGTTCAGCACAAGGCGGGTTTTCACTAAAAAGATTTTGCTGATAGAGTACATGTCATGTACCAAAAGAGGATGTGCCATGTTCGAGATTGCCCTTTATGGCGGCGCCTTCAATCCCCCACACGCCGGTCACGCCCAGGTGATGATCGAGGCCTCACGCCAGGCCAGACGCGTGCTGGTGGCCCCCAGCTTGCGGCATCCCTACGGCAAGCAAATGGTCGACTATGAGGTGCGCCTGAACTGGCTGGCATCGATCGTCGAGAACGTTCAGCCACTGTGCTGCGCCGAAGTGCGTGCGAGCCGGGTGGAACAGGTCGTGGCCCGTGGCGTTGAAGGCGCCATCTACAGCTATACCCTGCTCGCCCACCTCGCCGACAGCCTGGCCCTGGACGGCAAGCGAATCGCGTTGGTGGTGGGCCGGGATGTCGCGGATCAACTGCCGACCTTCTATCGCGGACAAGAATTGCTGGAGCGTTTTTCAATCCTTTGCGTGGAGGAAAAGATCCATGTACGCAGCACCGTGCTTCGCGACCGCCTGGCCTTGGGCAAGCCGCTTCCCAGCGAGTGGATGGCACCCGGCATGAACCCGTTAAACTATGACCTTTACGCTATCCACGGAAATCGACATGCCCACTAGCACAGCCCCCGCACGCGGTTATCTGCACACCATCGACCTCTGTGTGCTGCGCTTCTGCCGGGAAACCCAGGCGCTGGAAATCCTCCTGAACCGACGGGAAGCCGAGCCGTTCGCCGGCCATTGGGCGCTGCCCGGGATCGTGGTCAACGGTGACGTCGAAGATCTCACGCTGAACGACGCCGTGGAGCGCCTGCGTAACTCAAACAAGGTCGGCATGCCGCTGGCCTGGATCGAACAGGTCGGCACCGTCGGCGACGCGTTCCGCGACCCGCGCTGCTGGTCGTCCTCGACGTTCTACCTGGCGATTGTCAGCGAGGCGGTCCAGCTTGCCGAACACCAGGGATTTTTTCCGCTCAAGGATGTGGCCGACGCCTCGATCAAACTTCCTTTCGACCACAACAACCTGGTGGCTGCCGTACAAGAGCGGTTATTGTCCAAGGCCCTCTACAGCAGCCTGCCGCTGATGTTCCTGGGCCCGGAATTCAGCGCGCCGGAAGCGGTGAGCATTTTCTCCGTGGTGCTCGATCGCCCGGTGCTCAAGACCAGCATGCGCCAGCGTTTGCTGAAGATGACCGAGGCCGGTTATTTGCAGGAAACCGGTCGCAAAAAAAGCGGCGACGGCGGCCGACCGCAACGCACGGTGGAAAATCTCAAGCCGACCAGCGTTTATCTTTTTGATCGTTGTTTTCTGGAGTGACTTGTGCGTGCAGCCAGCACATCTTCCTGACCCCGACACCAAAGGCTAGGGGGCTCTGCCGGATTCGAGAACAGCTTAGGAGAGGCCTTCGAGCAATCCGGCCTCACCCAGTAGGTCCACGATGACATGCTCATCAACCGCGTAGACACCACGAGAGGCTTTCCAGACCAGCTTCTTTTCCTGAAGGGCTATGAGTGCTTGCTGAACACCCGGCACTTCGACCTTTATATCGCGCTCTGCGATACCGGCCTGCTCCATCGCTTTCGCGTAGAGCTCCATGGTAGGTGCCTCGAAGGGCGCATAGTTATCGCCTTTGGCACTCATGACGCGGATAACGGCGGACTGAATAGGGGTCAGGCTATGAATAACTTTCTTAAGGTTTGCGTTGAGCTCATCAGCTTGCGCCCGAACCAACAATGCGAATCGCTCGGGAATGGTTGCAGGGTCCAACGCAAAGTCGAACCTGATCTCATCTGCGGCGGCACCTAGCAACTCAGGTCGATAACCACTCTCCCTGAACAATTCGAACACATTAGAGGTATCGAGCGGATGGGCGAGGTCGATATTCGCGCAGAACCAGTTGATGAACTCTTGATCCAGGGTTGGAAATTGAACCATGGAGGCCCCAAAGAAAGCTTGGTCCTTACTGTTTCGGAGCATGGCGAGCTTGTCCCGGTTCGATCCGGTGCACACGATGCGCAGACCATGGTGCTTCGAACTGTTGAGTTCATCCCTTGCCGCTTTCAGTGCGAAAAGCGCAGCAACGCCTTCATCCGTGGTGATCGCATGTTGAGCTTCGTCGATCATCAGGACGATGATCTTCTTCGACTCATCCGAAAGCGCCGCAAGCGCGGTGGTCAAGTCGATGTCCTTGCCCAGCCCAATCTTGTCCAGACTGAAACTCAGGCCGCCGACCGTCACCTTCTCCATACCAGCACTTTTCGCGAGACGGGTTACTAATCCTTCGCTCTGGCCAAAGGCTTCTCGGACAGCCTCTACGATGACCAAGCCAGGATCTTTCGTCAGGTCTTTCCAAAGATCGGCATACAGTACGATCGCTCCTGCTGCCTCCAATGCTGGCCGCAAATCTTCTCGAGCGAAGGTGGACTTTCCCGTACGCCGAGGAGCAGCCAGAAAGACGCCCGAACTGGCAGCGCTACCAATGGCAACCTGCATGATCAGTTTTGATAGGCGGGCAGCCAAAACGGGACGGTGGTAAACGATCTCGACCATTGGGAACCTCTGGCGGGATTCTATAGAAAATTATAGAGCGATTATAGATCAATTATTCTTAAGAGACGTCGTGTTCTCATTGGCAATTTATAGACAATTATAGAGGGACTATAGACCGGTCACCCTGAACCTGCCCAGCGCTAGTTTTTCTGATCCCGAAAGCTGTTGACGGTTGCAGCGTTGTCGCTTCAATTCATGTAATTGCTCTTGCAAGGCTTGGTAACGCTGCCAGCCATCAGCCACCCGTTGCAATGAATGCTGTTGTTTTCTAGCGGTTTCCAGCTTTCGGTGAATGTCGGTCAGATCATCATATGAAAATATTTTTTCATAATTGCGAGAATAATCGAGAAATACCTCCAGTCACTCCAACCCGGCGGTGAAAACCTTGCCGGGGTTCATCAGCCCGGCCGGGTCCAGCGTGCGTTTGATGGCGCGCATCAACTCGATCTCCAGAGGGTCCTTGAAACGCACCGCCGCGTCGGGTTTGGCTTGTCCCAGACCATGTTCGGCACTGATGCTGCCGTTGAAGGTGCTCGTCATCCGGTAGATGACTTGCATGATCGCGTGTTCGCGGGCCTTGAACGAAGCGTCCGCATCGCCGACCGGCTTGCTGATGTTGTAGTGCAGGTTGCCGTCGCCCATGTGGCCATAGGAAACGATGCGCACGCCCGGGAAGTCCTGTTGCAGGGCTTTGTCGGTGCGCTCAATGAATTCCGGTATCCGACTCACGGGCACGCTGATGTCGTGCTTGAGGCTGGGGCCTTCATGGTTTTGCGCCTCGGAAATACCTTCACGCAATGCCCACAGCGCCGCCGCCTGTGCCTGGTTGCTGGCGAGTACCGCATCGATGACCCAGCCGTGCTCGAAGGCGTGGGCCAGGCCGTTTTCAAGCAGCAGCGTCAAGGGCGCGTCGGGCACCGTGTCGCGCAGCTCGATCAAGGCGTACCAAGGGTGCTTCGCTTCCAGCGGATCACTGCAACCGGCCACATGGTCCAGGACAAAGTCCAGGCTCTGGCGCGACATCATCTCGAAGCCCGTCAGGCGGTCGGCGCACAGGCTGCGAACATGGCCGATCAAGTCCACCGCCGCCTGCGGCGAAGGCAGCGCGACCCAGGCTGTCGCCGTGCTGTGGGTCGCCGGGAACAGTTTGAGCACCGCCGCGGTGATGATGCCCAGCGTGCCCTCCGAGCCAATGAATAAATGCTTGAGGTCGTAGCCGGTGTTGTCTTTACGCAATCCCCGCAAGCCATTCCAGATGCGTCCGTCAGGCAGCACCACTTCCAGGCCGAGGGTCAATTCACGCATGTTGCCGTAACGCAGCACCGCGGTCCCGCCGGCATTGGTCGCCAGATTGCCGCCCACCGTGCAGCTGCCCTCCGCCCCCAGCGACAGCGGGAACAGACGATCGACCTGAGTGGCGGCGTCCTGCAACTGCTGCAGGATCACCCCGGCCTCGACCGTGATGGTTTCATTGGCCAAGTCGATTTCACGGATGCGCTTCATCCGGGTCAAGGACAGCACCACCTGTCGACCGGAAGCGTCCGGGATCGAACCGCCGCACAACCCGGTGTTGCCTCCTTGGGGTACCAGCGCCACCCCGGCGTCATGGCAGAGGCGCACCACCGCCGCTACTTCCTCGGTGCTGCCAGGGCGCACCACCAACGCGGCCAAGCCTTGATAAGCGTTGCGCCAATCGGTCAGGTAGCCCTGCATGAGTTCGGGATCGCGCACCAGCCCGGCGGGACCGACCAAACGCTCGATGTTTTCGATCAACTCATGACTCAACAGCGACGACATCGTAACTCCTCAAGCACGCTGGCCAATCTCGACTTGTTGCGCAGTCCAACCGGCAACTTGGTCGCTGAGCGACAGGCCAAGCCCTGGCCGGGTCGGCACGAGCATGCGTCCGTCCCGGGTTTGCATGCGCTCGTTGAACAGCGGCTCCAGCCATTCGAAATGTTCCACCCAGGGCTCACGGCTATACGTAGCGGCCAGATGAATGTGCAGTTCCATGGCAAAGTGCGGCGCAATCATCAGCCCCGCTTGCTCGGCCAATGCCTGGACCTTGAGGTAAGGGGTAATGCCACCGACACGGGGCGCGTCGGGCATCAGGTAATCGGCCGCGCGCAGCTTGATGAACTCCCAGTGCTCGGCAACGCTGGTGAGCATTTCACCGGTCGCGATCGGTGTATCGAATTGCAGCGCCAGCGCGGCATGACCTTCGGCGTCATAGCAATCGAGCGGTTCCTCGATCCAGACCAGGTTGTACTGTTCCAGCTGGCGGCACATGCGCTGCGCCGTGGGTCGGTCCCATTGCTGGTTGGCATCGACCATCAATGGGAAGTCATCGCCCAAGTGTTTGCGGATAGTGCTGACCCGGTGCAGGTCCAGTGCCTGGTCAGGCTGGCCCACTTTGAGCTTGATACCACCAATGCCCTTGTTCCGAGAGAGGTCGGTATTGATCATTAATTGATCAAGCGGCGTGTGCAGGAACCCGCCGGAGGTGTTGTAGCACTGGACCGAATCGCGATGGGCGCCGAGCAAGCGAGCCAGGGAAAGATTGGCCCGCTTGGCTTTCAGATCCCACAGGGCGACATCGAACGCACCGATCGCCTGGGTTGCCAGGCCGCTGCGCCCCACCGAGGCACCCGCCCAGCAGAGCTTGTCCCACAGTTTTGAAATGTCGCTGGGGTTTTCGCCGATGAGGCTGGGGGCAACTTCCCGGGCGTGGGCAAATTGCCCGGGGCCACCGGCGCGCTTGGAATAGCTGAACCCCAGGCCACGGTGGCCATCCCTGGTTTCAATTTCCACGAACAACATGGCGATTTCGGTCATGGGCTTTTGCCGACCGGTCAGCACCTTGGCATCGCTGATGGGGTTGGCCAACGGCAGGAAAACCGAGGCCACGCGCACCCAGGCAATGCGGTCGTCGTCGGCGGAAGACAGTTGAGGCGCGTCTTGCATGGCTATGCTCCGTACGTTTGGGTCGGCTGCTGCAATCGGGGTGGCGTTGCAGCAGCGAATGCGGACGAAAGCAGCGGGCTAGCTGCGCATCAATTCAATAGCCGCACTTTTCCTGTGGCGAATAACCGTGACCAAGTGCCAGGAGATGGACGCGGCGGCCAGGATGAGAAAGCCGGCTGAGATGGGATTGGTCAGGAAGCCGCCGAAGTTGCCATCAGACAGCATCAAGCCACGGCGCAAGTTGGTTTCAGCCATGGGGCCGAGGATGAAACCGATGATGAACGGCGCAATCGGCAAACCGGCTTTGACGAACCCGTATCCCAGCAAGCCAAACAGCAACACCGCCCAGACATCGAAGATCCGGCTGTTCAGGCCGAAGGCGCCAACCACACAGAGCACCAGGATGATGGGCAGCAAGATGTGCTTGGGTACCGCCAGCAACTTGATGAACATGCGCAGGCCGTAGAACTCGAGCACCAGCATCAGGACCGAAGCGAGGATCAGCGCGGCGAAAATCGTGTAGACCAGCGGTGCCTGGCTGATGAACAGCAGGGGCCCGGGCTGGATGCCGTGGATCATGAAGCCACCGAGCATCACTGCCGTGGTGGTATCGCCGGGAATGCCCAGTGTCAGCAATGGAATCATCGCACCACCGATGCCGGCATTGTTGGCCGTCTCGCTGGCCACCACGCCGTCAATCTTCCCTTTGCCGAACTCCTCAGGAGTCTTGGAGCGTTTCTTCGCCACGATGTAGGAGACGATGTTCGACGTACCGGCACCGATGCCAGGCAAGATACCGATGCCCAGGCCGATCAGGGAGGAACGAGTGGCGTTGGGCAACTGGCCGACAAATTCCTTCATCGAAAAACCGAAACCCTTCACGCCTTTCATGCTGACGTGCTGGGGTTTGGCCCGATGGCTCAGGCGCGCACTCTCAGCAAACTTCAGTACTTCGGCGACCGCAAACATACCGATCATGACCGTCAGCATGGCGAAACCGCCATTGAGGCTCGGCAGGTCAAAGGTAAAGCGACGGATGGCCTCGACCGGCGCAATCCCCACGGTGGAAAAGGCAAAGCCCAGAGCACCGGCAAACAAGCCTTTGACCAGCGAGCCGGTAGATAGCGTAGCGATCAGCGTCAGCGAGAAAATCGCGATGGAAAAGTATTCGTGCGGGCCAAAGCTCAGGGCCAGTTCCGCCAGGATCGGGGCGATGAACATCAGCGCGGCGATACTGAAAATCGTGCCAAGAAACGAGAACACCACGCCAATGCCAAGGGCCTTGACGCCATGGCCTTGTTTCATCAGCGGCCAACCATCGAACGTCGTGGCGATGGAGGCCGGCGTTCCCGGTATGTTGAGCAATATCGCCGATATCAGCCCTCCCGAGGTGGCGCCGACGAACAGCGCGACCAGCAGCGCCAGGCCCGGGCCCGGCCCCATCGAGTACGTCAGCGGCAAGCACAGTGCGATCGCCATGGTGGCCGAGAGGCCGGGCACCGCACCAAAAACGATCCCCACCGCAACGCCGAGGGTGATCAGCAGAAAGACGTAGGGTGTCAGTACGGCCGCGAAGCCTGTTTGCATGAGTTCAATCATGGCCGTCCCCTAGAAATCCAATAAACCGACTGGCAGGAGCAAGTCGAAGCCATGGCGAAAGATGTAAAAGATCAAGACAGCCGAAACGACGGCGATCAGCGCGTATCGCAGGTGCTTGACCTTTTCATCCGCAGGGGTCAACACGATGAACTGGGCATAGAGATAAAGCGCAGTCATGACTAGAAAACCGATCGGCTCCATCAGCGCCGTATAAAGCAGCACCAATGCCAGGGATTTGATGACCGTTGGGTAATCGATCGCCTCGGGCTTTTCCGCAGGCTCGGCACTTTTGTCCGGCAGCTTTCGCCACGCCCACAATTGCAACGCGCCCAACAGGCACAACGCGACGGCGAGCACCCAGGGCACAAAAGCGGCATCGACCGTCCCGCGACGCGGCAGGTTCATGGTCAATACCAGATAAGCGACGCCGGCGCCGAGCATGGCCAGGCCGGCAATCAGCTCGTTTCTTTTATAGGAATCCATACAGGCTCCTCTTGCTGGAAAGGACTGGCGATCGGGTGCTTGCCAACGCGGCGCACACCCGAGCCGTTACGTAAAATTATTTGGCTTTACGCATCTCGTCCTTGAACTGCATGAAGCTGTCGCGGGTTTTGCTCAAGGTAGCGACCGCTTCTTCGGTGCCCTGGAAGCTGACCGGCTGCTTGAAGGACTTTTTCAGCTCTTCGGCGTATTCCGGCTGTTCGGTGATCTTCTTCATGGTGTCGGCCATTTTCTTGACGATGGCCGGGTCAGTGCCTTTCGGGAAAGCGACGACGTAAGGCTTGTCCAGGATCAAGTCCACACCTTGCTCCTTGAAGGTCTTGACGTCGCCCAGCAGCGCGTTGCGCTCAGCGTTGGGTTGGCCCAAGGCAGTCATCTTGCCGCTGCTGATGTAATCCTGGACCGAACCATAACTGATGGCGCCGAGGTCAATGCGCTTGCCCAGCAAGGCAACGATTTTTTCGGACACCGTGCCGCTGTCGACCATCTTCAGTTTCACGCCGGCGAGCTTCTCGAACATCAGGCCCTGCAAGTGAGAGAAGTTGCCCATCTCGGTGCCGTAGGTGATAGTGCCGGGCTTGGCCTTGGCTTTTTCAATCAGTTGGTCGAGGCTGTCGATGCCCGAGCTTTTCGCCGAGACGAACACCGCGCCTTTGTCGACGCCGGCAATGCAGGAGATATCGAACGCATCAAAACGGTCCTCCGACAGCCCCGCGACTTCGTTGACGATCAACTGGCCGGTGTGAGTGAACAGGATGGTATTGCCGTCCGGCGCCGCGCTCTTGACCGCATCGGCGGCAATCGTCCCGCCCCCACCGGCCATATTGGTCACCACCATGGATTTTCCGGTGAGCTTGGTGAAGTACTTGGCCATCATCCGTGCGTTGAAATCGGTGTCACCGCCGGCGTTGGCGATCACCACCACCTGCACCGGACGATTTGGCCAGTCGCTGGCGTCGGCGGCCATCGCCGTGCCTGCGGTCAGGCTCAGAAAAGAGGCGATCAAAGAGGCGCAGAGTGTTTTCTTCATTATTGTTCTCCGGGTGCAGCCATTCATTGTGGGATTGAAGTTGCGCAAAGAACGAGCATGCCCAGCGCTGACGCCTGATGAGGCAGACGCGCGGGCCTGAACGTTGGAATCGAGGAATTGGATTGCAGTTGCGAGCCCGCACGGGGCTTTTCGCAAAGAGAGGAAGGTAACTGGCGCCCTGCGATGACGCGTGGGGCCGGTGACCTGCAAAATCGCTGGGCGGTAGATGTAGAAGACATGACTGCGCCTTTCGTTTTTATTATTTTCTATGTCATACGTTGTCGTATGACTTGATATCATCACCTATGTCCCGTGTTGTCAATGCAGTTGTTTGGCGGCCTGGCCTGAATACGACGAACAGGGCTGGCCGACCAAGGCGCAACTGGCGTTCGTCTCCCGCCTGAACCGGTATGAAGTCTAGGCGCCCCTAAAAAAAAACCCCCTGAATCAGGGGGTTGGTTTCGGTGAGCGTTTCGGGTCCAAGCTGGCAGGCTGGATCCGTTGCCCGCGCTACATCCTTTACTCAACTGTTACCGATTTCGCCAGGTTACGCGGCTGGTCCACATCGGTGCCCTTGAGCACAGCGACGTAGTACGACAACAACTGCAAGGGGATGGTGTAGAGAATCGGCGACAGGATGTCGTGGATGTGCGGCATGTGCACCACGTGGGTGCCTTCGCCATTGGTCATGCCAGCCTTTTCGTCGGCAAAGACAATCAACTGGCCGCCACGGGCGCGCACTTCCTGCAGGTTGGACTTGAGCTTTTCCAGCAGCTCGTTGTTCGGCGCGACGGTGACCACCGGCATATCGTTATCCACAAGCGCCAGCGGGCCGTGCTTGAGCTCGCCGGCCGGATAGGCCTCGGCGTGGATGTAGGAAATCTCCTTGAGCTTCAAGGCGCCTTCCATCGCCACCGGGAATTGCGCGCCACGGCCCAGGAACAGGGTGTGGTTCTTCTCGGCGAACAGCTCGGCGATTTTTTCCACGGTGCTGTCCATTGCCAAGGCTTCGCCCAGGCGAGCCGGCAGGCGGCGCAGTTCTTCCACCAGTTCGGCCTCGACACCCTTGCCCAGCGTGCCGCGCACTTGGCCCAGGGCCAGCGTCAGCAACAGCAGTCCCACCAGTTGCGTGGTGAACGCCTTGGTCGACGCCACGCCGATCTCACGACCGGCCTGGGTCAGCAGGGTCAGGTCGGATTCGCGCACCAGCGAGCTGATGCCGACGTTGCAGATCGCCAGGCTGGCGAGGAAACCCAATTCCTTGGCGTTACGCAGGGCAGCCAGGGTGTCGGCGGTTTCGCCGGATTGGGAGATCGTGACGAACAGCGAATCGGGTTGCACCACCACTTTGCGATAGCGGAACTCGCTGGCGACTTCGACCTGGCACGGAATACCGGCCAGTTCTTCCAGCCAGTAACGGGCGACCATGCCGGCGTGATAACTGGTGCCGCAGGCCACGATCTGTACGTTGCGGACCTTGGCGAACAACTCGGCCGCCTGTGGACCGAACGCCTGGACCAGCACTTGGCTCTGGCTCATGCGGCCTTCCAGGGTGCGTTGCACCACGGCCGGTTGTTCGTGGATTTCCTTGAGCATGAAGTGGCGGAACTCGCCCTTGTCGGCGGCTTCGGCACCGTCGCGGTACTGGACGGTTTCACGTACCACGTCTTTGCCATCGAGGTCCCAGATCTGCACGCTGTCGCGGCGAATTTCGGCGATATCGCCCTCTTCAAGGTACATGAAGCGGTCAGTGACCTGGCGCAGCGCCAACTGATCGGACGCCAGGAAGTTTTCCCCCAGGCCCAGGCCAATGACCAATGGGCTGCCGCTGCGGGCCGCCACCAGGCGATCCGGTTGTTTCGTGCTGATGACCGCCAGCCCATAAGCCCCGTGCAGTTCCTTGACGGTGGCCTTGAGGGCGACGGTCAGGTCCACCAGGTCCTTGAGCTTGTGATTGAGCAGATGGGCGATGACTTCAGTGTCGGTGTCCGAGGTGAACACGTAGCCGAGCGCCTTGAGCTGTTCGCGCAAGGCTTCATAGTTCTCGATGATGCCGTTGTGCACTACCGCCAGATCGCCGGAGAAATGGGGATGGGCGTTGCGCTCGCACGGTGCGCCATGGGTGGCCCAACGGGTGTGGGAAATGCCCAGGCGACCGATCAGCGGTTCAGCGTCCAGGGCGCGTTCCAGCTCGCTGACCTTGCCGGGACGACGCATCCGCTCAAGCTTCCCGTCGTTGGTAAACACCGCCACACCGGCGCTGTCGTAGCCGCGGTATTCCAGGCGCTTGAGGCCTTCGAGCAAGATTGCAGTGATGTTGCGTTCAGCAACGGCGCCGACAATTCCACACATACTATTTCTCCTGGCTGACAGGCGCGCAGATCACGGTGATGCCGCGGGCCTGAATCTGATCGCGGGCCTCTACGGGCAGGCGATCATCGGTAATGAGGGTATGGACGCTGCTCCACGGCAGCTCCAGGTTGGGGATCTTGCGGCCGATCTTGTCGGCCTCCACCATCACGATCACTTCCCGGGCAACCTCAGCCATCACGCGGCTCAAGCCCAACAGTTCGTTGAAGGTGGTGGTACCTCGAACCAGATCGATGCCGTCGGCGCCGATGAACAGCTGGTCGAAGTCATAGGAACGCAGGACCTGCTCGGCCACCTGGCCTTGGAACGACTCGGAGTGAGGGTCCCAGGTGCCGCCGGTCATCAACAGCACCGGCTCGTGCTCCAGTTCGCTCAAGGCATTGGCGACGTGCAGGGAATTGGTCATCACCACCAGGCCCGGTTGTTGGCCGAGTTGCGGAATCATGGCCGCCGTGGTGCTGCCGCTGTCGATGATGATGCGCGCGTGTTCGCGGATCCGCTTCACCGCGGCCCGGGCAATGGCCAGTTTGTACTTGGAGACGCTTTGCCCGTTATCAGCCACCAACTCCTGCGGCATCGGGACCGCGCCACCGTAGCGACGCAGCAGCAGGCCGTTGGTTTCCAGGGCGGCGAGATCCTTGCGAATCGTAACTTCCGAGGTTTCGAAGCGCTTGGCCAGCGCATCCACACTGACCTCGCCCTGCTCTTGGAGCAAGGCAAGGATATTGTGACGGCGTTGTGGTGTGTTGCGTTTCGACATGGCGGGATAAGTTTCGATTCGAAAGATAACGTAACTAATCAAAACCTATTGAAGGGATGTCGTCAAGGCAGGAGAAGAAAAATTCAGAAATCCCCTAAATCAATGTGGGAGCGAGCTTGCTCGCGAAGGGGCCAGGTCAGGCAATGCTGCTTTACCTGATACACCGCTATCGCGAGCAAGCTCGCTCCCACAGGGGGTTGTGGATAACTTCAGGGCTTCTTGATTTTCTCCGGGCGCTTCCAGCCATCAATATTGCGCTGCCGGGCGCGAGCCACAGCCAGTTGGGACTTATCCACATCCTGATTGATCGTTGAACCTGCGGCGGTGTTTGAACCATCACCAATAGTCACTGGAGCGACCAGCGAGTTGTTGGAGCCGATGAACACGTCTTCTCCAATGGTCGTCCGGTACTTGTTGGCGCCATCGTAGTTGCAGGTGATGGTCCCGGCGCCAATGTTGGTGCGGGCGCCGATTTCAGCGTCACCGAGGTAGGTCAGGTGCCCGGCCTTGGCGCCTTCGCCCAGGTGAGCATTCTTCAGTTCAACGAAGTTACCCACATGGGCATGGGCTTCCAGCACCGAGCCTGGACGCAGGCGGGCAAACGGGCCGGCGTCGCTGCCCTCCCCCATGACCGCACCGTCGAGATGGCTGTTGGCTTTGATCACCACGCCTTTGCGCAGGGTGCTGTCCTTGATCACGCAGTTCGGGCCGATGACCACGTCGTCTTCGATGACAACCTTGCCTTCGAGGATGACGTTGATGTCGATGACCACATCGCGGCCCACGCTGACTTCACCACGCACGTCGAAACGGGCCGGATCGCGCAAGGTCACGCCTTGGGCCATCAGGCGGCGGGCGGCGCGCAATTGATAGTGGCGCTCCAGCTCAGCCAGTTGCCGGCGATCGTTGGCGCCCTGCACTTCCATGGCGTCCAACGGCTGCTCGGTGGCGACCACCAGCCCGTCGCTGACGGCCATGGCAATCACGTCGGTCAGGTAGTACTCGCCCTGGGCATTGTTGTTCGACAAGCGGCTCATCCAGTCACCCAGGCGCTCGGCCGGTACGGCCAGGATCCCGGTGTTGCCTTCAGTGATCGCGCGCTGGGCTTGGTTGGCGTCCTTCTGCTCGACGATGGCGATCACTTGGCCGTCGTCGTTACGCACGATGCGGCCATAACCGGTGGGGTCGTCCAGCTCGACGGTCAACAGGCCCAACTGCTGTGGGGCGACGTGCTTGAGCAGGCGTTGCAAGGTGTCGACTTCGATCAGCGGCACATCGCCGTAGAGAATCAGCACCGTATCGGCCGTGACGAACGGCACGGCCTGGGCCACTGCATGGCCGGTGCCCAGTTGTTTGTCCTGCAGGACGAAATTCAGGTCATCGGCGGCCAGGCGTTCGCGCACCGCATCGGCGCCGTGGCCGATCACCACGTGAATGCGCTGTGGATCAAGTTGCCGGGCGCTGTGGATAACATGGCCGAGCATGGAATTGCCGGCTACCGGGTGCAAGACCTTGGGCAGCGCCGAACGCATGCGGGTGCCTTGGCCGGCCGCGAGGATAACGATTTCGAGAGACATGACTGGCTACCAATCCTGGGTGGTCAGCGGCTGCGACCAGATGATGAGTGTCGGGAAAAGAAAAAAGGGTAGCCGAGGCTACCCTTTTTAATCAATCGCACAGAAAGCAGACGGCTTAACCGCCGAACTTCTTGCGGATCTGCTGGACGGTGCGCAGCTGGGCTGCAGCCTCGGCCAGACGTGCAGCAGCAGAACCGTAATCGAACTCCGCGCCGCGCTCGTGCAGGGCCTTCTCGGCAGCCTTGACGGCTTCCTGAGCGGAGGCTTCGTCCAGGTCGGCAGCACGTTGCACGGTGTCGGCAAGGACCTTGACCATGTTCGGCTGAACCTCGAGGAAACCACCCGAGATGTAAAACACCTCGGCTTCCCCGCCCTGCTTGATCAAGCGGATCGGACCTGGTTTCAGATTAGTGATCAACGGCGCGTGACCCAGAGCGATACCAAGATCACCCAGTGCACCGTGCGCAATCACCATCTCGACCAGACCGGAGAAGATTTCCCCTTCCGCACTGACGATATCGCAATGGACTGTCATAGCCATCTGATTGCCTCAACCTAAATTAGCGCCCGTTGCCGGGCGCCGGGATTACAGTTTCTTGGCTTTCTCGATCGCTTCTTCGATGCCGCCGACCATGTAGAACGCTTGTTCTGGCAGGTGGTCGTAGTCACCGTTGAGGATGCCTTTGAAGCCAGCAATGGTGTCTTTCAGGGAAACGTATTTACCCGAGGCACCGGTGAAGACTTCAGCCACGAAGAACGGCTGCGACAAGAAGCGCTGGATCTTACGAGCGCGGGATACCAACTGCTTGTCGGCTTCCGACAGCTCGTCCATACCCAGGATCGCAATGATGTCCTTCAGCTCTTTGTAGCGCTGCAGCACGTACTGGACGCCGCGAGCGGTGTCGTAGTGCTCCTGGCCGATCACGTTCGGGTCCAGCTGGCGCGAAGTCGAGTCCAGTGGGTCAACCGCTGGGTAGATACCCAGGGAAGCGATGTCACGGGACAGAACGACGGTGGCGTCCAAGTGGGCAAAGGTGGTCGCTGGCGACGGGTCGGTCAAGTCATCCGCAGGTACGTATACCGCTTGGATCGAAGTGATCGAACCTTCCTTGGTCGAAGTGATACGTTCTTGCAGAACGCCCATCTCTTCAGCCAGGGTCGGCTGGTAACCTACTGCCGAAGGCATACGGCCCAGCAGTGCGGATACTTCGGTACCGGCCAGGGTGTAACGGTAGATGTTGTCGACGAACAGCAGAACGTCGTTACCTTCGTCACGGAACTTCTCGGCCATGGTCAGGCCGGTCAGGGCTACGCGCAGACGGTTTCCCGGCGGCTCGTTCATCTGGCCGTAGACCAGTGCCACTTTGTCCAGAACGTTGGAATCCTTCATCTCGTGGTAGAAGTCGTTACCCTCACGAGTACGCTCACCCACACCGGCGAACACGGAATAACCGCTGTGCTCGATGGCGATGTTACGGATCAGTTCCATCATGTTTACGGTCTTGCCCACACCGGCACCACCGAACAGACCGACTTTACCGCCCTTGGCGAACGGGCAAACCAGGTCGATAACCTTGATGCCGGTTTCCAGCAGGTCGTTGCCGCCCGCCTGTTCAGCGAAGGATGGCGCAGGACGGTGAATGCCCCAGCGCTCTTCGGTGTCGATCGGGCCAGCTTCATCGATCGGGTTGCCCAGTACGTCCATGATCCGGCCCAGGGTCGCTTTACCGACCGGTACGGAGATGGCAGCGCCAGAGTCGATAACGTCCAGACCGCGCTTCAAGCCTTCGGTAGAACCCATCGCAATGGTACGAACGATGCCGTCGCCCAGCTGCTGCTGAACTTCCAGGGTAGTTTCCGCGCCTTGTACTTTCAGCGCGTTGTAGATGCTCGGTACGCTGTCGCGTGGAAATTCCACGTCGATAACGGCGCCGATGATTTGAACGATACGTCCGCTACTCATAGCTGGATCCTCTGAATATTTGAACCGTTAAACCGCGGCAGCGCCGCCGACGATTTCCGAGATCTCTTGGGTGATCGCAGCCTGACGCGCCTTGTTGTAGATCAGCTGCAAATCGCTGATCAAATCACCGGCGTTGTCGGTAGCGTTCTTCATCGCGATCATCCGCGCCGCTTGTTCAGCTGCGTTGTTCTCGACCACCGCCTGGTAGACCTGCGACTCCACGTAGCGGACCATCAAGCCGTCAAGCAGCTCCTTGGCATCCGGTTCGTAGAGATAGTCCCAGTGGTGCTTGAGTTCCTGTTCCGGGGTCGCCACCAGTGGGATCAATTGCTCCACGGTTGGCTGTTGCGTCATGGTGTTGATGAACTTGTTGGATACCACGGACAGGCGGTCAATCCGGCCTTCCAGGTAAGCATCCAGCATCACCTTGACGCTGCCGATCAGGTCATTGATCGACGGCTCTTCACCCAGGTGGCTGATAGCAGCGACGACGTTGCCGCCGAAGTTGCGGAAGAAAGCCGCACCCTTGCTACCAATCACGCACAGATCGATCTCGACGCCTTGTTCGCGGTTTACAGCCATGTCCTTGACCAGGGCCTTGAACAGGTTGGTGTTCAAGCCACCGCACAGACCACGGTCACTGCTCACCACAACGTAACCGACGCGCTTGACGGCGCGGTCGATCATGAATGGGTGGCGGTATTCCGGGTTGGCGTTGGCCAGATGACCAATCACCTGGCGGATGCGCTCCGCATAAGGGCGGCTAGCAGCCATGCGCATTTGTGCCTTGCGCATTTTGCTGACCGCCACTTTTTCCATGGCGCTGGTAATCTTTTGCGTGCTTTTGATGCTCGCAATCTTACTGCGAATCTCTTTTGCGCCTGCCATGTAACACCTATCAGGTTAGCAAGCGGGAGCCTTGCGACTCCCGCTGCGGCTTACCAGGTTTGGGTGGCCTTGAACTTCTCGATACCGGCTTTCATGCCAGCGTCGATTTCGTCATTGAAGTCACCCTTCACGTTGATCTTGGCCAACAAGTCGGCGTGATCGCGGTTGAAGTAAGCAATCAGCGCTTGTTCAAAGCTGCCGACCTTGGCGATTTCAACGTCAGTCAGGAACCCACGCTCAGCGGCATACAGCGACAGCGCCATGTCAGCGATCGACATTGGTGCGTATTGCTTCTGCTTCATCAGCTCGGTAACGCGCTGACCATGCTCAAGTTGCTTACGGGTCGCTTCGTCCAGGTCAGAAGCGAACTGGGCGAATGCCGCCAGTTCACGGTACTGGGCCAGGGCGGTACGGATACCACCGGACAGCTTCTTGATGATCTTGGTCTGAGCGGCACCACCCACACGGGATACCGAAACACCGGCGTTCACAGCAGGACGGATCCCGGAGTTGAACATGGCCGATTCCAGGAAGATCTGACCGTCGGTGATGGAAATCACGTTGGTCGGAACGAACGCGGAAACGTCGCCAGCCTGGGTTTCGATGATCGGCAGAGCGGTCAGGGAGCCGGTCTTGCCGGTCACTGCGCCGTTGGTGAACTTCTCTACGTACTCTTCCGAAACGCGGGATGCGCGCTCCAGCAGACGGGAGTGGAGATAGAACACGTCGCCTGGGTAGGCTTCACGACCTGGTGGACGGCGCAGCAGCAGGGAGATCTGGCGGTAAGCCACTGCCTGCTTGGACAGATCGTCATAAACGATCAGCGCGTCTTCACCGCGGTCGCGGAAGTATTCGCCCATGGTGCAACCGGAGTACGGTGCCAGGAACTGCAGCGCAGGAGATTCCGAAGCACTGGCCGCCACGATGATCGTGTTGGCCAGGGCGCCGTTTTCTTCCAGCTTGCGAACCACGTTGGCAATGGTCGATTGCTTCTGACCGATGGCGACGTAGACGCAGAAAATGCCGCTGTTCTTCTGGTTGATGATCGCGTCGATCGCCAGAGCGGTCTTACCGATCTGACGGTCACCGATGATCAGCTCACGCTGGCCACGGCCGACTGGGATCATGGCATCGACAGCCTTGTAGCCAGTCTGTACAGGCTGGTCTACCGACTTACGCCAGATCACGCCAGGAGCAACTTTCTCGACCGCGTCGGTCTCGGTGTTGTTCAGCGGACCTTTGCCGTCAACAGGGTTACCCAGTGCGTCGACAACGCGACCCAGCAGTTCCTTACCAACCGGAACTTCGAGGATGCGGCCGGTGCACTTGGCGCTCATGCCTTCGGCCAGCGACTGGTAGGAACCCAGTACAACGGCACCTACGGAGTCTTGCTCCAGGTTGAGGGCCATACCGTAGACGCCGCCCGGAAACTCGATCATCTCGCCGTACATGACGTCGGCCAGACCGTGAATCCGCACGATACCGTCAGATACGCTGACGACAGTGCCTTCGTTACGGGCTTGGGAGGTCACATCGAGCTTGTCGATGCGGCCCTTGATAATTTCACTTATTTCGGAAGGATTGAGTTGCTGCATTGCTCTGCTGCCCCTTCAAACTCAAGATTTCAATGCTTCGGCAAGTTTCGCGATTTTGCCGCGAATCGAGCCATCGATAACCAGGTCGCCGGCGCGGATTACAACGCCCCCTATCAGGGACTTGTCTTCCTCGACTTGCAGGCGCACTTCCCGGTTGAGTCGTGCACTGAGAACCTTGGCGAGTTTGTCTTGCTGTTCTTGGTTCAATGCGAAAGCACTGGTCACTTCCACGTCTACCGACTTCTCTTGCTCGGCCTTGTACAGGTCGAAAAGAGTGGCGATCTCCGGCAGAAGCAGGAGACGGTCGTTTTCGGCAACGACATGAATGAAATTCTGTGCCTTGGCATCGAACTTGTCGCCGCACACGTCAATGAACGTGGCGGCCTTTTCTGCGCTCGTCAGTCGCGGGGCCTTGAGCACGCGCTGCATGGTGTCGTCTTGCGACACCGCTGCAGCCAGGCCGAGCATGGCTGACCAATTGGCCAGTTGCTGGTGGGCCTGAGCGTGCTCGAAGGCCGCCTTAGCGTAAGGTCGGGCCAACGTGGTCAGTTCTGCCATGATCGCCCTCGCTTAGATTTCAGCAGCCAGTTGGTTAACCAGCTCTGCGTGCGCGTTTTGATCGATTGTGGCACCCAGGATCTTCGAAGCACCGCCAACGGCCAGGGCACCCACTTGGGCACGCAGCGCGTCTTTGACACTGTTGAGTTCCTGTTCGATCTCGGCTTGAGCCTGAGCCTTCACACGGTCAGCTTCGACGCGAGCCTGTTCACGGGCTTCGTCGACAATCTGGGTACCGCGTTTCTTGGCTTGCTCGATGATTTCAGCTGCCTGAGCTTTCGCTTCGCGCAGTTGCTGACCCACTTTCTCATGGGCCAACTCCAGGTCGCGAGCTGCACGGCTGGCAGCGTCCAGACCATCAGCGATCTTCTTTTGACGTTCGTGCAATGCCGCAATGACCGGAGGCCATACGAACTTCATGCAGAACAGTACAAAAATCAGGAACGCAACGGACTGGCCAATCAGGGTCGCATTAATGTTCACGCCAACACCTCGCAGTTACGTTGTCCATCACACCAATCTACTCGAGACATCCGAGTAATTAGCCAGCGATTTGACCAACGAACGGGTTCGCAAAGGTGAAGAACAGCGCGATACCAACACCGATCATGGTCACGGCGTCGAGCAGACCGGCCACGATGAACATTTTGACTTGCAGCATTGGAACCATTTCTGGCTGACGCGCTGCGCCTTCCAGGAACTTGCCGCCCAACAGGCCGAAACCAATTGCGGTACCCAGTGCGCCCAGGCCGATCAACAGTGCAACAGCGATAGCGGTTAGACCAACTACAGTTTCCATCTTTCCTCCCGACTTTTACGTCGTATGGTTTAGGTTTTTTAGATTAAAGCGGTAAAACAAATCGTTTCTCAGCCCGGTTCGGGCTCCTTCCCGTTTGACCGGGAAGGACATCAGACTAGTCGAGACTGGCCTTAATGGTTTTCTTCGTGCGCCATCGACAGGTAGACGATGGTCAGCATCATGAAGATGAACGCCTGCAGGGTGATGATCAGGATGTGGAACACAGCCCACGCCCATTGCAGGACTACACCCAGGCCGCTGAGCCACAGCAGGCCGCTGCCGAACATCACAGCGATCAGGATGAACACCAGTTCGCCGGCATACATGTTGCCGAACAGACGCAGTGCCAGAGAAATCGGTTTGGCGATCAGGGTCACGAATTCGAGCAGGAAGTTCACCGGGATCAGCAGGGCTTGAACCAGGATGTTCTTGCTGCCGAACGGGTGCAGGGTCAGTTCGCCGATGAAGCCGCCGATGCCCTTGACCTTGATGCTATAGAAAATGATCAGTGCGAAGACCGAGAAGGCCATGCCCAGGGTCGCGTTCGGGTCAGTGGTCGACACCGCGCGGAATGGGATGTGGTGGTCACCGGAGATCAGGATGGCCAGTTGAGGAATCCAGTCGACCGGCACCAGGTCTACGGCGTTCATCAGGAACACCCAGACGAAGATGGTCAGTGCCAGCGGTGCAATCACCGGGCTACGGCCATGGAAGCTGTCTTTCACGCTGCCATCGACGAATTCGACCAATACTTCAACGAAGTTTTGCAGTGCACCAGGCTGACCGGAAGTCGCCTTCTTAGCCGCCATGCGGAAAAGAAGAACGAAGATCAGACCCAATGCGACCGACCAGCCGAGGGTATCGACGTGGAAAGCCCAGAAGCCCATTTCCTTGGCTTCTGCTGCGGTGTGGGCAAAGCCCCAGCCGCCGTTGGGTAGCTGACCGAAGGTCAGGTTCTGCAAGTGGTGCTGGATATAGCCCGAAGCGGTTGTCTCTGCCATGGTTGCCTCAAACGCCCTAAGGTCTCGAAAGTCTTGTTCTCATTAGCAGGGGAGCGAACCAGCTAACCAGTTGGGTCAGCACGAAGACGCTGAATACAGCCAGCGGCGCCAGTGGCTTCACACCTGCGAACGTCAATGCAAACAGCACTGCCGTCAAAATCAGTTTCCCCGCCTCGCCGGCATAAAAAGACCGGACGATAGCCTGGGCTGCTCGGGCGCCGGAAAACCGAAAGGCCCTGTGAGCGAAGTAAATATTGGGAAGCAAGGCTATCAGGCCTCCGCAAAGCCCTGAGTATCCGGCGACGACTCCTTTCCATTGCCAGAGCGCCAATGCGGCGATCAGTACAACGGTGAATTGAGCCATCAAAACCGGGAAAACTGCCAGACGATGGAACGGCAAGCGGTTTGGCGTGCGGGTTTCCATCGCTTTTGCTCTCCAATGGTCGGCCGCCATAATTCAATAACTTGGCATAATTTGTGCCGACAAAATGCGCGCAGAGTATAGGGGCGGTTCTGCCCCTATTCAACTGCCAGGTAGTGATTTCCGACTGCGCGCTACAAGAGCAATTGTTTCAGCGAATGTGTGCAAGGACACCTTGCAGCTCATCGAGGGAGTTATAACCGATCACCAATTGCCCTTTGCCCTTCTTACCGTGGCGAATCTGCACCGCAGAGCCCAGGCGCTCGGCCAGGCGCTGTTCCAGGCGAGCGATATCAGGATCGGTTTTGGGGGCTTCGACAGGGGCCGGTTTGCCGCTCAGCCACTGGCGAACCAGTGCTTCGGTTTGGCGCACAGTCAGGCCTCGTGCGACAACATGTCGCGCCCCTTCAACCTGTTGATTTTCCGGCAAACCGAGCAACGCACGGGCATGACCCATTTCCAGGTCGCCATGGGACAGCATGGTCTTGATGACTTCCGGCAATGCGATCAGGCGCAGCAGGTTGGCCACGGTCACACGGGACTTGCCCACCGCCTCGGCAACTTGTTGCTGGGTCAGCTGGAATTCCTGCTGCAAGCGCTGCAGGGCCACGGCTTCCTCGATCGGGTTGAGGTCTTCACGCTGGATGTTCTCGATCAGCGCCATGGCGATGGCCGTTTCATCCGGCACATCGCGGACCATTGCCGGGATGGTTTCCTGGCCGGCCTGCTGGCTGGCGCGCCAGCGACGTTCACCGGCAATGATCTCGAAGCGTCCATTGGCGATCGGCCGGACCACGATCGGCTGCATCACGCCCTGGCTCTTGATCGACTGGGCCAGTTCTTCCAGCGCCTGTGGATCCATGTCCCGGCGCGGCTGGTATTTGCCGCGCTGGATCAGATCCAGCGGCAAGTGCTGCAACTCACGCTGATCGACCTGGACGGCCTGTTCTTCCAGCGAGCTGACAGTGGGACCGCTGAGCAGTGCATCCAGTCCACGTCCGAGACCTCGTTTCTTGACGGCCATGGGGTTTCCTTAAGTTGGCTGGGCTGCAGCGGTGCGAGGGTTGCGGCGCTGACGGCGAACCATCTCGCCCGCCAGGGCCAGGTAAGCCAGCGCACCACGGGATTGTTTGTCGTAGGCCAGGGCCGGCATCCCGTAGCTCGGCGCTTCGGCCAGGCGGATATTACGCGGGATGACGGTGTCGTAGAGCTGCTCGCCGAAGTGTTCCTTGAGCTGGGCCGAAACGTCGTTCATCAGGCTCAGGCGCGGGTCGTACATGGTCCGCAACAGGCCTTCGACCTTCAGGTCCGGGTTCAGCAGTTCGGCGATGCGCTTGATGTTATCCACAAGGTCGCTCAACCCTTCCAATGCGAAATATTCGCACTGCATGGGGATAATGACCCCATCGGCCGCCACCAGGGCGTTGAGGGTCAGCATCGACAGCGACGGCGGGCAATCGATCAGGATGTAATCGTAGTTTTCCCGGATCGGCGCCAAGGCGCTGCGCAGACGGCTTTCCTTCATCTGCATTTCCAACAGCACCACTTCGGCCGCCGTCAGGTCACGGTTGGCTGGCAGCAGTTGATAACCGCCGTGCTCGGAGAAGTGCATGGCCTGGCCCAGATCGCATTCGCCGATCAGGACGTCGTAGATGGAGTTTTCCAGGCCATGTTTATCCACACCGCTACCCATGGTGGCGTTGCCCTGTGGATCGAGATCGATCAACAGCACCCGACGCTTGGTCGCGACCAGGGATGCTGCGAGGTTGATACAGGTGGTGGTCTTGCCCACACCACCCTTCTGGTTCGCTATCGCGAATACCTTAGCCATTCTTGCTTGTGTTCCCAATCATGCCGTGCGGCGCAGTATCAGCAGATGGCGTTGGCCTTGGCAACCGGGTACGGCCAAGGCGTGTTCGCTATCGAGGTGGAAGTCTGCCGGCAATGCTACCAGCTCATCGGCCGGATGAACGCCCTTCATTGCCAGCCAGCGCGTATCGGCGTCGCCCAGGTGGCGAGTCCAGTTAGTGAAGTTCTCCATGCTGCTGAACGCTCGGGAGATGATCCCGTTGAACGGCTCGGCAGGTTGGAACGCTTCGACGCGGCTGTGGATAACTTGCAAGTTATCCAGTTTGAGTTCGAGTTTGACCTGGGTCAGGAAGCGGGTTTTTTTGCCATTGCTGTCCAGGCAGGTCACTTGCGAGGCGGGAAACAGGATCGCCAGCGGGATTCCCGGCATGCCGCCGCCACTGCCAACGTCCAGCCAGCGACCGTTTTCGATAAAAGACATGACGCTGAGGCTGTCGAGCAAATGGCGCGAGACCATTTCGTCCGGATCGCGCACGGCGGTCAGGTTGTAGGCCTTGTTCCATTTGATCAACAACGCCAGATAACCCAGCAATTGCGCATGCTGGGCTTCAGTCAGGCTGACGCCGAGCTGACGGGCACCTGTGGATAACTCTTCAGCGTGTTGCGAGGTGACCATCGAACTCAAGCGCTTTGCTCCAACTGGCGGCCGGCGCCGCGTTTTTTCAAATGAATCATCAACAGGGAAATTGCCGCTGGGGTCACGCCAGGGATGCGCGACGCCTGGCCCAGGGTCTCTGGACGGGTCGCACCGAGCTTGCTCTGGATTTCTTTCGACAACCCGGAAATGCCGGTGTAATCGATATCCACAGGCAGCTTGGTGTCTTCGCTGGCGCGCAGACGGGCGATTTCGTCCTGCTGGCGGTCGATGTAACCGGCGTATTTGGTCTTGATCTCGACCTGTTCGGCCACCTGTGGATCTTCCGCGCCCTGGCCGGTCACTTCCACCAGCCCGGCATAGTCGATTTCCGGACGGCTCAAGAGGTTGAGCAGGTTGTATTCGTGGGTCAGCGGCGTGCCGAATTTCGCCGCAATGGCATCGCCCTGCTCGGTACCGGGACGAACCCAGGTGCTTTTCAGGCGCTGCTCTTCCAGCTCGATGCTCTCGCGTTTCTTGCAGAACGCAGCCCAGCGCACGTCATCCACCAACCCCAGTTCGCGACCTTTTTCGGTCAAGCGCAGGTCGGCGTTGTCTTCACGCAGGATCAGGCGATATTCGGCCCGGGAGGTGAACATCCGATACGGTTCCTGGGTTCCCAGGGTAATCAGGTCGTCCACTAGCACACCGATGTATGCCTCATCGCGACGCGGGCACCAGGCTTCTTTGCCCTTGGCGAGCAGTGCGGCGTTGGCTCCTGCGAGCAAACCCTGGGCGCCGGCCTCTTCGTAGCCGGTGGTGCCGTTGATCTGCCCGGCGAAGAACAGACCGCCGATAGCTTTGGTTTCCAGGCTGTACTTCAAATCGCGCGGATCGAAGTAGTCGTACTCAATCGCATAACCCGGACGCACGATGTGCGCGTTCTCCATGCCACGGATCGATTGCACGATCTGCAATTGCACGTCGAACGGCAGACTTGTGGATATCCCGTTCGGATACAACTCATGGGTGGTCAAACCTTCCGGTTCGATGAACACCTGATGGCTTTCCTTGTCGGCAAAACGATGGATCTTGTCTTCGATCGACGGGCAATAACGCGGGCCGACACCTTCGATTTCACCGGCAGCGGAATACATCGGCGAACGATCGAGGTTCGCCGCGATGATTTCGTGGGTGCGGGCGTTGGTGTGGGTGATCCAGCAACTGACTTGCCGTGGATGCTGTTCCTTGTTGCCCATGAACGACATTACCGGGATCGGCGTATCGCCAGGCTGCTCGGTCATCACCGAGAAATCCACGGACTTGCCGTCGATGCGAGGTGGCGTACCGGTTTTCAGGCGCCCGACACGCAATGGCAACTCACGCAGACGGTGAGCCAGAGCAATCGACGGCGGATCACCGGCGCGACCGCCGGAGAAATTCTGCAAACCGATGTGGATAAGTCCGCCGAGGAAGGTCCCGGTGGTCAACACCACGGAATCGGCGAAGAACCGCAGGCCCATTTGGGTGACGACACCACGGACCTGGTCCTGCTCGACGATCAGGTCATCGGCCGCTTGTTGAAATATCCACAGGTTCGGCTGGTTTTCCAGGATTTCACGGACAGCGGCCTTGTACAGGACTCGGTCCGCCTGGGCGCGAGTAGCGCGCACGGCTGGGCCCTTGCGGCTGTTCAATACGCGAAACTGGATACCACCTTTATCGGTGGCCATGGCCATCGCGCCGCCTAGTGCATCGATTTCCTTGACCAGGTGGCTTTTGCCGATCCCACCAATGGCAGGGTTGCAACTCATGGCACCGAGGGTTTCCACGTTATGCGTCAGCAACAGGGTTTTTGCGCCCATGCGTGCTGATGCAAGTGCTGCCTCGGTACCGGCATGACCGCCGCCGATGACGATCACTTCAAAACGGGAAGGGAAATCCACCACGCACCTCGTGCCTGCTTAATTCAGGTAATTCGGAAATAGGTCTTGAGCCTGGCCAGAGCGTTTTTCGAGCCAGGTCGGCAAGTATAGGGACTTCCCCTTTCCTAAAGAACCCTTTGCACAAAATTTAACCAGCTGTGGAAAACCTGCGGTTAAAGAAATTAAAAAGAAAGAAATTTATAAAACCTTTGTTTTTATGTTTATTCTTACTGAGCCACCTTTCTGTGGATAACGTTACGCAGACCTTTATTTTCAATGTGTACAGAGATTCGAAACCCTGTGGTCATGTGGCAATGAGGGGCTTGGATAACCGGTGTAAGCCTGTGGATGAATGGGCCTGTTATCCACAGGGGCGATTATCTTCAGATTTGAAGGGGGTTTATCAACCGACCTCAATGGCAGTTATTCACAGGGCTTAATCCACAGAAAACCGCCGCGATGGACCGCCGCAGCGTCCACAGGCAAGCCGCCATCAAGGGCAATCATGTCAAAAACAGAGGAGAGGAACCGGGTTTGCGTTGGACTCGAGAGGCTTCGAGGGCAAACCCGGTTTGAAAAGCGGGGTTATTTACCGATGCAGAAGCTGGAGAAGATCCGCCCCAACAGGTCATCGGAACTGAAGGCCCCAGTAATTTCCCCAAGGGCATGTTGGGCCTGGCGAAGGTCTTCGGCCAACAACTCACCCGCCCCCGCCAAGGTCAGCTGCGCGCGACCGTGTTCCAGGGCGGCGCTGGCATGGCGCAAGGCTTCAAGATGCCGCCGGCGGGCGCTGAAGCTGCTTTCCGCGGTCTGCTCATAACCCATGCAGGCCTTGAGATGTTCACGCAGCAACTCCAGGCCTTCGCCCGCCGACTTCGCGCTCAGGCTGATGGTCACATGACCGTCGTTGCTGACCTCAAGGACAATCGCTTCCCCGGTCAGGTCGGCCTTGTTGCGGATCAAGGTGACTTTTGCCGGATCCGGGCGGACTTCGAGGAATTCAGGCCACAAGGCAAATGGATCGTCCGCCTCCGGTGCGGTGGCATCCACCACCAGCAGCACCCGATCGGCTTCACCGATGGCCTTGAGCGCCCGTTCAACGCCGATTTTTTCCACCTGGTCATCGGTGTCGCGCAAACCGGCGGTATCCACTACGTGCAGTGGCATGCCGTCGATGTGGATATGTTCACGCAGGATGTCCCGGGTGGTGCCGGCGATCTCGGTGACAATCGCCGCCTCGCGACCGGCCAGGGCATTCAACAGACTGGACTTGCCGGCATTCGGCCGCCCAGCAATCACCACGGTCATCCCATCGCGCAACAAGGCACCCTGCCCGGCTTCGCGCAGTACTGTGGATAACTCATCGCGCACTTTATCCAGCAGGCTCAGCACGTGGCCATCGGCTAGGAAGTCGATTTCCTCTTCCGGGAAATCAATCGCGGCCTCGACGTAGATCCGCAGGCCGATCAATTGTTCGGTGAGGTTATGCACACGCTGGGAAAATGCGCCCTGCAAGGACCGCAACGCGTTGCGTGCCGCCTGTGCCGAACTGGCTTCGATCAAATCGGCGATCGCCTCGGCCTGGGCCAGGTCGAGCTTGTCGTTGAGGAATGCCCGTTCACTGAACTCACCCGGCCGGGCCAGGCGACAGCCCAGTTCCAGGCAACGCTTGAGCAGCATGTCCAGCACTACGGGGCCGCCGTGCCCTTGCAGTTCCAGTACGTCTTCGCCAGTGAACGAATTCGGCCCCGGGAAATACAATGCCAGCCCCTCGTCGAGCACCTGCTGGTCATCACTGAAAAACGGGCCGAAATGAGCAAACCGCGGCTTGAGTTCACGACCGCTGATAGCCTTGGCCGCGACGCTGGCCAAGGGCCCCGAAATACGGACGATGCCGACACCACCGCGACCTTGGGCGGTGGCAACGGCGGCGATGGTTTCACGCGGAGCGCTCATAAACCGGTATCCAGACAAAAGTGGCAGATAGCAAAACGCCCCACTAGGGGGCGTTTTGTGTGGTTATCCACAGAGCAAGTTACGCCTCGGCTTTTTTCGCAGCCGCTTCGATCTTACGCGTGATGTACCACTGCTGAGTGATGGACAACACGTTGTTCACAACCCAGTACAGCACAAGACCAGCCGGGAACCACAGGAAGAAGAAGGTGAAGATGATTGGCATCATTTTCATGACCTTCGCCTGCATCGGATCCGGAGGCGTTGGGTTCAGCTGCTGCTGGATGAACATGGTCGCGCCCATGATGATCGGCAGGATGAAGAACGGATCCTTGATCGACAGGTCGGTAATCCACAGCATGAATGGCGCCTGGCGCATCTCCACGCTTTCCAGCAACACCCAGTAGAGCGACAGGAACACGGGCATCTGTACAAGAATCGGCAAGCATCCACCCAGCGGGTTGATCTTCTCTTTCTTGTACAACTCCATCATGGACTGGGACATTTTCTGCCGGTCATCGCCATGTTGCTCTTTCAGCGCGGCCAGTTTCGGGGCCACAGCGCGCATGCGAGCCATGGATTTGTAGCTGGCGGCCGACAATGGGAAGAACAGGCCCTTGATCAGCATGGTCAGGAAAATGATCGACCAGCCCCAGTTACCGACGATGCTGTGGATATGTTGCAGCAGCCAGAAGATCGGCTGGGCAATGAACCACAGGAAACCGTAGTCCACGGTCAGTTCCAGGCCTGGGGACAACTCTTTCAGCACGGCCTGGCTTTTAGGACCGGCATACAGAATGGCGCTGGTTTCGGCTTTAGCCCCTGGCGCGGCAGTCAATGTCGGGCCGGTGTAACCGATGATGAAGTTGCCTTTGCTGTCTTTACGCGTCTGGACGACGTTGCTGTCGCCTTTCTGCGGGATCCAGGCTGTTACAAAATAGTGCTGCAGCCAGGCAACCCAGCCACCTTGGACGGTTTCCTTGAGCGGGCCCTTGTCCATGTCCTTCATCGACACTTTCTTGTACGGCTCCGAACTTGTCCACAGGGCGGCGCCCAGGTAAGTCGCGGTGCCGGTGGCAGTGCTCGAAGAAGGATCGGAGCTGGCGTCGCGCTTCAATTGCGCGAACATCGCACCGGACCAGGGCTGTGCGCTCTGGTTGTCGATCAGGTAAGAGACGGTTACGTCATACAGGCCACGTTTCAAGGTGAAACGCTTGATGTAGTTGACACCATCCTTGCTGAACTTCAGGTCCACGACCAATTGGTCCTGACCATCAGCCAGTTGATAAGTCTTCTTCTCGGCGGAGTAGACCGGGCGACCGGCCGGGTTCGAATCCGGGCCGTTGGTACCGATCAGGCCACTTTGGGCCAGATAGGTGCGCTCGTTACCGTTGTCGAACAACTGGAACGGGATTTCCGGATGATCCTGGCGACGCGGGTACAGCGGCAGCTTCAGCTGAGCGACGTCACCACCTTGTGGATCGATTGCCAGCTCGAGCACGTCCGTTTTGATCTGGATGAGATCCTTGCTTACGGCCACGGGGGCTTCGGCGGGAGCGCTGGTATCGCTTGCCGCGCGCGGGATGTCGTCATTGCTGGCAGCGTTGTTGCCAACTGGGGCATCCGGCAGGCTCGGTGCGGTATTGCTGGCTGCAACATTCTGAGTCGGCAGGGCAGCCTGGCCATAGTCCTGGTTCCATTTAAGGACCATGACGTAGGACACGATTGCCAGGGCGACGATCAGGATCGTGCGTTTGATATCCATGATTACTCGGCCATCGAAGAAGAACGGGAGGTAGGGATAGGCGGAACCGGGTCATAACCGCCGGGATTCCACGGATGACAGCGACCTAAACGACGAAAGGTCAGCCAGCCACCGCGCAGTAGGCCATGATTTTCTATGGCTTCGTACGCGTAGCAGGAACAACTGGGGTAGAAACGACAGTGACTGGCCATCAAAGGACTAATGGCATAGCGGTAAAACTGGATCGGAACGAGTGCCAGTTTACGCATCAGGACTGTCTACCCCTACAGTTTCGGTGTTGACTGCTGGTACTGGCTTGTTGCGTGCCAGACGCTTCCAGAGCTTGCCGAAATGCTGAATCAATTCGGGGCTTTCTACGTCACCCAAACCTTTGCGCGCGACGATAACAATGTCCCATCCAACCAGTGAATCCTGGTTCAGGCGAAACGATTCGCGCATCAGACGTTTGAGGCGATTGCGCTGAACAGAGAGCTTGACGCTCTTTTTCCCGATAACCAGCCCTAGTCGGGGGTGATCGAGATCGTTACTGCGCGCAAGGAGCAGGAGATTTTTCCCCGGAACCTTGCCGGTAGGGGAGTCAAAGACTGCCTTGAAATGCCGGGGTGTAAGCAGACGCTTTTCCCGACTGAAGTCCTGACTCACCTCCAGTGCCGGATTATCAAACTGCCAGACGCGCACGACCTTTGGCGCGACGACGCGACAGGACGGCACGACCGTTCTTGGTAGCCATGCGAGCACGGAAACCGTGGGTACGAGCGCGTTTGATAGTGCTTGGTTGGAAAGTACGTTTCATGTCGTGTTACCTGGTTCGTCCACAACGGGCCGGAATGGCCCCCGTTTTAAGAGACCGGGGATTCTAGAGAAAGCAAGCCTCTAGGTCAATTTCCAACCAGCGTTTCCTTTAAATAGATATCCAGGCGCTTGGGCGGATTCAACACACGACGCTAGATATAGAAATAAAGAAGGGAATTATTTAAAGCTTTTCTGTAAAGCTTATAAAAGCAAGGCCGTCGCCTGCCTGTGGATAACCATGCTAAGGCCTTGTAATCCGCCATGTACAGAGAATGACAACTACAGGGGAAAGCAGTGGCTAGCCTGTGCTGCGCTGTCGGATAAGCTGTGTGTGGAATGCGTGGTTATCCACAGGCCGGTTATCCACCGACTTTCGCCCCCACTTGTGCAACGACCTCAGGCCCGGTTATCCACAGAGCTTATCCACCGACCGCCCGTCGTCTTTTTTGCACTTAACGCATTGATAAATCATGGGCGATCAGCAAGCTGCATGTGGATAAGTGGGCGTCTGATCGCTACAATGGCCGCTTGTTTTTGCCTCACCGGCTTTCAACTTAGGGGATATCCGTGTCAGTGGAACTTTGGCAGCAGTGCGTGGAGCTTTTGCGCGATGAGCTGCCTGCCCAACAATTCAACACTTGGATCCGTCCACTACAGGTCGAAGCCGAAGGCGACGAGTTGCGTGTCTATGCACCGAACCGTTTCGTTCTCGACTGGGTCAATGAAAAGTACCTGGGCCGGGTCATGGAACTGCTCGACGAGCATGGCAATGGCATGGCGCCTGCGTTGTCCTTATTAATAGGCAGCAAGCGCAGCTCGGCACCGCGTGCAGCGCCCAATGCGCCGCTGGCCGCCGCAGCGTCACAGGCTCAGCAGGCTGCAACCGCGCCGGTTAACAACCACGCAGCCCCCGCACCCGCGCCAGCCCCGAGCAAACGCAACGCACAAAAGGTCGCCGAGGTCAGCGAAGAACCCTCCCGGGACAGCTTCGACCCGATGGCCGGTGCCAGCTCCCAGCAGGCGCCGGTGCGTGCCGAACAGCGCACCGTCCAGGTCGAAGGCGCGCTCAAGCACACCAGCTACCTGAACCGGACCTTTACCTTCGAGAATTTCGTCGAAGGTAAATCCAACCAATTGGCCCGCGCGGCCGCCTGGCAGGTCGCGGACAATCCCAAGCACGGCTACAACCCGCTGTTCCTTTATGGCGGCGTAGGCTTGGGTAAGACCCACTTGATGCACGCAGTGGGCAACCATCTATTAAAGAAGAATCCGAATGCCAAGGTCGTGTACCTGCATTCCGAGCGTTTCGTGGCCGACATGGTCAAGGCGCTGCAGCTGAACGCGATCAACGAGTTCAAGCGTTTCTACCGTTCGGTGGACGCCTTGCTGATCGACGATATTCAGTTCTTTGCCCGCAAGGAACGTTCCCAGGAAGAGTTTTTCCACACCTTCAACGCATTGCTTGAAGGCGGGCAGCAGGTCATTCTCACCAGTGACCGCTACCCGAAAGAAATCGAAGGCCTTGAAGAGCGCCTCAAGTCGCGTTTCGGCTGGGGCCTGACGGTGGCCGTCGAGCCGCCGGAGCTGGAAACCCGGGTCGCGATCCTGATGAAGAAAGCCGACCAGGCCAAGGTCGAGCTGCCTCACGACGCCGCGTTCTTTATCGCCCAGCGTATCCGCTCCAACGTGCGTGAGCTCGAAGGTGCCCTCAAGCGGGTGATCGCTCACTCGCACTTCATGGGCCGCGACATCACCATCGAGTTGATTCGTGAGTCGTTGAAGGACCTGTTGGCACTTCAGGACAAATTGGTTTCTGTGGATAACATTCAGCGAACCGTTGCGGAATACTACAAAATCAAGATTTCCGACCTGCTGTCCAAACGCCGTTCGCGTTCGGTGGCACGTCCGCGTCAGGTGGCGATGGCGCTGTCCAAGGAACTGACCAACCACAGCCTGCCGGAAATTGGCGATGTGTTTGGCGGACGCGACCACACCACCGTGCTGCACGCCTGCCGCAAGATCAACGAACTTAAGGAATCCGACGCGGACATCCGCGAGGACTACAAGAACCTGCTGCGTACACTGACCACTTGATGACCACCAGCGCAGCTTATTAAGGCAAGGGACTAGACCATGCATTTCACCATTCAACGCGAAGCCCTGTTGAAACCCCTGCAACTGGTCGCAGGCGTCGTCGAACGCCGCCAGACCTTGCCGGTACTTTCCAACGTGCTGCTGGTTGTCGAAGGCCAGCAATTGTCGCTGACCGGTACCGACCTGGAAGTCGAGCTGGTCGGTCGTGTGCAACTTGAAGAACCGGCCGATCCGGGTTCCATCACCGTGCCGGCGCGCAAGCTGATGGACATCTGCAAGAGCCTGCCCAACGACGCGCTGATCGACATCAAGGTCGATGAGCAGAAGCTCGTGGTCAAGGCCGGTCGCAGCCGCTTCACCTTGTCCACGCTGCCAGCCAATGATTTCCCGACCGTGGAAGAAGGCCCGGGTTCGCTGACCTGCAGCCTGGACCAGAGCAAATTGCGTCGCCTGATCGAACGCACCAGTTTCGCCATGGCCCAGCAGGACGTGCGTTATTACCTCAACGGCATGCTCCTGGAAGTGTCTGCCGGCGTCATCCGCGCCGTCGCCACCGACGGCCACCGCCTGGCCATGTGCTCGATGCAGGCCGATATCGGTCAGCCGGATCGCCACCAGGTGATCGTGCCGCGCAAAGGTATCCTGGAACTGGCCCGCCTGCTGACCGAGCCGGACGGCAACGTCAGCATCGTGCTGGGCCAGCACCACATCCGCGCCACCACCGGCGAGTTCACCTTCACGTCGAAGCTGGTAGACGGCAAATTCCCGGACTACGAGCGCGTACTGCCAAAAGGCGGCGACAAGCTGGTCCTGGGCGATCGCCAGGCGCTGCGCGAAGCTTTCAGCCGTACCGCGATTCTCTCCAACGAGAAGTACCGTGGTATCCGCCTGCAACTGGCCAATGGTCAGCTCAAGATCCAGGCGAACAACCCGGAGCAGGAAGAAGCGGAAGAAGAAGTAGGCGTTGAGTACAACGGCGGCTCCCTGGAAATCGGCTTCAACGTCAGCTACCTGCTCGACGTGCTGGGCGTGATGACCACCGAGCAAGTGCGTCTGATCCTGTCCGACTCCAACAGCAGTGCGCTGGTGCAAGAGTCCGATAACGACGATTCGGCTTACGTTGTCATGCCGATGCGTCTGTAATCAAACTAGATGTCCTTAAGTCGCGTCTCGGTCACCGCGGTGCGCAATCTGCACCCGGTGACCTTCTCCCCTTCCCCCCGCATCAATATCCTTTACGGCGCCAACGGCAGCGGCAAAACCAGCGTCCTGGAGGCCGTGCACCTGCTCGGGCTTGCCCGTTCGTTTCGCAGCACCCGCCTGTTACCGGTCATCCAGTACGATCAACTGGCATGTACGGTGTTTGGGCAGGTGGAACTGGCAGAAGGCGGCCATAGCGCCCTGGGGATATCGCGGGACCGGCAAGGCGAGTTCCAGATCCGCATCGATGGGCAGAACGCTCGCAGCGCGGCACAGCTGGCCGAGATCCTGCCATTGCAGTTGATCAACCCGGACAGCTTCCGTCTGTTGGAAGGCGCGCCGAAGATTCGTCGACAATTTCTCGACTGGGGCGTGTTCCACGTGGAACCGCGGTTCATGACCACTTGGCAACGCCTGCAGAAGGCGCTGCGCCAGCGAAACTCTTGGCTGCGACATGGTACACTTGACGCCGTTTCGCAAGCGGTTTGGGATAGGGAACTGTGCCAGGCCAGCGCTGAAATCGATGAATACCGCCGCGCTTACATCAAAGCCTTGAAACCGGTCTTCGAGCAGACCTTGAGCGAGCTGGTTGAGCTTGAGGGCCTGACGCTCAGCTATTACCGAGGCTGGGACAAGGACCGGGAACTGAGCACCGTGTTGGCTGGCTCGCTGCAGCGGGACCAGCAGATGGGCCATACCCAGGCCGGACCACAACGTGCTGACTTGCGTCTCAGATTGGGCGCACATAACGCCGCGGACATCTTGTCCCGGGGGCAGCAAAAGTTGGTGGTCTGTGCCTTGCGCATAGCCCAGGGGCATCTGGTCAGCCAGGCCCGCCGCGGTCAGTGTATTTATCTGGTGGATGACTTGCCGTCCGAGCTGGACGAAGCCCACCGCCGCGCGCTATGCCGCTTGCTGGAAGACTTACGCTGCCAGGTGTTCATCACTTGTGTAGACCACGAATTATTGAGGGAAGGCTGGCAGACGGAAACGCCAGTCGCTCTGTTCCACGTGGAACAGGGCCGTATCACCCAGACCCACGACCATCGGGAGTGAAGGCATTGAGCGAAGAAAATACGTACGACTCAACGAGCATTAAAGTGCTGAAAGGCCTGGATGCCGTACGCAAACGTCCCGGTATGTACATTGGTGACACCGACGATGGTAGCGGCCTGCACCACATGGTGTTCGAGGTGGTCGACAACTCCATCGACGAAGCCCTCGCCGGCCATTGCGACGACATCAGCATCATCATCCACCCGGATGAGTCCATCACCGTTCGCGACAACGGCCGTGGCATCCCGGTAGACGTGCATAAAGAGGAAGGCGTTTCCGCCGCCGAGGTCATCATGACCGTCCTCCACGCAGGCGGTAAGTTTGACGACAACTCCTACAAGGTATCCGGCGGTCTGCACGGCGTAGGTGTATCGGTGGTGAACGCCCTGTCCGAACAGCTGGTCCTTACTGTTCGCCGTAGCGGCAAAATCTGGGAACAGACCTACGTCCACGGCGTGCCTCAGGCACCGATGGCGATCGTTGGCGACAGCGAGTCCACCGGCACCCAGATCCACTTCAAGGCGTCGAGCGACACCTTCAAGAATATCCACTTCAGCTGGGACATCCTGGCCAAGCGGATTCGTGAACTGTCCTTCCTCAACTCCGGTGTCGGCATCGTCCTCAAGGACGAGCGCAGCGGCAAGGAAGAGCTGTTCAAGTACGAAGGCGGCCTGCGTGCGTTCGTTGAGTACCTGAACACCAACAAGACCCCGGTCAACCAGGTGTTCCACTTTAACGTCCAGCGTGAAGACGGCATCGGCGTGGAAATCGCCCTGCAGTGGAACGACAGCTTCAACGAGAACCTGTTGTGCTTCACCAACAACATCCCGCAGCGCGACGGCGGTACCCACCTGGTGGGCTTCCGTTCGGCGCTGACTCGTAACCTGAACAACTACATCGAACAGGAAGGGCTGGCGAAGAAGCATAAAGTCGCCACCACCGGTGACGATGCCCGTGAAGGCCTGACCGCGATCATTTCGGTGAAGGTGCCGGATCCGAAGTTCAGCTCCCAGACCAAGGACAAGCTGGTGTCTTCCGAAGTGAAGACCGCAGTTGAACAGGAGATGGGCAAGTACTTCTCCGACTTCCTGCTGGAAAACCCGAACGAAGCCAAGCTGGTGGTCGGCAAGATGATCGACGCCGCCCGTGCCCGTGAAGCGGCGCGCAAGGCCCGTGAGATGACCCGCCGCAAAGGCGCGCTGGACATCGCCGGCTTACCGGGCAAACTGGCCGACTGCCAGGAAAAGGACCCTGCCCTGTCCGAGCTGTACCTGGTGGAAGGTGACTCTGCTGGCGGTTCCGCCAAGCAGGGTCGCAACCGCCGCACCCAGGCCATCCTGCCGCTCAAGGGCAAGATCCTGAACGTCGAGAAGGCACGCTTCGACAAGATGATTTCCTCCCAGGAAGTCGGCACCTTGATCACGGCGTTGGGCTGCGGCATTGGCCGCGAAGAGTACAACATCGACAAGCTGCGCTATCACAACATCATCATCATGACCGATGCTGACGTCGACGGTTCGCACATCCGTACCCTGCTGCTGACCTTCTTCTTCCGTCAGCTGCCGGAGTTGATCGAGCGCGGCTACATCTACATCGCCCAGCCGCCGCTGTACAAGGTCAAGAAAGGCAAGCAAGAGCAATACATCAAAGACGACGACGCCATGGAAGAGTACATGACGCAGTCGGCCCTGGAAGACGCGAGCCTGCACCTGAACGAAGATGCCCCAGGCATTTCCGGTGAAGCCCTTGAGCGCCTGGTGAATGACTTCCGCCTGGTGATGAAGACCCTCAAGCGTCTGTCGCGCCTGTACCCGCAGGAACTGACCGAGCACTTCATCTACCTACCGGCCGTGAGCCTGGAGCAACTGTCCGATCACGCAGCGATGCAAGATTGGCTGGCCCAGTACGAAGTACGCCTGCGTACCGTCGAAAAATCCGGCCTGGTCTACAAAGCCAGCCTGCGCGAAGACCGTGAACGTAACGTCTGGCTGCCGGAGGTCGAATTGATCTCCCACGGCCTGTCGAACTACGTCACCTTCAACCGCGACTTCTTCGGCAGCAACGACTACAAGACCGTCGTATCCCTGGGCGCGCAACTGAGCACGCTGCTGGACGAAGGTGCGTACATCCAACGCGGTGAACGCAAGAAGGCCGTGACCGAGTTCAAGGAAGCCCTTGAATGGTTGATGGCCGAAAGCACCAAGCGCCACACCATCCAGCGATACAAAGGTCTGGGCGAGATGAACCCGGATCAGCTGTGGGAAACCACCATGGACCCAAGCTCGCGCCGGATGCTGAAAGTCACCATCGAAGACGCCATTGGCGCGGACCAGATCTTCAACACCCTGATGGGTGATGCGGTCGAGCCTCGTCGTGACTTCATCGAGAGCAATGCCTTGGCGGTGTCCAACCTGGATTTCTGATCCTTCAGCAACGTCTGCTCCAAAAAAAGCCAACGCTCATGCGTTGGTTTTTTTTTACGTTTGAAAAACCTGCACCATTTTCAGGCCTGTGGGTAAAAGTGGTGTAACTCGGTAACACCTTGGCACAAAGCCTTCATGTTCAATAGGTTAGGAATTGGATGAGAGCCCCGGATAACAGGGGTCTCGGATTTTCTGGCGCAAAACTTGCGTGTTAAATAACTTACACTCCGTTTCATTAAATTGACAGGGAAGCGGTGGGTACGAGGTGACACGAATAAATCCAATTCCAAGGGTAGTCTCAATGAGCGGTACGCAAACTTCCAATCATCTGGAGCAAGGGCTCAAACCCCGGCATGTGACGATGCTATCCATCGCCGGAGTCATCGGCGCTGGTCTTTTCGTGGGCTCCGGCCACGCTATCGCAGCGGCTGGTCCGGCCGTTCTGTTGGCTTACGCTGCTGCGGGTGCCCTGGTGGTGCTGGTGATGCGGATGCTGGGCGAAATGGCGGTGGCGTCGCCGGACACTGGCTCCTTCTCGACCTATGCTGACCGTGCGATTGGTCATTGGGCCGGTTTCACCATCGGCTGGCTCTACTGGTGGTTCTGGGTCCTGGTGATTCCGCTGGAGGCCAACGCCGCCGCGACGATCCTGCATGCCTGGTTTCCGAATGTGGCGATCTGGGCCTTCACCTTGGTCATCACCCTGCTGCTGACCGTCACCAACCTGTTCAGCGTGAAGAATTACGGTGAGTTCGAGTTCTGGTTCGCCTTGGTCAAGGTGGTGGCGATCATCGGCTTCATCGGCCTGGGTGTGATGGCGATCTTCGGCTTGCTGCCGACTAGCCAGGTCAGCGGTGTTTCGCACCTGTTCGACACCCAGGGCTTCCTGCCCAACGGTATGGGCGCGGTGTTGGGGGCGATCCTGACCACCATGTTTTCGTTCATGGGCACCGAGATCGTGACCATCGCGGCGGCCGAATCGAAGAACCCGGGCCAGCAGATTTCCAAGGCGACCAACTCGGTCATTTGGCGGATTGGCTTGTTCTATCTCGTGTCCATCTTCATCGTTGTTGCCCTGGTGCCTTGGAACGATCCGCTCCTGGCCAGCGTCGGTTCCTACCAGACGGTGCTGGAGCGCATGGGCATTCCCAATGCCAAGCTGATCGTCGACATCGTGGTCCTGGTGGCGGTCACCAGCTGCCTGAACTCGGCGCTGTATACGGCTTCGCGGATGATGTTCTCGTTGGGCAAGCGCGGTGATGCGCCGGCCGTTTCCCAGCGCACCAACAAGAGCGGTACGCCTTACTGGGCGGTGATGCTGTCGACCGGGGCGGCCTTCCTCGCCGTGTTCGCCAACTATGTGGCGCCGGCCGCGGTCTTCGAATTCCTGCTGGCCAGCTCCGGCGCCATTGCGTTGCTGGTGTACCTGGTCATCGCGATTTCGCAGCTGCGTATGCGCAAACAACGCATGGCCCGTGGTGAAAAGGTCGCCTTCAGCATGTGGCTGTTCCCCGGCCTGACCTACGCGGTGATCGTCTTCATCGTCGGGGCCTTGACCATCATGCTGTTCCAGGAAGCCCACCGTGTGGAAATTCTCGCGACGGGGCTGCTCAGCGTACTGGTCGTCGCGTCCGGGTTGCTGGTGCAACGCCGTCGGCTCGCAAGAGCAGGAAGCTTGGTGCGGACGATCGGTTGATATCTATTTGTGGCGAGGGGATAAATCCCCTCGCCACGGATGTAATCAAACACCTAGCTCGCCACAGACGCTTCGCTCCCCGCCGCCACACTTTCCAACCGATACCCATACCCATAAATCGTCAGCAGTTGCCAACCCCGGTCTGCCGTCAGGCCGAGCTTGTTGCGCAGGCGATAGATGTGGGTGTCGAGCGGGCGGGACGAGGTCATTTCCTCGTGGGTCCAGAAGCGTTCGTAGAAATACTCCCGGGACAGCGGCCGGCCCAGGTTGGCGAACAGGCACCGGGCCAGGCGGTATTCCCGCTCGGTCAGGCTGATGGGAATGCCGGCGCGGGTGATGGTCAGCTCGGCGTCGTCGAACGCCAGGTCGTTGAACACCAGCACGTCGCTGGCGGGCGCGCGCTGCAGGTTGTGACGGCGCAGCACAGCGGTGACCCGGGCCTTGAGCTCGTTGGGCCGGAAGGGTTTACTCACATAGTCGTCAGCACCAGCGTTGAGGGCCTGGACGATATCGTGCTCGCCGTCACGGCTGGTCAGCATGATGGCCGCCGGTGGCGAGTCCATGTGTTCGCGGGTCCAGCGCAGCAGCGAAAGCCCGCTGAAGTCTGGCAGTTGCCAGTCGAGGATCAGCAGGTCGAAGGTTTCCCGGCGCAGTTGCCGCAGCAAGTCCTCGCCTCGCTCAAAGCTGTGCAAGGTCCAGGCTTGCTCGCCCCTGCCAGGGATCTGTTGCAGGGTCTGTTCTACCCGGCGCAGCTCGGCCGGTTCATCGTCCAGTATGGCGACACGCATGAAATGCGATTCCTTGATCTCGAGAGTAACGGACATCTTCAGGTGGCAATGGCTGATTCGTTGTCATTGACCTGTCGCTGGCTGCGACAATACCGGCTCGCGGCACAGAGGGAAAGGCAGCAGTACGCCACCCATCGAGTCCGTTATAGTCGTGGGCTTTGCAGGCCTGTGAAGAAATCCCCAGTCCTTGAGGTTGGCCAGGAGGCCTATGAGTAACCAGCGTCGCCGTGAAAGTCGTGAGCCGACCCAGGTCCAGCGGTTGTTTCGTCAGTTGGTGCGGGAATGGTTGTGGATAAGTCTGTTGCTGTTGCCGCTGACGGCCTTGCTGTCATTGAGCAGCCAAATAACGGGCAACCGTTCGGGCGCCGCGTTGTTGTCGGTGGGCCTGGTGGGCAGTGTATTGGGCTTGTTGCTGCTGCGCCCGCGCCTGGCCCTGTGGACAACAGTGGGCGGCATGAGCTTGGCCTTGTTGATCAGTGCCATGCTGGGCGCGCGAGGCTGGTGGTGGTCGCCCATGGCAAGTGTGCTGGGCATCATGTTCGGCTACCTGATCTGGAATTGGCGGCGCTTGAGCGTGGTGCTGGCCTATTTCGGCTGGGAGCTGGCACGCCTGGATGCGGAGCCCAAGGTCTTCCCGGAACGTCGCCGCGCCTCCTACACCGGCAGCGACCGTTTGCAGGGTCAGATCATGGCCCTGGAACAAGCCATGAGCCGAACCCGCGACACCCGGCGCTTCATTGCCGATGGCCTGGAATACCTGCCCGTGGCAACCATGATCAGCGATCCTCAAGGCATGCTGTTGCTCGGCAATCGCAAGGCGCGCGAGCTGTTCGGCCATGATTTGGCGGGCGGCGACGTGCTCGAGCATCTCGGGCGATTGGGTTATCCAGGGTTGGAGCATGGGGGGCGTCACCGGTTATCCACATTGCCCTTGGTGGAGTTTCGCGACATTCGCGAGCGCAGCTTGCGCCTGGAACGGGCGGCTTTGTTGCCGGTTGATGGCGATGCGCCGATTGGCTGGTTGTTGAGCCTCACGGACCTGAGCGCCGAACGTGAGGCTGAAGAACAGCGCAGCGTCATGCTGCGTTTTCTCTCCCACGACTTGCGCGCCCCGCACTCGGCGATCCTGGCATTGCTCGATGTGCAGCGGCACCAGGTCGCTGGGGATAATCCATTGTTCGACCAGATCGAGCGCCAGGTACGTCGCGCCCTGGAGCTGACCGAGGGCTTCGTGCAACTGGCCAAGGCCGAATCCGAGGCGTATCAATTCCAGCCGACGCTGTTCGCCATGCTGGTGCTGGATGTACTCGACCAGGCGCTGCCCATCGCCCAGGCCAAGCGCATCCAGTTGATTCATGAAATAGAGGATGAAGAGGCGATGGTGAGGACGGATCAGCCGTTGCTGACCCGTGCCCTGTTCAATCTGCTGGAAAATGCCATCAAGTACAGCGCGCCCGACACCTGCATTTCGCTGCAGGTTCATTGCCCTCCGGGCTGGCTGATCTGCAATATCGCCGACCAGGGCAAGGGCATCAGCGCCGAAGAACTGCCAGACCTGTTCAGGCAGTACCGACGGTTTTCGTCGGCCCAGGGTGTCGATGGCATTGGCTTGGGATTATCGATGGTCAAGGCCGTGGTTGATCATCACGAGGGGCAGATCGAGTGCCATAGCGTAGTGGGTAAAGGCACGACGTTCAGCCTGCGCTTCCCGTTACTGGAAGAATAAAAGATCGCAGCCTTCGGCAGCTCCTACAGACGTAAACCAATCCCTGTAGGAGCTGCCGAAGGCTGCGATCTTTTGGTGCTATAAAAACTTATGCACCTAACTGTCGGTTTTATGTGTTTAGGAAATATGTATTAAAAACAAAGACATACAGCATAAAAGCAACGAATTTCGAAAAAACGGTACACAGGTTATCCACAGATCTCAAATAGCGGCTTGTTCCGTGGGGACTTCCGTGACAGGGCCAGGAGGCAGCGAGCCCATTTCCCGTTGCGTCTGTTCATTCCAGGCTTGTACGCGGTCATTGAGCTCGGCGATGGCGCGGGGCCCAGTGCCTTCGGCATACATCGGTGCGCCGATCACCACGGTAATGACGCCCGGTTTCCTGATCCAGCCAGCCTTGGGCCAGAATTTGCCGGCATTGTGTGCAATCGGCAGCACGGGAAGATCGGCGTTCACGGCCAATGCCGAACCGCTGCGGGAAAATTTGCCGACGGTTCCATAAGGAACACGGGTGCCCTCGGGGAAGATCAGCACCCAAACGTTATCTCTGAGCAGTTCGTCGCCCTTCTTCGCGACCTGCTTGAGGGCCGCCTTGGGGTTGTCGCGGTCGATGGCAATCGGGCGCAGCATCGCCATGGCCCAGCCGAAGAACGGCACGAACAACAGTTCACGCTTGAGCACTTGGCTCAGCGGTTCGAAATAGGCCGAGAGAAAGAACGTCTCCCAGGTGCTCTGGTGGTTGGACTGGATCACGCAGGGCCGGTCAGGCACGTTCTCGGCACCTTTGACTTCATAGCTGATGCCAAGGAACACCTTGCTCAACCACAGTGCGCAGCGGCACCAGTACACATTGATGAATCGGTAGCGCGCCTTAAATGGCAAGAACGGCGCGATGAAAAAACTCAGGGAGCACCACAGCAAGGAACTGGTGCCCAACAGCAGGTAAAAGAGAAAGGCTCTGATGGCCTGCAATATCGACATAGCGGCATTTACCGTTGCGGGCAATGCCCGCCTGTTCAAGCGCTTCCCGAACAATCCTTGATCAGGTTGTCTTGGGAGCTCTAATTGTGGATAAGTTCAGCGGCAATCGCCGCCAAGTCGTCAAAAATCAAGGTGCCCACCGGTAGGGTCTTGCCCAGAGTCTTTTCGCCTTTCCCGGTCTTTACCAAAACTGGCTGACAATCGACGGCCTTGGCCGCCTCCAGGTCACCGAGGCTGTCGCCGACGAACCACACCCCCGCCAATGCCACATCGTAATGCGCGGCAATGGTTTTCAACATGCCCGGCTTGGGCTTGCGGCATTCGCAACCGTCATCCGGACCGTGCGGGCAATAGACGATCAGCCCGACTTCCCCGCCCTGCTCCGCCACCAATGCACGCAGGTGCTCGTGCATGGCTTCGAGCACGGCGAGGTCATAGTAACCGCGGGCAATGCCCGACTGGTTGGTGGCAACCGCCACCGTCCAGCCGGCCTTGCTCAACTGCGCGATGGCTTCGATCGAACCGGGCAGCGGCAACCACTCCTCCACCGATTTGATGTAAGCGTCGGAGTCGTGATTGATCACCCCGTCCCGATCGAGAATCAGCAGTTTCAACAGCAGCTCCTCAACCCAGCACGGAAATATCGGCAATATTGAGGAACAGGCTGCGCAGGCGTGCCAGCAATGCATAACGATTCTTGCGAACGTCTTCGTTGTCCGCATTCACCATCACGGCTTCAAAGAACGCATCGACCGGCTCACGCAGTGCCGCCAGGCGTGCCAGTGCTTCGGCATACTCGCGTTTTTCCATCAGCGGTTGCACCGACGCATACGCCTGTTGAATCGCCGAGTTGAGCGAAAACTCGGCGGCATTATCAAAGTAACGGGCTTCAACGGCTTTGACGGAAGGCTCGGCCTTGCTCAGCAGGTTCGACACACGCTTGTTCACCGACGCCAACGCTGCCGCTTCCGGCAATTTGCGGAACGCCTGCACCGCTTGTACGCGCTGGTCGAAGTCCAGGGCCGAACCTGGTTTCAGGGCACGCACCGACAGGTAGGTCGCAACGTCGACGCCTTCGTCTTCATAACGCGCACGCAGGCGGTCGAAGATGAATTCCAGCACCGCATCGGCCAGGCCGGCAGCCTTGACCTTGCTGCCGAACGCATTGACGGCGAACGCCACGGCGTCGTTCAGGTCCAGGTCCAGCTGCTTGTCGATCAGGATCCGCAACACACCCAGCGCCGCGCGACGCAAGGCATAAGGGTCTTTGCTGCCGGTGGGCAGCATGCCGATACCGAAGATGCCGACCAGGGTGTCGAGCTTGTCAGCGATCGCCACGGCCGCACCGGTCAGGGTGGTCGGCAGCTCAGCGCCCGCACCGCGCGGCATGTACTGCTCGTTCAGGGCCAGGGCCACGTCTTGCGGCTCGCCATCGTTGAGGGCGTAGTAGTAACCGGCGACGCCTTGCATCTCCGGGAACTCACCGACCATCTCGGTGGACAGGTCGCACTTGGACAGGATACCGGCACGGGCCGCGCGCTGGGCGTCGCCGCCGATGCGTGGGGCGATGAACGCCGCCAGTTTCGACACGCGCTCGGCCTTGTCGTAGACGCTGCCGAGTTTTTCCTGGAACACCACGTTGCGCAGGCGCTCGTTGAAGCTTTCCAGGGGTTGTTTCTTGTCTTGCTTGAAGAAGAATTCGGCATCGGTCAGGCGCGGGCGAACGACTTTTTCGTTACCGGCGATGATCTGCTGCGGGTCCTTGCTTTCGATGTTGGCGACCGTGATGAAGCGCGGCAGCAACTTGCCTTCGGCGTCCAGCAGGCAGAAGTACTTCTGGTTGTCCTGCATGGTGGTGATCAGCGCTTCCTGCGGCACTTCAAGGAAACGTTCCTCGAACGAGCACACCAGCGGCACCGGCCATTCCACCAGCGCGGTCACTTCGTCCAGCAGGTTGGCCGGCACGATGGCGGTGCCTTCCTGCAGGGTGGCCAGCTCTTTGGTGCGCTTGCTGATCAGTTCGCGGCGCTCGTTGGCGTCGGCCAGCACGTAGGCGGCACGCAGGTCGGCCAGGTAGTTGGCCGGCGAGGTGATGCGCACGCTTTGCGGATGATGGAAGCGGTGGCCGCGGGAATCGCGACCGGCCTTCTGGGCCAGGATCGTGCAATCGATGACCTGGTCACCGAGCAACATCACCAGCCATTGGGTCGGGCGCACGAACTCTTCCTTGCGCGCGGCCCAGCGCATGCGCTTGGGGATCGGCAAGTCATTGAGGGAGTCTTCGACGATGGTCGGCAACAGGCTGGCGGTCGGCTTGCCCTTGATGCTCTGGCTATAGCGCAGCTTCGGGCCGCTCTGGTCGATTTCGCTCAGGTCCACGCCGCACTTCTTGGCGAAGCCCAGGGCAGCTTGGGTCGGGTTGCCGTCGGCATCGAACGCGGCCTGGCGTGGCGGGCCGTCGAGGTTGATGCTGCGGTCTGGCTGCTGGGTCGCCAGGGCGGTAATCAGCACGGCCAGGCGGCGCGGCGCGGCGTACACCTGTTTGGCTTCGTAGCTCAGGCCGGCGGCTTGCAGGCCTTTGTCGATACCGGCCAGGAACGCATCGGCCAGGGTGTTCAGGGCTTTGGGTGGCAGTTCTTCGGTGCCCAGTTCAACCAGAAAATCTTGAGCACTCATTGTGCAGCCTCCAGCTTAGCCAACACTTCATCACGCAGGTCCGGGGTCGCCATCGGGAAGCCCAGCTTGGCACGGGCCAGCAGGTAGGCTTGCGCAACGGAACGCGCCAGGGTGCGTACACGCAGGATGTATTGCTGGCGCGCGGTCACGGAAATCGCCCGGCGTGCGTCCAGCAGGTTGAAGGTATGGGACGCCTTCAACACCATTTCATAGCTCGGCAACGGCAGCGGCTGGTCCAGCTCGATCAGGCGCTTGGCTTCGCTTTCATAGAAATCGAACAGCTCGAACAGCTTCTCGACGTTGGCGTGTTCGAAGTTGTAGGTCGACTGCTCCACTTCGTTCTGGTGGAACACATCGCCATAGGTCACTTTGCCGAACGGGCCGTCGGCCCACACCAGGTCGTAGACCGAGTCCACACCCTGCAGGTACATGGCCAGGCGTTCCAGGCCGTAGGTGATTTCGCCGGTGACCGGGTAGCACTCGATGCCGCCCGCTTGCTGGAAGTAGGTGAACTGGGTCACTTCCATGCCGTTGAGCCAGACTTCCCAGCCCAGGCCCCAGGCGCCCAGGGTTGGCGATTCCCAGTTGTCTTCGACGAAACGAATGTCATGCACCAGCGGGTCGAGGCCCACGTGCTTGAGCGAGCCCAGGTACAGTTCCTGGAAGTTTTCCGGGTTCGGCTTCAGCACGACCTGGAACTGGTAGTAGTGCTGCAGACGGTTCGGGTTTTCGCCGTAGCGGCCGTCAGTCGGGCGGCGGCTGGGCTGCACATAAGCGGCGTTCCAGGTTTCCGGGCCGATGGCACGCAGAAACGTGGCAGTGTGGAAAGTGCCGGCGCCTACTTCCATATCGTAGGGCTGAAGTACCACGCAACCTTGCTCGGCCCAGTATTGCTGGAGGGCGAGGATCAAGTCTTGGAAGGTACGCACGGCTGGCGTAGGCTGGCTCACGAAATTCACCTGTTTCTTGGGCTGCGATTTAAAGAGCGGGAGTATACCCGATTCGTTCGTGCGCACGCCCCCTGGAGCCTTATGCCACGCTGCTTTTGGTGTTCTGACGATCCGTTGTACATGGCTTATCACGATCAGGAGTGGGGCACGCCGCTGCGCGATGCGCAGGGTTTGTTCGAGTTGCTTTTGCTCGAAGGGTTCCAGGCCGGGTTGTCCTGGATCACCGTTTTGCGCAAACGCGAGCGCTACCGGGAGGTGCTGTATGGCTTCGATGTGCAGCGGGTGGCGCAGATGAGCGACGCCGAAATCGATGAACTGATGCTCGACCCCGGCATCATCCGCAACCGCCTCAAGCTCAAGGCGGCCCGCCGCAACGCCCAGGCCTGGCTGGCGTTGGAAGACCCGGTGGCGTTTCTCTGGTCGTTCGTGGGCGACAAACCCATCATCAACCATTTCAAGGACCGCACCGAAGTGCCGGCCATTACGCCCGAGGCGCTGGCGATGAGCAAAGGTTTGAAAAAAGCCGGGTTTACCTTCGTCGGGCCGACTATTTGTTATGCGCTGATGCAGGCCTCGGGCATGGTTATGGACCACACCCAGGATTGCGACCGCTACGCCGAGTTGGTAAACGGCGGTTAGAATAGCCGGCTCGCAACACGGCCCATACATTCAGGAGTGACCTGTGGATAAGTTGAAAGGCGCCTTGCTGGTCGGCGCTCTGCGGTTGTTTGCGCTGCTGCCCTGGCGGGCGGTGCAAGCGGTGGGCTCGGCCATTGGCTGGTTCATGTGGAAGCTGCCCAACCGCTCCCGCGACGTGGTGCGGATCAACCTCGCCAAATGTTTTCCCGAGATGGACCCGGCCGAGCGCGAACGCCTGGTGGGCCAGAGCCTCAAGGACATCGGCAAGTCCCTGACCGAAAGCGCCTGCGCCTGGATCTGGCCGGCCCAACGCTCCATCGACCTGGTGCGTGAAGTCGAAGGTCTGGAGGTGCTGAAAGAAGCGCTGGCCTCCGGTAAAGGCGTGGTGGGCATCACCAGCCACCTGGGCAACTGGGAAGTGCTCAACCACTTCTATTGCAGCCAGTGCAAACCGATCATTTTCTACCGCCCGCCCAAACTCAAGGCGGTGGATGAACTGCTGCGCAAGCAGCGCGTGCAACTGGGCAACAAAGTCGCCGCATCCACCAAGGAAGGCATCCTCAGCGTCATCAAGGAAGTGCGCAAGGGCGGCCAGGTGGGCATCCCCGCCGACCCGGAACCGGCCGAATCCGCCGGTATCTTCGTGCCTTTCTTTGCCACCCAGGCCCTGACCAGCAAGTTCGTACCGAACATGCTCGCCGGTGGCAAAGCGGTCGGCGTCTTCCTCCACGCCCTGCGCCTGCCGGACGGCTCCGGCTACAAAGTCATCCTCGAAGCCGCGCCGGAGGCGATGTACAGCACCGACACCGAAACCGCCTGCGCGGCCATGAGCCAAGTGGTGGAGCGCTACGTGCGGGCCTACCCGAGCCAGTACATGTGGAGCATGAAACGCTTCAAGAAACGCCCGCCGGGCGAGGCGCGGTGGTACTGAAGGCCTGTTGCCTCCTATGAGTGGGATTGTGGTGAATGCAGGATCTGTGAACACCCAAGAACCCCTGTGGGAGCGAGCTTGCTCGCGATGACGGCGGCACACTCGACATCGATGCAAGCAGACCCACCGCTATCGCGAGCAAGCTCGCTCCCACAGTTTTTTCGGATTGTTCACAGACCCTGCATCCACCACAAATCCCTGTGGGAGCGAGCCTGCTCGCGATAGCGCCCTGACAGCCGCAGCCTAACTAACTGACCCGACCCTCCAGTGGCGAGGGAGCTTGCTCCCGCCGGGCTGCGCAGCAGCCCCAACCGGGCTAACGTATTCCCCCAGGCAAACCCAACGGAGGCCGAATGGATAACGCTCCAGGCAAGCACGTCATCGTCATCGGTGCCGGCATCGTCGGCGCATCCCTGGCCTACCATCTGGCGACCCATGGCGCGAAAGTCACGGTGGTCGAGGCCGAAGGCATCGCGTCAGGCGTGACCGGCAGCTCATTCGCCTGGATCAACAGCTCTCATGGCGAACCCGACCCCATTGCGCCATTGCGCGGCGCTGCCATCGAGGAATACCGCCGACTCGAAACGCAACTGCCCGGCCTGAAGATCCAATGGACTGGCGCCCTCTCTTACGGCCCGAGTTCAACAGCTTCGGCAAACCGGATATCCCGATCACAGATTCGTGAACTTGAGCCAAACCTCAAGAACCCTCCTCAACACGCTTCGTATGCGGCAGAAGAAGGAGCGCTGGACGCCGTAGCAGCAACCCATGCGCTGATCGCTGGCGCCCAGGCCAACGGCGCGAAAGTGCTCACTCAAACGCCGGTTCTCGGCTTTAAAACCCTGGGTTCCAGCGTGTGGGGCGTTGAAACCGCCGCGGGCGTCATCGAAGCCGATATCGTCGTATTGGCAGCCGGGACAGGCATCACGAAGTTGACCGACCTGCTTGAAGTCTGCCTGCCCATAGACGCCTCCCCGGCAATTTTCATCCGCTACACCTCGCCACCCAACCTGGTACGCACCCTCATCTCCAGCCCTGAAATGGAAGTGAGGCAAACCCCGGAGGGTGCGTTGCTGGCGGCCGAAGACTACCTGGACAACGCCTTGGAAAACCAACCATCGGAGATCGCGATGCGCACCGCCAACGCCGTCAAAAGCGAGCTCCACGGCGTTGTCACCCTTGATCTGCAATCGGCTCGTGTCGGATACAGACCAATGCCTGCCGATGACATCCCCATCATTGGTTATCTTCCGCAGGTCGGCGGCGTCTACGTGTGCGTCATGCACCCCGGCGTTACCTTGGCCGCGATTGTGGGTCGTCTTGCCAGTGAAGAGATCGTCGGCGACAAGGCTTGCTCTGCCCTCAACCCCTGCCGTCCGGATCGTTTTTTCCAAGCTTAGTGAGGGTTGGCCTAAGTTCGCTTACTCCCAAATCAGCCAAGGAGGCGTCATACTCCTGAACGCGTTGACCAAAACCTTTCGTTCATTAGACTGGGCATCATTGAGGTACTTTAGTTCGCGTTCCATTGGACTCACGTAAGTTCGGTGTATTCCCGCTATAGCTGCTAGCTCTTCTTGAAAGATTATAGGTATCGTCGACGACCGGACCTTAAATGCAGACCCGCCATACCCTCCCCTCACCATAAAGCAGTCAGTAATTAAAGCGTCATAAACCCAATGAATAACTACTGCCAAGAGCAGTCTATTTCTGCGCTGCCTTGCTAGCCATAAGTCGAATACAGCCTTCATAAACTGAGCTTTATAGTGCGCGACGCAAAAACAATCTCGACCTTGAATTAATCACGGATGGTTTATGTCGCTAAAAAAAGTCAAGACTAAAGCGCTTCCAATCACTGAGGAGTTATTGCAATTGCTACGGGCCACACAACACGCTCAGGTTGTATGGAGCGTCGCCGTCAATGATATTGACGCGTCATGTGATGAGGTATGGATTGCTCGAATGTGGGAGGTCGAGGGCCTCGAAGCCCGATACAGAGCCTGCCAAGACCGGCTATTTTTTTACCTGAAGCAAGCCATCGAGGTTTAAAGCTTCCGTCACACACTGCACTGTTTTCGTGCTTGCACTATAAATATGGGCCCAGCAGAACCGAACGATCATGAACATTCGACTAAAGAACTAGACAGTTTATGGGTGTTTGAAATGACACCTTAGTTTCTGAGTGGACCTCTCCCGGAACAGGCGGCAGGCTGGGCGCTGTATCCTTTCAGCTAGCTCTTAATCGAGTCGCCCTCGACAACAGTATATTTTTTACATATGAGGCTAACTTGCCCTCCAGCGTATTTTTTCTGCCGCTCTAAAACTAAAGCATTCAGGCTCATGGTCGACACTCCGAATGCCATGTTCAATCAATCTGAGTTACGACTGGAGTCTCTATGTTTGGCTGGATCAGCAACATCCGTGTCAGCGCGAAATTAAGCTTGGGCTTCGGCCTGGTACTAGGGCTTGCGCTGTTACTCGCTTCCACGGGTTGGTATGCCATTGCGACGTTGACCGACCGCGGCGTTAAAATCGAGAAAATTGCTCAGATCAGCGATTACACCAAAGACCTGCGAATCAGTCGTTTACGTCTAGGTGCAAACCCTCAACCCGATGCCTATCAACCGCTGCAGAAAATTCTGGACAACCTGGCAGCCCATTTGCAAAACATCAACACCCAGTTCACTGCCCCGATTGACCGGGAGCTGATTCAACAACAGCACACATCCGTCAAAGAGTACGGCCAACTGCTGCTTGATCTGGCCAAACCCAATGCTGACCAAGTGTCCATTTATAAACGCATGGGGCAACTCGGTGATCTGTTGCTCGATACGACGCAAAAACTCATCGATTCGCAGAATACCAAGCGCGATGCCGACGCTGCGTCTGCCAAGGTTTTGCTGGGGCTTGTCGCTGCCTTGACGTTGCTGCTGGGCGCACTTGCTGCGTGGATCATTACCCAACAAATCGTTAACCCACTGCAGTACACGCTGCAGGCCGTGAATCGTATTGCCAGGGGGGATTTGAGTGAGCCTGTGCAGGTCAACCGGCGTGATGAGTTGGGTCAGCTGCAATCAGGTCTTCAGCAGATGATGCTCAACCTTCATGAACTGATCGAGGGCATTCGATCCGGCGTCATTCAGGTTGCCAGTGCTGCCGAACAACTGTCGGCGGTCACCGAGCAAACCAATGCGGGCGTCAATAATCAGAAAACCGAAACGGATCATGTCGCCACCGCGATGAGCGAAATGACCGCAACGGTGCAAAACGTCGCTCGCGATGCTGAAGAGGCCTCAACTGCCGCGTCCGCCGCGGATCAGCAAGCCTCTGAGGGAGAGCAAATCGTGAATGAGGCCATAGCGCAGATCAAGCGCTTGGCCGAAGAACTCAATCAGTCGGCCGATGCTGTACGTCATCTCCAGGAACAAAGTGAAAAAATCGGTGGGGTACTCGATGTGATAAAGGCGGTGGCCCAGCAAACCAATCTGCTGGCGCTGAACGCGGCCATTGAAGCCGCACGCGCCGGCGAGGCTGGCCGTGGCTTTGCGGTGGTAGCAGACGAGGTGCGCAGTCTTGCCTTACGCACCCAGCGTTCAACTGAAGAAATTGAAAGTCTGGTGGCCGGTGTACAGAGTGGTACTCATGCCGTTGCCTCAGGCATGGAAAGCAGCCAACTGTTGGGCGAGAGCAGCGTCGAATTTACCCATCGCGCGGTGATCGCCCTGGAAAACATCACGAGTAAAGTATCGATCATCCAGGCCATGAATCAGCAAATCGCCACCGCAGCGGAGCAGCAAAGCGCAGTCGCCGAGGAAATCAACCGCAGTGTCATCAACGTTCGCGACATCTCCGAGCAGACGGCAAGCACCTGCGAGGAAACTGCTTCTTCAAGTACCGAACTCGCCCGGCTGGGTCATGAACTGGAAAGACTGGTAGGACGCTTTAAAGTGTAGACGTGGCAGAGATGGCGCCGTATTGCACCCGCAATGCCTCAGGTTTCACGGGTACCGGCGCCAGCTGTGTTCCTTCTCTGCCCTCAACTCCTGTCGTCCGGATCGATTTTTCCAAGCTCGGTGAGGGGGAAATGGCCTAAGCTCGCTTACTCCCAAATCAGCCAAGGAAGCGTCAATGGGCATTCAAGGTAAAGACCGTCAGATCGATAACATCGAGTTCAATGTCAGCGACATCGCCCGCAGCAAAGCCTTCTATGCAAGCGTGTTCGGCTGGAGTTTCGTCGACTACGGCCCGACTTATACCGAATTCAGCGACGGTCGCCTGACCGGTGGCTTCACGACCGGTGAACCGGTGTGCCCGGGCGGCCCGTTGATCATCTTGTATGCGGATGACCTTGAGGCTACCCAACTCAGGCTCAAGGCCACAGGAGCGACCATCAGCCGTGAAGTGTTCGCTTTCCCGGGGGGCCGACGTTTCCACTTTATCGATCCGGATGGTTATGAGCTGGCGGTGTGGTCGGCTTCCTGATGGTTGATTGATCACGAGGAGGCGCAAAGCCTCAATCGTGTCCATGATTAAGGGCCTGCGATATCGGCGACGTTGGGATGCACAGCCATCTCTAAATCCGTCGGACTACCGTCCAGTCAGAAATATCGCACTTCCTCTGGTTCATTAATCAAGGAGTCCCCCTCATGAACATCGACTTCACCGGCCGTCACGTGTTGGTCACTGGGTCCACCAGCGGTATTGGGTTCGCGACAGCCAAAGGCTTTCTGGAAGCCGGCGCCCAAGTGGTTATCAACGGTCGCAGCGCAAGCAGCGTGGAGGATGCGTTGCAGCGCTTGGGCGCCCTCGCTTCAAGGGCCGATGGCTTTGTTGGCGATCTGAGCAACGCGCCGGGCTGCCAGGCACTGATCGCCAAATACCCACGCTTCGATATCGTCATCAACAACCTGGGCATTTTCAAACTGGAAGACTTTTTCGAGACGCCGGACAGCGAATGGCAGCGCTTCTTCGAGACCAATGTGATGTCGGGCGTGCGTGTTTCCAGGGCCTACGCACCGGGCATGGTCGAGCGCGGTTGGGGGCGGATTGTGTTTGTCTCGTCGGAATCGGGCGTGAACATTCCCGCGGACATGATCCATTACGGCTTCACCAAGACCGCCCAACTCTCAATCGCTCGCGGCCTGGCCAAGCGCCTTGCTGGCACGGGCGTGACGGTGAACTCGGTGTTGCCTGGACCGACGCTTTCCGAAGGCGTTGCCCAGATGCTCCAGGCGGACGTCGATCGCAGCGGGGAAAGCCTGGAAAAGGTCGCGGCAGACTTCGTCAAAGAGCACCGCAGTACCTCGATCATCCAGCGCGCGGCACGCGTCGAGGAAGTCGCCAACATGATCATCTACGCCAGCTCGGAACAGGCCTCGGCCACTACTGGCGCGGCGTTGCGTGTTGATGGTGGGGTGGTGGATAGCATCGTTTAGGATCCCATGACACGTTGCAAAAAAAACGCCGCTTGCTCATGAGAGATAAGCGGCGTTTTTTGTTTTGGAAGCAACATGGGTTGATTCGACCGGCTTTTGGAGTGGTGAAGGGATGTTCAGCCCACTCTGTTTTCCATCAGGCGATCCGAGCCGCCTTCGGCTACACGGTTCTCGATCAGTCGATCGGAGCCGCCTTCAGCCACACGGTTTCCGATCAGGCGATCGGAGCCGCCTTCAGCCACACGGTTTTCGATGAGTCGATCGGAGCCGCCTTCAGCCACACGGCTTTCGATCAGGCGATCCGAACCACCTTCGGCGAACGTAGGTTGAACAGAAGAAGTCGCGAACGCATTGCCGAGCGACAGTGCCAGAAGCGAGCCAACGAGAATTTTGCCGAGAGTGTTCATGTTCTGATCCTTTTTATACGTAGATAAAGTGAGTTAGTGAGTTAGTGAGTTAGGCGGTGACGTGCAAACGGACATCGACATTGCCGCGTGTCGCGTTGGAGTACGGGCAAACCTGGTGAGCCGCATCGACCAGCGCTTGAGCATCGGCTTGATCCAGGCCCGGCAGGTTGATGTGCAGGTCGATGTCCAGGCCGAAACCGCCAGGGATCTGGCCGATGCCGACATGTGCCGTGATCGATGCATCAGCAGGAATGCTGCGTTTGCTTTGGCTGGCGACAAACTTCAATGCGCCAATGAAGCAGGCGGAGTAGCCGGCAGCGAACAACTGCTCGGGGTTGGTGGCTTCACCACCCGCGCCGCCCAAGGCTTTTGGAGTGGCCAGTTTCACGTCGAGAATCTTGTCGCTGGAAACAGCACGGCCATCACGGCCACCGGTGGAGGTTGCGACTGCGGTGTAGAGAACGTTCATGGTGTTTCCTCTATTGCTGATGGGTTGGATCGAGATTGGCTGCGCTAAATGTTTGTGCGCTAACCAGTTGCGATAAAGTTAACTGATGAATAATTAGCGCGCAAGATAAATTTTTAAAAAATTGCTAATTCAGAATTAACTAATTGATCTAAAAAGAAATTTATTTCTAGGGCTCGCAGTGTCGCCAGCTTGTGTGGGCCGCGAGGCGAGCCAAGGGGAAGGAGATGCTAGGGGGGTATCAGCAGGGGGCCAGCGCAATTGCAGGCCCTTCGGAGACAGGGAGTTCAAAGCAGAATGATGGGCTTCTCGATCATTCCCACGCTCCTGCGTGGGAATGCCGCCAGGGACGCTCCGCGTTCCGCTTGTGGGGTGTGACGCAGAGCGTCACGGGATGCATGCCCACGCAGAGCGTGGGAACGATCAATGAGGGCTGTGCAAGGTCAACATGCATACTTTCGGTGGGGCCTAATCTCGTGGAGCAGTCTCTTGCATTCGCTTCCCCCAAGCTTTGTACCACGCATTCGTCATGACCCGATTCCACAGAAAAGTAACTGCCGCCGCGGAGATCGACAAGCCGAGGACGATGTTCTCGGATCGCTCGCTTGGAACGTTCGCGAGCGCAAGGGCGATCATGGAAATAATCATGGTGATCATGAGCGATGCTACGGCATAGCTGATTTCGTTGTGTTTAGGCTTCGGCCCCTTCATTCCTATAACCCAGCGGTCTGCCTCGCTTACCCGCTTCTGGTAGCTGCTGAGACTTTCTTCGGATGCCATTAGAACTTCCTATTTTTTGCTAAAAATCTAGCTGAAATATTTCTCGATCATTCCCACGCTCCTGCGCGGGAATGCCGCCTGGGACGCTCCGCGTCCCGCTTCTGGAAGGTGACGCAGAGCATGGACACGATCAAATTCCGACTGATGATGCAAAGCCAACCTGACTAAGCAACAGCCACCCGATTACGCCCCTGCGCCTTCGCTCGATACAGGGCTTTATCCGCATCATTCATCAAGCTGTGAAGATCCTTATTACAGGCCTCCGTCGATGCGACGCCAAGGCTGGCTGAGATATGGTGAACAGGCTCGATCGTCAAACCCGCGATCGTATCGATGAGCCGTTCTGCAATCTGGGTGGCGACCTCAATGGACGTGTCGGGAAGCAAAATGGCGAACTCTTCACCCCCGAGCCGACCGTGGATATCCGTTGCCCGAAACGACGAGCTGATGACCGCCCCCATCTGGCGCAAAACCTGATCCCCGACCTGATGGCCGTAGGTGTCATTGATGTGCTTGAAGTGATCCATGTCCAACATGACCGCGCACAACCCTTGCCGCTTGGCCTTGCATTCGTTGTAAAGCTGCTGGGCATGCTCGAAAAATGCCCGTCGACTCTTCAGGCCGGTCAATTCATCGGTTTGTGCCGCGCGGGTTGAAATGCTGTTGGCCTGTTCCATTTCCCGGGTGAGTCGAAAGGCGACTTCCAGTGCCTGGGACATTTTGTGCGTGGCGCGGGCCGCAAATGCCGTGAACACCAAAATCGAAAGCGCCATGCCGACTTGAACCGGGGACGGTTGAAACAGCAGCCAGACGGTGCACGGCAATAACACCACGCCAATGGAGACCAGAGTCATATCGCGATAGGCCGAGTAGCAGGACACCGCGCTGACGGACATGCCGACGGTAAAGAGCATGACCAACGCCTGCGACAACAGGTCGTCCGCCGGCATGAGCACAAACGCCCCACCGCCCCAGATGCTGGCGGATAGCACCAGCGTGACCCAGTATTTGCGCTCCCAATATTGAGGCGTGCGCTGACTTTCGTCGCTGCGGAAATAGGCAACGAACATCGCGATACGCACCAGCGTCGATGCGGCCAGGATGGCCAACCACCAAAAGATGGTGCTGTGCTCAAACCGATCCCAACACAGCCAACTCAGCATGATGGCAGCCAGGTAACTACCAAAAACCGCAGAAACGGATTGGCGAAACAGTTGCTGCAATCGGTCAGTTCGCACTTGTTCGGCTATTACAAAATCCTGGCCATTGCGCAATCTTGGGCCATACATTTGAACCACCTGGTTATGACGCAACAAAAAAGTGATTGTGGCACCCTGCCATTAGCGCAAACAACTGAATTACTGTGACGAATGGATTTATTCCCAAACCCTATGCAGGAACACAAACCCTCCGTGGCGAGGGAGCTTGCTCCCGCTGGGCTGCGAAGCAGCCCCATGCATTTCAACCAGACAAACCGTGCCTGATGACCAGCCTGCCCCAGGCACGAAAAAAGAGGGCAAGGGGGCGAGATGAGTTCGTTGCCGGCGAATCGGGTGTTGGACTGCATTGAGCCGCGATAGCGGGTGAACCCGCCAAAGAAAAACCCGACGCGTTACGTCGGGTTTTTTCAGCGAGGGCAAGCCCGACGTCGTTTACGGGTTACTCGACTTGCGACAGCTTGGCGTCGTCGCAACCGGCAGCACGGCATTCGCGCTCGACAGCTTTGAGTATGACGATACGCGCCTCGGTCTTCTCGTTGGCACAGTCCAGGTAGAGCAGGCCATCGTTGGAACAGGCACTGTCACGATTTTTGATCCACTGGATTTGAGCGGCTTTCACTTTTTTCTTTTGATCCGGGTTCAGCGCACTCATCGTCTTCTTGTATTGATCATTGATGTCCTGATCCGACTGAACCATTTTCAGCGACGCGCAATAGGTTCTGTCATAGGCGTTTCTAGGGTTATCGCAACTCATCGCAGATGCCGATGCGGATGCCATTGCCAGCAATGCCCCAACCAACAAAGACTTGATCACTTACTTCTCTCCCTGAATGCCCTCTATTGATTAGAGGTCGCGGCGGGAATTTATCATGCGGGTTGTAGAACAATGAAGCAGATCCTAATGGTTCATTCGGCTCGAACAACGGACAGATGCTTATCGGGGGCGCGAGCAAGTAATTGCTGAAAGAGACTTCGTCGTTCCCGCCGCTCTCGGGCCCCCATTTACGGGCCTAAACCAAGCCCTGTTTATTCCGCTGGTGTGATCCTTCCATCAAGGTATCGCGGCCTGGTAAACACGTATCGCAAGCTGTTCCAAATCGCTGAGATCGGTTGACGGTCTCCCGGCGACCTTGGCTGCCTCGTCCCAGCGGCGCAAGCGCAGGCTGTCGGCGAACAGCGGGTCGGCCTCGAAGGCCTCGGCTTCACGGGTTGTCATCGGCCCACCCTGCCAGTCCAGGGTCTGCCGGCTGGCCTCACTCAACCCGGCCAGATAAGCCGGATCGCGCCAACTCAGGTAACGCTTGGCGTCTACATGCCGCGCCACCAGCCCCGCCAGGCGCTGGGAGAAGCCCAACCCCAGCAGCCAGTTGGCGCCCACTCGCTCGTGGCCTCGACGGCCCAGGCCGGCCATTGAGTTGTCCGTCGTCAGCGGCGCACAGAAGTGCCCGACATCGTGGCAGAAAGCGGCCAGCACCAACTCCTCGTCTGCCCCTTCGTCACGTGCCAGTTCGGCAGCCTGGACCATATGCTCGAGTTGGCTGACCGCCTCGCCGATGTAGTCCGCCTGCGCCTGCTGGCGGCACAGGGCAAACAGCTCGGCCACCGCTTGTTCCGCGCTCATGCGATGCAGGCTTGCGGCGCTGGCCCGCGGCCATTCTCCTTCGCCGAGCATGGCCGCCAGGCTGCGCTCACCGAGGCCGAGGCCGACGCTCATGCCCAGGCCGGTGTGCATCAGTACAGCGCTGACGCCTGCTCCGGCTTGCACCACGCTGAACGGGCCGGGCCCGCGCGAGCCGTATACGCCCTGCCAGCGCTCCAGTACCTGCAGCTTGCCGCCCAGGGTGTGCTCGGCCAGCGCCAGCATGAGGTCGTCCACGCCCTCGGCATTGAACGGCGAGGCGTCATCGCCGTAGTCGTGGGAGTCGCCGATGATCAGCTCGCCATGGGGCGTCGGGCTGACCAGCAGGTGGATGCCGTGGGGTTCCAGTTCCGGCTGCTCGCGGCGGATCTGCGCGCGGATGGCCTCGGCTTCCGGCAAATCGGCGAAAGCGCCGTAATGCACGCAGCTCAGACCGGTGAGCACCGCGTGCTGCAGGTCCAGCGGCTGTTGCAGGCGGGCGCGCAGCATCTGCAAGCGACACACCGAAGGCTGGAGCGCGGCCAGCGGCTCGGCCAGTAACGTCTGATAGTCGTGTCCGGAGCAGACCACGATGTGCCTGGCGCTGAAACGCCCGGCGCTGGTCAGGGCGCTACCTGGCTCGACGTCACGCACCAGGGTGGAAAAGTGGAACTGCACGCCCAACCCGCGCAGGTAATCGACGATCTGCGGCAGCGCCTCACGGGAATACAGCTGCTGGTCGTCGAGGCCATGCAGGGCGGCGCGATGGTGGGCGAAACGTCCGCCGTACAGCCCATCCAAGGCGGCGCCGCGCAGCAGTTCGACGCGGTAGCCGTGTTCACGGGCGCGGCCTGCGCAGAAGGCTTCGAGCAAGGCTTCTTCGGCTTCGCTGCGTGCAAACAGCAGTGAGCCCTGCTGCTTGAGCTGCAGGCCGGCGGCCTGGCCCAGCTCGGCCCACAGGCCGCGGGACTGGCGGGCCAGGTCGAGCATCACGCCGGGTGCCTGGCCAGTGACCAGGGCCTGGCCGAAGTTGCGGATGGAGGCGCCGAGCGGCGTGTGGCTGCGCTCGAACACACGGACCTTGAGGCCGCGCTTGGCGCCGGCCCAGGCATGGGCGAGGCCGAGCATGCCGGCACCGACGATCAACAGATCGCAGTCGTGCTGACTCATGGGGAAACTCCTGGAACGAAAAAGGCGGCCGCCAACGCAGCCGGATGGATCAACGTGCAGCAATGATGGGCAGAACCCCTCTGGCAAGGCTGGCGGGCGAGCCGTACAGCAAACCCGCGTCACACCGCCAGCAAGGTTCTACCGGCCACGTCACTGGGCGACAGGTTCGGACTTGCCGTCGTAGCGCTTGCGCCATTCGGCGAGGATCTTGTCGCGGTTCTCCGAGGCCCAGGCGAAGTCGTTCTTGATCAGGCGCTGCTCGTAGTCGGCGGGCAGTTCCTGAAAGCGCTCGGCGATGCCCGGCTGGGCCAGTACGGCGAAATTCGCCTTGTACAGGTCCATGGCCTCGCGGCTGGCGGAGAAATCGGCGAGCTTCTTCGCCGCTTCCAGCTGCTCGGTGCCCTTGATGATGCCGGTGGCCTCGATCTCCCAACCCAGGCCTTCCTTCGGCAGGACGATGTCCAGCGGCGCACCCTTGCGCTTGAGCTGCACTGCCGGGTACTCGAAGGAGATGCCGATGGGGAACTCGCCGGCGGCGGCCAGCTTGCATGGCTTGGAGCCGGAGTGGGTGTACTGGCCGATGTTCTGGTGCAGCTTGTCCATGTAGGCCCAGCCCTGGGGCTCGCCGAAGGTCTGCAACCAGGCGCTGACGTCGAGGTAGCCGGTGCCGGACGAAGCCGGGTTGGGCATCACGATCTTGCCCTTGTACACCGGGTTGGTCAGGTCTTCCCACTTGGTCGGCTTGGGCAGGCCCTGTTTCTCGGCCTCGATGGTGTTGAAGCAGATGGTCGCAGCCCACACGTCCATGCCGACCCAGGCCGGCGGGTTGGCGGTGTCGCGGTAGTTGGCGCCGATCTTGTCCAGGTTGGCCGGGGCGTAGGCTTCGAGCATGCCTTGTTGCTTGAGCACCGCCAGGCTGGAGCCGGCCAGCCCCCAGACCACATCGGCTTGCGGGCGATCCTTCTCGGCCAGCAGCTTGGCGGTGACGATGCCGGTGGAGTCGCGTACCCACTTGATCTCGATATCCGGGTGCAGCTTTTCGAAGGCGGTCTTGTAGGCGGCCAGCTGTTCCACTTCGAGGGCGGTGTACACGGTCAGCTCGGTGTTGGCTTGGGCCTGCATGGCGCAAGCGGCGAGCAGGCCGGCGGCCAGAGCGGTACGTTTGAACATGAAGAGCTCCTTGGTTGGCATTGCGTGGCGTTGGTTATTCGAATTCAGCTGGCTTGCGGGCTCTCGCCCCGGGCCAGGCGAGCGTTGATCGCGTCGATCACCGGCGGCAGTTCGGCGAGGGTGTCGATCAGGTAATGCGGTCGGCTCGGCGCGAACAGCGCGTCGATGCGCGTGCGCTCGGCTTCGCGCTGCGCGGGCGTCAGGGCCTGGTACTGCGCCCAGTCCAGGCCCAGGAAGTTGCCGGAGAAACGCAGCGCCACGGTCCACATGCCGGCGCTGCGGCCTTCGAGGATGCCCGGCTCGGTGTCGTCGACCTTGACGCAGGCGGCCACATCGTCGAGGCCGAGGGCGATGACGTTGGCCAGCGCCTGGGCCGGGCTCGGCCGGCCTTTCGGCACCTCGTCGGTGGCCACCACATGGTCCGGGCTATAGCCATTGGCGGCGGCCAGCTCGACCACCTTGTCCATCACCTGTTTGGGATAGCCGGAGCAACTGCCGAGCTTGAGCCCGCGCTCGCGCAGCGCGGCGATACACGCCAGCGCGCCGGGGATCAGCGCCGAGTGCTCGCCGACCTTGGCGATCTGCAAGGGCATGAAGCGCTCATAAATCGCCGTCACATCTTCGTCGCTCGGCAGGCGGCCGAAGCGGCGTTGGTAGCGCTCGGCAATCGTCGGCAGGTCGCAGAGGGCGCGGATGTGGTCCCACTTGCCCATGCCCATCGGCCCGCGCGCCTCCTCCAGGCTGATCTCGACGTCGAAACTGGCGAAGGCCTCGACGAAGATGCGGGTCGGCGCGAAGGAGCCGAAATCGACCACGGTGCCGGCCCAGTCGAGAATGGCCGCGTGCAGGCGGTCGGGGTGTTGGTAGTGCATGGCAGTCTCCAGGGTAATCATTGGCCGGCGGCCGTGCGCCAGGCTTGGGCCCGACGCAGCACGCCGCGTGAGGCCCCCGCCAGCAGCAGCGAAACCGCGGCCGAGGTGAGCAGAATCAGGGTGGACATGGCCGCGGCGCCGCCGACATTGCCGGCGTCGTCCATGTTCAGCACGGCGATGGCGGCGAGCAGGCTGTCCGGGCTGTAGAGGAAGATCACCGCCGACACCGTGGTCATCGCCGAGACGAACAGGTAGCGCAGGATGTCGAGCAACGCCGGCAGGCAGATCGGCAGGGTGACGCGCAAAAAGTGGCGCAGCAGCGGCACCTTCAGCGACAGCGCGGCGGCCTCGAACTCGCCATCGAGCTGGCGCAGCGCGGCGCTGGCGGTCAACTGCGCGGTTGTCAGGAAGTGCGCGATGGTGCACGCGACCAGCAGGGTCAGGCTGCCGTACAGGCCGTGCAGCGGATTGCCCGGCAGGTTGAAAAAAAACACGTAGCCCAGGCCCAGTACCAGCCCCGGCACCGCCATCGGCACGAAGCTGAGCAGGCGCAGGGCCTGGGTCAGCGGGCTCTGCCGGGTCTTTTCCAGCAAGTAGGCGCCGGTGAAGGTCAGCAGGCTGCCGAACACGGCCGTGCAGCTGGCCAGCAGCAGGCTGTTGCGGTACACCTGCCAGCCGCCGGGGAGTTCGGAAAAGACGTAGTGGTGCAGCGACAGCGACAGGTCGTAGGGCCAGAACTTGACCAACGACGAGTACATCGCCATGCCGAACACGCCGAGCAGCGCCGCGCAGATCAGCAGCACCACGGCGAGGAAGGCCAGGTCGCGGCGGCGCGACGGTTGCGGCTGGTAAACCTGGGCGCGGCCGCTCATTGCATCGCGCTGACGGCGGCGCAGCCACAGGTCGACGGTGAAACTCAACAGCGCCGGCAGCAGCAGGACCATGCCGATCAGCGCGCCGCGGCCGAACTGCTGCTGCCCGACCACTGCTTTGTAGGCCTCCAGCGCCAGCACCTGATAATCGCCGCCGACCACCACCGGCACGCCGAAATCGGTGATGCACAGGGTGAACACCAGGCAGAAGGCGGCGAACACGCCCTGTCGGCTGCCCGGCCAGGTGATGCTGCGAAATGCCCGCCACGGTGAAGCGCCCATGCTCGAGGCGGCGTCGAACAGGCGCGCATCGGCCAGGGCCAGGGCCGAAAGCAGCACCATCAGCGCATGGGGAAAGGTGTAGATGGCTTCGCCGATGACGATGCCCCAGAAGCCATAGATATTGTCCGTGAGCAGGTGCCGAAGCGCGCCCTGGTTGCCGAACAGGTAGATCAGCGCGATGCCCGGCAGTATCGACGGTGCCAGCAGCGGCAGCAGGGAAATGCCGCGCCACAGGCCCTTGGCCGGCACGCAGGTACGCTGCAGCGCATAGGCGAAGGCGTAGGCCAGCGGCACGACGATGGCGGCCACGGTCAGCGAGACCGCCAGGCTGTTGCCCAGCAGCCAGCGGAAGTTGGCGCTGCCGAACAGCTCGGCCGCCGCCGTCAGCCCACCGCCCTGCCCGGGCTCGCTGGCAAAGCCTCGCCAAAGCATGGCCAGTAGCGGCAGCAGCACGGCGAGCACCAGCAACACCAACAGCAACCACTGGCCACCGTGGACGAATATCCGGTCGGCGAGGTCGGCAGGCAGGCGCCGCGCGCCGGCTTGGGGCTTGCTCAGCAATACCTGTTCCATCAGACGAACACTTGCAGGCTGCGCGGCGGCAGGGCCACCCAGATATGCGGGGCGGCCAGGCGCGGCATGGCGTCCGGCGCCAGCTCGGCCAGCAGGGCATGACCCGGCAGGGCGTCCAGCTCGAAACTCAGGCGGCAGCGATTGCCGAGAAAGGTGATCTCGCGCATCTGTGCGCTGAACAGGTTGTCCTCATGCATCGTCGGGTTGATCACCACCGCCTCGGGGCGGCAGAACAGGCGACCGCGTTCGGCCGGGCGGACGCCGTGCAGACGCAAGCTAAGCTCGCCAACCCGGGCGTGCTCGCCGTCGCGCTCGTAGGGCAGCCAGTTGCCCTGGCCGACGAACTCGGCGACGAAAGGCGTGGCGGGCGCGCGATAGATCTCCTGGGGCGTAGCGTATTGCTCGACCCGACCGTGGTTGATCACTGCGATACGGTCGGCCATGAGCATGGCCTCGTCCTGGTTGTGGGTGACCATCACGGTGGTGATGCCCAGGCTCTTCTGCAACTGGCGCAGCTCGCCGCACAGGTGTTCGCGCACGCGAGCGTCGAGGGCCGACATCGGTTCGTCCAGCAGCAGGAGCTGGGGCGCCGGCGCCAGGGCACGGGCCAGGGCCACGCGCTGTTGTTGGCCGCCGGAGAGCTGGCCGGGGTATTTCTGCTCGCTGCCCTTGAGGCCGACCAGTTCGAGCATCTCGGCGACCCGCGCGCGGATAGCCTCGCGACTATTGCCGGCCAGGCCGTAACCGATGTTTTGCGCCACCGTGAGATTGGGAAACAGCGCATAGGATTGGAACAGGATGCCGTAGTCGCGCGCCTGTGGTGGGAGCGTTGAGACATCACGATTGCCGAAGAAAATATGGCCGCCGTCCTGGCGCTCCAGCCCGGCGATGCAGCGCAGCAGGGTGGTCTTGCCGCAGCCCGAGGGGCCGAGCAGGCACACCAGCTCGCCAGCAGAGACGTCCAGCGACACTCCGTCCAGCGCCTGAAAGGCGCCGAAGGCCTTGTGTATGTCGCGCAGTTGCAAGCTGACCGTAGCCATGGCGGAACCTCGTCGGTGGAATACGAGGTCCATTCTGGACACAGGGTGCTAAGGCTTTATGGCAGTTGGGCAAAAACTGCCGATAGTGGCATCGGTGGATTTGTGTAGACGATGTGTTTGCGCCCCGGCGGGAGGGCAGCGAAGCGTCCTACGAGGTGCCCGCGGCTTCCCGCGCCAGCGCAAGAAAGGCCGCCGGCAGGCGCGCACTGCGGCGCTCCTTGAGACAGTAGAGGTACTCGGCAATCAGCGGCGCGCCTTCCAGTTCGATCACCCGCAGCTCGGCGCTGGCCGGCACTTCGTGGCGGGCGGTGATGCTGATGCCGATATTGCGCAGCACCGCTTCGTGGATCGACTCGCGGCTGCCAATCTCCAACAACGAACCCAGCGCCACGCCAGCGTCGCGCAGCAACTGTTCGGTGAGCACGCGAGTGGTCGAACCTTTCTCGCGCATCAGCAGGCAGTGCCCGGCCAGGGCTGCGAGCGGCACGCGTTCCCGCGCGGCCAGCGGGTGACCACGGTGTACGGCCAACACCAGTGGATCGTGGCCCAACAGCAGGCGGGTCAGCCGCGGGTCTTCGACCAACAGCGAGGAGGCGGCAAGGTCGACGCGGTAATCTTCCAACGCTTCGATCACCTGCTGCGAGTTGCCGATCTCCAGCGTCACCTCGCATTGCGGCAGCTGCTCGCGAAAGCGCCGAACCAGGTCGAGCATGTAGTAAGGCGCAGTGGCGCCGATGCGCAGGGCACCTTGTACTTGGCCGCAGTTGCGCAAGAAGAACTCAATGTCGGCCTCCTGCTGCAGCAACTGTTGCACCATGGGCAGCAGGCGCACGCCTTCATCGCTCAGGGTCAGACGCCGACCACCCCGGTAGAACAGCTCGACGCCGTACTGCCCTTCGAGGCTGCGGATCTGCGTGGTGACCGTGGGCTGGCTGAGGCCGAGCTTCTTCGCCGCCTGGGTAATGCTGCCCAGGCGGGCGACCATGTGGAAGGATTTCAGCTCAGCGAAGGACATTATGTATACGGCTCTCGGTACGGATCACCCTTGAAGGCGCGTGAGCATACGTTACAGGTTGGAAGTGACAGAACGTCAGTAAAGCATGACGGGCAAATTGACTTGCAGCGTTTTGTAACGCGATACAACAACGTCAGGCTCCATCGCTAAAACCGGCCCTCTGGCTCCGAATTCCAAGGCAAAACGAAGCCATGTTTATTCCGCTAGCGCCACCCTTCCATCAAGCTACGAATCCTTGCGCCATTGCCTACAACTACGCCAGAATCCGCCCGCTTGTGCGCCTTGCCCCCGGGTTCTATCGTTTCCCTGCCACTGCCCATCAGTGGTCGGGTTTAGTAGCTCGGTTAGTCATCTACGGTTGCATGAGTGTCATCCATTCAGGCGTTTGCCTGCACTTGATGGTGGCTGTGCGCAAGGCGCCTTCGGGCGCGCCGGGTTTGGTGACTTTACCGGTCTACTAACTTGCGCACAGCTGCCTCCTTTCGTTTAGTAGCGAGATGGTGGCGGCCCTATATAGGAAAGTCCCAATGTTCAAACCTACTCCAAACCCTCCAGAGACAGGCCACGCCAAATCCAAAGCAAAAAAGCACGACGAAGCCACCAAACGCGCCTTGGATCATTACCTGCTACCAAAACCTGAAAAGTCCGAAGATGCGTCCCAACCAGGCCAACTCTTCACCGTCGCAAAAAACGCCGACAACGAGTGCCTACTCGCCAACCTCAGCGAAACCCTGGCGGCAGCCGACGCGATGGTCAGCAACCTGGCCTTCGACCTGGAAGGCCCGCGCCGTCACATCCTTCTCGGCATCCAGCAGTTGATTGAATTGAGTTCATTGCTGGCGAATCGGGTGTTGGATAACGTTGATCCGCGATAGCCCGTGATCTTGCGGGTCTTTCCGTGACGCCACACATTTTCGAGCATAAAAAAAACGGGTCTGCATTCCCACGCAGCCCCGTTTTTTCACCACCTGATCAGATCAAAAAGCCGGCAAAACCGCGCCTTTGTACTTCTCAAGAATAAAAGCCTTCACTTCCGGCGTATGCAGCGCTGCAACCAGCTTCTTCATCGCCTCGCTGTCCTTATCATCCTCACGAGCCACCAGGATGTTCACATAAGGCGAGTCGCTACCTTCGATAACCAGCGCATCCTTGGAAGGATCAAGCTTGGCTTCCAACGCATAGTTGGTATTGATCAACGCCAGGTCCACCTGGGTCAGCACCCGTGGAATGGTCGCCGCTTCCAGCTCACGGAATTTCAGATCCTTCGGGTTCTCGGTGATGTCCTTGGTCGTCGACAGGATGTTGTTCGAGTCCTTCAGCTTGATCACCCCAGCCTTCGCCAGCAGCAACAGTGCACGGCCGCCATTGGTGGCGTCGTTCGGGATCACCACGTTGGCGCCGCCCGGCAGTTCTGTCAGTGCCTTGTACTTGCTGGAATACGCGCCCAGGGGTTCCAGGTGCACACCGGCCACGCTCACCAGGTGCGTGCCCTTGGCTTTGTTGAACTCATCCAGGTACGGCTGGTGCTGGAAGAAGTTGGCGTCCAGGCGCTTTTCGGCGACTTGTACGTTCGGCTGGATGTAGTCGGTGAAGACCTTGACCTTGAGGTCCACGCCTTCTTTGGCCAGGGCCGGTTTGACGAATTCGAGGATTTCCGCGTGCGGGACCGGCGTGGCCGCGACGGTCAGGGTGTCGGCGGCGTGGGCGGAAAACGCGGCGGCGGCAGCGAAGGCAACCAGTAGTTTTTTCATTCAGCTAACTCCTTGTGGGGCGCCTGCTCTTGGCGCCTGCCAGCGAATGGCCGGCTCATGATTTATTGGCCGCGAGGCCTTATTTTCTAGAAAAATGCACAACCAGTTTGTCGCCCACGGTTTGCAGGACCTGCACCAGCACCAGCAGCAACACCACCGTGACCACCATCACATCGGTCTGGAAACGCTGGTAACCGAAGCGGATCGCCAGGTCGCCCAAACCACCAGCGCCGACCACACCGGCCATGGCCGTGTAGGAAACCAGCGTAATCGCTGTCACCGTAATCGCTGCAAAAATGCCTGGGCGGGCTTCCGGCAGCAAGGCGTTGACGATGATTTGCCGGGTTGTCGCGCCCATGGCCTGGGTCGCTTCGATGATGCCGCGGTCGACTTCGCGCAGGGCCGTTTCCACCAGGCGGGCGAAGAATGGTGTGGCGCCGACCACCAGCGGTGGGATCGCGCCGGCCACGCCCAGGGAGGTGCCGGTGATCAATACCGTGAACGGGATCATCACGATCAACAGGATGATGAACGGCAGCGAACGCAGGATGTTCACGATCAGCGACAGCAGCGCATAAACGCCGCGGGCTTCGAGCAACTGGCGCGGGCTGCACAGGAACAACAGCACCCCCAGCGGCAGGCCGAGCAGGACGGTGAACAGCAGCGAACCGAACAGCATCAGGAAGGTGTCGCCCGTCGCCAGCCAGATTTCCAGCCAGTCGATGTTGGAGAAGAACGAACTCAACAGTTCCATTAGCGCAGCACCTCCATGTGGACATCGGCCGCGGTGAAGCGGGCAAACGCCGCCTCCATGTCACCGCCGGTGATGGCGAGGGTCAGTTGCCCGTAGGGGGTGTCTTTGATGCGGTCGATACGACCGGCCAGGATGCTGTAGTCCACGCCGGTTTCCCGGGCGACGGTGCCGAGCAAGGGCGCGTAGGTCGCTTCGCCCTGGAACGTCAGACGCACGATGCGCCCTGGGACGTGAGCGAAATCGTCGCGCTGTTCGCTTTCGTCGACTTGCTCATCTTCCTGGACGAAACGCTTGGTGGTCGGGTGCTTGGGGTGCAGGAACACCTGGGCCACGGGGCCTTGCTCGACGATCACGCCGGCGTCCATCACGGCCACTTGATCGCAAACGCGGCGGATCACGTCCATTTCATGGGTGATCAGCACGATGGTCAGCTTCAGCTCGCGGTTGATTTCCGCCAGCAGTTGCAGCACCGAGGCGGTAGTCTGTGGGTCGAGGGCGCTGGTGGCCTCGTCGCACAGCAAAATCTTGGGTTTGGTTGCCAGGGCGCGGGCGATGCCGACGCGCTGCTTCTGGCCGCCGGACAGTTGCGCCGGGTATTTGCGGGCGTGGTCGGACAGGCCCACCCGCGCCAGCAACTCGGCCACTCGACGGTCGATGTCGCTGCGGGACAACTCGCCCGCCAGCGTCAGTGGCAGCGCTACGTTGTCGGCCACGGTCTTGGACGCCAGCAGGTTGAAGTGCTGGAAGATCATCCCGACTTGCTGGCGGAAGCGGCGCAGGGCGCTGGCGTCCAGGGCGGTGACTTCCTCGCCGTCGACGATGATCTTGCCGCCCGTGGAATCTTCCAGGCGATTGATCAGGCGCAGCAGGGTACTTTTTCCCGCACCGGAATGGCCAATCAGGCCGAAGACCTGACCGTTCTCAATCGTCAGACTGGTCGGATGCAGGGCGGGAATATCCCTACCGGCGACTCGGTAGGTTTTATGGACGTCTTGAAACTCGATCACGTAGCGAACCTTGTGGGGCGCGTTGGAAAAGGATCAGCGGTTAGCCGGGCGCGCATTTTAGCCTGTCCGTATAGAGGTTCTTAGCATTTATTTGCGATCGGACCTGTCATTTGGCAATAACGCGATCAATGGCCATAAAAAAGGAACACAGCCAAACGGCATAGGTCACTCATTAAGCCACTCGAAATGCCGGGGTCATGCACCTGCGGCATCGAACTCAGATTCCTGGCCACGGCGAGGAACGCAAAGAGGAGTCATGCCTGATGAGTACCCAAAAGCCCACGGTCAACAAGAGCCAACTGGCCGGGACCGACACGCTGGATCGCGGCAACACCAACGCCAAGCTCGAAAGCCTGGAGCAGTTTCGCTCCGACGCCACCGAACAAGCGTTGCGCACCAACCAGGGCGTGAAGATCGCCGATAACCAGAACACCCTGCGCGCCGGCCCTCGCGGCCCTTCGTTGCTGGAAGACTTCATCATGCGTGAAAAAATCACGCACTTTGACCATGAGCGTATCCCGGAGCGCATCGTCCACGCCCGTGGGACCGGCGCCCATGGTTATTTTCAGAGCTACGATGCGCATTCGGCATTGACCAAAGCCGGTTTCCTACAAGATCCGAGCAAGAAAACCCCGGTCTTCGTGCGTTTTTCCACTGTGCAAGGCCCACGCGGCTCCGGCGACACCGTGCGCGACGTGCGTGGCTTTGCGGTGAAGTTCTTCACCGACGAAGGCAACTTCGATCTGGTGGGCAACAATATGCCGGTGTTTTTCATTCAGGACGCGGTGAAATTTCCGGACTTTGTCCACGCGGTAAAACCCGAGCCCCATAACGAAATTCCTACAGGCGGCTCGGCCCACGACACGTTCTGGGATTTTGTCTCGCTGGTGCCGGAATCGGCGCACATGGTGATCTGGGCGATGTCTGACCGGGCCATTCCAAAAAGCCTACGCACGATGCAGGGTTTTGGTGTGCACACCTTCCGCATGATCAACGCCGAAGGCAAAAGCAGCTTCGTCAAATTCCACTGGCGCCCTACAGCCGGGACGTGTTCATTGGTGTGGGACGAAGCCCAGAAACTGGCGGGTAAAGATACGGACTACCACCGTCGCGATCTCTGGGAATCGATCGAGATGGGCGACTACCCGGAATGGGAATTCGGCGTGCAGATTGTCGCCGAGGAGGACGAGCATAAGTTTGACTTCGACCTGCTCGACCCGACCAAGATCATCCCTGAAGAGCTGGTGCCCATCACGCCCCTGGGCAAGATGGTGTTGAACCGCAACCCGGACAATTTCTTCGCCGAGGTCGAGCAAGTTGCGTTCTGCCCCGGGCACATCGTGCCAGGTATCGACTTTTCCAATGACCCATTGCTGCAGGGGCGGCTATTTTCCTACACCGATACGCAGATCAGCCGACTCGGTGGGCCGAATTTTCACGAGTTGCCGATCAACCGGGCGATCACGCCGGTGCACAACGGCCAGCGTGATGCGATGCACCGGACCACCATCGACAAGGGGCGTGCGTCCTACGAGCCGAACTCCATCGACGGCGGCTGGCCGAAGGAAACCCCGCCCGGCCCGGAAGACGGCGGCTTTGAAAGTTATCCAGAGCGCATCGACGCCTACAAGATCCGCCAACGCAGCGATTCGTTCGGTGATCATTTCTCCCAGGCGCGGTTGTTCTACAAGAGCATGAGCCCTCATGAGCAGGAGCACATCATCGCTGCCTACAGTTTCGAGCTGGGCAAGGTGGAGCGTGAGTTCATCCGGGCGCGGCAGGTCAATGAGATCCTCGCCAATATCGACCTGGAACTGGCCGGGCGGGTAGCGAAAAACCTCGGCTTGCCGGCACCGACCGCTGGAACTGTCGACGTTCCGACACCTTCGCTGGAGCAATCTCCGGCCTTGAGCCAGGCGAACCTGCTGTCCGGCGACATCAAGACGCGCAAAGTGGCGGTGCTGGTGGCTAACGGAGTCGATGGGGCGATCATCGATGTGCTCAAGACGGCTCTGGAGGCCGAGGGCGCCCACGCCAAAGTGTTGGGGCCGACCTCCGCGCCGGTAACCACGGCCGATGGGAAAACGCTGGCGGTGGATGCGTCCATGGAAGGCTTGCCGTCGATTGCCTTTGACGCGGTGTTCGTGCCTGGTGGCGCGGAGTCGATCAAGGCCTTGAGTCGCGACGGCGTGGCGTTGCATTACGTGCTGGAGGCCTACAAGCATCTGAAAGCCATTGGGCTTCATGGTGAGGCCCGGCAGTTGTTGGTGGAGTTGAAGCTGGAGGTGGATGCGGGGTTGATCGAAGATGCGGACGCGAGCGGTTTTTCGCGGTTTTTTGCGGCGATTGCTCAGCATCGGGTTTGGATGCGGGAGCCGAAGGCCAAGGCGGTTCCAGCCTAAGGAGATGTGTTGTCTGGTAGGGCGCTATCGCGGGCAAGCCTTGCTCCCACAGATCAGCTCCACAGGATCAACTCTCACAGGGAACACATTGCCCTGTGGGAGCAAGGCTTGCCCGCGATGCTTTTAGGGCTTACGCGGAGTCAGCACGACCTGCGCCGGCACGCTGCGCAAAATCTGCTTCTGCAGTTTCAAATCAAACCCCGGGTCCAGTTTCATGACCCGCTTGGTCAGCAAAGTCGCCAACCACGGATAATCATCGGTGCGCGGTGCCTGGATGCTGACGTCACACTGATAATTCACCACGTCGGCGGCGATGGCGTCCAGTTGTCGACGCATTTGCTGTATATCGGCGAGGTTGAGCGCAACCGTGGTGCTGGGTGCGCTGGGGTCGATCACTTTGGCAACCGGTTTGGCTTCGGCGGCTTGGAGGGCGGCTTCGGCTTTTTCCAGGTCGGCCTTGCGCGCTTCGGCAATGGCGCTGTTGACCTCGCCGGTGAGCGCCGGGGCCTTGGGCATCAAGGCTCGGGCACGGCTCAGGGCGGTGGCGGCGGCGTTGACGTCGCCTTTTTGCAGATCGATCTGGCTGCGGCGCAGATACGCCTCGGCCAATTGCCGCTGGTAGGGTTCCAGCGATCGGTCTTCGGGCGACTGGGCTTGCAAGGCAGCCAACTGGTCTTCGGCGGTGGCCAGCTCATTGCTGGCCAGGCTTTGCTCGAGCTGCGCGATGGCCGGGCCCCGCGTATCGGGGGCCTGGGTGACCGGCGGTGTACTCTGGCAAGCGCCCAGCAGCAGGGAAAATGCGACAAGGAGCAGATAACGGGAGGCGAACGGCTTCATTCCTGCGACTCTCTATTTGCGCAAAAAGCGAGCAAGTCTACACCCCTCGACGGGGCAGGACAAAACTCAGCAGAAACAACGCAGCGGCGCTGACCACGATCGACGGGCCGGCCGGGGTGTCCTTGAACCAGGAAAGTGCCAGGCCGCCACACACCGCGAGCATGCCCAGCAGGCTCGCGCCCAGGGCCATTTGCTCAGGGGAGCGGGCGTGACGCTGTGCCGCAGCCGCCGGAATGATCAGCAATGAAGTGATTAGCAACACCCCGACGATTTTCATCGCCACCGCGATGACCACCGCAATCAACAGCATCAGCGCCAGCCGCAAGCCCAGCACAGGCAGGCCTTCGACCCGTGCCAGTTCCTCGTGAACGGTAACGGCCAGCAAGGGACGCCAGAGCGCCACCAGCAACAGTAGCACCGCCGCGCTACCGCCGAGGATCCACGACAGGTCGGTCGGACTGATCGCCAACAGATCACCGAACAAATAGGCCATCAGGTCAATCCGCACGTCATGCATGAAGCTTAGTACCACCAGCCCGAGGGACAGGGTGCTCGGGGCCAAAATACCCAGCAGCGTGTCGGACGCCAGCGGCTGGCGCTGTTGCAAGGTCACCAGCACCACCGCCAGCAACAGGCAGCCAACGGTCACCGCCACCGCCGGGCTGACGTCCAGCAGAAACCCCAAGGCCACGCCGAGCAACGCTGCGTGGGACAAGGTGTCGCCAAAATAGGCCATGCGCCGCCAGACCACGAACGAACCCAGGGGGCCGGCCACCATCGCGAGAGCCAGGCCTGCGAGCAGGGCGTACAACAGAAAATCAGCCATGCTTGCAGCCATCTCCATGAACATGATTGGAAGCAGAAGGAGCGCTGACCACCGAACCATGCAGGTCATGGGCGTGGTCATGGTGGTGGTGATAAATCGCCAGGCTTTGTGCGTTTTTTCCGAACAATTCGACGAAGGCCGGATCGCCACTGACCTGCTCGGGATGCCCGGAACAGCAGACATGGCGGTTGAGGCAGACCACCTGGTCGGTGGTGCTCATCACCAGGTGCAAATCGTGGGAGACCATCAGTACGCCGCAGCCGTGGCGGTCGCGCAGGCGCGTGATCAGGCTGTACAGCTCGGCCTGCCCCGCCACGTCAACGCCTTGTACCGGTTCGTCGAGCACCAGCAGTTCGGGTTCGCGCAACAAGGCCCGGGCCAGCAATACGCGCTGCATCTCGCCACCGGACACGCTTTGCACCGGACTGTCGATCACCTGTTCGGCGCCGACTTCCTTGAGCGCGGCCAAGGCTCGCTCGCGATCCACGCCCGGCACCAGGCGCAGGAAGCGCAGCACCGACAGCGGCAGTGTCGGGTCTACGTGGAGTTTTTGCGGCATGTAGCCGACGCGCAACTTGGGCTTGCGCCAGACGCTGCCGCTGTCGGGCTTGAGCAAACCCAGCACGGCGCGCACCAGGGTGGTCTTGCCGGCGCCGTTGGGGCCGATCAAGGTCACGATCTGCCCCGGCTCGACGCTCAGGTGGATGTTGTCCAACACGCTCTGCCCGGCGAACGTCACGGCCACCTGATCGAGGCGGATCAACGCATTGCTCATCAGGCCCCCTGGCAGCCGGAGCAGAGACCGACCACTTCGACGGTCTGGGTGTCGACCACGAAGCCGACCTCCTTGGCGCTGGCGATGATGGCATCGCTGATGGACTTCTGTTCCAGCTCGATGGCGGCGTGGCATTCGCGGCAGATCAGGAACTGGCCTTGGTGGGCGTGCTCCGGATGGTTGCAGCCGACGAAGGCGTTCAGCGACGAAATGCGATGCACCAGGCCGTTTTCCAGAAGGAAATCCAGTGCCCGGTAGACCGTCGGCGGCGCGGCGCGACGGCCGTCCTGTTCGCTGAGCACCGCGAGGATGTCGTAGGCGCCCAGTGGCTTGTGGCTCTGCCAGACCAATTCCAGCACGCGCCGACGCAGGGCGGTCAGGCGCAACCCCTGGCGCGCGCAGATGGCGTCGGCCTCGGACAGCGCGCTGTGCACGCAGTGGGAGTGATCGTGGGGACGACTGGCAAGGGGTGTTATAGGCATGGGCAGCGACGAGTTTAGTGAGAGACGTTATTATGTTACCCGTTCTCGCCTCTACGAGTGGTCATCGTGTCCCGATTTTTTTCGCTCTTTGTCGCTTTTGTCGCAAGTTTTCTACTGATTGGCTCGGCCCAGGCCGACGTCAAGGTGCTCACCAGCATCAAGCCGTTGCAGCTGATTGCCGCTGCGGTGCAGGACGGCGTGGCGGTTCCGGAAGTGTTGCTGCCGCCTGGTGCTTCGCCGCATCACTATGCCTTGCGGCCATCCGATGTACGGAAGGTGCAATCGGTGGATCTGCTGTATTGGATCGGCCCCGATATGGAAGGTTTTCTGCCGCGGGTGTTGAACGGTCGCACGCAGCCCTCCGTCGCCATCCAGGATCTGCCCGGGCTCAAGTTGCGTCACTTCGCCCAGGACAGCGCGTCCCACGAAGATGATGACCATGACGCCGATGAACATGATCACGACCATCGCCCCGGCACCGTGGATGCCCACCTGTGGCTCTCGCCGCTCAATGCACGGGTAATCGCCGCCAAGATGGCGGCTGACCTGAGCGCGGCGGATCCGGCCAACGCGGCCCGCTATCAAAGCAACCTCAAGGGCTTCAACCAGCGTCTCGATGCCTTGGACACACGCCTCAAGGCGCGTCTGGCGGGGGTCGCGGGCAAGCCGTATTTCGTCTTCCACGAGGCGTTTGACTATTTCGAAGACAACTACGGCCTCAAGCACGCCGGGGTGTTCGCCGTGGCCGCCGAAGTCCAGCCCGGCGCCCAGCATGTGGCGGCGATGCGCACGCGCTTGCAGGCCGTGGGCAAGACCTGCGTCTTCAGCGAACCGCCCCTGCGCCCGCGCCTGGCCGAAACCCTGGTGGCCGGGCTCCCGGTGAAGCTGGCGGAGCTCGATGCACTGGGCGGCTACACCCCGGCGACGGCGCAGGGGTATGAGCAGTTGTTGGAGAAGTTGGGGAATGATTTGGCGGGGTGCCTGGAGTCGTTGTAACCCCGGCTGCTCTTGTGGCGAGGGAGCTTGCTCCCGCTGGGCTGCGAAGCGGCCCTAAAAATCTTGCGGTCGCTGCGCAACCGAGCGGGAGCAAGCTCCCTCGCCACAAAAGCCTTCGTGCACCTGTCGGTTATCAGAGGGCGAAAGGCAACACCGTATGAACCGTCTGCCGCTGCGCCAAGCGCTGCTGGAACTCCATCGGGTCGTGGATCAACACATCCTGCCCGGCAAAGGATTCAGCGGCGATCAACCGCGACAGCCAGAACCGCACGCACGCCACGCGCAGCATGGTCGGCCACAGTTGCGCCTCAGCGGCGGTAAACGGTCGCAGCGCCGCATAGGCGCCCAGCAGCGCTCGCGCCCTGGGGCCATCGAGCACGCCGTCGTCGTCCGAGCACCAGTCGTTCAAGGCAATGGCCACGTCATACAGCATCGGCCCGGAGCAGGCGTTGTAGAAGTCGATCAGCCCGGTCAGGTGCGTGCCTTCGAACATCGCATTGTCGCGGAACAGATCGGCATGGATGTTGGCGCGCGGCAGCGCCAGGATGCCGACCTTCTGCAGGGCGATTTCATCCAGCGCCGCCCCGAGCAGCCGACGCGGCTCGGCGTCGAGGTGCGAGAGCAGCTTGGCGCCCTCCTCCTGCATCCAGTCCAGGCCGCGATCGGTCTTGCGCTTGATCATGTTGTCGCGGGTCGCCAAGTGCAGATGCGCCAGCAACTCGCCGACCTGGACGCAGTGCTGGGCGTTGGCCTGCTTGATGTGCTTGCCGGCCAGGCGCGGTTGCAACAGCGCCGGCTTGCCCGCCAGTTCCCGCAGCGCTACGCCATCGGTGGTGCGCAAGGCGTAAGGCACCGGCAGGTCGGCGTCATGCAGCACGTCCAGCAGTTCGATGAAGAACGGCATTTCCTGCACCGGGCCGCGCTCGACCAGGGTCAGGACGAATTCGCCCTGCTCCAGGCTGATAAAGAAATTGGTGTTTTCGCTGCCGGCGGCGATCCCCTGGAAATCAAGCAGGCGACCAAGCCCATAAGGGGCGAGAAAGGTTTCCAGCTCGGGCCGAGCCAGGGGGGTGAACACAGACATGGTCAAAAACTGCTCAGTTCGGGCGCCGTGATTGACACGGCGCCGATTAAAGTTAAAAAACTACTTCCACTCAAAAATTTTCCACGACGGAATCAGCATATCCGGCTGATCCGAGCGGATGAAGTTTGCATCAGTGCCGTCGGCACGCACCAGGAAATACGGCGGAGCGTTTTTCGGCGTGACCTTGATCGCGTACAAAAATCCGTTTTGGCGATACTCCTGAATGGTTTTATCGCCTTCGGTGCGGATGGTGACATCCGGGTCCGCCGAGGGTGCGTCGTCCGCCGCCATGACGGCCAGCGGGGTGATTGCAAACAAGCCAGCCAGTAACAGGCGATTTAGTGTACGCATGATAACCTTGTCCCTTTGTCGTCAACGGTCCCGCTATTCTAGCCCCGGACCCGCCGAAAAGGTTGATCCTGCTCATGAGCCAAGCTCCCCTCGTCCTGGTGGACGGTTCTTCTTACCTGTACCGCGCCTTTCACGCGCTGCCGCCGCTGACCACGTCCAAAGGCCTGCCGACCGGTGCGGTCAAGGGCGTGCTGAACATGCTCAAGAGTTTGCGCAAGCAATATCCGGACAGTCCGTTCGCCGTGGTCTTCGACGCCAAGGGTGGGACGTTTCGCGATGCGCTGTACGCCGAATACAAGGCCAACCGCCCGAGCATGCCCGACGACATGCGCGTGCAGATCGAGCCGCTGCATGCCAGCGTCAAGGCCCTGGGCTTCCCGCTGCTGTGCGTGGACAACGTCGAAGCCGATGACGTGATCGGCACCCTGGCCCGCAGCAGCGCGGCGGCCGACCGTCCGGTTGTGATCTCCACCGGCGACAAGGACATGGCGCAACTGGTCGACGGGCACATTACCTTGGTCAATACCATGACCGGTAGCGCCCTGGACGTGGCTGGCGTGAAGGAGAAGTTTGGCGTCGCTCCCGAGCAGATCATCGATTACCTGGCGTTGATGGGCGACTCTTCCGACAACATTCCGGGCGTCCCGGGTATCGGACCGAAGACCGCTTCCGGCCTGCTGGTGGGCGTCAATGGCGGTCTGACCGAGCTGTATGCGCAACTGGACATCGTCGCCACCTTGCCGATCCGTGGAGCCAAGACCCTGGCCGCCAAGCTCGAAGAGCACAAGGAAATGGCGCTGCTTTCCTACGAGCTGGCGACCATCAAGACCGACGTGCCGTTGGATATCGGCCTCGACGACCTGCAAATGGGCCAACCGGATCACGAGAAACTTGCCGAGCTGTACACGCTGCTGGAGTTCAAGAGCTGGTTCGAAGAAAACCAGCGGGACGCCAAGCGTGCCGGCCAGGAGATCGTCGAAGTTGCAGAACAACAGCCCGGCGCTGCCGAGGCCAACTACGAAGTCATCCTCGATCAGGCGCGCTTCGACGCGTGGCTGGCCAAACTGGACAAAGCGCCGCTGTTTGCCTTCGTCACCGAAACCAACGGCGGCGATGCCCAGCATTCGCAACTGGTTGGCTTGTCGTTCGCCGTGGCCCCTTTCGAGGCAGCCTACATCCCGCTGACCCATTCCTACATGGGCGTACCGGAGCAACTGGATCGCGACACGGTGCTCAAGGCGCTCAAGCCGCTGCTGGAAAACCCGAACAAGCTCAAGGTCGGCCAGCACGCCAAGTTCGAAACCAACATCCTGGCCAACTGCGCCATCGGTGGCGATCAGAACAACGGCATCCTGGTCCAGGGCATCGCCTTCGACACCATGCTCGAATCCTACGTGCTGGACTCCACTGCGACCCGCCACGACATGGACAGCCTGGCGCTCAAGTACCTGGGCCAAAGCAAGACCGATTTCCAGGACATCGCGGGTAAAGGGGTCAAGCAGCTGACTTTTGACCAGATTTCCCTGGAACTGGCCGGCCCTTACGCCGCCGAAGACGCCGACGTGACCTTCCGCCTGCACCAGGCGTTGCAGGAAAAGCTGGCCGCCACGCCAAGCCTGGGCACAGTGCTCAACGACATCGAAATGCCATTGATGCCGGTCCTGGCACGCATCGAGCGCCAGGGTGCCTTGGTCGATGCCAACCTGCTGGGTGTGCAGAGTGTCGAGTTGGGCGAGAAACTGGTGGCGCTGGAGCGTGAGGCGTTTGCCATCGCCGGCGAGGAATTCAACCTGGGCTCGCCGAAGCAATTGGGCGTGATCCTGTACGAAAAACTCGGTTTGCCGGTGCTCAGCAAAACCGCGAAGGGCCAGGCATCCACCGCCGAAGCGGTGCTCGCCGAGCTGGCGGAGCAGGATTACCCACTGCCCAAGGTGCTGATGCAGTACCGCTCGCTGAGCAAGCTCAAGAGCACCTACACCGATCGCCTGCCGGAACAGATCAACAGCCGCACCGGCCGCGTCCATACCAATTATCAACAGGCCGTCGCCGCGACCGGGCGCCTGTCGTCTATCGACCCGAACCTGCAGAATATTCCGATCCGTACGGCCGAAGGTCGACGTATCCGCCAGGCTTTCATCGCGCCGAAAGGCTACAAGCTGCTGGCGGCGGACTACTCGCAGATCGAACTGCGGATCATGGCGCACCTGGCCAAGGACGAAGGCTTGCTCTATGCGTTTCGCCATAACCTGGATGTGCACCGTGCCACTGCTGCGGAGGTGTTCGGCGTTGAGCTGGAAGCCGTCACCCAGGACCAGCGCCGCAGCGCCAAGGCGATCAACTTCGGTTTGATCTACGGCATGAGTGCGTTCGGCCTGGCCAAGCAGATCGGCGTCGATCGCAAGCAGTCCCAGGCTTACATCGACCGCTACTTCGCCCGCTACCCGGGTGTGCTGGCGTACATGGAGCGCACCCGCGCCCAGGCGGCCGAGCAAGGTTTTGTCGAAACCATTTTCGGTCGCCGGCTGTACCTGCCGGACATCAACGCGAAAAACCCGGCCCTGCGCAAAGGCGCCGAGCGCACCGCCATCAACGCGCCGATGCAGGGCACGGCGGCCGACATCATCAAGAAAGCCATGGTGGCTGTGGACCGCTGGCTGGCGGAGTCCGGGCTGGATGCGAAGGTCATCCTGCAGGTGCACGACGAACTGGTGCTGGAAGTGCGTGAAGACCTGGTCGACCAGGTGCGCGAGGAAATCCGCCAGCACATGAGCGCCGCCGCCACGCTGGACGTGCCGCTGCTGGTGGAAGTGGGCGTGGGTAACAACTGGGACGAGGCGCACTGATCCTTTCGTCTTGAGGCCTCTAAGCTTTTGTGGCGAGGGAGCTTGCTCCCGCTCGGCTGCGCCCTGTAGGAGCTGCCGAAGGCTGCGATCTTTTGATCTTGATCTTGGTCTTCACCTGAGACTCAAGCGTCAGGGGAAAGATCGCAGCCTCGTTGCACTCGACAGCTCCTACAGGGCTGCTTCGAGTCTTGGCGTGAATAAGCGCCTTCCACATTGAGGCACCGAAACCTGGGCGCGGCTTTATTAGCTCTGAAAATTCCTACGGTTATTTCCAAAAATAATCTGAACTAAACCCGTGAATCGCCACTCAGAGATTCTGAATGGCTGGTGAAGCCCTTCAATGCTCCTATGTTGTGTTAAGTGTTGGCAGATATCTGGACCCCGCCCTAGCGGTCCGGAACTTGGACCCCGAACTTCCCCCTCCCCATAAGAAGTCCGGGGTTTTTTTTGCCTGCGATTTGGCTTATTCGGCCTCTTCGCTGCCCTTGTCCGCCAGTTCCATCCAGTCGGCCAGCACCGTGTAGGCTTCTTCCAGCCCCATGCGCTTGGGCGCCGAGAACAGCTGGATGGTGATCGCGTCGCCCCAGCCTTTGCGAATTTCCGACTGCACTTTAAGCAAGGTATTTTTGGCTGCGCCGTAGGTGAGCTTGTCGGCCTTGGTCAACAGGATGTGCATCGGCATGCCACTGGCGACCGCCCAATCGAGCATCAACAGGTCGAAGTCGGTCATCGGATGGCGAATGTCCATCATCAGGATCAGGCCTTTCAAGCTCTCGCGGCTGCCCAGGTAGGCTTCCAGGTGACGCTGCCAGTGCTGCTTGAGCGGGATCGGTACCTTGGCGTAGCCGTAGCCGGGCAGGTCGACCAAACGCCGTTCATCGTCTAGCTTGAAGAAGTTCAAGAGCTGCGTGCGCCCCGGGGTTTTCGAGGTGCGTGCCAGGCTTGCATGGGTCAAGGTGTTCAGCGCGCTGGATTTGCCGGCATTGGAACGCCCGGCAAACGCTACTTCGAAGCCTTCGTCGTCTGGGCATTGATCGACTTTGGCGGCGCTGAGCATGAAGGTGGACTGTTGGCACAGGCCGAGGATGGGGTTCTTCAGTTGCATGGGATTTCCGATGTGGGCGGCGTCGGGAATGGACGCGGCAAGCTGTGTCGTTTCCGTTTCAGTGACGCCAGTATATAATGCCGCAGATTTTGTGTGCGCTTTGTCCCAGCGTAGGATGAAGTTCACGGGAGCGACCGACCGAAATTGCGCATTAGAACGCAGCTCGTTCCCAACCCTGAAAAGGTCGTTTTATGACGAAATGGCTGCTAGCTGCCGGTGTCTTGATGCCGCTTTACAGCGCTCAGGCTACACAGGATCCGGAAGCTGTGTACAACCGTGTTTGTGGTGCCTGTCATTCCGGCCAACTCCCCACGGCGCCCCGCAAGGGCGATCAGGAAGCTTGGACGCCGAGGTTGGCGAAAGGTATGGAGACGCTGGTGCAACACGTGACCCAGGGTTTCAAGGCGATGCCGCCGCGTGGTTTGTGCATGGACTGCAGTGCCGAGGATTACCGAGCCATCATCCAGTGGATGAGCGAGTGAACCCGGTCCATAACTCTTTAACCCTTAGCCGTAGTTGGATTAGCTGATGAACAAACTGATCGTGAGTCTGCTGTTGACCTTGGGGATATCCGGCGTAGCCCACGCCGCTGGCGATGCCGCTGCCGGTCAGGCGAAGGCGGCCGTATGCGGAGCCTGCCACGGCCCGGATGGCAATAGCATGGCGCCCAACTTTCCGAAACTGGCGGGCCAGGGCGAACGTTACCTGAACAAGCAACTGCACGACATCAAGTCCGGCAAGCGTACGGTGCTGGAGATGACCGGCCTGCTGACCAACCTGAGTGATCAGGACCTGGCGGACATCGCGGCGTATTTCGCCAGCCAGAAAGGCAGTGTCGGCGCCGCCGATCCGAAGCTCGTGGCCCGTGGTGAAGCGCTCTTTCGCGGTGGCAACCTGGACAAAGGGCTTCCAGCCTGCACCGGCTGCCACTCGCCTGACGGCAAAGGCAACGCTGCAGCCGGCTTCCCGCACTTGGGCGGCCAGCATGCCCAGTACGTCGGCAAGCAGCTGACCGACTTCCGCAAAGAAGACGGTGGCCGGACCAACGATGGCGATACCAAGCCGATGCAGAGCATTGCGAAAAAGCTGAGCGACGAAGATATCGCCGCGGTATCCAGCTACATCCAGGGCCTGCACTGAGGCCTTTGGCTGGCGTTGCGAGGGGCGTACATCCCTTGCAACGTTAACGCTCGATTAATCTGTCGATGCGAGCATCAAAAGGGTGGCCTTGGCCGCCCTTTTTTGTGGCCGCTGCCGTTACACTAGAGAACTTGAACCCGCCACGGTCTGTCTTAGAAACAGGCCTTGCGAGGCCCCCTCATTGTCCAGGAGTAAAGCATGCGTAATCTGATCATCAGCGCCGCGCTCGTCGCCGCCAGCCTGTTCGGCGTAACTGCCCAAGCCGCTGAAAAGCCCGCCGCACCTTATGTCGAATTGACTAACCCCGTTCCGGTGGCGGTGCCTGGCAAGATCGAAGTCGTGGAGCTGTTCTGGTACGGCTGCCCGCATTGCTACGCTTTTGAACCGGTCATCAACCCATGGGTCGAGAAACTGCCTTCGGACGTTAACTTCGTGCGCATTCCTGCCATGTTCGGCGGCCCATGGGACGCCCACGGCCAGATGTTCCTGACCCTCGAAGCCATGGGCGTCGAGCACAAGGTTCACGCGGCGGTATTCAACGCGATCCAGAAAGAAGGCAAGAAGCTGGTCAAGAAAGAAGAGATGGCGGAATTCCTCGCCACCCAAGGCGTCGACAAGGACAAGTTCCTCGCCACGTTCGACTCCTTTGCCATCCAGGGCCAGATCAAGAAGGCCCGCGAGCTGGCGAAGAAATACGAGATCACCGGCGTACCGACCATGATCGTCAACGGCAAATACCGTTTTGACATCGGCTCCGCCGGTGGCGCAAATGAAGCGCTGCAACTGGCCGACCAACTGATCGCCAAAGAGCGAGCGGCCACCAAGGCTGCCGCCAACTAAGCGCGGCCCACGCCCATGGCCCGCTGGAGCACCGAACGCATCGTTGGCCTGCATGAACCACGGGTCAACGAGCACCATGTCACGTCCACGGGCCTGCCTGGCGACAGCCGCTTGCGGCTGCTCAGCTTCAATATCCAGGTGGGCATCAGCACCGAGCGCTACCGGCATTACCTGACTCGCGGCTGGCAACATTTGCTGCCGCACACCGGGCGTGCCGGTAACCTGCAGAAAATCGGCGACCTGCTCAAGGACTTCGACCTGGTGGCCCTGCAAGAGGCCGACGGCGGCAGCTTGCGCTCAGGCTACGTCAACCAGGTGGAACACCTGGCCCAATTGGGCGCCTTTCCCTACTGGTACCAGCAACTCAATCGCAACCTCGGACGTTTCGGCCAGCACAGCAATGGTGTGTTGAGTCGCTTGCGCCCGTGGGCGATCGAAGACCATCCGCTGCCGGGGCCCAAGGGCCGCGGGGCGATCCTCGCGCGTTTCGGCGAAGGTCCCGAGGCGCTGGTCGTGGTCATGATGCACCTGGCGCTCGGGGCGCGTACCCGGACGATGCAACTGGCGTACATCCGCGAGCTGATCGGCGGCTACAAGCACCAGGTGCTGATGGGCGACATGAACACCCATGCCACCGATTTGCTGCAGACTTCGCCCTTGCGCGACCTCGGTCTGCTTGCGCCACAACTGGAAGCGACATTCCCCAGCTGGCGCCCCCAGCGCTGCCTGGACCATATCCTGTTGAGCCCAACCCTGACCCTCGAACGCGTCGAGGTGCTGGCCCAACCCATTTCCGATCACCTGCCGGTCGCGGTAGAAATTCGTTTGCCAGGTTCGCTCACGGCCGATGCATTCCCCGCGCTGAGTCCTGCCCCTCGCGGATCCGATGAATGAGCGACGACGCTGAACGCTGGAGAGAGAAGTACCTCAAGAGTATCGAACAGCAGGAAAAGCTCGAGCGCCGTTGGGAGGCTCGGCTCGACTTGCTGCGTCGTGGCCTGGTACGCAGCACCCTGGCCGCCGAGGGCACTGACCGGGCTGTCGATCAATGCATGAAAGAGATGCGCGAGGTGGTGCGCACCGATGACATGGATGCCGGCCTCGCTGCCCTGCTGCCGCGCCTGGAGAAAGCCGTACTCGATTCCGAGCAGCGCCGCGAAACCCGGGTCGAACAGACGAGCGCCGCGTTGACGGCCCTGGTTGCCCAGTTGCAGCGCCTGCCGCTGCCCAAGGAAGTCAGCCGGTCGCTGAAGAAGTTTGCCAAGCAATTGGAGGATCGGGCCGACCAGGCCCGGGAGATTCCGCTGCTGCTCAGCGAGTTGAGCGGCCTGCAAGGCAAGGCACTCAATGCCCTGGATGCCCCTGTCGAACCGAGTCGCCCCGGCCTGCTGCAACGGTTGTTTGGGGGCCAAGGCCATGAGGACGCGACGCCCCGGCCCCACGAACCAGGCCAGGGCAGCGTGGCGCCTGCGTCGGAAACTGCCTTGCCCGTGGCAGTGGCGCCGGCAATAACCGCAGAATCCGCAGCACCAGCACCAGCACCAGCACCAGCACCAGCACCAGCACCAGCACCAGCACCAGCACCGCAGCCATCGGTGGCGGAGCAAGCGCCAGCGTTGGAGACGACGCCCGAACCGGTTGCCCTGACTGCGCCGCAGCTCGAGATCGCTTCAACACCTGCTCCAACACCCGCAGCCGAAGTGATTCTGCCCGCTATTAAGCCGGACGACCAAGCGACCCAGCCCGCGCCGCTGCCGACGCCGGTGGCCGAAGAACGCCTGGTGGCGACGCCCGCACTTGAGAACCCTGACGAGCTGATGCCCGAGGAGCCTACCCAGGCCCTGCCCGCTCCCTCGCTGCCGCCTGCGGAGCTCGACGAGCCTGTGGAAGGCGTCGATGTGGCCGACGCCCAGTACGCCCTGCCCGACTCGCCGGAGCCGTCCTACAGCTCCGTCGCCAAGCATATCGAAGACACGCTGTTGGGCCTCTTGGGCGACCTGACCTTGCCCGAGCGTCACCGACCACAAGCCGAAGCCATGTGTGAGCGTCTGCGCAATGGCTTGAACTGGTACGAATTGCTGCCGATCCTCGATGATCTCGCCGTACTGATGCTCGCCATCACGGACACCGGCCAGCATGAGTTCGAAGCGTACCTGCAGCGCCTCAACGACCGGCTCGAGTCATTCCAGAGCAGCCTGCAGGCCGCCAGTGAAGACCACGCCGAAAACCTGTCGGTCTCCAGGGAAATGGACACCCAGATTCGTGAGCAGGTGGACGGGCTGCAAAGCAGCGTGAAGGAAGCCGATGACCTGGAAAGCCTCAAGCAGGTGCTGGAGAATCACCTTGAAGGCTTGCTCGGTACGATGAACCACCACCGCCAGCAACGCGATCTACGCGAGCAAGAGGTCTCGACTCGCCTGAAAAGCCTGGCCGATCGCGTCGCGCTGATGGAGCAGGATGCCCAGGTCGTGCGGGAGAATCTCGAGGAACAGCGGCAAAAAGCCCTGATCGATCCGCTCACCGGGCTGCCCAACCGCGCCGCCTGGTCCGAGCGCCTGGAGCACGAAGTCGCCCAGTGGCAGCAACACGGCAACAGTTTGCTGCTGGCCATGCTCGATCTCGATCATTTCAAGCGTATCAATGACAACTACGGCCATCTGGCGGGTGACCGGGTGTTGAAACTCATCGCCTCGGTCCTGCGTAAACGCCTGCGTGGTGGTGATTTCATTGCGCGTTTTGGTGGCGAGGAGTTTGTCCTGCTGGTGCCCGATACGCCCATGGCTGCCGGCGCCAAGCTGGCCGAGGCGCTGCGCCTGGCCATCGAAGCCTGTCCGTTCCATTTCAAGGGCGAGCCGGTGACGGTGACGGTGTCCATTGGGCTGACCGCTTTCAAGCCCGGTGAACACAGCGATTTGGTGCTTAAAAGAGCCGATCAGGCGCTTTATCGGGCAAAAAATGCCGGGCGCAATCGCGTGGAACTGGGCTAAGGGGCTAATTGTTCCAATTTGTTTAATATCGCCGCGCGCACCAGATCATCGCGGGGCGATACGTTACACTGTTGCATTACTCCTAGCCCGTATTGCCTTCCGCCATGAAATTTTTTTCGATCATTGTTTCTTTATTTATCCTGGCCGGCTGCACCAGTGGCCCGCGGTTCGACACCAGTCATCCCTCCGTCAACCATGACAACCGTATCCAATTCGTGGTGGTGCATTACACCTCGGCTTCCCTGGAGCGCTCACTGGCGCTATTGACCCATGGCGAGGTCAGTGCCCATTACCTGATCGGCGACGATAAAGGCGCGACCATCTACAAACTGGTGGATGAAGGCCGACGCGCCTGGCACGCCGGGGAAAGTGAATGGGAAGGCCGGACCTGGCTCAATTCCAGTTCCATCGGCATCGAGATCGTCAATCCGGGTTTTGTCGACACACCCACCGGGCGCCTCTGGTATCCCTACAGCGAAGCCCAGGTCCAGGCCTTGATCGTGTTGCTCAAGGACATCGTCCAGCGCAATGGGATCAACCCGCGCAGCATCATCGGTCACAGCGACATCGCGCCCCTGCGTAAACTCGATCCGGGCCCGCTGTTCCCTTGGAAGCGCCTGGCGCAAGCCGGTTTAGGGGCCTGGCCAGACGAACAGGCCGTCGCCCGTCAGCAGGCTGTCTTCACGCCACAGCTGCCGCCTGCCAGCTGGTTCCAGGCCGAGCTGGCCCGCCTGGGTTACCCAACGCCCCAGACCGGGGAGTGGGACGTGGCCACCCACCATGTACTGGCTGCCTTCCAGATGCACTACCGACCGACCCGCTTCGACGGCACGCCGGATGCACAAAGCGCGGCGATCCTGCAGGTGCTCAACCAGACAAAATAATGACGCCCGTCTGACGAATCGGGCTAAATCCAAATCAGAAGCTATAACTCATTGGTAACTTTCGGATTACCCATGATGACGGCTGCCCGCGAAACCCTACACAGCTGGCTCCATCGCCCTCTTTTCCTGGCGATGATAGCGACTGCCCTGAGCACCGTCCTGCTGCTGGCGGGGAGTCTGCTCGTGGTCGTGCAGCAGATCCAGCAACGCGAAAGCGACCAGATGAATGCCCAGGGCGAGCGCTTCCTGCAGCGTCTGGAGCAGCTTTTCGGGCAACTGCGCGAAAGCCTCGACGACCTGCAAAACCAACCGTTGCGCGGTTGCGACGATGACATGATCGCAACATTGCAACAGGTCAGCTTCAACTACCGTTTCGTCTACGAGGCGGTGTATATCGATGGCAGCGGCGTCTGCTCCAATCGGCCACGCCAGAGTGGGTTGTCCGTGACCCGCCCGCCCGACATCCGTGGGCCGACCTACAATTACTGGCTCAACACCACCACCGAGCCCGACGAAGACCGCGCAGCATTGATGCTGGGCCGCGGCAACTTTCGGGTGGCCACATCCCGCGGGCACTTGACCGATGTGGTCGATTTACCGCCGGGCAGCAGCCTGCTGGTCGTCTTGGATAACGGTAAACGGGCCATTCCTGTACTCGGGACTGACCAATACTGGCCGCCGGTCGAGCCCTGGCCACCGAAAAGCCACAATGCCTTGCAAGTGACCCAGAACCGGTTGATCTATCGAATGCCGACCGACAGCCCGGTCTATCAACTGGTGTTGATCGCCCCGCGCAACGGTTTTCAGGTTCCGGCCAATGCCTGGTGGATGCTGCCTATCAGCCTGCTGCTGGGCCTGGGGATTGGTTTCCAGGTGTTTCTGCTGGCGCGCCAGCGCCAGTCCATGGATGCCGAACTGCACGGGGCCATCCGGCGTGGTGAATTGCAGGTGCTTTACCAGCCGATTTTCGACCTGAGCAGCCGCAACTGCGTCGGGGCCGAGGCCTTGCTGCGCTGGCGACGACCGGACGGCACCCTGACCAGCCCGGACCTGTTTATCCCGATGGCCGAGAACACCGGGCAGATCCGCCAGATTACGGATTTCGTGCTGCAGCGGCTGTTCGATCAATTGGGCCAGCTGTTGCGGGCCAATCCGCAGTTGTATATCTCGGTGAATCTGGCGGCCTGCGATGTGATGGTGCCGCGTATTGGCGAAGTGATCGCCCGCCTGCTGGCGCTGCATCGCGTGTCGGCGCACCAGATTGCCTTCGAAGTGACCGAGCGTGGGTTGGTCGATGTGTTGGTCGCCCGGGATAACCTGCAATCGCTGCGCGACGTCGGGCACCAGGTGTTGATCGATGATTTCGGCACCGGTTATTGCAGCCTGGCCTACCTGCAAACCTTGCCGGTGGACTGCCTGAAAATCGACAAGGCCTTCATCGACGCCTTGGGCCACGATGCCGCCAGCAGCGGCGTGGCCCCGCACATCATTCGCATGGCCCATGCGCTGCAACTCAAGGTGATTGCCGAAGGCATCGAGCATGAAGCCCAGGCTTCCTACTTGAGCAGCGAAGGGGTGAAGTTCGGCCAGGGCTGGCTGTTCGCCCATGCCCTCAGCGCGGTGCAGCTCATCGAACTGATTACCCGTGGCCGACGCCTGCGTGGACGCCGCCTTGATGACGAAGCCTGAGCCTCTGGCCATGAGCTCAGATCGCCAGCGCCATGTAGAACTGTGTGCCCTGCCCCGGCCTTGAATAAACGCCCATGCGCCCGCCGTGGAGTTGGACGATTTCCTTGCATAGCGCCAGGCCGAGGCCCGCGCCACCCTTCTTGCGTCCGACCTGGACGAAAGGTTCGAAGATCCGTCCCTGCTGGCCGTAGGCAATGCCTTCACCGTTGTCTTCGACACTGATGATCACCCGCTCGCCATGACGCCGGGCCTGCAAGCGGATCTGGCCGTCTTCGGCGGTGTGGCGCAAGGCGTTATCGATCAGGTTATCGAGCACGCGATCCAGTTGCGCCGCGTCGGCATGCAGGCGCGGGAGCGGGCCCTGGATCGCCACGAGCAGTTCGATATCCTTGGTTTGGGCCTGCTCGGCAAACCGCAGCCGGGCCGCTTCCAATAGATCGTCGACGGAACACGGCGCCAGGGTCAGCTTCTGCAGGCCGTTCTGGTAGCGAGAGAAGTTCAGCAGGTCATTGATGAGCTGCATCAGCCGCTGCATTTCTTCCGTGACGGTGTTGAGCAGGTCGGCCTCGCGCGACTCCTCTGGAAAATGCAGGCGCTCTTGTAACAGGCCGAAGGCCATGTGCATGCCGGTCACGGGCGTGCGCAGCTCATGGGAGGCACGCAGGACGAACTCGCTGCGCACCCGTTCGAAGGCGCGTTGTTCGGTCACGTCATGCAGCACCATGACCGCGCCGAGGATGTGGCCCTGGGTATGGCTGACCGGGGTGAGGCTGTAGGTGAGCACGCGCGACTCGCCATCCACTTCGATGCTCAGGTCGTCCGGCGCGCGCTCCAGGGTTCCACCGCGCAGGACCAGGTGCAATTCTTCATCCAGTTCGAGGCGTCCCAGCGCCTCGCCCAGTCCTTGCCCGAGGCGTTCCTCATCCCAGCCCAATTGACGCTGGGCCACCGGGTTGAGGTGCTCCAGCTGACCTTGGCGGTCGATCATCAACAAGCCGTCGTCGATGCTGTCGAGCACCGCTTGCAAACGTTGCTGGCCGGCGAGCAGTTCGTCGACGTTGGTGGCCTGATGCGCACGCAAGGCCTCGGCCATGACCCCGAAGCGCCGGGTCAGCAGATTCAACTCCGCGGCCGAGGAAACGGGTAGCGTGACCTCGAAATTGCCCTGGCCGATGTCGTCCGCCGCTGCGGCCAGTGCCTCGATCGGCGCGCCGAAACGCCGGGCAATGCCATGGGCCGTGATAAACCCGATGATCAGCACCGCAAACCCCACCAACCCCAGCAGTCCGGAAATCCACATCGCGCGTTCACGAGCGCGGTCCTGGGTTTCACTGATGTTGGTGAGGGCCTGGCGATAGCCCTCGATCAGCCCGTTGCGCAGCACGTTGAATTTTTCGGTGAGGTCCTTGATGCTCGTGAGCGGGCTCGGCTGCTGGCGCGACGCGGTGAAGGCTTCAAGAAACTCAATGTAGTCGGCCTTGGCCTTGCTGAAGCTGGTTGCCGTATCGTCCAGCCCTTGTTCGTGGGCGATGCCCTCGTCGATCAGCGCCAGGTATTGCTGCTTGGAGGCCTCCAGCGCCGCCAGGTTGGGTTTGTCGTCGAGCATGATCATCAACTGATCGCCGAGGGTCTGGCGCAGCTTGAGGCCCAGGTCCAGCAGGATGAAGTTGTCGCGTACCGATTGTTCCTGGGTATTGGCCATCTGCATCACGCTGACCAGGCCAAGCACCAATCCCAGCAAGGCCACGGTGATCAGGGCCGAGATGCTGAGAAACAGTCGTGTGCGCAGCTTCATCGCCAGTTTCATAAGGTGTCGCTCACAGGTTGTACTGCTTGCGTTTGCGGTACAGCGTGGAGGCATCGATACCCAGGGTCTTGGCCGCCTGGTCGAGGGTGTCGGCCGTGGCCAGCACCGCCCCGATGTGGGCTTTTTCCAATTCGTCGAGGCTCAGTGCGGCGCCGATGCGCGGCGCATTGTTGACCGGTTGCTCGGCCATGCCCAAGTGACTGATTTCGACTTTTTCCTGAGGGCAGATGATGCTGGCGCGCTCGACCACATTGCGCAGTTCCCGGATATTGCCCGGCCAGCGATAGCCCAGCAGCGCTTCGCGCGCTTCGTCGCTGAAGCCCCGGGCCGGGCGCGCGTATTCCTTGACGAAGCGGGCCAGGAAACGGTCGGCCAGGGTCAGGATGTCTTCGGCGCGCTCTCGCAGCGGCGGCAGGTGCAGGGTGATGACGTTCAGGCGATACAGCAGGTCTTCGCGAAAACGCCCGTCGCGCACCATATCTTCGAGGTTGAGGTTGGTCGCTGCCAGAATCCGCACGTCGGCGCGGCGGGTGACTGGGTCCCCTACCCGCTCATATTCCTTGTCCTGGATGAAACGCAACAACTTGGGTTGCAACGTCAAGGGAAAATCGCCGATCTCGTCGAGAAACAGCGTGCCGCCGTCGGCCTGGTTGACCCGTCCCAACGTGCTCTCGCTGGCGCCGGTGAAAGCGCCACGGCTATGGCCGAACAATTCGCTTTCCATCAGTTCAGCGGTCAGTGACGGGCAATTGATGGTGACGCAGGACTTTTTCGCGCGCTTGCTCCAGCCATGGATCGCTCGGGCCAACTCGCCCTTACCGGTGCCGGACTCGCCGAGGATCAGGATGTTGGCATCGGTACTGGCGACCTGGCGCGCGGTTTCCAGGACGACTTTCATCGCCGGACTATGGGAGTCGAGGCCGTCCTTGGGTTTGCGCACTTCCCCTTCAAGGGCCTCGAGCCTGGCCGACAGCTGGCGTACTTCCAATTGCTTGGCAGTCGCCAGGCGCAATTGATCGGGGCTGCAAGGCTTGACCAGATAGTCGGCTGCCCCGGCCTGGATCGCATCGACTGCGGTATCGACTGCCGAATGGGCGGTGACGATGACCACGCGCATCCAGGGTGCCTGGATACGCATTTGTGCCAGGACGTCCAGGCCGTTGTCCTCCCCCAGGCGCAGGTCGAGGAAACACAGGTCGAATACCTGGCGTTGCAGCAGTGTGTCGGCCTGGGCGGCGCTGTTGGCAGTGGCGACGCTATAGCCTTCGTCTTCCAGGCAGTATCGGAACGTACGCAGGATGGCGGACTCGTCGTCTACCAGCAGAATGCGGCCTTGGTGCTCAGTGGCGGATTCCATTTTTCCTACGCTCCTTAATGAATGATGTTGGTTAGTGTCAGAAAAATCGGGCAAGTTGCATGGTCGATTCTGAGGGAATCTTACTCATCGAGAAGGACCCTGTGGACGTCTGACTCCTAAAAGACTGATTTGAGTTCCTTTTTTTATGATTCGTCCGGATCGGACGGTTCGCATCGCTCATTCCGACGGCTGTGTCTGACAGGAAATTCCAAAACAACCTTACGCCTTTTCCCTTCCGTTCGTGCAATACGCACGACGTGCGCGCGGACCATCGTGCAGGATGCGTCCCCCAGGTGTCGCGGCTAATCAATAACTATTTGATTTTAAAAGAGTTTAACTCTTAAAAAATCCTGGCACGCCGGCTGCAATGCTTTGGTCAACGTGGCGCAAGAGTGCCTCAACCAGATCACCACACCCGGGTGGGGAGGAATTTCAGGATGAATCGTCAATGTGCCGCGCAGTTTCGACTCTCTTCCTTGAACATCCAGCAGGGCTTATGGGCTGCCCTCGCACTGTTGGTCACGCTCGTGGTGGGCCAGCAATGGTTGCTCTGGCATGAAAGCCAACAGCCCGAAGCGCCGCAGGTGTCGATTCAGCGTGCACCGCAAACCCATTTCAGCGCCGTCAGCAGCCTTAAGGAAGCCTCGGCTTCAATGCGCATGATGGATGTCGACCAGGCTCAGCCATTGAACGCCATGCCGCGTGAAGAGCGCTGGGTGTTTTAACCCGATGTACCGGTCGTCCATTGCGCCGGAACCATCACCGCAAGACCCTCACTAAATAGAAAAGCGTAAGGAGAATCACCATGTTGAGCTGGGCAATTACTTTCCTGATCATTGCCATCATCGCCGCCGTACTGGGCTTCGGTGGTATCGCAGGCACCGCCACGGGCATCGCCAAGATTCTCTTTGTTGTGTTCCTGGTGATGTTCATCGCTTCCTTCTTCTTTGGCCGTCGCGGTCGAGGCTGACCATGAGCGTGTCATTCAAAGGACTGGCCGCCGCCCTCTTGTTGGGCGGCAGTGCCATGGCAATGGCTGCCAATGACGGACAGATGCGCGTCAACCAGTTGCTGGAGGCGGACCCGCAATACCGCCAGACCTGGCAGCACGTCGTGAAAAAAGAAGAACGCCTGCCCGAATGGGTGATGAACCTCTCGGGCGATTCGGACCAGATGAATGCTGTCGAGGAAGATGGCGACAAGTATTTGGTGGGACCGCTGTGTGAAACCCAGGCGACCTGCCTCAGCAAACGCTTGATCGTCGCCTTCAGTTTCGACAAGGACGAGGCCTATGCCATGTTGGTGGAAGTCCCTGCGGGGCTGCCGGCCGACAAGTCGCCGACCCGCCATGCCGACTACCGTTTCCTCGGTAATCCCAATGAGGGTATGCAAGAACTGTTAATGGAACAACTCAAGAAAGATCCGAACTGGTACTGATTCTGAAAATGGGAAAAGCAGCCCTGCTTTTCCCTGCTGCACAGCCCGAGGAGGGCCAGTGCATGACCAGGGGGCTGGGACGTTCTGACGGATGAGCGTCGGAGTGACCTACGGGCACAAGGGGTGCCTGCGAAAGGGCCGGGTCAGGTAAAAGCTGCGACGCAAGTTCGCAAAGCCAACACGGCTTGGCGAACTTGCGTGGAGCTTCGTGACGCAAAGACGCGGCTCAGAGCGCTTGGTCGATTGGCCGCTGCAATTCGCTCCCCGATGCGGCATTTTGTCTCCTCCCGCTGATTTATCCCCCATTTGCTGACCGTATATCGGAGAATGCCGAGGCAATTTCTCCTATGGGCCGCGTCTCGATTCGCTGCCGTTTCATCGGTTCCCCACGCTTGCGAGAGAAAGCCCAGCTACGCTGAAATGGCCGGTTCACGGCACTTATGCCTGCATAAATGTCGTATTCGAACCGCTTGGAGGGCGGGTTTCGTTTAAAAAAACTCATGCCGATTCGGCATAGGGTAGGCGTTTACGGCATTAGACGAGCCCCCCTTGCATCGCAATAGTTGCGCCTTTTTTCGCCTGCCAGTAAGCCGCTAACGCGCTCGGGGTGACCTTATACGGGGGCAGTGGCGCGGATGTTTTTCGTCATCGACGATCCGTTCGCACCACTGTCCGAGTCCAACTGAAGTAAGGGTAACGATATGAAGAAGGCACGACTAAGCCTCGCCTGGCAGATCCTCATCGGTCTGGTGCTCGGGATTGCATTGGGCGCGCTGCTCAACCATTTCAGTGCCGAAAAGGCCTGGTGGATCAGCAACGTGCTGCAACCGGCGGGCGATATCTTTATCCGTCTGATCAAGATGATCGTGATCCCGATTGTGATTTCCTCGCTGATCGTCGGCATTGCCGGGGTCGGTGATGCCAAGAAGCTCGGGCGCATCGGTCTCAAGACCATCCTTTACTTCGAAGTCGTTACCACCATCGCCATCGTCGTTGGCCTGCTGCTGGCCAACTTCTTCCAGCCCGGCAGCGGCATCGACATGAGCACCCTGGGTACGGTGGATATTTCCAAGTACCAGGCCACGGCCGCGGAAGTCCAGCATGAACATGCGTTCGTCCAGACCATCCTCAACCTGATCCCGTCGAACATCTTCGCCGCCGTTGCCCGTGGCGAGATGTTGCCGATCATTTTCTTCTCCGTATTGTTCGGCCTGGGCCTGTCCAGCCTGCAATCGGACCTGCGCGAGCCGCTGGTGAAAATGTTCCAGGGCGTGTCGGAAAGCATGTTCAAGGTCACCCACATGATCATGCAATACGCCCCCATCGGCGTGTTCGCCCTGATCGCGGTGACGGTCGCCAACTTCGGCTTCGCCTCGCTGCTGCCGCTGGCCAAGCTGGTGATCCTGGTTTACGTCGCCATCGCCTTCTTCGCCTTTGTGGTGCTGGGCCTGATCGCGCGGCTGTTCGGCTTCTCGGTGCTCAAGCTGATGCGCATCTTCAAGGATGAGCTGGTGCTGGCCTACTCCACCGCCAGTTCCGAAACCGTGCTGCCGCGCGTGATCGAGAAGATGGAAGCCTACGGCGCGCCGAAAGCCATCTGCAGCTTCGTGGTGCCCACCGGCTATTCGTTCAACCTCGATGGCTCAACCCTGTACCAGAGCATCGCGGCGATTTTCATCGCCCAGCTGTACGGCATCGACCTGTCCATCAGCCAGCAATTGCTGCTGGTGCTGACCTTGATGGTCACCTCCAAAGGCATCGCCGGCGTGCCGGGCGTGTCGTTCGTGGTGCTGCTGGCGACCTTGGGCAGCGTGGGCATTCCGCTGGAAGGCCTGGCCTTCATCGCCGGTGTCGACCGCATCATGGACATGGCCCGTACCGCGCTGAACGTCATCGGCAACGCCCTGGCCGTGCTGGTCATCGCCCGTTGGGAAGGCATGTACGACGATGCCAAGGGCCAGCGCTACTGGAACTCCCTGCCGCACTGGCGCAGCAAAGAGCCGCTGCCTGCGGGGGAAACTTCCAGCCGTTGATCGCTGAGGGGAGGTTAGGCCAGCAGCAAAGTGCCTGAACAACCCGGTCACTGTGGGAGCCGAGCTTGCTCGCGATGGCGCCGGATCAGTCAGCAATGATGGTGACTGACACACCGCCATCGCGAGCAAGCTCGCTCCCACAGGGTGTTCGCTGATCACTTGTGCAGCGCCCGATCAAACCCCGGAGAAATCCGGGGTTTGTCGTTTCTGCCAGCCCCGCTATCATTCGCGGCATCTTCCGGGGGATTTGACCGATGCTCAATGGCCTGTGGCTTGGCTTCTTTATCGTGGCAGCCGTGTCGGCGCTGGCGCAGTGGTTGATCGGCGGCAACGCCGGAATTTTCGCGGCCATGGTGGAAAGCATTTTCGCCATGGCCAAGCTGTCGGTCGAGGTCATGGTCCTGCTGTTCGGCACCTTGACCCTGTGGTTGGGCTTTTTGCGCATCGCCGAAAAGGCCGGCATCGTCGACTGGCTGGCCAAGGCCCTCGGGCCGCTGTTCTTGCGCTTGATGCCGGAAGTGCCTGCCGGCCACCCGGCCATTGGCCTGATCACCCTCAACTTCGCCGCCAACGGCCTGGGACTGGACAACGCGGCCACCCCCATCGGCCTCAAGGCCATGCGCGCCCTGCAAGACCTCAATCCCAGCCCGACCATCGCCAGCAATGCGCAGATCCTGTTCCTGGTGCTCAACGCCTCGTCGCTGACGCTGCTGCCGGTGACCATCTTCATGTACCGCGCACAACAAGGCGCGCCGGACCCGACGCTGGTGTTCCTGCCGATCCTGCTCGCCACCAGCGCTTCGACCCTGATGGGGCTGCTGTCGGTGGCGTTCATGCAGCGCCTGCGGTTGTGGGACCCGGTGGTGCTGGCTTATCTGATCCCGGGCGCGCTGGCGCTGGGCGGTTTCATGGCGCTGCTGGCCACGCTCTCGGCCACGGCGCTGGCGGGGCTGTCGTCGATCCTGGGCAACCTGACGTTGTTTAGCCTGATCATCCTGTTCCTGGTGGTGGGTGCCCTGCGCAAGGTCAAGGTGTATGAAGCCTTCATCGAGGGCGCCAAGGAGGGCTTCGACGTCGCCAAGACGTTGCTGCCCTACCTGGTCGCGATGCTCTGCGCCGTGGGCGTGCTGCGGGCTTCGGGGGCGCTGGATTTCGGCCTGGACGGCATCCGGCACCTGGTGCAGTGGGCCGGCTGGGACACGCGCTTCGTCGATGCCTTGCCGACCGCCATGGTCAAGCCGTTCTCCGGCAGCGCCGCCCGGGCGATGCTGATCGAGACCATGAAGACCTCCGGCGTCGACAGCTTCCCGGCCCTGGTGGCGGCGACCATCCAGGGCAGCACCGAAACCACGTTCTACGTGCTGGCGGTGTATTTCGGCGCCGTTGGCATCCAGCGGGCGCGCCATGCCGTGGGGTGTGCGCTGCTGGCCGAATTTTCCGGGGTCGTGGCGGCGATTGGGGTTTGCTACTGGTTCTTCGGTTGACCTGAGTCTCTGCGCAGCCCCTAGGGTTGGGTCGGCGTTGCGAAACGCTGGCCTTGCTCCACTGCCCAGGCCACCACTTCGGCCGTCAGCCGGTCACCGGCACGGCCAAAGCCGTCCACCACCGCTGGCACTTTCACGTCGCTCAACGGCTGGCGCACTTCAAAACGGCGACTGGCCAGGATGCGCTGGTCGAAGCCGCGCACCAGCAGCGCGTCCAGGCGAATCACCACGCTGGCCGCAGTGCCTTGGTATTCGGTCTGGAACGCCTGCAATTGCCCGCCCAGCTCCAGGTCTGCTTGCAGGTTGCTGTCGGCGACGCTCAACAGCCTGACGCGTCCATCCTGGGCGAAGCCATCGAGCAGGCGGTTGCGCAACAACACCGGGGCCGGGTCGCTCCAGCGCGAGGCGGCGTAGCTGCTGAACAGATTGCCTTGGGGGATCACCGCGATTTTCGGGCTGTTGAGCACCTCGCTGGCCTGGGGACTGGCCAGGCGCAGCGACCAGCTCACCGCCGTGCCCGCAGATGCCGGGGCCTGAGTGGCGGGCAAGCGATACACATCCGAAGGTTCGGCCTTGGGCAAAATCGAGCAGCCGCCCACCAGGGCAAAACCTGCCAGCAAGAGAAGAGGGCGGATAAACCGGTTGGACGGCTTCATGGCGTGAACTCCTTGTCCTTGTCATTGCCCAGCAGATAGCCGCTGGGGTTGGCATCCAGGCGCCGGGAGATCCCCCGCAGGGCGCTCAGGGTTTCGCGCAGTTCACGCACGGCTGGCGCCAGGGCATTGAGGCCCTGCATGCCGTTATTCAACGAATCGCGGTTGTCGTTCAGCAGCTTGTCGAGGGTCGCGGTGCTGCGCGCCAGGGATTGCATGGCCTGGCCGGCGTTGCCGAACGCCTGTTTGCCCTGGTCGTTGAGCAGACCATTGGCGTTGCGCATCAATGCCGTGGTCTGTTCCAGCGTGGCGCTGGCCTGTTTGCCGATGGACGCCAGTTGCTGCATGGCCTGGCGAATATCGCCGCGCTGCTCGGCAATGACCCCGGTGGTTTGTTCCAGATGCTCCAGCGTCTTGCCCAGGCTTTGGACGTTGTCCGAGGAAAACACCTCATTGGCGTTGTGCAGCAGCAGGTTGATGCTGGTCATCAAGTCATCGCTGTTGTTGAGCAGGCGGGCGATAGGCGAGGGCGCGGCGATGATCACTGGCGGCTCCCCGTCGTGCCCGGTCAGCGCCGGGCTCTGGGGCGTGCCGCCACTGAGCTGGATAATCGAGGTGCCGGTGATGCCGGTCAGTGCCAGCTTGGCCTGGGTGTCTTGCTTGATTGGCGTTTCCCCGCTCAAGCGCACCCGCGCCAACACCCGACGTGGGTCGTTCGGGTCCAGGCGCAGGTTGACGACATCGCCGACCTTGATCCCGCTGTACTCCACCGAGCTGCCCCGGGACAACCCGCTGACCGCCTCGTTGAACACCACTTCGTAATACTTGAATTCGCTGTCCACGTTGGACTTGGCCAGCCACAGGCCAAACAACAGGGCGCCGGCCACCACAATGACGGTGAACAGGCCGATCAGCACATGATGGGCTCGGGTTTCCATGTCAAACCTCGTTGGATTGTGTAGCGGCCGATAAGGCCGCGCGGCCGCGAGGGCCATGGAAGTATTCGTGAATCCAGGCGTCGTCGGTTTCCGACACCTTGTCGATGACATCGGCCACCAGGACTCTTTTCTGCGCCAGCACCGCCACCCGGTCGCTGATGGTGTAGAGGGTGTCCAGGTCGTGAGTGACCAGGAACACGCTCAAGCCCAGGGCATCGCGCAGTGTCAGGATCAATTGGTCGAACGCCGCCGCACCAATGGGGTCGAGGCCGGCGGTGGGTTCGTCGAGAAACAGGATGTCCGGGTCCAGGGCCAGCGCACGGGCCAGGGCCGCGCGCTTGATCATGCCGCCGGACAGCGAGGCGGGGTATTTGTCGGCGGCCGATAACGGCAGGCCGGCCAAGGCCAGCTTCACCGCCGCCAGGTGCTCGGCATCGGCCCGGCTGAGCCCGGCGTGTTCGATCAGCGGCAGGGCGACGTTTTCTGTCACGGTCAGTGACGAAAACAGCGCGCCTTTCTGGAATAACACGCCAAAGCGCCGTTCCACCCGCGAACGTTGTTCCGGGGGCAGGCTCGGCAAGTCTTCGCCGAATACCCGCACAGAACCCTCGCTGGGCCGGTTCAGGCCGACGATACTGCGCAGCAGCACCGATTTGCCGCTGCCGGAGCCGCCGACCACGGCAAGGATCTCGCCCTTGTACACGTCCAGGTCGAGGTTTTCATGCACGCTCTGGCGGCCAAAGCGATTGCACAGGCCGCGCACTTGAATCACCGCCTCGGCGGGTGGTCGCGGGGGTTGGCTCACCAGTTCATCTCCATGAAAAACAGCGCGGCCACGGCATCGAGCACAATCACCACGAAAATCGACTGCACCACGCTGGACGTGGTGTGGGCCCCGACCGATTCGGCACTGCCGCTGACCTTGAAACCTTCCAGGCAGCCCACGGCGGCGATCAGGAAGGCAAAGATCGGCGCCTTGACCATCCCCACCAGGAAATGCTGCACGCCAATGTCCGACTGCAACAGCGTCAGGAACATGGCCGGGGAAATACCCAGCGACACAGCGCAGACCACGCCGCCACCGATAATGCCCGAGAGCATGGCCAGGAAGGTCAGCATCGGCAGCGCCACCAACAGCGCCAGCACCCGTGGAATCACCAGCAACTCGACTGGATCGAGGCCCAAGGTGCGGATCGCGTCGATTTCTTCGTTGGCCTTCATCGAGCCGATCTGCGCGGTGAACGCGCTGGCGGTGCGGCCCGCCATGAGGATGGCCGTGAGCAATACGCCGAATTCACGCAGGAACGAGAACGCCACCAGGTCCACGGTAAAGATACTGGCGCCGAAATCGGCCAGCACTGTCGCGCCGAGAAAGGCCACCACCGCGCCCACCAAAAACGTCAGCAGGGCGACGATGGGGGCTGCGTCCAGGCCGGTCTGTTCGATATGAACGACCATCGCTGTCATGCGCCAGCGCCTGGGACGAAACAGGTTGCGGGCCAGGGTTTCCAGGATCAGGCCGACAAAACCCAGCAGTTGCAGGGTGTCTTGCCAGATTTTTTCCACCGCGCGGCCGATACGCGTCAGCAACTGTGTCAGCACGCTGACCTGCGGCTCTTTCACCGGCACACAAAAGTCCGTCAGCGAGCAATAGACCGTCTGCAACAGCGCCCGCTCGGCGGCCGGCAAGCTGCAATCGGGGTGCTCGGCGGTCTTGCCCAGCCGTTCGGAGCCCAGCAGTTCCACCAGCAACGAAGCCCCGGCGGTGTCGAGGGCGCCGAGGCCGTTGAGGTCGATCAGGGTGTTTTCGTCGTATTGGCCGCGCAAGGATTCGCTCAAGCGCTTGAGCTGCGCGTAATGGGCCAGCGTCCAGTCGCCGCCGACCCAGAGCTGCGCCGGAGAGCGAGACGTGTCCAGCCGGGCGGTGCCAGTGGGGGATCCGGGGGTCATAAGCTCCATGCTCGTTCGACTTGAACAGCGCTACCTAATAGCACGACCGCCGTTATTTTGCCTCGGGTGCGTCAGCGTTCACCTTGAAACGCAGCACGCCGATCATCTGGCCATTTTCCGTCAGCACCCGCACTTGCCATTTACCCGTCGGGTCTTGCGGGAAGTTCTGCTTGTGGGTCCAGGCGCGATAGCCTTCCTTGCGCCCGCCGTGGATGTCCAGGGCGATGCGGTCGACTTCTTTGCCGTTGAACTGCCAGACGTGATAAATCCGCTCATCAAGCCCGCGCGGCGCGTTGATGGCGGTGTAGGCATACAGGCCGTTGCCGCGAATCTGGGCCGCGCTGACTTCCTTGAGGCTGGCGCCCGGCGTGCGGTCTTCCAGTTGGGTGCTGATCGCCACTTCGGTCATCCACAGCGTGGCCGGTGGCACCCAGGAGCGCAGCACCCAGCCGGCGGCGCCAATCCCCACCGTGATGCACAGGATCGCCAGGGCGTTGCGCACGGTGCGGATCGGGAAGATCGAGGCCAGGCTGGGAAACGACAGCAGCATGGCAATGCCCAGCGCCAGCTTGAAGCTCTGGTCGGTGGTCAGGTGCAGGATCACCGGCAGCGCCGTGAGCAGGGCGGCGAACAGCGTCAGCGTGTGCAACGCCAGGAACGCCCAGCGCCGGGGCGCCAGCCATTTGTAGTACAGCGGGTCGATGATCGAAATCAGCGCCGCGATCGTCAGCAGGCCGGTGAAAACCAGCTGGCTGCTGTTCCAGGTGGTGGTGATGAAGAAAAACGGCAGGACGAAAAACAGGCTTTCCTGGTGAATCATCTGCGTGGCGTAGCGCAACAGCGGCTGGGGGATTTCCCGTTTGAAAATCCGCGCGAACAGCCGGGTCATGCTGTTCTCGACCATCAGCCAGAGCCAGCTCACCAGCATCATGATGGCGATCCACGTCGCCAGGCCCTGCTGGCGGTCCACCAGCATGAAACTGCCGACCCCGGAGATAAAACCACCGAGCGCAATGACCCCTGGATAGCGCTTCATCAATTCAAGGATGCGCTGGATGTAGACCGTCAGGTTTTGCATTCGGTGGTTTCACAGTAAGTCGTAGGAAATATCCCTGACAGAGTATCGTCAGGGCGGTGACATGGCGAGGATCGCGACGCGTGTCGTGATGCTCTTTTGTGGCGAGGGAGCTTGCTCCCGCTGGCCTGCGAAGCAGGCCCCAGCATTTATCCAGGTAAACCGCATCGCCCGGTTTGCGCCTGCTGCGCAGCCGAGCGGGAGCAAGCTCCCTCGCCACGGGATTTGAGTTGCCCTGGGCTGGAGTCATCGCGAGCAAGCTCGAACACAGGGCGGATCAACCAGATTCTGGTCGGGCCCGCCGTCGTACTTGCCACACCACCATTCCGAGCAATAGCAACCCCAGCAAACCAGCCATCCCCCAAACCAGCTCATCATCACTGAGCAACGGCTTCTCGACGCGCAGGTAACCCGGGTCCTTGAGCAATTCGCGCAGGGCCACGTTGGCCTGTTCCAGGCTCACCTCCTGCAGGCGCAGGGCCGGGTTGGCGAAGCGGCCGTCTTCATAATCGCCCAGGGCGCTCCAGTAGTAATCGGCCAGTGCGCTGTTGCCTTGAACCGCCCAGGACTGGTGGGCAATGGCCGCGCGTTTGATGCGCACGAAGCCGGCGGGGTCCAGGCCATCCTTGAGCAATGTCTTGCGCAGTTCTTCCAGCGCCTGTTCGGCTTCGGGCAAGTCTTCGCGGGACAGGTCGGCGTTCAGGCTGAAGAAGCCAACGCCGCCGAACACCTCGCGCTCGGTCCACGGTCCGTAGGACAAGCCTCGGGCCAGGCGCAATTGGCGATAGAGCGCCCAGTCCATGTAATCCTTGAGCAGGTCGAAGGTTTCGTCATGCTGCTCATCCAGTACCGGCTCCGGGAACAGCCAATGCAGCTTGGCGCTGTTGCCGACCAGGCCATGGATCAGGTTGCGCTTGGTGACTGCTTTGTAGCGGATCTGCGGCAGCGCCTCGTGCGGGCTGGGCTCCACCGGCTCGAGTTCGCCAAAGGCGCGTTCCAGGTAGGCCGGCAACAGTCGGTCGAGGTCGCCGACCACGATCAGGGTCATGTTGTTCGGTGCGTACCAGTCGTTGCGCACCTGTTCGAGGCGGGCGAGGGTGTGGCGCTGGACCTCGGCCCGTTCCGCGCAGCGCAGGCCCAGCTCAACCGCCAGCTGGTTGCTGGCCTTGTGGCCCAGGTCCTGGTGATCGAGCCAGCGTTGCAGGTGGGTGTAGTGGCCGCCGTCCTCGCGTTCCACCACTCGCTTGGCCGCCTCCAGGGCTTTCTCGTCGATGCGGGTGCGCGTCAACAGCGCCAGCAGCAGGTCCAGGACCTTGCGTTGATTACGCGCCGGCGCCTCGATGACGAACGTGGTGTCGGCGTTGCTCGTGAAGGCATTCCACTCGCCACCCAAGGCTTGCATGCGCTCCTCCAGGCCGCCTTCACCGCTCTCGTCGACGCCGCTGAACAGCAGGTGTTCGAGCAGGTGCGGCAGTTCCTTGTCGGCGCAACTGAAGTCGTCCAGGCCCACGCCGACCACCAAGCGGATCGCCACATGCCCGCGCTCGCTGCCCGGCTTGAGCAACAACTGCATGCCGTTGGGCAACGTATAGCCTTCGACCTGGAACCGGTCCAGGGCGACAACGGGCAGTGAGCCGAGCAAAAGAAAGGCGAGCAACAGACAACGCATAAGGGCTTCCTGGCGGCTGAGTGGGGGTCCATGGTGCCGGGCCGGCCGTCATCGGCGCAGCGCCGCCCGGAGGCGGTTCGCTCCCCCTATCGAATCTATGCGGTGTTCATGACAGCGGGAGCAGGCGGGCTGGCAAACGGTTTCAGGCCCCGGCTTTTGTTACTGACTGGCCAATGCGCCAGTCGTTCACGGCGAATGGGTAATGTCGGAAATTTCATCCGCCGCCAGCGCGCCGATCTCGGAGGTTTCCAACACGACGTAGGCGCTGCCGCAAAACAGCGAATTGAGGCGCCTCATGTCGGCGATCAGCTCCAGGTGCAGGGAACTGGTCTCCAGGCTTTGCACGACCTTGCGCTGCAGGCGGCTGACATGGGCATGGGCCATGCGCCGTTCCTGCGCCCGAAAGCGACGTTTCTCACGCAGCAACTGGCGGGCGCTTTCCCGGTCGGCACTGAGAAATACCGACAGCCCCAGCCGCAGGTTGGCGATCAAGTGGCTGTGCAGCCCCGCCAATTCCTCCAGGCCCACCTCGGAAAAGGACCGACGCTGGGAGGTCTTCTGTTGCTGGACCTTGCGCAACATGCGCTCGATCAGGTCGCTGGCCAGTTTCAGGTTGATCGCCAGCTCAATGATTTCCGCCCAGCGGCGGCTGTCCTGCTCACTGAGGTCCTCACGGGGCATTTGCGCCATGTACAACTTGATTGCGCTGCACAAGGCTTCGACGTCGTCATTCATGCGCCGTATTTCCTGGGTCACCGCCGTCTGCGTACCCCGCAGCACGTCCAGCATGGCTTCGAGCATGCTTTCGATCAGATCGCCGATGCGCAAGGTTTCCCGGGCCGCGTTTGCCAGCGCCAGGCTCGGGGTGGCGAGGGCGGTAGGGTCCAGGTGTCGCGGCTTGGCCGTGCCGTTGGTGTCCGGACGTTCCGGCAGCAACCAGGCGCAGAGCCGGGCCATGGGCCCGACGCTGGGCAGCAGCACCAGGCACCGTACGGAGTTGTAGAGCAGATGGAAACCGATCACCGTTTCCTGGGGACTGAAATCCAAGTTGTCCAGCCAGCCCACCAGCGGATCGAGCACCGGAATGATCAACAACAGCCCGATCAGCTTGTACAGCAGGCTGCCCAGCGCCACCTGGCGTCCGGCGGTGTTCTGCATGCTGGTGCTGAGGAACGCCAGTACGCCGCTGCCGATGTTGGCGCCGATCACCAGGCCGATGGCCACGGGCAGGCTGATCACCGCGGCACCGGCAAGCGTCGCGGTCAACAGCACGGCGGCCAGGCTGGAATAGGAGATCATCGCGAACAGCGCGCCGACCAAGGCATCGAGCAGGATGTCGCCAGTCAGCGAGGCGAAAATCACTTTCACGCCCTGGGCATGGGTGATGGGCGCGGCGGCTTCGACGATCAATTGCAGGGCCAGGATGATCAGGCCCAGGCCGATGCCGACCCGGCCCATTTGCCCGGCGCGGGTCTGCTTGCGCGAGAGGAAAAAAATCACCCCGAGGAAAATCAGCAGCGGCGACAGCCACGACAGGTCGAGGGTCAGCACCCGTGCCATCAGCGCGGTGCCGACATCGGCGCCGAGCATGGTCGCCAGGGCCGGGGTCAGCGCCATCAGGCCCTGGCCGACGAACGAGGTGACGAGCATGGCCGTGGCATTGCTGCTCTGGACCATGGCCGTGACCATGATGCCGGCGACAAACGCCAGCCAGCGCCGGGACATGTTCTGGCCGATGACATGGCGCAGGTTCGAGCCATAGACCCGCAAGATGCCTGTACGCACGATGTGCGTGCCCCAGATCAGCAGGGCCACGGCGGAGAGCAAGTTCAGCAGGGTCAGCATGAGAAGCCCCCTGTTAGCGTCCCAAAAGGACAAATTGACGATGCCACATTCTTCGTTCTTGTACTTAAGCTGTAGTTGGCGAACGGTTCGGGCGCCAGCATTGCACAGCTAAAGAATCGTTTGAAACAAAACCGTCATAAAATACATTCCTCGAAAACACCCAAAACCCCTGTGGGAGCGAGCTTGCTCGCGATAGCGGCCTGACAGCCAAAGAAGATGTTGGATGTCATGGCCTCATCGCGAGCAAGCTCGCTCCCACAGGTTTTGCATCCGGCCACTTTTTTGCGGGCATGAAAAAGGGGCTCCAAGAGCCCCTTCATTCATTGCCCTATACCGTTACTGACCCGGCATATCCTTGCGCAGTTTCACAGGGTCCTGCTGCTTGCGCTTGCGCGCCATGGCCGTGCGCATCTTGATGTTGAACGCTTCGACCGCCAGGGAGAACGCCATGGCGAAGTAGACGTAGCCTTTTGGCACATGCACGTCGAACGACTCGGCGATCAGCACGGTACCGACCACCAGCAGGAACGACAGCGCCAGCATTTTCAGCGACGGGTGCTTGTCGATGAACTCGCTGATAGTGCCCGCCGCCAACATCATCACCAGCACCGCCACGATAATCGCCGCCACCATCACCGGTACATGGGAAACCATGCCGACGGCGGTAATGACCGAGTCCAGGGAGAACACGATGTCGATGATCGCGATCTGGATGATGGTGTAGATGAAGCTGCCGCCCTTGCCCGAAGGTTCGTCGTTGGTTTCATCTTCGCCTTCCAGCGCGTGGTACATCTCCTGGGAGCTTTTCCACAGCAGGAACAGGCCACCGAAGAACAGGATCAGGTCACGACCGGAGATGCCCTGGCCGAACACTTCGAACAAATCGGCGGTCAGGCGCATGACCCAGGTGATGGACAGCAGCAACAGGATCCGCGTGACCATGGCCAGCGCCAGGCCGAAGATCCGGGTGCGCGCCTGCATGTGCTTGGGCATGCGGCTGACCAGGATCGAGATCATGATGATGTTGTCGATGCCCAAGACAATTTCCAGGGCGGTCAGGGTAAAGAAGGCAACCCAGATTTCCGGGTTGGTCAGCCATTCCATGTGAGTTCCTTTGAGCGAGTGTTAGGCCGCGCCACCGATGGCGGCGCAGCGGGCGTTGCTTTTATAGAGTACTGAACAGCGGAAAAATCCCCATCAGCAGGGCGGCGAACATTATGCACAGGCAAACCAGTACTGCCCACTTCAGGGTGAAGCGCTGGTGATCGCCGAACTCGATCCCGGCCAAGGCTACCAGCAGGTAGGTCGACGGAACCAGCGGGCTTAACAGGTGGACGGGCTGGCCGACGATGGAGGCACGGGCCATTTCAACAGCGGTGATGCCGTAATGGCTGGCTGCCTCGGCAAGAACCGGTAACACCCCGTAATAAAATGCATCGTTCGACATGAAGAACGTGAACGGCATGCTCACCAGCGCGGTAATCACTGCCAGGTACGGGCCGAGGAACTCCGGAATCACCGCCAGCAGGCTCTTGGACATGGCGTCGACCATGCCGGTGCCGGACAGGATACCGGTAAAGATACCGGCCGCGAAAATCAACCCGACCACCGCCAGCACGCTGCCGGCGTGGGCCGCAACGCGGTCTTTCTGCTGTTGCAGGCACGGGTAGTTGACGATCATCGCGATACTGAAGGCCACCATGAACAGCACCGGCAGCGGCAACAGGCCAGCGATCAGGGTGCACATCAGGCCCAGGGTCAGCGCGCCGTTGAACCAGATCAGCTTCGGACGACGGGCGTCCGGGAACTGGGAAACGCTGATTTCGCTGTGGTCGATTTCATCACCGACCAGATGCAATTCTCCCAGGCGTGCGCGCTCGCGCTTGCCGTACATGTAGGCGATCAGCAGGATCGCCACCACACCGGCGGCCATTGCAGGAATCATCGGCACGAAGATGTCGGACGGGTCCACGTGCAGCGCACTGGCGGCGCGGGCCGTCGGGCCGCCCCACGGGGTCATGTTCATCACGCCGCCGGCGAGGATGATCAGGCCAGCCATGATGCGTGGGCTCATGCCGATGCGGCTGTAGAGCGGCAGCATCGCGGCCACGCAGATCATATAAGTGGTCGCGCCGTCACCATCAAGGGAAACGACGAGCGCCAGAACGGCGGTACCGACCGAAACTTTCAACGGGTCGCCCTTGACCAGCTTGAGGATCTTGCGCACGGCCGGGTCGAACAGGCCGGAGTCGATCATCAGGGCAAAATACAGAATCGCGAACATCAGCATCACCCCGGTCGGGGCGAGCTTGGTGATGCCTTCGAGCATCATCGGGCCGATTTTCGGCGCAAAGCCACCGAACAGGGCGAACAGGATCGGGATGATGATCAAGGCGATCAGCGCGGACAGGCGCTTGGTCATGATCAGGAACATGAACGTGATGACCATGGCAAAGCCAAGGAAAGTCAGCATGGGAAATACTCCAGGCGTGGCGCGGCGGGCAAAGGCGAACCGGACAGGTCAGCGCGTGATGCAGAGCACGGGACGGACGGATGGAGTGGGCGCAGCGGGACAGGTAGCAGCGGACATCAGGATCACCATTGTTGTTGTTAAAAGGGCCGAACGAGCCTTGAAAACTCGCTTTGGCCGACCGGTCTGTTGCCGGTAGTGAGGTGATCCTAATGGCGCTAGCTTTCAGTAAGCTTTCGCCAGTGATATTGGTTGGTCCAGCTTTTGTGGCGAGGGAGCTTGCTCCCGCTGGGCTGCGAAGCGGCCCCAGTATTTTGCGGCCGCTGCGCGCCCGAGCGGGAGCAAGCTCCCTCGCCACAAGGGGGTGAATCAGGTGTTTGCTTTGAATGCCGAAAGATTCAACGGCCGCACCGCGCCCATCCAGATCGCATGGTCGGTGTGGTCGGCCAGGTCATCGCCGGTCTCCGGGTGCAGGAAAATCACCAGGCCTTTGCGATTGAGGGCCAGCCACGGCAAGACCACGCCGATGTACTGCGGGTCGAACGCCAGCTGGCAGCTCCAGTCCGGGTGCGGGCCGACCGGGCGTTGATGGACGCGGCCCATTTTCAACGGGAACAGTTGCGCCGCTTCCTCGCACAGGGCCCGCGCCTGGTCGAGGGTGCTGGCGTCGAAATACACGTGGGCGTGGTAGCCCTTGATCCGCTGCATCTGTCACTCCTTGAAAAGAGGCCGAACCCTCGCCGTTTGCCGCGGGTCAGAGCCTTTACACGCGGGATAAAGAGGAAAGCAGCCATGAAAAACGCCGAAACCCCGGTCACCAAAGTGGTGCTCTATGGTGCCATGAGCAGCCTCGGCAGTGCGTTGATGGCTGAGATGCTGCGGCGTCAGTACGAAGTCATCGCCATTCTCGACGATCTTACTGCCCTGGCCCCACGCCCGGGCCTGCGGACCAAGACCGGTGACCTGTTCGATCCCGAGCGGGTCAAGCAAAGTGTTGCCGGAGCCAGCGCCGTGGTGTGTCTGCTGAACGCGCCGGGGTTGCCGATGAACAGCGAGCAGGTGGAGCGCACAGTGATTCCCGGCCCGGTCGAGCAAGTATTGGCCGTAGATGCCCTGATCGCCGGCATGCAGGCAGTGAACATTCCCCGGCTGTTCCTGGTGGGCGACTTTGCGATGCTCGACGAGGAGCCGACGGACGATGATTTGCAGCGCCATGCCGCTGAAGAAGTGCTCGATGCCCTGAAGAACAGCACCTTGCAGTGGACCTTGATCAACGCACCCTATGCCGCGCCAGGCTTGGGCATCGAACATTTCAGCCAGGTCAGCACCAGCCTGGAACCCGGCATGGCCGAATCCCTGGAGCGACTCAACCGCGTGGCGGTCGGCATCGCCGATGAGCTGCGCCTGAACCTGCATGTGGGCGAGCATGTGAGTTTTGTCGCGGCCATGCAGGCGGATTAAACGGCAATGGAAGGCAGCGGCAACCCGGTGAGCGATTCGGCACTGTTGGCCTGTTCTTCCATCAGCCAATCGACGAATTGCCTGATCAATACACCGCGGCGTTTACGCTGGGGCAAAACCACGTAATACCCCAGCCGCGACAGCACCGTTTCAGCGATCGGACGACACAGCAGCCCCTGGGCCAATAAGTTATCCACAAGGTGCCGCCAGCCGATGGCAACGCCCTGGCCGCCAATCGCCGCCTGGATGAGCAGCGTGTAGTTGTCGAAGCGCAACTGGCCAGGGGCGGGCGGTGACGTGATGCCCAGCTCGCGAAATACGCCGCTCCACTCGAACCAGTTGTTGTTCCCCGCTCGCAGGTGCAGCAACGGGAATTCCGCCAAGGCCTGGGCGGGCAAGGGCATGGGGCGTTCCTTGAGCAGCAGCGGGCTGCACACCGGAAAGACTTCTTCGCTGAACAACCAGCGACTTTCGCCTTGTTTGAAGCGACCGTCGCCGAACAGTACGGCAACGTCGATATCGGTGCGCAGCATGTTGTGGTTGCGTTCGCTGGTCACCAGGCTAACGTCCACCTGCGGGTTGGCGGCGTGAAAGCGATGCAGGCGCGGCATCAGCCAATAGGCAGCGAATGCGAAGTCCGTGGCGACTTGCAGCACCTCATGCTGATGCTGGGCGGTGATCGCGCTCAGCCCGGCATCGATGCTTTGCAAGCCGGCTTGTACCTGCTCGAACAGGATGGTCCCGGCCTCGGTCAGTTCGATGCCGCGGTAGATACGGTCGAACAACCGCGTCCCCAGTTGCTCTTCCAGGCGCTTGATCTGCTGGCTGATGGCCGGTTGCGTGGTGCCCAACTCAATCGCCGCCGCGGTGAAACTTTGTTGTCGCGCGGCGGCTTCAAAGGCACGGAGCAGTTCCAGAGACAGGTTACCCAAGGCGTCATACATAAGCTGTGCTTATCCTAGTCATTATCCTGCATGGGCTTTACCCCAAAACCCGGGGGCTACATGCTCAATCGCAGCAATGTCGCATAACTGCCTACTATGGAATGCCGCGAATACATGAAGCGCAAGAACATTCTTTTCATCATGGCCGATCAAATGGCCGCGCCAATGTTGCCGATCTACGGTCCTTCGCCGATCAAGCTGCCGAACCTGTCGCGCCTGGCCGCCGAGGGCGTGGTGTTCGATGCCGCCTACTGCAACAGCCCACTGTGCGCCCCATCGCGTTTTACCCTGGTGAGCGGCCAGTTGCCGAGCAAGATCGGCGCCTACGACAACGCGGCGGATTTCCCGGCGGACGTGCCGACTTATGCCCACTACTTGCGCCGCCTCGGCTATCGCACAGCGCTGTCCGGCAAGATGCACTTTTGCGGGCCGGACCAACTGCACGGCTACGAAGAACGCCTGACCAGCGACATTTACCCGGCCGACTATGGCTGGTCGGTGAACTGGGACGAGCCGGACGTGCGGCCGAGCTGGTACCACAACATGTCGTCGGTGTTGCAGGCCGGGCCGTGCGTGCGCACCAACCAGTTGGATTTCGATGAAGAAGTGGTGTTCAAGGCCCAGCAGTACCTGTTCGACCACATCCGCGAGGACGGTGACCAGCCGTTTTGCCTCACCGTATCGATGACCCACCCACACGACCCGTACACGATTCCCAAGGCGTTCTGGGATTTGTATGACGACAACGACATCCCTTTGCCGCAGACCCCGGCGCAAACTACGCTCGATCCACACTCCCAGCGGCTGCTGAAGGTCTATGACCTGTGGGACAAGCCACTGCCTGTGGATAAAATTCGGGATGCCCGCCGCGCCTATTTCGGCGCGTGCAGCTACATCGACAGTAACGTCGGCAAGCTACTGCAAACCCTGGAAGACACCGGTCTACTGGACGACACGATCATCGTGTTCTCCGGCGATCACGGGGACATGCTCGGCGAAAAGGGCCTCTGGTACAAAATGCATTGGTTCGAAATGGCTGCCCGCGTACCCTTGCTGATCAGTGCGCCGGGGCAGTTCGCCAGCGGCCGGGTGGGTGCGGCCGTGTCCACTGCCGACTTGCTGCCGACCCTGGTCGAGCTGGCCGGCGGCACGCTGGAACCGGGCTTGCCGCTGGATGGCCGTTCGCTGGTGCCGCACCTGCAAGGGCAGGGCGGGCACGACGAAGTCTTCGGTGAATACATGGCCGAAGGCACCATCAGCCCGTTGATGATGATCCGTCGCGGCCCGTGGAAATTCATTTACAGCGAAGATGACCCGTGCCTGCTGTTTGACGTGCGCAACGATCCCAAGGAACTGGAAAATCTCAGCCAATCCCCTGAGCATCAAGCCTTGTTCGCCGATTTTCTCGCCGAAGCCCGTGCCAAATGGGACATCCCGGCTATTCATCGACAGGTGCTCGCCAGCCAGCGCCGTCGCCGTTTCGTCGCCCAGGCGCTGACCCTGGGCAAACTCAAGAGCTGGGATCACCAGCCGCTGGTGGACGCCAGCCAGCAGTACATGCGTAACCACATCGACCTCGACGATCTGGAGCGCAAGGCCCGTTATCCACAACCCTGCCAAAACCAATAACGTAAGGGGCAAGCCATGCAAAAGTTATCCACAGTACTGACCGCTGGACTGTTGGCGTTGAGCAGTGTTTCGGCCTGGGCCGAGCAAAGCTGTGAAACGGTGAAGATGGCCGACCCGGGCTGGAGCGATATCGCCGCCACCAATGCCATCACCGGTTTCCTGCTGGACGGGATGGGCTACAAGGCCAAGGTCGACACCCTCGCGGTGCCGATCACCTTCGGTGGCCTCAAGGATGGCCAGGTGGATGTGTTTTTGGGTAACTGGATGCCGGCGCAGCAGGGCTTTTATGACAAGTTCGTGGCCAATGGCGACGTCACGCAGTTGGCCAAGAACCTCGACGGCACCGAATTCACCCTGGCGGTCCCGGACTACGTCTGGGACGCCGGTGTGCATAACTTTGCCGACTTGAACAAATTCGCCGACAAGTTCGACAAGAAGATCTATGGCATCGGTTCCGGTGCTCCGGCCAACCTCTCCCTGAAAGAAATCATCAAGACCAATGACTTCGGCATGGGCGAGTGGAAACTGGTGGAATCCAGCGAGCAGGCGATGCTGGCGGAAGTCTCCCGGGCGGTGAAGAAACAGAAGTTCGTGACCTTCCTCGGCTGGACCCCGCACCCGATGAACGTGCAACTGAAAATGCATTACCTCAAGGGCGGCGAGAAATACTTCGGCGACACCGGCAGTGTCTACACCCTGACCCGCAAGGGTTATGCACAGGCCTGCCCGAACGTCGGCAAGCTGCTGACCAACCTGAGCTTCACCCAGGACATGGAAAACAGCATCATGGCCGAGGTGGTGAACAACAAGGTCAGCAACGCCGATGCGGCCAAGGCCTGGATCAAGGCCAACCCGGCGGTCCTGGATAAATGGCTGGACGGTGTGAAGACCCTCGATGGCAAGGATGCGTTGGCGGCGGTGAAGGCCAAGCTCTAGGCATGGTGGCGAGCGGCTTTTGTGGCGAGGGAGCTTGCTCCCGCTGGGCTGTGTAGGAGCTGTCGAGTGCAACGAGGCTGCGATCTTTCCCCAGAC